>JBFMFC010000154.1:0-1503 GCA_040752195.1 Pseudomonadota bacterium | reverse complement strand
GATGCTGGCCGACTCGCCGCTGCTGGCGACCCGGCTGGCCCGCGTCGCTCCGCACGTCATCGACACGATCCTGCTCGCGGCCGGCGTGGCGATGGCGGTGATCGCGCGCATTTCGCCGCTGGCGCAGCCCTGGCTCGGCACCAAGATCGCGGCGCTGCTTGCCTACATCGTGCTCGGCTCGATCGCGCTGAAACGCGGCCGCACCCGCGCGATCCGCGCGACGGCCCTGGCCGCCGCCGTTGGAACTTATGCTTACATCGTCGGTGTGGCGCTGACGCGCAGCCCCTCCCTCGGATGGTGACGGCAGGGGGCATCCGGATGGAGCACATTTCGACCGCCCGGTGTTTGCGCTGGGTCAATACGACGCGACGGCGGACCTCATAGCTTCGCGGTTTACGCGGGCCGAAGACCGCACCTCGTTCGCGGCGGCCCGTCGATGACAGGGAGACGCATGTCCTCGATCGACTTTCGCACGCCGGCGGCGGGCTTCGACCAGCCGCTGGAACTATGGCTCGCGTGCCACGATCGCGTGCGGCGCATGTGCGCGCTGCTGCAGCGGCTGCTCGAGCACGTGCGCGATTCCGGCGTCGACGAACAAGCGAAGGTCACCGCCGTGTCGATCCGCCGCTACTTCGACGAGGCCGCTCCGCGCCACCACGAGGACGAAGAAGTCGACCTGTTCCCGCGCCTGCTCGCGCGGCTCGAGGGCAGGACCGAGAGCGAAGCCGCCGGCGTGCGCAATGCGGTCGCACTGCTCGAGACCGACCACCGCGAGATCGGTCGGCTGTGGTCGGTCCTGCGCGAAGCGCTGAATGCGATCGAGGGCGGCGATGCCGGCGCATTCGACGAGGCCGTCGTCGCGCTGTTCGTCACCCGCTACCGCAGCCACTGCGAAATCGAGGACACCGTGATCGCGCCCGCCCTGCGCCGCGCACTGCCCGAGCAGGAGCTCGAAGCCGTCGGCCGCGCGATGGCGCAACGGCGCGGGGTCGACTGGGACGAGATCGCGGCGCCGCGGGGACAACCGCAGCGCTGATCGCATTCGTCCCGGCGCGGCGTCGGTCCGGCGCCGGCGCGCCGCACCGAAACGCCGCGCGAGCGGCCCGCACGCCGAGCATGCCGTCGTGGCCCCGGCGACCGGCGCGCCGCTGCGAGCAGACTCCGTCGGGTTCACGAGGACGGCGCCGCGCATGAGCGGCTGCCGCGACCGACCGCCCCCTGAAGCGGGCGGAATTGGTCCCTTCCGCCAACGGTAATCAACCCTTCGTCCGCACCTGGTCGCGCCGAGAATCAGCCGCTGGAAAGCCCCTTTCGGGGTGCGTTGCGGCGCCTGCCAGCCGCCGCGGGGGAAAAACACGATGTCGGCCGATCTTTACCTGGCCCACTACGGCCTGCGCGAGGCGCCGTTCAAGATCACGGCCGACGCGCGATTCTTCTATGCCGGTGGCGGACGCGGCGACGCCTTGCACGCACTGCGCCATGCGCTGGCGCACGACGAGGGCA
>JBFMFC010000153.1:0-1542 GCA_040752195.1 Pseudomonadota bacterium | reverse complement strand
AAACAGCCGGTCGCGGTACACGAGGTTGGCCAGCGCCATCGGCTTGCGCCGCAGCGCATGGATGACGTGCCGATAGTCGACGACATGGCCGTGCTTGCCGTTGGGGCCGGGCCGGCCGCGGGCCAGTGTCAGCAGCGGGCTGCCGCCAACGAACAACTCGAGCCGGTCGTCGTACAGCCGCACCCGCAGCCGGTGGCCGATCAGGCGCGAGGGCACGGTGTAGAACACCTTGCGCAGCGTGAAGCCGCCGGCCGACGTCACGTACACCCGTGTTTCCTCGTAGTCGCAGGTGCGCGCCGGCGGCAGCGGCTGCAGCACGGCGCGCTCGGCCTCGATGCGCCTGGCGTGGCGGGCGTTGTGCCGGCTGACAATCTCGTCGATGAAGCGCCGGTACGCCAGCAGATCGTCGAACTCGGCGCTGGCGCGCAGCAGCAGCGCGTCGCGGATCGCCCGCTTCAGGTGGCCGTGCGCAGACTCGATGACACCGTTCTCGTGTGCCTCGCCGCGATTGTTGCGGCTGGGCTGCATCCGGTAATGCGCGCACAGCGCCTCGTAGCGCGTGGTCAGGTCGTCGCGCGCGGCCCGCTGCAGGTTGCGGAAGGCCGCCGACAGACTGTCACTGCGGTGCTCGCGCGGCGCCCCGCCCAGCGCCCACAGCGCGTTCTGCAGCCCCTCGGCCAGCGCCACGAAGCTCTCGCCGCCCAGGATCACGTGCGCGTGCTCGAAGCCTGAGTAGGCAAGCCGGAACTGATACAGCCGATGCTCGAGCGGCACGCCGGCCACCGTGACAGCGAACTCGCCCATCTCGGTGAAATCCGACAGCCCCAGCCGGCCGGGTTCGTGCACCTGGCGGAAGATCACGTCGCGCTCGGCCCCATGCACGGCCCGCCAGGCGCGAATGCGCCGCTCCAGCGTCCGGCGCACGCGGCGCGACAGTTCGGGATGGCGCCGCAGCAGTTCCTCGAGGATCGCGATCGGCCGCACGCCGGCCGCGGCCTGCAGCAGCGGCACGACTTCGGCGTCGAAGACCTCGGCCAGCGGATCGGGCCGGCGTCTGCCGCGCGGCGCCTTCTTCTGCGAAGGCAGCCGTGGATCGGCCTCGATGCGATACGCCGTGGCCACGCTGAACCCGACGCGTGCTACCGCCCGCGGCGGCGATTCGGACAACCTGAGCTTCATATACAACCTCGTCTGGTGATCGTTGATGTGTCGTCCGGGCACGGCGGCGTCCTCGATAACTCGAGAACCGACTCCATACCCGATCCAACCGCGACCACCGACGAGGCCGCGCCCCGAGGGCGCTGCTCGGCGGCGCGAGGGCGGAACGGCCCCGGGCTACGCCCAAAGCCGTTCCGCCCTCGACTTCCTTCTCATCCTGATTGACGCGCTGCTCTCATCTTGATTGACGCGCTCCAGTCGACGCCGCGCGCGAGCACCTGCGGGTCGAGTTCGCGCTTGTGCTGCATGAAGCGCAGGTAGCGCGATTCGGATGAAAGCCGCTCGAACGCCTGCACGATTTCGCCGGCGTCGTCGGGCCGCACC
>JBFMFC010000152.1:0-1684 GCA_040752195.1 Pseudomonadota bacterium | reverse complement strand
ATGACCGTCCGCACCCGAATCGCACCGAGCCCGACCGGGATGCTGCATCTCGGCACCGCGCGCACCGCGCTGTTCTCGTGGGCCTACGCGCGCCATCACGGCGGACAGTTCATTCTGCGCATCGAGGACACCGACCTCGCACGCTCGACCGAGGAAGCCGTGCAGGCGATCATCGACAGCCTCGCCTGGCTGCAACTCGACTACGACGAAGGGCCGATCCGGCAGACGCAGCGGTTTGCCCGCTATCGCGAGGTGATCGAACGGATGCTCGCCGAGGGCAAGGCGTACCGCTGCTACGCGACGGTCGAGGAACTCGAGCAGATGCGCCTGCAGCAGATCGCGCGCGGTGAGAAGCCGCGCTACGACGGCCG
The DNA here is from genome assembly GCA_040752195.1 of Pseudomonadota bacterium. Classification (GTDB taxonomy): domain Bacteria; phylum Pseudomonadota; class Gammaproteobacteria; order Burkholderiales; family Burkholderiaceae_F; genus DSNY01. The sequence continues at coordinate 1,313 of JBFMFC010000152.1, read as the reverse complement.
CTGGCGTCCGGAAAACGCGCGCGGCAAGACGCCTCCGCCGGGCGTCAACCCGGTGATCCGTTTCCGCAATCCCGACGAAGGCGAGGTCGCGTGGAACGATCTCGTCAAGGGGCCGATCTCGATCGCCAACAGCGAGCTCGACGATCTGGTGATCGCGCGCGGCGCCGACTGGGTGCCGACCTACAACTTCGCGGTCGTCGTCGACGACATCGACATGCGGATCACGCATGTGCTCCGGGGCGACGACCACGTCAACAACACGCCGCGCCAGATCAACATCTACCGGGCGCTCGGCGCACCGCTGCCGAAGTTCGGCCACTTGCCGATGATCCTCGGTCCCGACGGCCAGAAGCTGTCGAAGCGGCACGGCGCGGTCAGCGTGATGCAGTACGAGGCGGACGGCTTCCTGCCCGAGGCGCTGTTCAACTATCTCGCGCGGCTCGGCTGGAGCCACGGCAACGACGAGAAGTTCACCCGCGAGCAGTTCGTCCAGTGGTTCGATCTCGACCACGTCAGCCGCGCGCCGGCGCAGTACAACCTCGACAAGCTGCTGTGGTTGAACGGCGAATACATCAAGGAGGCCGACGATGCGCGGCTCGCCAGACTCGTCGCGCCGCGCATCGAGCGCCGCGGCGGAGTCGTCGCGGGTCCGGCGCTCGAGGCGGTGGTGGCGCTGCTCAAGCAGCGCGCGAAGACGCTGAACGAGCTGGCCGACGAAGCGTTGCTGTTCTACGGTCCGGTCGCGCCGAGCGACGAGCTGATCGCGCAACACCTGACCGGCGGCAGTGTCGACGCGCTGCGCGCTTTCGCCGAGCGCGCCGGCGCGATCGCCTGGGAACGCGCAGCGATCTCCGCGCTGCTCAAGCAGCTCGCGTCCGAGTTCTCGCTCAAGATGCCGCAGATCGCGATTCCGTTGCGCGTCGCGGTGACCGGGCGCACGCAGACGCCGTCGATCGATGCGGTGCTCGAGCTGATCGGCCGCGACGCGGTGCTCGATCGGCTGAACAAGGCGCTCGCACGCGTCGGCTGAAAGCGGCCGCGTGCTCCGGCGCGCCGGGCGTCGCCGAATCCGGTCGATTCTCGTTTGCCTGTCGTGCGGCCGCGGCTATAATGCGCGCCCGCTTCACACAAAAAGCGCGTGGGGGTATAGCTCAGCTGGGAGAGCGCTTGCATGGCATGCAAGAGGTCAGCGGTTCGATCCCGCTTACCTCCACCACCGATTGACTTCCCGCAGTCAGTCCCCTTCGTCTAGAGGCCTAGGACACCGCCCTTTCACGGCGATAACAGGGGTTCGAATCCCCTAGGGGACGCCA
>JBFMFC010000151.1:0-1740 GCA_040752195.1 Pseudomonadota bacterium | reverse complement strand
CGCAAGAACCTCGATCTGCTGGTGATGGGATCGCGCGGGCAGGGCGCGTTCAAGGCCGCGGTGCTCGGTTCGGTCGCCACGCGCGTGGCCGCGCATTGCGCGACCCCGCTGCTGCTCGTCCGCAAGGTCTGAACCACGCGCGCGGACGGCTCGGCCCTCCCCCGACGCGGCACGGCGGCGGCAGCGCGCCGCGCGTCGCCGCGCCCGTTGACGGCGCGCAATCGTCGCGGCCGCAGGGCGGCTACGCTGGTAGTGCGTTCACAGGAGACGAGACATGAAAAGCGGAACGCATTCGAACAAGCCAACGGCGGCGAAGCGCCGGGCTCATGCCGCGCCCGATCCGCGCGCCGCAACACCGGGTCGACGCGCAACGGTCAGCCCCGACGAGCGGCGGGCGATGATCGCGCAGGCAGCCTACTACCGGGCGCAGCGGCGCGGCTTTGCTCCGGGCGGCGAGCTGCAGGACTGGCTCGAAGCCGAGGCGGAGATCGACCGCTCATTGGGCGAACCCACGCTGCTCGAGCACCAGCTCGCGCACAGCGACACGTAGGCCGCCCACAGCGCCGCTGACGCACGCCCTCGTGCCGTGCCGGCGCCGCGGTCGTCACGGCGCGCGGACTTCGCCGGTCGCGGCCTCGATGGCCGCGCGCGCCTGGTCGCGCAGGCGCACCGCGCGGGCGATCAGGTCGTCGGTCGACGTGTCGCACTCGACGGGCGCGCCGATCTCGACGTGCAACGCGGCGCGGCGCGGCCACCAGCTTTCGTCGGGGAGCAGTTGCCGCGTGCCGCGGAGCGCCACCGGCACGACCGGTACCGCCGCGCTCGCGGCCGCGAGGAACGCGCCGAGGCGAAACGGCAGAAGCCCCGCGCGCTCGACGAACGTGCCTTCGGGGAACACGAGCAGTGACCGACCCTGGCGGACCGCTTCGGCCATGCGGTTGGCATGTTCCACGCTGCGCTTCACATCGAACCGTTCGACGAACTCTGCGCCGAGCCGCCGCAGATAGGTGCCGGCGATCCACTGCCGCTGCAACTCGCGCTTGGCGACGAACGCGTACGGCCGCGGCAGCGCCGCGACCAGCACGATGCCGTCGACGTAGCTCGCATGGTTGGCGACCAGCACGCACGGTGCGGCCGGAAGACGCTCGAGCCCGCGCACCACGAGCGGCACGCCGGCCAGCCGAAACAGCAGCCGCGCACCGGCTCGCCCGATCGTCCATGCGGCGGACGGCGTCCGCGTGAACAGCGTGAGCAGCCAAACCGGTGGCTCGATCAGGCAGAACGCGGTGATCGCGCGCAGGCCGAACCATGCCGCGCCGAGGGCCGCGCCGGCCCGCCGCAGCCGCAACGCGACGGCGCCTACGGCCAGCCGCAGCACCTGCCAGCGCAGCGCGCGCGTCGGCGCGCTCAGACGACCCTGCTCGTACAGCGCGCGGCACGCCGCACGGCGGATCTTTCCGCTCGAGGTCTTCAGCACCGCGTGCGGCGGCGCCAGCACGACTTCGTCGGGCGGCTCGCCGATCGCTTCCGCGACCGCGCGCGCGATGGCTGCGTGCAGGCGCGCGCGTTCCTGCGCACCGGCGGCGCGGACCTCGGCGAGCACGACCAGCCGTTCGGTGCCGCGCTGCGGATCGGGCGCGCCGAACGCGGCGACACATCCTTTGCGCACGCCTTCGACCGCGCCGACCGCGTTTTCGATTTCCTCCGGGTACAGGTTGCGGCCGCCGCGGATGATGATGT
>JBFMFC010000150.1:0-1748 GCA_040752195.1 Pseudomonadota bacterium | reverse complement strand
GCTCGCGGTTCTCCAGCGCCGCCCTTCCTTCGGCTGCGCGCTTGGCCCGCTCAGCGGCGTCGGCGGCGGGCTGCTGCTCGCGGCGCCGCGCCCGTTCCTCCGCATCCAGGCGCCGTTGGGTGGCGCGAGCCTGCAACTCGACCTTGCGCACTTCGCGCAGCGCCAGCTCGCGCCTGCGCCGCGCTTCATCCTGGCAGCGGTTGACGAAGAACGTGCCGGCGCAGCGCTGCTGCTCGGCCGCGTAGGCGCTCTCGATGGCCGCCGACTCGGCCCGCGCGGCGGCGAGCGCGCGCGTCGCGTCGTCGCGCGTGCGAATGCTGCCCGCTGGAAACTCCGCAGCGAGCTCCCCGTGCGCAGGAAAGGCCGCGGCCAGCGCGAGCAGCGCCACGAATCGGGCGAGCGCTCGGATCATCGGCGACAGCCTACACGCCCGCCGCCACCGCACGGCGCGGCGCTTCGAGGTACTCGCGCGACTGCATCTCGACGAGCCGCGAGACCGTGCGATGGAATTCGTTGGCCAGCGCACCGGCCGTGTAGAGCTCCTCGGGCGGCACCTCCGCCGAAGCGATCAGCTTCGTCCGGTGGTCGTACAGCACGTCGACGAGCCAGGTGAAACGGCGCGCCTCCGACGCCTGTCCGGCCGACATGCGCGGCACGTTGGACAACAACACCGTGTGGAACTGCGCTGCGATCTCCAGGTAGTCGTTCTGCGAGCGCGGCCCGCCGCACAGCACCGAGAAGTCGAACCACACCACGCCGCCGGCGCGGCGTCGCGCACGGATCGCGCGCGACTCGATCATCAGCACCGGCTCGTCGTCCTCGGTTTCGGCGAGCCGGGTGAAGGCTTCGGCGAGCCGCGCCTCGGATTCGGCGCCGAGCGGCGTCAAATACGCGTCGATCCGCTGCATCGCGCGCCGCCGGTAGTCGGCGCCGCCTTCGAGGTGAACGACGTCGAGCCGATCCTTCAGCAGCGCGATCGCGGGCAACAGCCGGTCGCGGTGCAGTCCGTCCGGATACAGCGCGTCGGGCGCGTAGTTGGAGGTCATCACGAAGCCGACGCCCAGATCGAACAGCCGGGTGAGCAGCCGATGCAGGATCATCGCGTCGGCGATGTCGGAGACGTGGAACTCGTCGAAGCAGATCAGCCGGTGCCGCCGTGCGATGCGGCGCGCGACCTCGTCGAGCGGATCGACGGTGCCCTTCAGCTCGTCGAGTTCGCGGTGCACGCCGCGCATGAACTCGTGGAAATGCACGCGCGTCTTGCGGATCAGCGGCACCGCGGCGAAGAACGCGTCCATCAGGAAGCTCTTGCCGCGACCCACGCCGCCCCACAGGTAGACGCCGCGCGGAATCGGCGGCCGGCGCAGCAGCCTGGCGACCGCGTTCGACCGCTGCGACTTGTACGCGCGCCAGTCGGCGTCGAGCCGATCGAGTCGCGCCGCGGCGGCCTGCTGCGCGGCATCGAGCGTGTAGCCGCGCGCGCGCAGCGTGTCGTCGAGATGGGCGCGAAAGCTCACCTAGCCCGGATGTTTCACGGGGGACGCGGGAGTTGCGCGGAGGCCGGGGCGAGCCAGGTTGCGCGAGAGGGGCGGAGGCGGACCCGCCGAAGCGCTCGGCGGCGCTTCGGCCCGCCGCAGCCGGCGCGGCCTGCAAGCCGCGCCGTGGAACGCAGTCGAATGCCCGCTCGCGGCTCCGACTCGTCGCCGCTCGCCATTCGCGAGCACTTGAGCGCAAGATGGCCGGCCCGG
>JBFMFC010000149.1:0-1766 GCA_040752195.1 Pseudomonadota bacterium | reverse complement strand
AGTCCGATCGCATCACCGGCATGGCGAACTACTACAGCGCCAAAGTCACCGTCGAAAAGGCTTAGGAGGCAGCCATGGCGAAATGGGGAATGGTGATCGACCTGGACAAGTGCACCGGCTGCCAGGCGTGCACGACGGCCTGCGCGATGGAAAACAACCGCCTGCCGGGCGAGAACTGGCAGGACGTGCTCTTCTACCACGAGGGCAGGTATCCGAACGTCAACATGAAGTGGTTCCCGCGTCCGTGCATGCACTGCGAGCACCCGTCGTGCGTCTCCGCGTGCCCGACCAAGGCCACCTACAAGGATCCGGACGGCGGCTACGTGCTGATCGACTGGAACAAGTGCATCGGCTGCAAAGCGTGCATGGTCGCCTGTCCGTACGGCGTGCGCTTCTACACCGACGAGAAGCCGCTGGTGCAGCCGGACATCCGCCGCGTGTTTCCGGGCAAGGACGGCCGCACCTGGGATCCGCCGTACAAGGGCCTGCACGACGACCCGAGCCGCGGCGTCGGGATCCAGCCGCACGGCGTGGTCAGCAAATGCACGTTCTGCTACCACAAGACGAGCACCGCGCCGAAGGGCGTCGCCGATCTGGACGAGGACGATCCGAAGACCAAGGAGCACACGCCCGCCTGCGTGCGCGTGTGCCCGCCGAAGGCGCGCTACTTCGGCGATCTGGACAACCCGGCGTCGAAGGTCAACAAGCTGATCGCGGACAAGCGCGGCGTGCGGCTGCTGGATCACACCGGCAACAAGCCGCAGGTGTACTACCTGTCCGGCGGCGCGGGCGCGGCAGTGCCGAGCTCGCGCGAAACCAACAAGGCGTAAGGAGGATGCGATGAGTGCTGCAACCCTTCCGCGCGCGGGCAGCGCCGGTTTCGTGGTCGGAATCGTCGGCCTGGTCCTGGCCGGCGGCTTCGTCGTCTGGCAACTGATGACGCAGGGTCATGCCGCCTACAACACGACCAGCGACGGTCTGATGTGGGGCCTGCCGATCGTCACGTATGACTTCCTGCTGATGAGCTCGTGCGGCGCGGCGCTGACCGCGGCGCTCGGCATCGTGTTCGGCGTGAAGGACTTCGAGCCGCTGGCGCGGCGCGCCACATGGATCGCGCTGGCACTCGCGATCGGCGGCGTGCTCGCGCTGTTTCTGGAACTCGGGCATCCGCTGCGCTCGCTGTACGCGATCCCGCTGAACTTCCAGGTCAAGGCGCCGCTGTTCTGGAAAGTGCTTGGCGTCGGCCTCTATGCCGTCTGCCTGCTCGCGATGGCGGCAACGTGGATCGCCAAGCCGCAAGCGCCGAAACCCGGCGCGGTCGCGACGGTCGCGGCGATCGCGGCCGTGTTCGTGATCTTCACCGGCGCGCTGATGTTCGCGACGCTGTCGATGCGTCCGTTCTGGCATTCCGGCGAGGTCCCGGTGATGATCCTGGTCGAAGCGCTGCTCGGCGGAATGGCGTTCACGCTGCTCGCGGCGCAGGCGGCCGGCGGCGACGAAGCGCGCGCGGCCGGCAACGCCGCGCGCTGGGTCGCCGTGCTCGCCTTTGCGGCGCTGCTGTTCCTGATCGGCCGCGCGATCGTCGGTCTGGCGTCCAACCTCGACGGACTGCAGGTGTGGAACAAGGTGGTCGGCTCGATCTGGTTCTGGATCGAGATCGCGCTGCTGGTCGTCGCCTTGTGGCTGACCGCCACGGCTGCCAACCGCGCAAGCTCCGGCATGCAGACACTCGCGATGGTGGCCGTGATCGTGGCGCTTTTCATCGG
>JBFMFC010000148.1:0-1766 GCA_040752195.1 Pseudomonadota bacterium | reverse complement strand
AGTCCGATCGCATCACCGGCATGGCGAACTACTACAGCGCCAAAGTCACCGTCGAAAAGGCTTAGGAGGCAGCCATGGCGAAATGGGGAATGGTGATCGACCTGGACAAGTGCACCGGCTGCCAGGCCTGCACGACGGCCTGCGCGATGGAGAACAGCCGCCTGCCGGGCGAGCACTGGCAGGACGTGCTCTTCTACCACGAGGGCAAGTATCCGAACGTCAACCTGAAGTGGTTCCCGCGTCCGTGCATGCACTGCGAGCACCCGTCGTGCGTCTCCGCATGCCCGACCAAGGCCACCTACAAGGATCCGGACGGCGGCTACGTGCTGATCGACTGGAACAAGTGCATCGGCTGCAAGGCCTGCATGGTCGCCTGCCCGTACGGCGTTCGCTTCTACACCGACGAGAAGCCGCTGGTACAGCCGGACATCCGCAGCGTCTTTCCGGGCAAGGACGGCCGCAGTTGGGATCCGCCGTATCGCGCGCCGCAGGACGACCCCAGCCGCGGCGTCGGCATCCAGCCCAAAGGGGTGGTCAGCAAATGCACGTTCTGCTACCACAAGACCAGTACCGCGCCGAAGGGCGTCGCCGATCTGGACGAGGACGATCCGAAGACCAAGGAGCACACGCCCGCCTGTGTGCGCGTGTGCCCGCCGAAGGCGCGCTACTTCGGCGACCTGGACAACCCGGCATCGAAGGTGAACAAGCTGATCGCCGACAAGCGCGGCGTGCGGCTGCTGGATCACACGGGCAACAAGCCGCAGGTGTACTACCTGTCCGGCGGCGCGGGCGCGGCGGTGCCGAGCTCGCGCGAAACCAACAAGGCGTAAGGAGGATGCGATGAGTGCTGCAACCCTTCCGCGCGCGGGCAGCGCCGGTTTCGTGATCGGGATCGTCGGCCTGGTCCTGGCCGGCGGCTTCGTCGTCTGGCAACTGGCGACGCAGGGGCACGCCGCCTACAACACGACCAGCGACGGTCTGATGTGGGGTCTGCCGATCGTCACGTACGACTTCCTGCTGATGAGCTCGTGCGGCGCGGCGCTGACCGCGGCGCTCGGCATCGTGTTCGGTGTGAAGGACTTCGAGCCGCTGGCGCGCCGTGCCACATGGCTCGCGCTGGCGCTCGCGATCGGCGGCGTGCTCGCGCTGTTCCTCGAACTCGGACACCCGTTGCGCTCGCTGTACGCGATTCCGCTGAACTTCCAGGTCAAGGCGCCGCTGTTCTGGAAGGCGCTCGGCGTCGGTGTCTACGCCGTCTGCCTGCTCGCGATGGCGGCGACGTGGGTCGCCAAGCCGCAGGCACCGAAGCCCGGCGCAGTCGCAACCTGCGCGGCGCTCACCGCGGCGTTCGTGATCTTCACCGGCGCGCTGATGTTCGCGACGCTATCGATGCGTCCGTTCTGGCATTCCGGCGAGGTCCCGGTGATGATCCTGATCGAGGCGCTGCTCGGCGGAATGGCGTTCACGCTGCTCGCGGCGCAGGCGGCCGGCGGCGACGAAGCGCGCGCGGCGGGCAACGCCGCGCGCTGGGTCGCCGTGCTCGCCTTTGCGGCGCTGCTGTTCCTGATCGGCCGCGCGATCGTCGGTCTGGCGTCCAACCTCGACGGACTGCAGGTGTGGAACAAGGTGGTCGGCTCGGTCTGGTTCTGGATCGAGATCGCGCTGCTGGTCGTCGCCTTGTGGCTGACCGCCACGGCTGCCAACCGCGCAAGCTCCGGCATGCAGACACTCGCGATGGTGGCCGTGATCGTGGCGCTTTTCATCGG
>JBFMFC010000147.1:0-1865 GCA_040752195.1 Pseudomonadota bacterium | reverse complement strand
AGCGCGCGTCGTAGAAGGCGAAGCTCGCGGTGCTGCGCTTGGCCACGTACATCACGATGTCGGCGCGCCGCATCAGCGTGCCGGCGTCGATGCCGTCTTCGGGATACAGCGCGATGCCGATGCTCGCCGCGACGTCGATCGGCTGTCCTTCGAACTCGATCGGCGCGCGCAGCGCGTTGGCGATCGCGCGCGCGACCGCGCGCACCTCGTCGGCGTCGGCAGCGGTCAGCACGATCGCGAACTCGTCGCCGCCCAGGCGGGCGACGGTGCCGCCGTCGCGCAGCACCCCGCGCAGCCGCTCGGCCACGCGCCTGAGCACCTCGTCGCCGGCGGCGTGGCCGAGCGTGTCGTTGATGCCCTTGAAGCGGTCCAGGTCGAGCAGCATCACCGCCGCGATCTGGCCGCGTTGAGCCGCGTGGCGCAGCGCGAGCTCGATCCGCTCGACGAGTCGCGCCCGGTTCGGCAGCCCGGTCAGCGCATCCTCGTATGCGAGCCGAAGCACTTGCCGCTCCCGGCTGGCGATGCCCTCGCGCATGTGGTTGAGGCTCTTGGCGAGCACGCCGATCTCGTCATCGCGCGCGATCGCGATCGGCGCGTGGTAGTCGCCCTGCTGCATGCGCGCGGCGCTGCGCGTCAGCTCCGAAAGCGGCTGCGTGATGGTGCGCGCGATCACGTAGCTTGCGGCGACCGCCACCGCGACGCTGGCCGCACCCAGCAGCAGCAGGAACATGCGCAGCCGGTCGAACTCGGCGAGCACTTCGTCGAGCGAACGCTGCAGCACGGCGAACACGCGCGCGCCGTCGCCGCCGTCGACGGCGAGCACGCGCGTTTCATACTCGGTGCCGCCGAGCCCGAGCGACATGCGCGCCTGCGGCTGCAGCGCGCCTTCCCGCAGCGCCGCGTCGAGTTCGACGCGTCGCGCCCCGGCCAGTGTCGAAGCGAGATCGACCGGAAGACCGCCCTCGCGCACGCCGAAGAAGCTGACGTGCAGCTCGGTCAACTGGCGCAGCTCGGCCGCCAGCGCGTCGTCGAACTGGAAGCCGAGAACGACCCAGCCGCCGGGTTTGGGCGCGGCGAGCGGAACGGCGACGAACTGGTATGCGCGCTCGTCGAACGGAACCGCCGATGTCGCACGCCCCGTCTCGCGCGCGGCGTCGATCAGCCCGCCCGGCGCGAACGTGCGACCGCGCCTGCGCGGATCGGCAGCGTCGGCGACGATGCGCTGATCGGCTCCGACGAGCAACGCCGCGTCCGCGCCGGCGCGCGCCGCGTGGCTGCGCAGCGCCGCCTCGGCGCCGGCGGCGTCGCGCGCGGCGGCGGCCTCGCGCAGCGCTTGATCGGCTGCCAGCAGGCCGGCGGCCTGCAGCAGTTGCTCGCGCTTCAGTTCCAGCAGCCGCGTGAAGATCTTCTCGGCCGCGATCAGTTCCGCTTCGATCTGTTCGCGCGCGTTGCCGACGCCGGCGCGGTTCACGAGCGCGAACCCGATCCCCTGGATCGACACGATCAGGACCGTGAACGACAGCAGGATGCGGGTGCGCAGGCGGCGCAGGCGCGGCATGATCGTTCTCTCAGCCGCGCCCTGGCGCCTCGCCCGGCGGACAGTCTCGGATCGTCGCCACGTTGGGCCTTCGCGATGGTGCGCCGGAGGGCGCGACGCGGAGCACGATAGCGAGCCGGCGCGACGCGCGATGCGGAACAAAGGCCGCCTTGGCCGGGCTATTCGCCGCTTCCGGCGGCGCTGGCCGCCTTCCGAAAGGGGGAGCGGGGCCGCCGGCGCAAGCGCCGGACCGGGTCGGCGCGCGCCGCCGCGGCGCCCCCTGAGCCAGCCGCGCAAGACGACAACGGCGCCCGCAGGCGCCGTCGTG
>JBFMFC010000146.1:0-1871 GCA_040752195.1 Pseudomonadota bacterium | reverse complement strand
GACGCGTTGCGCTGCTGGACGAGGCGTCGCGCTGGCGCGGTCTGGTCCAGATGAACCTCGAGCGCGCGTTGACGGCGACGCGGCTCGAAGCGGCGGCCGGCGCGGGCGCGCCGCATTCGGCGCTCGCGGCTGCGCGTTCGCGGCTCGCGCAGGACATGGCCGACGCCGCGGTCGCTTCGACCGAGCTGCAGAGGCGGCTCGAGCGCGATCTGGACGACGCCGGGCTGCTCAAGCGGATCGCCGAGGTCGTGGCCGCGCGACAGCGTTTCGTCGACCTGCGCCAGAAGATCCACGACGATCTGCAGATGGATGAAGGCGCGGCACGCATCGACACCGAACTGGCGCCGGCGGCGCGCGCGATGCTCGATGCGCTCGGGGCCCTCGGCGCGGACATCAGCCGGCACACCGCGGCCGCGTCCGAGCGCGTCGATGCGGCGGCGCGCAGCGCCCTGTGGCTGCTCGCCGTCGGCGCTTGCGTGGGTACCGCGCTGTCGGCGGCGATCGCATGGCGTTTGCTGAGCGGCATCCGCCGCCCGCTCGCCACGGCGGTTGCGCTCACGGAACGCACGGCCTCGGGCGACTTGCGCGAGGACGCAGCGATCGAAGCACGCCAGGACGAGCTCGGCAGGCTGCTCGATCAGGTCATTCAGATGCGCGCCCGGCTGCGCGAGATGCTCGCCGACATCGGCGCCGCAGCCGATACGATCCGCAGCGCCACCGGCGAGATCGCGCACGGCAACCAGGACCTGTCCGGACGCACCGAGCAGCAGGCGAGCAGCCTGCAGCAGACGGCCGCTTCGATCGAACAGCTCACCGCGACGGTGCAGCACAACGCCGACACCGCGCGCCAGGCCAGCGAGCTTGCCGTCGCCGCCAGCACGGTCGCCGCCAAGGGCGGGGCGCTGGTGAAGCAGGTGGTCGAGCGCATGGAGCAGATCAGCGAGTCGTCGGGCAGGATCGCCGAGATCATCTCGGTGATCGACGGCATCGCCTTCCAGACCAACATCCTGGCGCTCAACGCCGCGGTGGAGGCTGCGCGCGCCGGCGAACAAGGGCGAGGCTTCGCGGTCGTCGCCGGCGAAGTGCGCAACCTGGCGCAGCGCAGCGCACAGGCCGCACACGAAATCAAGACACTGATCACGGACTCGGTGACCAAGGTCGAGTCCGGCTGCACGCTGGTCGAGCAGACCGGGCAGACGATGGGAGAGATCGTCACGCAGGTCAGGCGCGTGACCGACCTGATCGGCGAGATCAGCAACGCCACGCGTGAGCAGGCAAGCGGCATCAGCCAGGTGAACCAGGCGGTCAACCAGCTCGATCAGATGACGCAACAGAATGCCGCGCTGGTCGAGCAGAGCGCGGCGGCGGCGGAGAGCCTGCGCGAGCAGGCCGACCGGCTCGCTGCGGCGGTGGCGATCTTCAAGCTCGTCGAACGCGAGGCGCGCGCGGCGATCGCGACGGCGCAGTCGGCTTCACCGCCGCCCCGCGCGCGGTCTGCAGCCGCGCAGCCGCTGAGCGCGCGCGGCGTGCCGCGCGATGCCGTGGCGGTTGCCGCAGGTGCCGACGGACACGCGTGTTGAGGCCGATCGCACCGCCCGACGGCCTGTTCGGACGAGATGCCGCGGCGGGTTTGTTCTATTCGGTTCTTGGGCGCCGCCCGCGATCGGCGACTCTGTGTGACCACACCGGAAGCGAGCCGACCATGGGCGCCAACGACTTCGTGCCGACTGCAGCGATCGACCAAGCCGACGCGGCGAGCGCGCCGATCGCCCAGGGCGAGTACCTGACCTTTCGTCTCGGCGCCGAGGAGTACGGCATCGACATCCTCAAGGTGCAGGAGATCCGCGGCTACGACGGCGTGACGCGGATCG
>JBFMFC010000145.1:0-2027 GCA_040752195.1 Pseudomonadota bacterium | reverse complement strand
CCGCGTGCTGTATCGCGACGGCGTACCGATCGCGCTCGCCGTCGCCGGCGAGACGCGCTTCCTCGAAGAACTGGCGCCCGAAGCGCAATGGAACGCGCGCAACGTGCTGCTCAGGCGGCAGGTGCCGGCGGTGTTGCAGTTCTTGAAGTAGGCGAAGGAAGCAGGTCGCGCTGAACGAAGCGGGTCGCGTGGCCGTTGACTTCTATGGCGGCGAGCGTGCGGGCAGTCGAGTTGCCCATTCATGTTGAATCCGACGCTGCTGTCGGCGTTCGGCACGAAGAGCATGACCAACGATCAGACAGGATCTCAGCTTGCGCGCTGGCGCAACTCGAGGTCATGTGCGTGGGATAGAAACAGCGCGGCAACTCGCGTCGTGGCTACGGCTTCAACGCATGTCTGGAAGCCGCAGCGCGGGTGGAATAGCTTGGCGTCCCTGTCAAGTGCGCCGAGTGGCGCGAGCCGATAAAGAGAGAACTGCTCCGGAACCCCCGATTCAAATCCGCTCAGCAGCACCATGAGAGCTGTGCGAGAAAACACGCCGGCGACGAAAACGGTGTCCTCTTCATTCTCTGAGTCGAGGCCCATCGGGGCATCATTGAATTTTGGGTCTATCGTTTCGATGATCGAAACGGCCAAAGTGAGTTGCGAGCGAATGTCGCCGATCGGACGAAGCACACGGTTGCGCAGTGTTGGTCGGGTTGCGTAGACGGCCTGCGGATGACCATACATCCAAGCGAGACCACCTAGCTTCCAAAGCCAGCGAATGAGAAGCTCTGCCTCGGAATCGGACAGTCCCAGGCCGGCTTCAAGGTCCCGAAATATTCCCGCGACGGGTCCCTCAAGTTCGCGCCCGAAGTCGCGGTTGCAGGCCGCACACAGTGGCACAGTGAACGCGCGAGGATTCACGCGTTTCGCTTGCGTCAGGCGCACACTAGTTTTGTGCGTTCCCGTGCGGGAAATGAGCCACTCAGGCCAAAAGTGCTCCTTGCTTCGATCACGAAGCCCCACGCCACAAGCGGCGCAGCGATACTTGAATGCGCGCGCAATGACCACCGGGCTCTCTTCGGTTTGGTTCTTTACGATCGCCGGTTCGCTGGCTTCCCGTGCGCCTTCTCGCTAGTCGGGCGGGGCCGCTTGTGTTTCGGCCAACCATCGCGATGCTTCGCGTCGTTTCGGGCTAGCCTCACGCAAGACTATGAGTTGCACCCGCCGATGTCCAGACTTCAGGCCGTTTCGCGCCGGTGCCGGACGCCTATCCAGAATCGCACATTGACAGCTCAGCGGAGAACCCCATGCCCGACCCCCGCCCCACCATCGTCGACAAACGCCGCACCTTCCATCGGCTCCACGCCTCCGGCTGCTTCGTGATTCCGAATCCGTGGGACGTGGGCAGTGCGCGGTACTTGCAGAGCCTCGGCTTCAAGGCGCTGGCGACGACGAGTTCGGGCTTTGCGTGGTCGCAGGGCCGGGCGGACGGGGCGAGTTCGCGCGAGGCGGTGCTCGCGCATCTGCGCGAGATCGTCGCCGCGACCGACGTGCCGATCAACGCCGACTTCGAAAGCGGCTTCGCGCGCGATCCGGCGGGTGTGGCGGAGAGCGTGCGGCTCGCGGTCGAAACGGGGGTGGCGGGGCTTTCGATCGAAGACTCGACCGGCGATGCAGCGCGGCCGCTGTATGAGATCGACGAGGCGGTCGCGCGTTTGCGGGCGGCGCGCGGCGCGATCGACCGCGCCGGCGGCGACACGTTGCTGGTGGGGCGCGCAGAGTGTTTTCTCGTCGGTCGGCCCGATCTCGACGAGACGGTCGCGCGGCTCAAGGCATACGTGAACGCGGGCGCCGATTGCCTTTACGCGCCCGGCATCCGCACGCGCGAGCAGATCACGGCGGTCGTCGCCGCCGTGGCGCCCAAGCCCGTCAATCTGCTGGTCGGCTCGGCGAGCGAGTTCACGCTGCAGGACATCGCCGCGTTGGGCGTGCGGCGCGTGAGCGTCGGCGGGGCGCTCGCGCGCGCCGCGTGGGCCGGCTTC
>JBFMFC010000144.1:0-2059 GCA_040752195.1 Pseudomonadota bacterium | reverse complement strand
ACGAGGTCGAGATCGTCGCGTCGCTGCCCTGCTACCTGGAAGACAACGTCGATCGGCAGCGCGGCAAAGGCGTCTTCGACAAGAGCGTGCGCGCGTTGCGCAAGCTCAATGCGCTCGGCTACGGCCGCGACGAGCGGCTGCCGCTTTCGCTGGTCTACAACCCGCAGGGGCCGTCGCTGCCGCCGGATCAGGCCAGACTCGAAGCCGACTACCGCAGGCAGCTCGGCGAGCACTTCGGCATCGTGTTCACGCGGCTTTACGCGCTGGCGAACATGCCGATCGCGCGCTTCGGCTCCACGCTGATCAGCAAAGGTCAGTTTCGCGACTACATGGCGCTGCTGCGTGCGGCGCACCGCGCCGAGAACCTCGAGCACGTGATGTGCCGCACGCTCGTCTCGGTCGACTGGCAGGGTTTCCTGTACGACTGCGACTTCCACCAGATGCTCGGGCTGCCGTTGCGCGAGGGCGGCCAAGGGCACGGCCGGCTGCACCTCGAGGACTGGCTCGAACTGGACCTCACCGACAACCCGATCGTCGTCGCCGATCACTGCTACGGCTGCACCGCCGGACAGGGGTCGAGCTGCGGCGGAGCGCTGGCGTGACGCGGAGGCGGCGCGATGCACACCGAGCTTCTTTTCGGATTCGCGTTCTGGGGCTTCCTGATCCTGTACGGCGTGACGATGTACGCCGTGTCGCCGCGGGCGCGCACGCTGTCGGCGTTCTTCGCCGGCACGGATGAGCATGGCCGCGCAGCGAGCGAGTGGGCGTTGATGCTGAGCATCTTCATCTCGTGGATCTTTGCCAAGTCGATCACCAACGCGGCCAACCTCGGTGCGATCCACGGCGTGGTCGGCGGACTCGCCTACGCGACCTACTGGCTGTCGATCCCGCTGGCCGGCCTGGTGATCTACCGCCTGCGTACGCGCTACGCGGCGACGGGGCTGGTGCAGTTCCTGATGTCGACGTACGGCAGGATCGCGGCGCTCGCGTTCAGCGCCGCGATCCTGATCCGGCTGTACAACGAGGTCTGGAGCAACACCGCCGTCGTCGGCGGCTACTACGGTCCGGCGGGATCGGGGGCGTTCATCGGCGCGGCGTTGCTGTTCACCGCGGCGACGCTCGTTTACAGCCTGAAGGGCGGGCTGCGCAGCTCGATCTTCACCGACGTGATCCAAGCCGTGCTGTTCGTCGTGTTTGCCGCGTTCGCGCTGCTCGTCGTACTGCCGCGCCACGGCACCGGCGCGCTGCTTGCGACCGGCGAGTTCACGCTCGCCGGCGGCGTCGATCTGATCCTGGTCGCCGCGCTGCAGGTGCTGAGCTACCCGTTCCACGACCCCGTGCTGACCGACCGCGGCTTCATCACGAACGAGCGGTCGATGCTGCGGGCGTTCGTGATCGCCGGCGTGCTCGGCTTCGTCTGCATCGTGGGCTTCAGCCTGGTCGGCGTGCATGCGCGGCTCGAAGGCATCGCACCGGGCGACAACGTGCCGGCAGCGGTTGCCGGCGCACTCGGGCTCGGCGCGTTGTTCCTGATGAGCGTCGTGATGATCTCGGCCGCAGGCTCCACGCTCGATTCAACCTTCTCGTCGGTGGCGAAGGCCGTCGGCCGCGAGCTGCCGCAGCTCGCCGGGCGCGCCCTCGACGCGCCGCGCGCGATCCGCATCGGCATCGTCGCGATGGTCGCGATCGCTGTCGTCGGCAATCTGCCGATGGTCGCCGGCACCGACATCCTGAAGGCGACGACCGTCAGCGGCACCATGGTGATGGGGTTGGCGCCGGTGTTTCTGCTGCACCGCTGGGCCGACCGTTCGCCGTGGAGCTTCCATCTGAGCTTCTGGATCGGTATCACGATCGGCGTCGCGCTCGCGGCCGGCGCGCTGCCGGCAAGCTGGGCGATCGGTGACGGCAAGTACGCGATGCTGCTCGGCGCCAACGCGTACGGGCTCGCGCTGTGTACCGCAGGCTTCCTGCTGCCGGTCGCGCTGCGCCGGGCGGCAGCGATCCGCCGCGCCGCGTTGCAGGCGAGGCAATGACCCAGCCGCTGTCCGCGATTCGAGGC
>JBFMFC010000143.1:0-2117 GCA_040752195.1 Pseudomonadota bacterium | reverse complement strand
CCACCAGTTTCCCATCAAGCACTTACGGAACCGGCGCGCCGGGCGCGGGTCGCCGCGAGGCCGGTTTCTGACACGTTTCTGGCAATCCCGTGTGCAGTCCTCGTGCACACGACCCCGGTAGCAGCGCACATGCGCGGCTGATCGCGCGCGTATCGGCCGGATTAGCGCCGCGCCGCAAACGATGACCTGAACGTCGCTGGCGCGGGCCGGAGCATCGCGCTCCACGGACGCCGGGCTGCGCCAATACGCAGCCCCGCGGCAGCCGCCGCCCGTGGCGCGCGTTGACGCAGGTAAACGCGAACCCGCCGCGGACGGGGCAGACTCCCCGCAACAGCAACGCGGGCGCCGCCGTCGCGGCCGCCCGCGCACAAGGCTTTCCCGGGAAGGAGCGCTCCATGGATCGCATCTGGCTGAAGCAGTACCCGCCGGGCATTCCCGCCGACGTCGACGTCAAGGCGTATTCGTCTCTGAAGGACATCTTCGAGAAGAGCTGCGCGCGCTTCGCCGAGCTGCCCGCGTACGGCAACATGGGCCACTCGATCACGTATCGCGAGTTGGACGAGGCGAGCCGCGCCTTCGGCGCCTACCTGCAGAAGGTCGCCGGCCTCACGAAAGGCGATCGCGTCGCGATCATGATGCCGAACGTGCTGCAGTACCCGGTGGCGCTGTTCGGCGCGCTGCGCGCGGGCTTCACGGTCGTCAACACGAATCCGCTGTACACGCCGCGCGAGCTGGAGCACCAGTTGCGCGACTCGGGTGCGACGGCGATCGTCGTGCTCGAGAACTTCGCGCACGTGCTGCAGCAGGTGCTCGGCAAGACGCCGGTCAGGCACGTGATCACCACGCAGATCGGCGATCTGTTCCCTGCCCCCAAGCGGCTGCTCGTCAACTTTGTCGTCAAGCGCGTGAAGAAGATGGTGCCGGCGTGGAACATTCCGGGCGCGGTCGATTTCAAGGCGGCGCTCGCAGCCGGCCGCGGGCACACGCTCGACGACGTCGCGTTGACGCACGACGACCTCGCGTTCCTGCAGTACACCGGCGGCACGACCGGCGTGGCCAAGGGCGCGATGCTCACGCACGGCAACATGGTCGCCAACCTGCAGCAGGTGCACGCGTGGATCGCGCGCGACCTGCTCGACGGCAAGGAGACCGCCTGCATTCCGCTGCCGCTGTATCACGTCTTCGCGCTGACCGTGAACCTCGTGCTGATGAAGATCGGCGCGCACACGATCCTGATCACCAACCCGCGCGACATCCCCGCGTTCATCGCGACGCTGAAGAAAACGCCGATCACCGTGATCATCGGCGTCAACACGCTGTACAACGCGCTGCTCAATGCACCGGGCTTCTCCGAGGTCAAGCTGCGGCAGTTGAAGGTCGCCGCCGCCGGCGGCATGGCCGTGCAGCGCGCGGTCGCGCAGCGCTGGAAGGCCGCCACGGGTGTGCCGCTGGTCGAAGGCTACGGGCTCACCGAGACCGCGCCGATCGCGATCTGCAACCCGCTGAACATCGAGGAGTGGACCGGCAACATCGGCGTGCCGATCCCGTCGACCGAGGCGGCCATCCTGGACGACGAAGGCAGGCCGCTGCCGCCGGGCGAAGTCGGCGAGATCTGCATCCGCGGCCCGCAGGTGATGAAGGGCTACTGGAACCGCCCCGACGAAACCGCCAAGGTATTCACGCCGGACGGCTGGTTCCGCACCGGCGACATGGGGTTCATGGACGCCAACGGCTCGTTCAAGATCACCGACCGCAAGAAGGACATGATCATCGTGTCCGGTTTCAAGGTCTTCCCGAACGAAGTCGAGGATGTCGTGATGCTGCACCCGGGCGTGCTCGAGGTCGCCGCGATCGGCGCGCCCGACGAGCGCTCCGGCGAAGTCGTCAAGATCGTCGTCGTGAAGAAGGACCCGGCGCTGACCGCGGAGGAGTTGCTCGAGCACTGCAAGCGGCACCTGACCGGCTACAAGGTGCCCAAGCTCGTCGAGTTCCGCACCGAGCCGCTGCCCAAGACCAACATCGGCAAGATCCTGCGGCGCGAGCTGAGAACGCCCGCGGCGGCGTGAACGCGGCGCGGCCATCGCGATGACCCGCGTCAGGCGCTCGCTCGCGCCCTA
>JBFMFC010000142.1:0-2137 GCA_040752195.1 Pseudomonadota bacterium | reverse complement strand
GCATGAAGATCGGAGGCATCCATTACCGGTCGATCTGGCCGATCGGGACGCGCGCCGTTGGCATCGTCGATCAGACGCAGCTGCCGTATGCGTTCGCGACGATCGAGCTCGCATCCTGCACGGCGGTCGTCGACGCCATTCGCACGATGAAGCTGCGCGGCGCGCCGCTGATCGGCGTGGCGGGGGCTTTCGGCCTGGCGCTGGCGATGAACGAAGACCCGGACGACGCGAATCTCGCCCGCGCGCGAACCGAACTGCTCGCCGCGCGTCCGACCGCGGTCAACCTGCGCTGGGCGCTCGATCGCATGCACGGCCTGCTCGTTCGCACGCCGCGCGGCGAACGCGCGCGCGTCGCGTGGCGCGAAGCCGCGCGCATCGCCGACGAGGACGTCGAGATCAACCGCGCGCTCGGCGCGCACGGCGCCAAGCTGCTGGCCGCCGTGCACGCCCGCACCGGGCGTACGGTCGACGTGCTGACTCACTGCAACGCCGGGTGGATCGCAACCGTCGACTACGGCACCGCGCTATCTGCCGTCTACCAGGCGTTCGACGCCGGCGTCCCGCTGCATGTGTGGGTCGACGAGACGCGGCCGCGCAACCAGGGGCTGCTGACCGCGTGGGAACTGGCCGCGCACGGAGTGCCGTACACGCTCGTCGCCGACAACGCCGGGGGCCACCTGGCGCAGCGCGGTCGAGTCGATCTGGTGCTGGTCGGCGCGGACCGCGTGACCGCGGCGGGCGACGTGTGCAACAAGATCGGCACGTACCTGAAGGCGCTGGCCGCGCGCGACAACGGCGTGCCGTTCTACGCGGCCGTGCCCTCGCCGACGATCGACTGGACCGTGCGCGACGCCCTCGCCGAGATCCCGATCGAAGAGCGCGACGGCGACGAGTTGCGCGTCGTCGCCGGACGCACCGATACAGGCGAAGCGGCGCGCGTGCGCATCGCGGACGCGTCGGTTCCCGTGGCCAATCCCGCGTTCGACGTCACCCCCGCGCGACTCGTGACTGCGATCATCACCGAGCGCGGCATCGCCGCGCCGCACGATCTGGCGGCGCTGTTTCCCGATCGGCGCGCAGCGGCATGAACGTCCGGAGGTTCGCTCCGAGTCGTCCGTGGGTCGCTGACGGCCGCGCACGCTCCAATCGTTCACGAACCGCCGCGAATCGATGACTGAACCGACCGACGTCGCCGAGGACGGCCCCGACCTGCGCGCCGAGCTGATCGCGGTGGCGCGCCGCATGAACGCGGTCGGCATCAACGTCAACAAGGCCGGCAACGTCTCCGTGCGTTGCCTGCGCGGAGCACGCGAAGGACTGCTCATCACTCCGACCGGGCTGCCGTACGACGCGCTCGAACCGGCCGATCTCGTGTTCGTGCCGCTGTCGACCGCAGCCACCGACGACGACGCGCCGGCCGGCGCGGTCGGCCGGCGGGCGCCCAGCAGCGAATGGCGCTTCCACGTCGACATCCTGCGCGAGCGCCCCGAGTTTCGCGCGGTCGTCCACACGCATTCGCCCGCAGCGACCGCGCTCGCGTGCCACGGTCAGGGGCTGCCGGCCTTTCACTACATGGTGGCGATGGCGGGCGGCAAGGACATTCGCTGCGCCGCGTACGCGACTTTCGGCACGCAGGCGTTGTCGGACAACGCGCTGGCCGCGCTGGCCGATCGCCGCGCCTGCCTGCTTGCGCATCACGGCGTCATCGCCTGCGGCGCGACGCTCGGCGCGGCGCTCGCGCTGGCGATCGAAGTCGAGCATCTCGCTCGGATCTACCTGCAGGCGCGCACGCTGGGCGAGCCGCCGCGGCTGAGCGACGACGAAATGGCGCACGTGCTCGAGAAGTTCGGCACCTACGGCGCGCCGGCGCGCCGCGGATCGAACCGGCAGTCCGGGCGCGGGTAATCGGGGGGTCCGATATTCGCGTTGCCTGCGTTCAAACCGCCGGAGGACAATCCGCGCAACGGAGACGAAAGCACCCTCGATGTCCGGCGAGAAGGCACCTACCAGCACCGGCGCGGGCTGGCCCGCCGTCACGTTGTCCCTCGACCGCAACCGGCCGGGCGACGCCTCTGTGCGCGCCGCGATGTGGCCGACCTTCAAGCTCGACACCGACGAGCGCTGGTTCGACGAACTG
>JBFMFC010000141.1:0-2248 GCA_040752195.1 Pseudomonadota bacterium | reverse complement strand
TCCGCGGGCATCGGTTTCGCGGTGCCGGTGGACACCGTCAACCGCGTCGTCCCGCAGTTGATCCGCACCGGGCGCTACGTGCGGCCGGCGCTGGGCATCGAAGTCGACGAGGCGCTGAACAGCCGGCTGACCGCGCTGCTGCGCACTTCGGGTGTGGTGATCCTGCGCGTCGCGCCGAATTCGGCCGCCGAGAAGGCAGGGCTCGCGGGTGCGACCGTCGCGCCCGACGGCAGCATCGTCCCGGGCGACATCATCGTCGCCGTCGAAGGCAAGCAGGTCGATTCCGTGGCGCGCCTGCTCGCGCGGCTGGACGACTTCAAGGTCGGCGACACGGTCACGGTCACCGTCGTCCGCGAGGGCAGGAAGCGCGACGTGCGGGTGACCCTGCAACCAGGAGCGTAGCGATGCAACCGCAGACCCGCTGGAACCTCTGGTACTGGATCTTCGCCGTGCTGACCTTTCTGATGCTGCAGAACTGGTGGCAGGCGGCGCAGCAGATCGAACCCGTGCCTTACAGCGAGTTCGAGCGCGCGCTCGCCGAGGGCCGCGTGGCCGAGGTCATCGTCGGCGAAAAGACGATCACCGGCCGACTCAAGTCGCCCGACCCCGGCGGCAAAACCACGATCGTCGCCAACCGCGTCGAGCCCGATCTGGCCGAACGCCTGAGCAAGTACGACGTGAAGTACACGCGCGTCGTCGAAAGCACGTTCCTGCGCGATCTGCTGTCCTGGATCGTTCCGGCGGCGGTGTTCTTCGGCCTGTGGTACTTCGTGTTCCGGCGCGTGACGGAAAAGCAGGGCCTGGGCGGCTTCATGTCGATCGGCAAGAGCCGCGCCAAGGTCTACGTCGAGAAGAACACCGGCGTGACGTTCGCCGACGTCGCCGGCGTCGACGAGGCGAAGGCCGAGCTGCAGGAAGTCGTCGAGTTTCTGAAGAACCCGAAAGAGTACGGGCGGCTCGGCGCGCGCATGCCCAAGGGGGTGCTGCTCGTCGGCCCGCCGGGCACCGGCAAGACGCTGCTGGCCAAGGCCGTTGCGGGCGAAGCCGGCGTGCCGTTCTTCTCGATCTCGGGCAGCGAGTTCGTCGAGATGTTCGTCGGCGTGGGTGCCGCGCGCGTGCGCGACCTGTTCGAGCAGGCGCGCCAGAAGGCGCCGGCGATCATTTTCATCGACGAGCTCGACGCGCTCGGCCGCGCGCGCGGCGCGGCCGGCCCGATCGGCGGGCACGACGAGCGCGAGCAGACGCTGAACCAGTTGCTCGTCGAAATGGACGGCTTCGACAGCTCGGTCGGGCTGGTGCTGCTCGCGGCGACCAATCGACCGGAGATCCTCGATCCCGCGCTGCTGCGGGCCGGCCGCTTCGACCGCCAGGTCCTGGTCGATCGCCCCGACAAGAACGGCCGCGTGCAGATCCTCAAGGTGCATGCGCGCAAGGTCAAGCTCGCCCCCGACGTCGACCTCGAACAGGTCGCGGCGCTGACGACGGGGTTCTCCGGCGCGGATCTGGCCAACCTGGTCAACGAAGCGGCGCTCGCGGCGACCCGCCGCGGCGCGAACGCGATCGAGCTGGCGGACTTCACGCAAGCGATCGAACGCATCGTCGCGGGACTGGAGAAGAAAAACCGCGTGCTCAACCCGCGCGAACGCGAGATCGTCGCCTACCACGAGATGGGGCACGCGCTGGTGGCGCTCGCGCTGCCGGGGTCCGATCCGGTGCACAAGGTCTCGATCATCCCGCGCGGCATCGGCGCGCTCGGCTACACGATCCAGCGCCCGACCGAGGACCGCTTCCTGATGACGCGCGAGGAACTCGAGAACAAGATCGCCGTGCTGCTGGGCGGCCGCGCCGCTGAGAAACTCGTCTTCGGCCATCTGTCGACCGGCGCTGCGGACGATCTGGCCAAGGTCACCGACATCGCGCGCGACATGGTGACGCGCTACGGGATGGTCGAGGACCTCGGCTATGTCGCGTACGAACCGCAGCGCGCGCGCTTCCTCGAAGTGCCGATGTATCCGCAGGGCGGCTGCGTCACGAGCCAGGATACGCAGCAGCGAATCGACGACGCGGTCCGCTCGATCGTGATGGGCGCGTTCGACCGCGCCACCGCGATCCTGGCGCGCAACCGCGCGGTGCTGGAGCGCTGCGCGCGCGAACTGCTGGCGCGCGAAACGCTCGACGAAGCCGCGATCCGCGAACTGACCGCCGACCTGCAGCGCGAAGCGCCGCACAGCGCCGCGCCCGCCCGCCC
>JBFMFC010000140.1:0-2297 GCA_040752195.1 Pseudomonadota bacterium | reverse complement strand
AGCACCAGATCGAACGCCTCCTGCGCAAGCGCGTCGAGCGCCTGCTGACCGTTGCCGGCGAGCCTGACGCTGCAGCCGAGATCCTCGAGCATCACGCGCGCCACTTCCTGGTTGACCGGGTTGTCTTCGACCAGCAGCACGCGCCGGCCTCGCAACGCCGGCACGCGCTGCACCTCGACCGGGCGCGGCGCGGCGCCCAGCAGGCGCGCGAGCGATTCGATCAGTTCCTGCTGCCGCACCGGTTTGGCGAGGTAGCCCTCGATGCCGGCCTGGTGCGCCACCCGCGCCTCGTTGTCGCCGCCCAGCGAAGTCAGCATCAGCTGGCGCACGGACGCGAGCTGGGGATCGGCGCGCATCGCCCGCGCGAGCGTCAGCCCGTCCATGATCGGCATCTTCATGTCGATCACGGCGGCGTCGAACGGCGTTCCGGCGCGCGCCGCGGCGCGCAGCAGCTCGAGCGCCTGCATGCCGTTGTCGGCGGTCGCGCAGTCGATCGCGAGCAGCCGCAGCTGGCTTTCGAGGATGCTGCGGTTGGTCGGGTTGTCCTCGACGATGATCACGCGCTTGCCGGCGAACACGTCGGCCGCCGCAGCCGGGGCGAATGTCGCCGCATTACCGGCAGCCAGCACGACATCGAAACGGAAGGTCGAACCCACGCCGACGCGGCTCTCGGCGGCGATGCGACCGCCCATCAGCTCGACGAGCTGCTTGGTGATCGCCAGCCCCAGGCCCGTTCCGCCATAGCGGCGCGCCATCGTCTGATCGGCCTGCATGAAGACCGTGAACAGCTTGGCGAGCGCGTCCGGGCGGATGCCGATGCCGGTATCGCGTACGACGAACTGCAGGCGATACCGCGGCGCGCCGGCCCCGGCGCAGGCCGGGTCGGGCGGATCGGCGGGCTCGGCGTTGACCTCCAGCACGACCTCGCCGCGTTCGGTGAACTTGATGGCGTTGCCGACCAGATTGGTCAGCACCTGCCGCAGCCGCACCGGATCGCCGCGCACGGCCGACGGCACCGACGGCGCGATCCGGCAGGCCAGCTCCAGACGCTTCTCGTGCGCGCGCGGCGCGAGCATCTCGAACACATCCTCGATCAGCGCGCGCGGGTCGAGGTCCACCTCGTCGAGCTCGAGCTTGCCGGCCTCGATCTTCGAGAAGTCGAGGATGTCGTTGATGATCTCGAGGAGCTGCTCGCCGGAACGGTACACGGCATCGGCGAAGCGGCGCTGCTTGTCCGACAGCGGGGTGCCGAGCAGCAGCTCGGTCATCCCGAGCACGCCGTTCATCGGCGTACGGATCTCGTGGCTCATGTTCGCGAGGAACTGGCTCTTGGCACGGCTCGCGCTTTCGGCCTGCTCCTTCGCGCTGCGCAGCGCCGCCTCGCGTTCCTTCTGCTCGGTGATGTCCTCGAGCACCGTCATCAGGTGCGGCGCCCCCTGCGCGTCGCGGAAGCGCACCGAGTGGCCGCTGACCCAGACGATGCGCCCGTCGCGCGCGATCATCCGGCGCTCGAACCGTGCCGACACCGCGTCTTTGCCGAAACTCTCGCGCAGCTCGCGCGCCGCCGCTTCGTCGTCGGGATGGATGCGGCCGGCGAGCGCGTCGGTGCCGACGATCTCGTCCGGCCCGTAGCCGAGCATGCGCGTGTACGCGCTGTTGGCGCGCAGCAGGCGGTAGTCGATCGCCGACTGGATGATCGTCGGCACCGGCGATTCGTCGAACAGCGCGCGGAAGTATTCGGCGCTCTCGCGCAACGCGGCCTCGGCGCGCTTGCGTTCGGTCAGGTCGAGCGACAGCAGCGCGTACTGGAAATAGCGGTCGCGCTCGTCGTACATCGGCTGGCCTTCGACCTCGTGGAAGCGCCGCTCGCCCTTGCGGTTGTACAGAACGATGTCGACCTTGCACGGCGCGCCGCGCAGGATCGCGTCGGCGACCTGCGCGACCACCTGCGGGTCGGTATCCGGCCCCTCCATCAGCTTGTGCGTGACCTTGCCGCGCACCTCCGCCAGCGTGAAACCGCTGTGCCGCACGAAGGCATCGTTGACCCACTCGATGCGGCCGACCGTATCGAGGACGATCACGATGTGCTCGGTGCGCGACGCGACCATCGCGAGCCGGTGCGCCTCGCGGCTGCGCGCGACCAGCTCGCGTTCGGCGCGATGGCGCTCGGCCACGCGCGACAGCTCGGCGCCGATCGCTTCGACCAGCTCGAGCATCTCGGCGGTCGCTTCGACCCGATGGTCGGTGTAGAACTCGATGAACGCGGTGACGTGGCCGTGCGCGGTCACCGGGATCAC
>JBFMFC010000139.1:0-2324 GCA_040752195.1 Pseudomonadota bacterium | reverse complement strand
GACGCGTTGCGCTGCTGGACGAGGCGTCGCGCTGGCGCGGTCTGGTCCAGATGAACCTCGAGCGCGCGTTGACGGCGACGCGGCTCGAAGCGGCGGCCGGCGCGGGCGCGCCGCATTCGGCGCTCGCCGCTGCGCGTTCGCGGCTCGCGCAGGACATGGCCGACGCCGCGGTCGCTTCGACGGAGCTGCAGAAGCGGCTCGAGCGCGATCTGGACGACGCCGGCTTGCTCAAGCGGATCGCCGAGGTCGTGGCCGCGCGACAGCGTTTCGTCGACCTGCGCCAGAAGATCCACGACGATCTGCAGATGGACGAAGGCGCGGCACGCATCGACACTGAACTGGCGCCGGCGGCGCGCGCGATGCTCGATGCGCTCGCGGCCCTCGGCGCGGACATCAGCCGGCACACCGCGGCCGCATCCGAGCGCGTCGATGCGGCGGCGCGCAGCGCCCTGTGGCTGCTCGTCGTCGGCGCTTGCGTGGGTACCGCGCTGTCGGCGGCGATCGCATGGCGTTTGCTGAGCGGCATCCGCCGCCCGCTCGTCACGGCGGTCGCGCTCACGGAGCGCACGGCCACGGGCGACTTGCTCGAGGACGCAGCGATCGAAGCGCGCCAGGACGAGCTCGGCAGGCTGCTCGATCAGGTCATTCAGATGCGCGTCCGGCTGCGCGAGATGCTTGCCGACATCGGCGCCGCAGCCAATACGATCCGCAGCGCCACCGGCGAAATCGCCCACGGCAACCAGGACCTGTCCGGGCGCACCGAGCAGCAGGCGAGCAGCCTGCAGCAGACGGCCGCTTCGATCGAACAGCTCACCGCGACGGTCCAGCACAACGCCGACACCGCGCGCCAGGCCAGTGAATTCGCCGTCGCCGCCAGCACGGTCGCCGCCAAGGGCGGGGCGCTGGTGAAGCAGGTCGTCGAGCGCATGGAGCAGATCAGCGAGTCGTCGGGCAGGATCGCCGAGATCATCTCGGTGATCGACGGCATCGCCTTCCAGACCAACATTCTGGCGCTCAACGCCGCGGTGGAAGCCGCGCGCGCCGGCGAACAAGGGCGAGGCTTCGCAGTCGTCGCCGGCGAAGTGCGCAACCTGGCGCAGCGCAGCGCACAGGCCGCACACGAGATCAAGGCACTGATCACGGACTCGGTGATCAAGGTCGAGTCCGGCTGCACGCTGGTCGAGCAGACCGGGCAGACGATGGAAGAGATCGTCGCGCAGGTCAGGCGTGTGACCGACCTGATCGGCGAGATCAGCAACGCCACGCGTGAGCAGGCAAGCGGCATCAGCCAGGTGAACCAGGCGGTCAACCAGCTCGATCAGATGACGCAGCAGAATGCCGCGCTGGTCGAGCAGAGCGCGGCGGCGGCGGAGAGCCTGCGCGAGCAGGCCGACCGGCTCGCCGCGGCGGTGGCGATCTTCAAGCTCGTCGAACGCAAGGCGCGCGCGGCGATCGCGACGGCGCAGTCGGCTTCACCGCCGCCCCGCGCGCGGTCTGCAGCCGCGCGACCGCTGAGCGCGCGCGGCGCGCCGCGCGATGCTCTGGCGGTTGCCGCAGGTGCCGACGGACACGCGTGTTGAGGCCGTGTTGAGGCCGATCGCACCGCCCGACGGCCTGTCCGGACGAGATGTCGCGGCGGATTTGTTCCATTCGGTTCTTGGGCGCCCCCCGCGATCCGCGACTCTATGTGACCACACCGGAAGCGAGCCGACCATGGGCGCCAACGACTTCGTGCCGACTGCGGCGATCGACCATGCCGACGCGGCGAGCGCGCCGATCGCCCAGGGCGAGTACCTGACCTTTCGTCTCGGCGCCGAGGAGTACGGCATCGACATCCTCAAGGTGCAGGAGATCCGCGGCTACGACGGCGTGACGCGGATCGCGCACGCGCCGGCGCACGTGTTGGGCGTGATCAACCTGCGCGGGGTGATCGTGCCGATCGTCGATTTGCGGGTGAAGCTGGCGCTGGGCGAGGTGCGGTACGACGCCTTCACGGTGGTGATCGTGCTGAACGTTGCGCAGCGGGTGGTCGGCGCGGTGGTCGATGCCGTGAGCGACGTGTTGGAGCTGGCGCCGGAGCAGATCCGGGCGGCGCCGCAGTTCGATGCGCTGCTGGACGCCGGTTACATCACGGGGCTGGCGTCGGTGCAGCAGGGTGAGGCCGAGCGGATGCTGATCCTGCTCGACATCGAGCGGCTGATGTCGAGCACCGACATGGCGCTGATGGACCGCGCGACAAACTGAACGACCCGGCACGAGGGGTCGCCGACGTGCCTGATGTGCGTGCCTTAACGGAAGAAAGGGGTGATCGGATGCTGCAATCG
>JBFMFC010000138.1:0-2330 GCA_040752195.1 Pseudomonadota bacterium | reverse complement strand
AGGCCCCCGACCTGGAGCGCAAGCTGCTCGCGCGGATCAGGCAGTTCGACTTCGGCGCGAAGGACGTCGACCTGATGACGGTGACCTGGCCGGTCGACTTCCTGCCGTCGTAGCGCTTCAGTCGGTCGCGCCCGCCGGCGCGCCGATCTCGCCTTCCCAGCGCGGCGCGAGCCCGTGCGGCACGTCGAGCAGGTCGAGCACGCGCGCGATCGTGTGGTCGACGAGTTCGTCGATCGTCCTGGGCCGGTGATAAAAGGCGGGCAGCGGCGGGAAGATCACGCCGCCCATCAGCGTGACCGCCTCCATGTTGCGGATGTGCGCGAGGTTCAAAGGCGCCTCGCGCACCAGCAGCACGAGCCGGCGGCGCTCTTTCAGGCAGACATCGGCGGCGCGCGCGACCAGGTTGTCCGCGAGGCCGAGCGCGATCGCCGCCAGCGTTTTCATCGAGCAGGGTGCCACGACCATGCCGTGCGTGACGAACGAGCCGGAGGCGATCGTCGCGCCGATGTCGCGCACGTTGTGGACGACATCGGCGAGCGCCTCGACCTCGCCGCGCGCCAGGTCGAGTTCCTGCTTGAGGTTCAGGACGGCGGCCGGCGTGACGAGAAGATGCGTCTGCACGTCCGCGGCCGCGCGCAGCGCGTGCAGCAGCCGCACGCCGTAGACCGCGCCGGAGGCGCCGGTGATCGCGACGATGATCCGGCGCAAGGGGTCCGCCTGCCGGGGCCGGTCAGACGACCTCGGCCTGCTTGAGCAGCTCCTGAAGTTCGCCGCTCTGGTACATCTCCGCCATGATGTCCGAGCCGCCGACGAACTGGCCTTTGACGTACAGCTGCGGGATCGTCGGCCAGTTGGCGTATTCCTTGATGCCTTGGCGTACTTCGTCGTCCTCGAGCACGTTGACGGTGACGAGGTTCTTCACGCCGCACGACTTCAGGATCTGGATCGCGCGGCCCGAGAAGCCGCATTGCGGGAACTGCGCGGTTCCCTTCATGAAGAGAACGACCGGGTTCTCGGTCACCGTTTTCCGAATGAATTCCTTCGCGTCCATGACGACTCGCTTCCAAGGGTGAGGCGTCGTGCAGTGTAGGAATCGCTCCGGCGGGCGTCAAACGGAGCGGATGCATCGGCCGCCGCCGCGCAAACCTGAGTCCGACGATCGTGCCGTAAGGCCGACGCGGGCAGGGGATATCCGGGCGTCGGAGCCGAGCCTCCGCGGTCACAATGCGTTTCGCGGTCGCGCACCGCGAGATCGCCAGGAACACCGTTTAGCCTCCGCGCGCAGGCGTTGCGAAGAGAGCGGGAGGGGTCGAAAGACCCCTCCCGTGCGCGCACGAGCGATGCGACGCGCTGGAGCCGCATCGCTTTCGCAAGGAGCCACGGCACTCTCCCCCCGCCCCCTCTCGCCCAGCGAGAGGGGCGAGGCTCGCCTCGTTCACGCGCGGTCGATCCGACCGAGGCAGGCGCGCTCGTGACCTGCGGTGTCGCGGACGGTTCGCACGGCACTGAATCCCGCTCGCTCGAACAACGCTCGAACGGCGGCGCCCTGGTCGTAACCGTGCTCGACGAGCAGCCAGCCGCCGGGCGCAAGGTGCGCGGCAGCGCCGGCGACGATCGTGCGCAGACAGCCGAGCCCGTCGCCGCGGTCGGTCAGCGCATGGGTCGGCTCGAAGCGCAGATCGGCGAGGTGCGGGTCGCCCGCCGCGACGTACGGCGGATTGGCGACGATCGCATCGAACGCGCCTCCGATCGCCGCGTACCAGTCGCTGGCGACGAACTCGACGCGCGCCGCCAGCCGCCGCGTGTTGTCGCGCGCGACCGCGAGCGCTGCGACCGACCGATCGGCGGCGGCGACGCGCGCGTCGGGCCGTTCGAGCGCGAGCGTGATCGCGATGCAGCCCGAGCCGGTGCCGAGCTCGAGCACGCGCGGCCGTTCGACGGTGCGCAGCGCGTCGAGCGCGAGATCGACGAGCAGTTCGGTCTCCGGCCGCGGAATCAGGACGGACGGCGTGACGCGAAACGGCCTGCCGTAGAACTCCTGCGCGCCGAGCAGATAGGCCATCGGCTCGCCGGCGCGGCGCCGCGCGGCGAGCGCTGCGAAGCGCGCCGCGGCCTGCGGCGCGACGACCCGTTCGGGGAAGGCGATCAGCGCTTCGCGAGTCGCGCCGTTCGCCGCCGCGAGCAGGGCGCGCGCCTCGGCGGGCGGCAGTCCGCTCGCGGCCAGCAGTTCGCCCGCGGTCATACGCCCGGACGGGTCATCGCCACCGGGTCGATCCACGCGTCGAACTGCTCTTCGGTCACGTAGCCGAGCGCGAGCGCGGCGGCTTTCA
>JBFMFC010000137.1:0-2388 GCA_040752195.1 Pseudomonadota bacterium | reverse complement strand
GGCACTTTGCTTTACCGTCTGGGTCAGCTCCTCCATCGAGCTCGCCGTCTCCTGCAAAGAACTCGCCTGCTCCTCGGTCCGGCTCGACAGGTCCGCATTGCCCGCGGCGATTTGCTGCGCGCCGCTGCCCACCGCCTCGGCCGAATCCTTGATCCGGCGCACCGTGCCCCCCAGGTTCTCGACCATGCGCCTCATCGCCGCAAGCAGGCTCCTGTCGTCGCCCGCCCTCGTCTCGATGCGCACCGTCAGGTCGCCCGCCGCTACCCGCGAGACCACCTCGGCCGCGTAGGCCGGCTCGCCGCCGATCTGGCGCACGACGCGCCGGGCGGCCCACGCGAGCACGGCGCCGACCAGCAGCGCCACCACCGCCATCGATGCGCCGACGATCAGCGCCGCGGTATTGCGCAACGCCACCACCCCTTGGGTGTGGTAAGCGAGCTTCACCGTACCGATGGTCTTGCCGGCCGCATCGAGGACCTTGTCTTCGATCACCAGCAGGCCTTCGAACGATGCCGGCGCCTTCGACACGTCGGCGGTCAGCGACTTGTCGCTTGCGTCGAAGATCTCGGCGTACGCCACTTCCGGATCCCGCGCGAGCTGCTTGACCAGATTCCCCAGCGCGGTGAGGTCGAAGTTGGTCACGTACGGCGCGCTCGTGCCGGCGACCAAGGCGGCGGTCGCGCGCGCGCTGTTGGCCTCACGGCCTTCCATTCGGTTCGACAGCAAGCGCACGGTGACCGCGGACGAAACGATTGCTGCCGCCAGCAGCACCGCCAGCGTCGGCAACATCAGACTCTTCAGCAACGTATCGAGGCGCATGGCCTTTACCTCCGGTGGATCGCGGCGGCGACGGCAGCCGCTACTGCATCTTCGACTGCGGCACCGCCTTGCCGCCCTTCACTTGCGTCAGATAGACGGCCTTCGATCCCTGGTGATTGGTCGCGGAAAACGCGACCTTCATGCCGCCCAAGTCGACGTTCAGCCCTTCGAGCGCCGCAATCAGCCCGGGGCGCGTTGGATTAGGGCCGGCTTTCTTCAGCGCCTCGACCAGCACCGCCGCGTTGACGTACCCTTCGAGCGAGGTGTAGCCGATGTTCGCGCCCTTCATGTCGGCCAGGTAGTCCCTGACAATTGGCACGCTGGCGTCGTGCGGCGACGGCATGACCTGCGTGATGTAAACGCCGTCGCCGTCGGCGCCCGCTTCGGCGATGAAGTTCTCGGTGCCGATGAAGGACACCGTCAGGAAGCGCGCGTTCACGCCCGCAGCCTTCGCCTTCTTGACGATGGCCGCCAGTTGCTTGTAGGTGCCGACGAAGACGATCGCCTCCGGCGCGGCGCTCTTCATCGCCGCCACGCCGTCTTCGACCTCCATCGTGTTGCGCTTGAAGCGCGTCTCGGCGTGGATCTTCAAGTTGCGCTTGAACAGCGCGCGCGCGATGCCGCCCTTGACGGCCTCGCCGAAAGCGTCGTCCTGCATGAACATCGCGATCTTCTTGACGCCCAGGTCCTTGGTCAGGCGCTCGACCATTTCCTCGGTCTCGTCGAAGTACGACGCCCGCACGTTGAAGACCCACTTGTTGACCGGGTTGCGCAGGAACTCGGCCCCGGTAAACGGGAACAGATAGGGCACCTGCGCCTTCGACGCGATCGGCACCGCCGCGCTCGACGTCGGTGTGCCGACGTAGCCGAACAGCGTGAACACCTTGTCGGCGCCGATCAGCGCCTCGGTGTTGGCCGCGCAGCGCGCCGGCTCGTACCCGTCGTCCTTGCTGACGAGCACGATTTTGCGCCCGTGCACGCCGCCGGCCGCGTTGACCTTGGCGATGTACGCCTCCGCGCCCGCCTTCAGCTGGGTGCCGAGTCCGGCGGCCGGCCCGGCGAGCGCGTTGCTCATGCCGACGCGGATCTCGCCGGCGCTCACGCCTTCCTCGGCGCGTGCGCTGTGCGCGGCCAGCCCAAGGCCCAAGGCCAGAATCGCGGCGATACCCTGCCGCCTGCTCATCTTCGATTGCAGCATGTGCTCACCCTCTCTTTCGTTCAGGCATTGGCATTCAGCACGTCGGCGACCCTTCGTGCCGGTTCAGTTTGTCGTACAGTCCACGAGCGCCATGTCGGCGCTCGCCATCAACTTCTCGATGTCCACCAGGATCAGCATGCGGTCCTCGACCGCAGCCAACCCGGCGATATAGCGGGTGTCGAGGCTAGAGGAAAACTCCGGCACCGCGCGCACCTGTTCGGCCGCGAGCCGCACGACGTCCGAAACCGAATCCACCACCATCCCCACCACCCGGCCCGAGACGTTGAGGATGATCACCACCGTGAACTGGTCGTAGCGCGGCTCGCCGAGGTTGAATTTCACGCGCATGTCCACCACCGGTACGATGGTGC
>JBFMFC010000136.1:0-2509 GCA_040752195.1 Pseudomonadota bacterium | reverse complement strand
TTGACCCAGCCGATCCGCGGGCTGCCGAAGCTTTGCACGCGGACGAGTTTGGGCGCGCGCAGGGCGGCGCCCTCGCCGTCGAGCGGCCGGTCGACGACGAAGTCATGGAAGTCGCCGTGCGCGAGCAGCACGGGCCGGTCGAACTGCGCCGCGCGCTGCGCCAGGCGCGCGAGCAGCGCGTCGAAGCCGGCCCGCCTCGGATCGCCCGCCGCCAGGTCGAAGCGCGGATTGGCCTGCATCAGCAGCACGACGGCCGGCGCATCGGCCGACCGCGCGTGCGCGAAAGCGGCATCGAGCCAGGCGAGATTGGCCGCCTGCCTGCGCTCGAACTCCGCCAGCCGTTCCGCGCGCGGACTGCGCGCGCCGTCGCCCGCGTCGATGCCGCGCCAGGGCTCGAGCCCGTTGTTGCTGCCGACCACATGCAGGGTGGCGAACACGACGCCCTCGTGCACGAAGCGGACGTTCTCGACGAACGATGCGAAGCCCGGCTGCGCGCTCTGCGATTCGACGGGCAGCGGCGTGCCGCCCGACGTTCGGCGCGGATCGGGAAAGAAGATCGCGCGCAGCGCGGCGAGCCTTTCGAGCGGGTTGAAGCCCCCCGCCGCGGGCCGGTGGCAGTCGGTCCAGTCGTTGTCGCCGGGCGTGAACACGACCGCCGCGCGCAGGCGCTGCAGCTGCGCGTGGCGCGCGCGCAGCAGCTCGTCGTCGCAGCGCTCGCGCCCGCCCTTGACGTCGCCTGCGTGCAGCACGAAGCGGATCGACGCGTCGGCGTTGATCTCGTCGATCATCCGCTCGACGAGCGCGCTCTCGGCCGGGCCGTACGGCGAGTCGCCGATCAGCGCGAACGAAAACGCGCCGGCATGCGCCGGCGCCGCGCACGCGCACAGCGCAGCGAAGACGATGCGGCCGACGGCTCTCATGCGCCGCGCAGTTTGCCAGAGGGCCGCGGCGCGCGCGGCGATTTGCGCGCACCGCGGGCGGACACGTATCTTCCGCCGCATGAGGATGGCTTCCGATCTGAAGGCGGGCGCCGCGGCGCTCGCGTGCGCGGCGGCTGCGCTTGCGGCCGCGCCCGGCACCTCGCTGGCCGAGGCGCCGCGCTGGCGCGGCGGCATCGCGGCCGAGGTCGGTCGCGGCAACGGCACCGACGTGCTTCGGCTCGCGTTCGTCGCGGCGCCGGCCGCGCCGCTGTGGTCGCGCGACACGATGAGCCTCGTCGCCTTCGGCGAGGTCGCGGTCGCGCATTGGCAGGTGCCGCGGCCCGACACGGCCGACGGCCGCCGCATCACCGTCGTCGGCTTCACGCCCTACCTGCGGCTGCGCGATACGCGCATCGAGCGCTGGTTCTTCGACTTCGGCGTCGGATTCAACACGCTGTCGGATCTGTACGAGACCCGCGACCGGCGCTTCAGCACGCACTTCCAGTTCAGCGATCACGTCGCCGTCGGGCGCAGCTTCGGCGACGACGACGCGTTCGAGCTGAGCTGGCGCTTCGTCCACTATTCGAACGCGGGCATCCGCCATCCGAACCCCGGCGTGAACTTCCAGGTGCTGCGGATCGAGTACCGTTTCCTGTAGGCGCCGGTGCGCGCCGGTGCCGGTTCGGGCTACGATCCGTGCCTGTCACCGTCGGGCGATTGAGCCATGGACGATCCGACCCCCAAACGCGATGCCGCCGAGGATGTCGGCGTGCCGGTATCGCAGAAGATCCGCGAGCGGCTGAAGCGCGCGCGCGAGCGCTTCCACGCCAACGACAACATCGCGCGCTTCATCGAGCCGGGCGAGCTCGAGCTGCTGCGCGCCGAAGTCGAGCGCAAGCTGCTCGGCGTGCTCGACAGCCTGGTCATCGACACCGAAAGCGACCACAACACGCAGGACACCGCGCGCCGTGTGGCCAGGATGTACGTCAACGAGGTCTTCCGCGGCCGCTACGTTCCCGAGCCGCCGGTCACGGAGTTTCCGAACGTCGAACACCTGAACGAGCTGATGATCGTCGGCCCGATCACGGTGCGCAGCGCCTGCTCGCATCACCTGTGCCCGATCATCGGCAAGCTGTGGATCGGCGTGATGCCCAACGAGCACTCGAACCTGATCGGATTGTCGAAGTACGCGCGGCTCGCGGACTGGGTGATGAGCCGGCCGCAGATCCAGGAGGAGGCGGTCGCGCGGCTGGCGGATCTGCTGCAGGAGCGCATGCAGCCCGACGGGCTCGCGCTGGTGATGGAGGCCGATCACTTCTGCATGCAGTGGCGCGGCGTCAAGGACACCGATTCCAAGATGACCAACAGCGTGATGCGCGGCGTGTTCCTGAAGGACGTGAGCTTGCGCCGCGAGTTCCTCGCGCTGCTGAGGAACAACGCCGCCTGAAGAAGGAGCCGCGATGCTCGTCCGCCTGCTGTACGCCAGCCGCACCGCCGACGCGGTGACACACGAAGTGATCGAGTCGATCCTCGCGCAGTCGCGCAAGCACAACCCGGAGCTGGGCATCACCGGCATCCTGTGCCACGGC
>JBFMFC010000135.1:0-2551 GCA_040752195.1 Pseudomonadota bacterium | reverse complement strand
AGGTGCGCAAGCTCGATCACCGGCACCTCTACGAGCCCCAGCTTGCGTGCGGCCAGCAAGCGGCCATGGCCAGCGATCACGCCGTGCTCGCCATCGACCAGGATCGGGTTGGTCCAGCCGAACTCGGCGATGCTGGCGGCGATGCGCGCGATCTGCTCGTCGCTGTGCGTGCGCGGATTGCGGGCGTAGGGGATCAGCGTCTCGACCTTGCGGTACGTGACGGCGAGCGTGTCCAGAATCGGTGCCTCGGAAACGAAGAAGCCCGCCGACGGCGGACCGTAGGCGGGCTGGGGGTGTCGGGGAGAAGGTCTCGGGCTGGAGGGCTGCAAACCGCAAACCCTGCAAACCTCGGTTTGCACCCTGACGGTGGCGAAGCGCCGCGCTCGCGCCCCTCGCATGGCTCAGTGCCCAGGAAGGACCCGTGGATGGCTGGGGGGCTTGCTCGACCGTCACCGCTGTCCAGACCTTAGCCGAGATACTACCCTCGGACCGGCGGATCTGTTGCAGCGGCCAAAGCCGCATCACGCCGCAGACGCACGCGGATGCACGACCCCACCCGCCAAATCACGCCAAAACACGCAGGCGCAATGGCGGTGCGCTCGTGCCCCGCGACTTCAGAGCACGGCCTCCAGCCCTTTGCGTTCGATGAGGTCGAGCAGCTTCTGCGAGGGACCGCTGGGCTTCTTGTCGCCCACTTCCCACTTGCGCACGGTCGAGACGCTGGTGTTGAGGACCGATGCCAGCACGGCCTGACTCAAGTGCAGGCGTTCGCGCAAGGCGCGCACTTTGTCGGCATCGAATTCGGGCACCGGCTCCAGGCACAGCGCGTCGTACTTGCGCATCTTGCGCTTGTCGATGAAGCCCAGGCGATGCAGGTCGCGCGCCGTCTCATGAACGGCTTCGAGGATCCGGTCGTCGCGCTTCTTCGTGGCCATCCAAGACGCCCACTTGGCCGGTGCTAGCCACCGAACTGGGCGCCGATATCCCGTGCGCCATGCAGGACGCGCACGATGCTCACTTCATCGTCGGAGGCGCAGAAGAAGATCACGTAGTTGCCGTGGGCGCAGGATCGAATGCCGTCGCCGAGCTCGGGGCGAAGCCGATACGCCTGGGGTGCCGCGGCGATCTTCCTGCATTGCATGCGAAGTTCTGCCATGAAGCTGACGGCCCGGCTCGGATTGTCCTGGGCGATGTAGTCGCCGATTTCCTCGATGTCGCTTGCGGCCAGCGGGGTGATGACGAGCCGGTTCATGTCGTCCGGCGCTTTGCCTGACCCCGATATTTCGCCTCCAGACGATCAAAGACCTCTTCGGCCGGCTGCCCCGGACCACTGGACCGACCGGCTGAGATGGCCGCGCGCAGCTCTTCCAGCTGCAGGGCGTGACGCTGGGCTTGCTCTTCCAGCAAACGCAGGCCTGCGCGAACGACCTCGCTGGCGTTGTTGTAGCGACCGGAGGCGACCTGCTCCTTGATGAACGCTTCGAAATGGGGGCTGAGGGCGACACTCGTCGGCATGGGCTTGTATCCTAACAGTTAATAACTGTTATTGGATTCCTGCAACCCCGTCTTGTCAAGCGAACGGCTGGGCAGGCGGTCCGCTTCTCGGTTGCCGTTGAGCGCGTCCGCCACGATCTGCAGCGCCCGCTGCCACCGCCGCCACGCCGTGGTCCGGTCGCAGCCGAAGCGGGCGCAGATGTCGCGCCAGCGGTGGCGCTCGGCGCGCATCCATACCAGGTGGCGTTCCTCTTCCTCCAGCCACAAGACCCAGCGCATGGTCTCGAGCATGCGCTCGATAGCCTCAGGGCTGGGTGGGAAGCGCCGGATCGAGGGTTCGGCCCCCAGCGTCTCCCAGGGCATGCGCCGGATCGCGGGCCAGGTGTTGAAGTAGCCCTGCACGCGCACGGGCGGCAGGCGGTGGGCGGTGATGGCCGCCTCCCGGAAGCGCTCGGCCACACGCTCGACGGTCCATTCAGCCATGGCGTGCCTCCCGTGCACCGTAGAGCCGCTCGCCGATTTGCCGGATCAGCTCGCGCTCCATCCAGTCGAGTCGGGCGTCGTCGAGGGAGACGACGAGCAGCCGTTGCTCGCGCCAGCCGCGGCGCTTGACGGCCTCCACGTCCATCGACTCGGGTTGCAGCCGACCGAGCGGGCAGCGGTAGCGAGGGGTCGGAACAATCATCTCAGTCCTCCTGCGCCGCGTCGTGAAGCTCGAGGGCCCAGAACAACAGCGCCAAGGCGTCGGCCTCGTCGTCGTCCGCCGGGGCGTGGCCCCGCGCACGCACGGCCGCCATCACCGCGTCCTTGCCGGCGCGGCCAGAGCCGGTGGCGTGCTTCTTGATCGTGCCCACCGGCACGCCCTGGTAGGGAATGCCGTGGTGCTCGCACCAGGCCGTGAGCGTGGCGAGGAAGCCGCCGTAGGCGTGTGCCGCGTCGGTCGAGACGTGGCGGCGCACTTCCTCGAAGACCAGCGTGTCGATCCCTTCGGCGTGGGCCTTCAGTTCGGTGAGCCAGCGCTTGAAGCGCAGGAAACGCATGCCGCCGCCTTCGAAGC
>JBFMFC010000134.1:0-2597 GCA_040752195.1 Pseudomonadota bacterium | reverse complement strand
GCTCGTCCGCCTGCTGTACGCCAGCCGCACCGCCGACGCGGTGACACACGAAGTGATCGAGTCGATCCTCGCGCAGTCGCGCAAGCACAACCCGGAGCTGGGCATCACCGGCATCCTGTGCCACGGCAGCGACGTCTACATGCAGGTGCTCGAGGGCGGGCGCGACGCGGTCAACGGGCTCTACAACAAGATCGTGCGCGACAAGCGCCACCGCGACGTGGTGCTGCTGCACTACGAGGAGGTGCCGGAGCGGCGGTTCGCCGGCTGGACGATGGGGCAGGTCAACCTCGCGAAGGTCAACCCGTCGACGCTGCTGAAGTACTCGGAGAAACCCGTCCTCGACCCGTACTCGACGTCGGGACGGGCGGCGATGGCGCTGCTCGAGGAGCTGATCGCCACCGCTTCGATCGTCGGGCGCGCGTGCTGAAGCGGCGCAGGGACGGCACCGCATGAAGCACTGGCTGATCGCGCTGCTCGCTGCGCTGTTCGGCGCCGCCGCGGCGCACGCGGCGCCCGCCGCCAAGGCAACGAAGGCCAGCGGGCAGGACATCGCCTGGCACGCGGGCGATGTCGACTCGGCGTTCGCGCGCGCCAAGCGCGAGCGGCGGCCGCTGTTCCTGTACTGGGGCGCCGAGTGGTGCCCGCCGTGCAACCAGGTCAAGGCGACGATCTTCAACCGGCGCGACTTCATCGAGCGGTCGCGCGTGTTCGTTCCCGTCTACATCGATGGCGACTCGCCTTCGGCGCAACTGCTCGCCAGCCGCTTCAAGGTCAGCGGCTATCCGACGATGGTGCTGTTCCGGCCGGACGGCACCGAAGTCACGCGACTGCCGGGCGAAGTCGACCCGCAGCAGTACATGCGCGTGCTGACGCTGGGCATGCACGCGACGCGGCCGGTGAAGACGTTGCTCGCCGCGGCGTTGTCGGACAACCCCGCGCTGACGCCCGCCGACTGGCGGCTGCTCGCGTACTACTCGTGGGAGACCGATCACGAGGCCGCGGTGCCGAAAGCGCAGGTCGCAGCGACGCTCGCGCGGCTCGCGCAGCAGTGCCCGCACGCGGTCGCCGACGCGCGTGCGCGGCTCACGCTGAAGGCGATCGCGGCGGCGGCGAGCGCGAAGGACAAGCCCGCCGCGCCGGCCGCGTATCCGCAGGTCAGGGCGGTGCTCGCCGACGCCAAGCTCGCGCGCGAGAACTTCTCGGTGCTGACCGACGCGGCGGGCGAGATCGCCGGCTATGTCACCGCGCCCGGCAGCGGCGACCGCAAGGCGCTGGTGGCCGAGTGGGACCGGCTGCTCGTGCGCTTCGGCGACGATGCCAGCCTGTCGAGAGCCGATCGCGTTTCGGCCGCGGCCGCGCGGGTGGCGCTCGCGCGCCTCGATCTGCCCGGCGACGCGCCGCTGCCCGGGCGGCTCGTCGCCGAAGTGCGGGCGGCTGCCGAACGCGCCGACCGCGAGACGACCGACCGCTACGAGCGCCAGGCCGTGATCAGCGCCGCCGCGTACGCGCTGCGCGAAGCGGGTCTGCTCGACGAGTCCGACGCGATGCTCAAGCGCGAGCTCGCACGCTCGCATTCGCCGTACTACTTCATGTCGGGCCTGGCCGGCAACGCGAAGAAGCGCGGCGACAAGGTGGCCGCGCTCGGCTGGTACGAGCAGGCCTACGCGGCCTCGAGGGGCCCGGCCACACGGCTGCAGTGGGGCGCGTCCTACGTCAAC
Source organism: Pseudomonadota bacterium (assembly GCA_040752195.1). Classification (GTDB taxonomy): domain Bacteria; phylum Pseudomonadota; class Gammaproteobacteria; order Burkholderiales; family Burkholderiaceae_F; genus DSNY01. The sequence continues at coordinate 879 of JBFMFC010000134.1, read as the reverse complement.
GCGCTGATCGAGCTGGCGCCCGACGACGCCGCGCGCATCGAGGCCGCCGCGCGCAGCGTTATCGGCGAGATCGAACCGGTGCCCGCGACGTTCCACGAGCGCAACCGCGCCGTGCTCGAACGCATGGGCGGGCGCCTCGTCGGCTGGGCCGAGTCGAGCCGGCACGACGTCGTGCTGGCCGCGCTGCGCAGGCGGCTCGGCGAGCATTGCGCGAAACTGCCCGCGCAGACGCCGGAACGCGAGACCTGCGAAGGCGTGTTGCGCGCGAAAGCCCGTTCCGGGCACTGACCGCGCGCCGGCGGCGCGCGAGGGTAATCTCCGCGGCGAAGGCGCGACCGCCCCGAGGGTCGCGCGGCCATCGATCCGGAGACCACCATGTCGGACAACCTGCGCGACGCCGCGCTCGAATATCACCGCCAACCCACGCCCGGAAAGATCTCGGTCGTTCCCACCAAGGCGATGGTCACGCAGCGCGATCTGGCGCTCGCGTACTCGCCCGGCGTCGCGGAAGCCTGCAACGAGATCGTGCGCGATCCCGGCGAGGTTCACACGCTGACGGCGCGCGGCAACCTGGTCGCGGTCGTCACCAACGGCACCGCCGTGCTCGGGCTCGGCAACATCGGTCCGCTCGCGGGCAAGCCGGTGATGGAAGGCAAGGCGTGCCTGTTCAAGAAGTTCGCCGGCATCGACGTCTTCGACATCGAGATCAACGAGCGCGACCCGGACAAGCTGGTCGAGATCATCGCGGCGCTCGAGCCGACCTTCGGCGGCATCAACCTGGAAGACATCAAGGCGCCCGAGTGCTTCTACGTCGAGCGCAAGCTGCGCGAGCGGATGAAGATCCCCGTGTTCCACGACGACCAGCACGGCACCGCGATC
>JBFMFC010000133.1:0-2663 GCA_040752195.1 Pseudomonadota bacterium | reverse complement strand
CTGCGGATGACCGGGCAACGCTTTCGTCTGCTCGTCGCCGCAACCGGCGGCGCGAGCCTGCTGCTCGTCGCCGCTGCGGTCGCCCTGACGCACTTGCTGGAGCTGAACCCCTGTCCGCTGTGCATTCTCCAGCGGGTGATCGACATCGCCCTCGGCGTGCTGCTGCTCGGTGTCGCGGCGGTGGGCGCGGCGGCGCGCTGGGTGCGACCCGCTCTGGCGCTCGCACTCGCGCTGGCGAGCGGCGGCGTCGCCGTCGCCGGGTACCAGAGCTGGCTGCAGTGGTCGCCGCCGCCGTTGTCGTGCGGCCCCGCCAGCCAAGGGCCGGTCGAGTGGCTCGTCGCCTGGCTCGGCGAACGCGTACCGTGGCTGTTTCTCGCGACCGGCGCCTGCGAGAGCAAGGAGCTGTCGATCCTCGGCCTGTCGCTTGCGAACTGGTCGCTCGCGGCTTACTTCGCCTTCGCCGCGCTGATCGTCGTGCTGCTCCGCGCTCATCGGCGCCTGCATCGCGATACTTACGCGCCGCACCGGACGTTCTGACGAAGACCACCGCCATTGCGCCGACCCGTCCCCAGCGCGCTCGGGCAGGGTGCGGCCCGCGGCGCTCAAGTTCCGACGCGCCCGCCGTCGTCCTTGGTGATCATCACGGTGGCCGAGCGCGGCCGGGCGTTGGCGCCGCCCGCGCCATAGCCCGCATTGCCGGGCCAGTGGCTGGTGTACTTGGTCGGGTCCGCGATGTCGGCGACCGCCGTCTCTTCGCCGGGATGCTGGACGTTGATGAACATGACTTTGCCGTCCGGCGTCTCGGCGAGCCCCGTGATCTCCTGATCCTTCGGTCCGACCAGGAAGCGCTTGAGCGTGGCCGCCGTCGGCTTCTTGCCCATGCGGGTGGTCACGGTCGTCGAGCCATAGTTCAGCGTCACCGGGCCGCCGTCGCCGACCTGACCCGGTATCGCCGCCAGCAGCATGCAGTTGCTCTCGTCGACCAGGGCGCCGTCGTCCGTCTCGATCCAGCACAGTCCGGTGCTCTTGGTGAACACGAGGCCGTCGGGACTGGAGAAGTCCTGATCGTCGGTCAGGCCCGACAGGTTGACGAGCGTGGGCGACGCGTCCGACTCGGCGCCGAACAGGAAGATGTCCCAGGCGAAGGTCGCGCCGGCCGGGTCGGCGTCCTTGATGCGCACGATGTGACCGTTGACGTTGCCCGACTGCACCGTCGTGCCGCCGCGCACGTCGCTGTACGCGCGCGGGTTGGCGGCGTTCGGCGCGAGCTGCGAGCCGGTGGGATTGACGCGGCGATTGCTGTTGTTGGTCAGCGTGACGTACAGCTCGCCGTTGGCCGGATTCAGGTTGCCCCACTCCGGGCGGTCCATCTTGGTCGCGCCGGCGGCGTCGGCGGCGATGCGCGCGTGGATCAGCACGTCGCCGTCGTCGGCAAACGCGTAGGCTGCGTAGCCCGCAACCGCCGGGTTGGCGAGGCTCAGCTCGACCCAGGTGCCGGTGCCGTCGTCGTTGAAGCGGGCTGCGTACAGCTTGCCGCTGTCGAGATACTTGTCGCCCACCGCGATGCGGTCGGCCGCGTTGGCGTCGGCCGGATCCCAGCTCTGCGCCGAGACGAACTTGTAGATGTACTCGCCGCGCGCGTCGTCGCCCATGTAGACGGCGACCTTCTTGCCCGCCTCGGCGCGCACTGCCGCGGCCTCGTGCGCCATGCGGCCGAGCGCGGTGCGCTTCTTGATGACGGAGGCAGCCGAGTACGGATCGATCTCGGTGACATAGCCCTGGCAGTAGAACTCGTTGCGATAGTCGTCGGTCGCGGACGCGCCGGTGACGCTCGCGTTCCAGCGCGTGAAGCGCTCGGCGCCGCTCTGCGCGGTGTTCCAACCGTAGACGTGGCTCGACCCGGCCGTGGCCGTCACGCTCTTGCCGTAGCGGGCGAAGGCCGCGTTCTCTTTCGCGCTGCGCAGCGCGTCGTCGCCGGCGTTGCGCGCGAAGAACGCCGCCCAGTTCTCCTCACCGGTGAGAAGCGTGCCCCACGGTGTCTTGCCGGTGCCGCAGTTGTTGACGGTGCCGCGCGTGCGCGTGCCGTCGGGCGAGAACTTGGTGCGTAGCAGCGCGTTGCCGCGCGCCGGGCCGGCGAACTCGATCTCGGTTTCGGTGGTGATGCGGCGGTTGAAGCTCGAGCCCGGCACGTAGGCGAAGCGGCCGTTGGCGCCCTTGGCGATTTCGACGATCGACACGCCCATCGCCTGCACTTCCTTGATCACCTCGGCATCCGGGCGCGGCGCGGGCGAAGGGCCGTTCGGGTGCAGGAAGGTTTGCGTCACCCACTCGTGGTTGATGCCGAGCAGCGCGCGGCTGCTGCTTGCGTCGTCGCGCGCCCCGGTAGACGACAGGCCGAAGTACTCGATGCCGTCGTGCCACTCGCCGCAGCGCTTGTCGTAGTCCGCATCGGTGCCGTCGTTCTTGAACGGCGCGACACCGTTGAACAGCGGATCGCCGAGCGCGATCAGAACGGTCGCGCTGTAACCCGGCGGGACGGTCAAGGCGTCGGCGACCGACTTGGCCACCGGCGTGAAACCGAGCAGCGTCTCGACCGGTGCCGGGCCGGGCGCCGGCGCCGGATCGCTGCTGCCGCCGCAGCCCGTCAGCCCGACGGCGCCGGC
>JBFMFC010000132.1:0-2790 GCA_040752195.1 Pseudomonadota bacterium | reverse complement strand
TACGGTGCATTGAAGCGGACCAGACCGGTTTGAACGCTGATCCGCCTCGAACTGGTGCGCTGCATGGCGGTCAGTCAAAGTTGCACAGCGAACCGCCGTCGTCGGCCGTGTACCCGTACGTTGGCCAATCAAGCGGACCCCGTTCGCTGACCGAGCGACCCATCGAATTTCGCCTTCCAACGAGCCGTTCCTATGCTAACTTGGAGTATGCGTCCGGCCAAGTCATCTTGAGGGGGCGGTCGGGTTCGTGGTAAGCGCGCGGCGAACCCGTCTTGACGGGTGGTCGCGCGATCAGTGCGTGTTTGCCGGGTGCCAGCGATGCGGCAGCAGCTCGGCGACGCGGCGGGCCGGCTGCGTCGGCAGCCGCGCGAGCACGTCGCGCAGGTATTCGCAGGGATCGAGGCCGTTCATCTTCGCCGAGCCGATCAGGCTCATGATCGCCGCGGCGCGCTGTCCGGCGCGCAAGGACCCGGCGAACAGCCAGTTGTTGCGTCCCAGCGCGATCGGCCGGATGCGGTTCTCGATCCAGTTGTTGTCCGCCGGCAAAGCACCGTCGCCGAGGTAGCGCGTCAGCGCCGGCCAGCGGTTCAGGCTGTAGTCGATGGCTTTCGCGGTCGCCGAGCCGGGCGGCACCTTCTGCCGTTGCGCCATGAGCCAGGCGAACAGGTCATCGGCCACCGGCCTGGCCTTCAGCTGCCGGATCCGCCGTCGCTCGTCGACGTCCACGTCCCTCACCTCGCGTTCGACGTCGTACAGTTGGCCGAAGAAGCCCAGCGCCTGCTCGGCCACCGTGCTCTGGTGGTGGGCCCACAGCTCGAAGAACTTGCGCCGCGCGTGCGCCAGGCAGCCGGCCTCGGCGATGCGTTCGCCGAAGAGCTGTTTGTAGCCGGCGTAGTCGTCGCAGACGAGCGTGCCGCGCCAAGCGGCGTCAGTGTCCTGCCCGAAGAACGTTTGCACATGCCGCCCGGCGCGGGTCTCGGCGAAGTCGAAGACGACCGCCTTCATGGGGTCGAAGACGGTGGTGCCGTAGCTCCACAGAGTGGCCCGGTGCGTCTTGCCATTTCCCGGCTTGAGCATCGCCACCGGGGTTTCGTCGGCGTGCAGCACCGGGCGGGTCAGGATCTCGGCCTTCAGGGCCTGCACCAGCGGCGCCAGCGCCACGCCGCAGGCGCCCACCCACTGCGCCAGGGTCGAGCGCGACAGCGCCAGCCCCGCCCGCTCGAAGATCGCTTCCTGGCGGTACAGCGGCAGGTGGTCGGCGTACTTGGCCACCGCTACCCACGCCAGCAATCCGGTGCTCGGCAACCCCTTGTCGATGACGTGCGCTGGCACCGGCGCCTGCACCAGCGTCTAGCACTTCGTGCACACCCACTTGCCGCGGATGTGCCGCTCGACCGTGAAGACGCCGGGGGTGTAGTCCAGCTTCTCGGCGACGTCCTCGCCGATGCGCTTGAGCGCACAGCCGCAGCCACAGACGGTCGATTCCGGCTCGTGACGGATCTCGCGCCGGGGAAGGTTCGCCGGCAGCGGCTGGCGTTTGGGCTGTTCTTTCGGGGTCGTGCGGGAGGCGGCCGGCTGCTCACGCTCGAGCTCGCGGCCCAGGGCCTCGAGATCCGCGTCGATCGCCTCCTCGAGCAGGCTTTTCTGCTCGCCGGTGAAGGTTTCGCTCTTCGCAGCGAACTTCAGCCGCTTGAGCACCGCCATCTCGTGCGTGAGCTTGTCGATGGTGGCCTGCTGGTGCCGCAGTCGAACACTCTGCGTGTTCACCGTGGCCAGCAGTTGCTGCGCCAGCGCGCGCACTTGCGCTTCAGAGAGTTGGTCGAGCTGGGCGCTGTCGATCACGGCGCGCATCGTGCCCGCTCGATGCACGATCGCCAATCGCTACATCGGGCAATTGCGCACTACACGAGATTGATCACTGCCGATTCACCCAAGCGCTGCCACGGCAGTCCGAGCACGAGGGCGTCGAACTGCTCGCGCGTGAGCTCAATCCGGTGCGATCCGGCCGCCGCCCACAGGAAGTGCCCCCGGTGCAGCCGCCGCACCGCCAGCCACAGGCCGAAGCCGTCGTGCACCAGCACCTTGATCCGGTTGACCCGCCGGTTGGTAAAGAGATACGCATGGTGCCGCCGCGCGGCGCCGAAGACCGACACCACCCGCGCCAGCGCCGAGTCCAGGCCGATCCGCAGATCCAGCGGCTCGACCGCCAGCCACACCGCATCGATCCGGATCATCCCAGCCACTGGCGCAGCCAGGCGGCGCAGTCGGCGGCGGCCGACACTGGCCACTGAATGCGCACCCCGACCGCGCCGCGACGAACCTCGATCTGGATGGGCGTCGGCGCAACGGCGCTCGACGGCGCGGCGACCGAACTGACGGCGACCGGGACGAAGGCCGCATCGGCACGCAGCGCGCCACCACCGTCGCCGCGCGCCTGGCGACGCCACTTCTGCACAAGGTTGGCGTTGATCCGGTGCGCCAGCGCCACACCGGCCACCGAGTTGCCCGGCTGCGCACACTCGGCCAGCACTTGTCGCTTGAACTCGGCGCTGTGCCGTCGCCGTCCCCGTTTACCTTGCTCCATGGTGCCCACCTCCCGCTCAAGTGGGCACCATCCTTCACGAACCCGACCGCCCCCTCAAGATGACTTGGCCGGACGCTTGCGGTTCAGCTGCGTTTCAGAGCGCAGCAGCGTCGGTCGCAAACTGGTGCTGGACGTCGCAGCCACCGCTTGGCCATCGGCATGCCATGGCCGTCTTCCGACAGGGTTGGCTCCTGTTCCGCAAACAG
>JBFMFC010000131.1:0-2855 GCA_040752195.1 Pseudomonadota bacterium | reverse complement strand
TGCGGCTGGCCTTGCACGCGGTGGCGGCCCAGGGCGACCGCTCGGCCATCGAGCGGCTGCAGCGCGAGTTGTGGGAGGACGTGCGGCCATGAAACTGACGCTGGCCACCTCCGGACTGCTCGATCCAAGGAAGCTCTCCGCCTGGAGCGCCGAACGCCGGCGGGCGATCCATGCCGCCGTCGCCAAAGGGATGGCCTCGGGCGGCCGCGAGGTGCGCGAGGCCGCCCGCGCCCAGATGCGCAGCGCCTTCCAGGTCAGGCGCGCGAGCTTCGTCGCCTCGCTGCAGGCCAAGGTGTTCGACCAGAAGCCCGAACGGCTGCCCGCCCTGTGGGTGGGAAGTCGAATCCCCTGGCTCGGTATTCACACGCATGGCGGCACGGTGGCGGGCCGGATGCTGATCCCGCTGCTGCCGGGACGGATCGGCCCCAAGCGCTTCCGTCAGGTCATCGACGGCCTGATGCGCTCGGGCAACGCCTTCTTCGTCGAGAAGAACGGCCGCGTGCTGCTGATGGCCGAGAACATCCGGGAGAACACCGCACAGCTCAACCGCTTCAAGCGCGCCGAGCGCGAGCGCAGCGGCGTCAAGCGCCTGCAGCGCGGCCAGGAGATTCCGATCGCCGTGCTGGTGCGGCGGGTGGATCTGAAGCGCCGGTTCGATCTCGCGGCAGGCGTGCAACGTGCGTTGCCGGCGCTGGCGCGGGCGATTCAACAAGAACTGGACAAAGTCTGATGGCAAGCAACCGTGCTCAAATCCTGATCAGTGCCGTCGACCAGACCAAGACCGCTTTCGACTCGATCAAGCGGGGCCTGGGTGGCCTGACGGATGCCGCCAAGAGTGTCAACGGCGTGCTGGCCAATCTCGGTGCGGGCGTTTCGCTGGCGGGCATCGGGGCCATGATCAAGTCCAGCATCGATTCGGCGGATGCGCTGGACGAGATGGCGCAGCGTACCGGCATTGCCGTCGAATCGCTGTCGCTGCTGGTGCCTGCCGCCGAGTTGTCGGCGGTGTCCACCGAGAAGTTCGAAGCCGGGCTCAAGAAGCTGGCCACCGGCATGCTGGAGGCCGCAACCGGCTCGGAGGCATCGGCACAGAAATTCGCAGCGCTGGGTGTGGCGGTCCAGAACCAGGACGGCACTCTACGTGACAGCGAACAGGTATTGCTGGATCTGGCCGACCGCTTCCAGGCCATGCCCGATGGCGCGGAGAAAGCAGCGCTGGCGGTCGATATCTTCGGCAAAGCCGGTGCGGAAATGATCCCCTTCCTCAATCAAGGGCGGGAGGGCATTGGTGCGCTGAAGCAGGAGGCGGCTGAACTGGGGTTGCAGTTGTCCGCCGACACCGCCGCCCAGGCAGGCAACTTCAACGACGCGCTCGACAAGCTGAAGCTGGCCACCCAGAGCATTGGCAACCAGATCGTCGCGTCCTTGCTGCCCGCACTGAACGATATGGCCGGCGGCATGGTCGAGTCGGCCAAGCAGGGCGGCACGCTGCGCGCGATCCTGGACGGCGTGGTGCTGGTGCTCAAGACCCTGGCGCTGGGTGCCGCCACGGTCGGCAAGGCCTTCGTCGCACTCGGCGAGGCGATCGGCGCTGGTGTCGCGGCGGCGGTCGAGGCCCTGCGCGGCAACACCGCCGGGGCCAAGGCCATCATCGCCGAACTCAAGGGCAGCCTCGTGCGGCGCCTGGACGAGTTGGCTGAGTTCCGGGACAGCCTGTTCGACCCCAAGCCCATCGAGGTGCGCTCGCCCAAGGTGCAGGCCGACCCGGCGTTGCTGCAGCGGCTCACGGCTCCGGGCAAGACCCGCGACACCGCGAGCGCTCAGGCTGCGTTGATGAAGGCTCGGCTCGACGCCGAATTCGCCTTGCTCGAGGACGGATTGGCCCGCCAGCAGCGCGCGCTCGACGCGGCGCTGCAAGACCGGCTGGTCTCCCTCCGCGACTACCATGCGCGCAAGACCGCGCTCGAGCAGCGCGAACTCGACGCCGAGATCGCTCGCCGGCGGCAGGAACTCGCCGCGCAACAGGCGATCGCGACCAACCCCCGCGCTGCCGAATCGGACCGACTGCGCGCCAAAGCCGAGATCGCCAAGCTCGAGGCCGACCTCATCGTTCTCAACGACCGCCGCGCCGACATCGAGGTCGCCAACGCCCGCGCCGCCGCCCGGGCCGAGCGGGAACTGGCCGAGGCCCTGGCCCAGGCGCGCGAGGAACTCGCCCAGCTCACCGGCACCGACACGGCGGCAGACCGGCGCGCCGCGATCGAGCGCAGCTACCGCGACTTGCGCGCGCGCCTCGCGGCCGAGAACGACGCCGCGGGCGTCTCGCTGATCGACCGGCTCATCTCTGTCCGCGCCGCGCAGGCCAACCTCGCCAAGCTGGAAAGCGAGTGGCGGCTCGTCACCGAGCGGCTGCGCAACGCGCAGGAGGCCGTGCAGATCCAGAGCCAAGCGGGGCTGCTCACCGAAGCCCAGGCGCGTCGGCAGATCGTCGCCTTGCAGCAGCAATCTGCGGCCGAGATGCAGCGCCTGCTGCCCGCGATGCAGCAGGCGGCAGCGGCCATCGGACCCGATGCCGTCGTTCGGGTGCAAGCCTGGCGCAACGAACTGGAGCGCACGCGGCTCGTCGTCGATGAGCTCGCGCCGATGTGGAACCGCATCGGCGAGGGCTTCGGCAACGCCCTGCAAGGCATGGTCACCGGCGCGCAAGGCTTGCGCGAGGGGCTTTCCAACATCTTCCGCTCGATCTCGGACGCCTTCTTGCAGCACCTGGTCATCCAGCCCTTCCAGCAGTGGGTGGCGATGCAGGCGCGGATGCTCGCCATGAAGCTGGGCTTCACCCAGCAGGAAGCCGCCAT
>JBFMFC010000130.1:0-3106 GCA_040752195.1 Pseudomonadota bacterium | reverse complement strand
CGGAGAACGTCGAGATCGCGGTCACCAAGGACGGCGACGTCTACTGGGGTCTGCAACTCGTGCGCGACAACGAGGATCTGGTCAACCGGCTGAAGAAGATCGCCACGCAGCAGCCGCAGCCCGAGGTTCACATTCGCGGCGACTTGGCGGGGCGCTACGAATTCGTCGGCCGCGTGGTCTTCGCCTGCCAGCGCGCCGGCATCCAGAAGGTCGGATTCGTGACCGAGCCGCCGGCGCGCGGCGTCTGATCGAGGAGAGCACGATGGCAATGAACGTCGGCCCCGGCGGCGGCTCGCGCGAACCGGACGTGATGATCGACATCAACACCACGCCGCTGATCGACGTGATGCTGGTGCTGCTGGTGATGCTGATCATCACGATTCCGATCCAGCTTCACGCGGTCAACCTGAACATGCCGGTCGGCAATCCGCCGCCGCCGATCGAACAGCCGCAGGTCGTCACGATCGACGTCGACTTCGACGGCACGATCTTCTGGAACGGCGACCTCGTCCCGGACAAGGCCGCGCTCGATGCGCGGCTGATCGACGCCGCCGCCCGCCCGGTGCAGCCCGAAGTGCATCTGCGCCCGAACAAGCTGGCGGAGTACAAGGATGTGGCCGCGGTGATGGCGGCGGCGCAGCGGCTCGGTGTGACCAAGCTCGGGCTCGTCGGCAACGAGCAGTTCGTGCGCTGAGGGCCGCGCGGCGCCCCCGTCGCGCGCTGTGCCGTGCCGCGCGGTGATGGGGCTGCCGCTAACGGAACGAATCGCTGACGCGCTGGTCGGCTGCGGCGTGCGCCGGCGACGCTTCGCGTTTTTGGAGAACGCCTTATGCATCGGAATACCCCCCTTCGAGCCGCGCTGCGCGCGTCGATCCTGACCGCGGCGGTCGCGGCCGCGTTCGGGCTGGAGACCGACACCGCAGGCGGTTTGGGCTGGGCGACGGCTTTCGCGCAGACCGAGCAGGTCCGCGCCGAGATCGGCAAACCGTTGCAGGCGGCGCGCGACCTGATCAAGGCGCAGAAGTTCAAGGAAGCGCTCGCCAAGCTGCGTGAAGCCGAAGCCGTGCCCAACCGCACCGCCTACGAGAACTTCGTGCTCGAGCAGATGCGCGCGTCGGCCGCTTCGCAGGCGGGCGACTACGAGCAGGCGATCAAGTCGTTCCAGGCGCTGATCGCCTCCGGCCGGCTGCCGGAAGCCGAGCAGGGACGCTATGCCGCCAACGTCGCTGGGCTGTACTACCGCGCCAAGGACTACGGCAATGCCGCGAACTGGGCGGCGCGCGCGCTCAAAGCGAATCCCGGCGACCAGGCCACGCGCACGCTGATGATCCAGTCCTACTATCTCGCCGGCGACTACGCCGCCGCCAGCCGCGAGGCGCTGGCGGACATTCAGGCGGCCGAACGCGCCGGACAAACCCCGCCCGAGGACAAGCTGCAGCTTCTGGCCAACGTCGCCGCGCGCAACGGCGGCGACAAGAACGCCTACATCGCCGCGCTCGAGCGGCTCGTGGCCTACTACCCAAAGCGCGAATACTGGGCCGACCTGCTGCGGCGGATCGAATCGAAGCCCGGCTTCGCCAGCCGCCTGACGCTCGACGTGCTGCGGCTGAAGCTCGCCACTAAGACGATGAACGGCGCGGCCGACTACTTCGAGATGGCGCAGCTTGCGCTGCAGGAAGGTCAGGCAGCCGAGGCCAAGCGCGTGCTCGACGAAGGCTTCGCTGCCGGCGTGCTCGGCAAGGGCCCGGAAGCCGAACGGCACCAGCGCCTGCGCGCGCTCGCCAACCAGCGCGCCAGCGAAGCGCCGCAGGCCCTGGCCGCCGCCGAGGCCGATGCGGTGACGGCGAAGGACGGCGCCGCGCTCGTGCGCATCGGGCTTGCCTACAGCGCGCTCGGCCAGCACGACAAGGGCATCGCGCTGATCGAGCAGGGCATCGCCCGCGGCGGGCTGAAACGCCAGCACGACGCCAACCTGCACCTCGGCATCGCGCTGCTGCGCGCCGGGCAGAAAGGGCGGGCGGCGCAGGTGCTCAAGAGCGTAGGCGGCAACGACGGCACCGCCGATCTGGCGCGGCTGTGGTTGAAAGTGTCTTAGGGGGCGCACCAGCAACCTGAGAGTGCGGCGCACCCGTCGCTTGGCCTGCGACTGGGCGCCCTTGGTACAGTCTGAAACAGCAGCCGGCCCGCCGCGGGAGCATTATTTCGGTTACCTTGGCTTGTCCGAAGCGGAGGTAAAGATGAAATCGATCTCGCTTCTCGCGGCACTTTCGGTGCTATTCCTCGCTGCTCCGGCGGCTGCCAAGCCGGCCGTCGAAGTCGTCTTTGTGAGCCCCGACCGATATACCGACGCCACACCGAGCAGCCACCTCGTCAATGAGAAGGAACGCGAGGCCACGCTGACACTGCTGCGCGAGCACCTGCAGTCGCTCGGTAGCAAGTACCTGCAGGCTGACGATCGGCTGCGCATCGAGGTTCTCGATGTCAATCTGGCCGGCGAGTTTGAACTCTGGCGCTCGCGCGATGGCGATGTGCGCGTCTTACGTGACGCGACGCTCCCTCGAATCCACCTGAAGTACACGTTGACGCGCGCCGGAGTCGAGTCCGCCGGAGAGGAGCGTTTGGTCGATCCGAACTACTTGCGCGAGTCGAGCTTCTGCCGTACCGGTGGCACGCTGTGCCACGAGAAACTGATGCTTGAAGAGTGGTTCGTCCGCCGGTTTGCTGACAAGACCGCACGGCAACGTCAGTGAGCGACGGCTTGGAACGAGTACCAGCGTCGGACGCGTGAGGCCGCCGCCCACAGAGCCGGCGGACCGCAGGACGAAGCGCTTGCTCGCTTCTGGGCGAGCTTCTTCTCGGAGGTGCTGACGACCGCAACGCCCTGCGGTGGCTTGATGTCGTCTGCGGCAACGGCGGAGCGATGCAGCACGCTTTTGACGCGAGCCTCCGATCGAACCGCGCAGTTTCGATCGTCGGGATCGACAACTCGCACGCCGCACTCGCTGAATTGCGCACACGGTTCCCGCAGGCTTGCTCGGTGCTGGCGGACGCGAAGTCCATCCCGTTCCGGGACGGCTCGTTCGATGTCGCCTTCAGTCAGTTTGGC
>JBFMFC010000129.1:0-3175 GCA_040752195.1 Pseudomonadota bacterium | reverse complement strand
CACGCCCATTGCGCGGCGACCGGCGCCGCGAGCAGCAGGCACACGAGCAGGCCGGCCGCACGGCGGCCGCGATCGGCAAGGACACCCATGACGTCTCCCGAGAAGTGAACGGATTCTATTGATCGGGCAGTCCGCGGCAATCGTCCATTTGTCGTGGAAACGCCCGCCACATGGGCGTTTCCGGCAAGGCCCGTATAATCCGCTTTTGCGTCTCGAGGATCCCCATGAGGTTGACACAGAAGGCGCTTACCTTCGACGACGTTCTCCTGCTGCCCGCGTACTCGGCCGTCCTGCCGCGCGAAACGCAGCTCTCCACCCGACTGTCCCGCCGTATCTCGCTGAACCTGCCGCTCGTGTCGGCTGCGATGGACACGGTGACGGAAGCTCGCCTGGCCATTGCGCTGGCGCAGGAAGGCGGCATCGGAATCGTCCACAAGAATCTGAGCCCGCAACAGCAGGCCGCCGAGGTGCTCAAGGTCAAGCGGCACGAGGCCGGGGTGTTGCGCGACCCGATCACGATCTCGCCCGATCTGCCCGTGCGCGAAGCAATCGAACTGCAGCGCGCCAACAAGATCTCCGGGCTTCCGGTGGTCGAAGGCAAGCGTGTGGTCGGCATCGTCACCAACCGCGACCTGCGCTTCGAGACACGGCTGGACGCCAGGGTGCGCGAGATCATGACTCCGCGCGAGCGGCTGATCACCGTGCGCGAAGGCGCGAGCCTCGATGAGGCGAAGACGCTGATGCACAAACACCGGCTCGAGCGCGTGCTGGTGGTCGACGACGACTTCGAGCTGCGCGGGCTGATCACGGTCAAGGACATCACCAAGGCGGTCGAACACCCGCTGGCCGCCAAGGACGAGCAGGGCAAGCTGCGCGTCGGCGCGGCGATCGGCGTGGGCGAAGGCAACGACGAGCGCGCCGAACTGCTGGTCAAAGCCGGTGTCGACGTGCTCGTCGTCGACACTGCGCACGGTCACAGCAAGGGGGTGCTCGACCGTGTCAAGTGGGTCAAGACGAACTTCCCGCAGGTCGACGTGATCGGCGGCAACATTGCGACCGCCGACGCTGCGCGCGCGTTGGTCGAGCACGGCGCCGACGGCGTGAAGGTCGGCATCGGCCCGGGCTCGATCTGCACGACGCGCATCGTCGCCGGCGTCGGCGTGCCGCAGATCACCGCGATCGCCAATGTCGCCAAAGCGCTCGAAGGCACGGGCATCCCGTTGTGCGCGGACGGCGGCATCCGCTACTCGGGCGACATCGCCAAGGCGCTCGCCGCCGGCGCGCACACGGTGATGATGGGCAGCATGTTCGCCGGTACCGAAGAAGCGCCGGGCGAGGTGATCCTGTACCAAGGCCGCTCGTACAAGACGTATCGCGGCATGGGCAGTCTGGGCGCAATGAGCAAAGGCTCGGCGGAGCGCTACTTCCAGGACAACGACGCCAACGTCGACAAGTTCGTTCCCGAAGGGATCGAGGGCATGGTGCCGTACAAGGGCAGCGTGCTGACGATCGTGTTCCAGCTCGCCGGCGGCATCCGTTCGGCGATGGGGTACTGCGGCTGCAAGACGATCGACGAGATGCGCACGCGCGCCGAGTTCGTCGAGATCACGAGCGCCGGCATGCGCGAGTCGCACGTGCACGACGTGACGATCACCAAGGAAGCGCCGAACTACCGCGTCGAGTAGAGCGCCTCGCATGAGCCACGAAAAGATCCTGATCCTCGACTTCGGCTCGCAGGTCACGCAACTGATCGCGCGCCGCGTGCGCGAAGCGAAGGTCTACTGCGAGATCCATCCGTACGACGTCAGCGCCGATTTCATCCGCGCCTTTGCGCCGAAGGGCGTGATCCTTTCGGGCAGCCACATGTCGGCGTACGAGGAGTCGAGCGCGATCGCGCCGCCGGTCGTCTTCGAGCTCGGCGTTCCGGTGCTCGGCATCTGCTACGGCATGCAGACGATGGCGCAGCAGCTGGGCGGCAAGGTCGAAGCGGGGCACAAGCGCGAATTCGGCTACGCCGAGGTGCGCGCGCACGGACACACGCGGCTGCTCGCCGGCATCGAGGATTTCCGGTCGCCCGAGGGGCACGGCATGCTGAAGGTGTGGATGAGCCACGGCGACAAGGTCGTGGAACTCCCGCCCGGCTTCAAGCGGATGGCCTCGACCGACAGCTGTCCGATCGCCGGTATGGCGGACGAGACGCGCCGCTTCTACGGCGTGCAGTTCCACCCCGAGGTCACGCACACGCCGCAGGGGCAGGCGATCCTCACGCGCTTCGTGCGCGAGATCTGCGGTTGCCGCGGCGACTGGAACATGCCGGATTACGTGTCGGAGGCGGTCGCGCGCATCCGCGCGCAGGTCGGCACCGAGGAGGTGATCCTCGGGCTGTCCGGCGGTGTGGACTCTTCCGTCGCTGCGGCGCTGATCCACAAGGCCATCGGCCGCCAACTGCACTGCGTGTTCGTCGACACCGGCCTGCTGCGTCTGAACGAAGCCGAGCAGGTGATCAACACGTTCGAGCGCCACATGGGGCTGCACCTGATCCACGTCGACGCCACCGAACGCTTCATGGCCAAGCTGTCCGGGGTCACGGACCCGGAGGCCAAGCGCAAGGTGATCGGTGCCGAGTTCGTGCACGTCTTTCAGGAACAGGCGGCCAAGCTGCCGAACGCCAAATGGCTGGCGCAAGGAACGATCTATCCGGATGTCATCGAATCCGCCGGCGCCAAGACCAAGAAAGCGACGACGATCAAGAGCCACCACAACGTCGGCGGCTTGCCCGAGACGCTGCACTTGAAGCTGCTGGAGCCGCTGCGGGAGCTGTTCAAGGACGAAGTGCGCGCGCTGGGCGAAGCGCTCGGGCTGCCGCACGAGATGGTGTATCGCCATCCGTTCCCCGGGCCCGGATTGGGCGTGCGCATCCTCGGCGAAGTGAAGAAGGAATACGCCGAGCTGCTGCGGCGGGCCGACGCGATCTTCATCGAAGAGCTGCGCGCGAGCGGCTGGTACGACAAGACGAGCCAGGCGTTCGCGGTGTTCCTGCCGGTGAAGAGTGTCGGCGTGATGGGCGATGGCCGCACCTACGACTGGGTCGTGGCGCTGCGCGCCGTCCAGACGTCCGACTTCATGACGGCGCACTGGGCGCACCTGCCGCACGATCTGCTGGGCCGCGTCTCCA
>JBFMFC010000128.1:0-3501 GCA_040752195.1 Pseudomonadota bacterium | reverse complement strand
AAGACAACCCGGTCAACCAGGAAGTGGCGCGCGTGATGCTCGAGGATCTCGGCTGCAGCGTCAGGCTCGCCGGCAACGGTCAGCAGGCGCTCGACGCGCTTGCGCAGGAGGCGTTCGATCTGGTGCTCATGGACTGCCAGATGCCCGAGATGGACGGCTTCGAGGCGCTGCGCCGCTTCCGCGATCCGCACGGTGCGCGCCGCTGGGCGAGCACGCGCGCCACACCGGTCGTCGCGCTGACCGCCAACGCGCTGGCGGGCGACGCGGAGCGCTGCCGTGCGGCGGGTTTCGACGACTACCTGGCCAAGCCCTTCAGGCAGCAGCAACTCGCCGAGCTGATCGCACGGCACACGCAAGAGACGCCGTCGTGCGCACCCGGCGCGGCCCAGACCGAGCCGGTGGACGATCGTTGGACGGATGCCGGACACACGCCCGACGCCGCAGCGGCGCAGGCCGCGCCGGTGACGGTGCCGGAAGCCGACCGCGATGCGATCGACGCCACCGTGCTGGACCGCATCCGCGACATGGAACGCCGGGGCGCGCCGCGGCTGCTCGAACGGTTGATCCGGACCTACCTCGACACGGCAGCGAAGCTCGCCACCGACGCGGAGCGCGCGCTGGAGCGCGACGACGCGACCGCGCTGCGCCAAGCGGTACACACGCTGAAGTCCTCGAGCGCCAACCTCGGTGCGGCGCGGCTCGCGCAACGCTGCGCCGAACTGGAGGCGCTCGCCCGCGCCGGGCGCGTTCTTGACGCGCGCCAGGACTGGCCGGCCGCACGCGACGAGTACCAGCGCGTCGTCCGCGCGCTGCAGGCGATGGACCGCAGCGAACAGGCGCAGCAATAGAAGAGACAGGGAAGGCAGCGACTCGATGGACGGCAACACCCAGAACTCAGCGCCTGGCGCGTGGCAGCGCGTCGCCGGCGAGCGCGTGCTGCTGGTCGACGACGACGCGGTCGCGCGGCTGCTGACGGCATCGGCACTGGCGGAGCGGCAGTGGAACGTGATCGAAGCCGAAGGCGGCGCGCAGGCGCTCGCGGCTTTTGCGCAGCACCAGCCGGACGTGGTCGTGCTGGATGCGCTGATGCCCGACATCGACGGCTTCGCGACCTGCGAACGACTGCGCAAGCTGCCCGGCGGCGAGCACGTGCCGGTGCTGATGCTGACGGGGCTCGACGACGAGGAGTCGATCGCGCGCGCCTACGAGGCCGGAGCGACCGACTTCTTCGTCAAGAGCACGAGCCAATGGACGCTGCTGTCGCAGCGGCTGCGCTACATGCTGCGCGCGGCACGCATGCGCGAAGAACTCGCCACCAGCCAGGCCAAGCTCACCAAGGCGCAGCGCATCGCGCGGCTCGGAAGCTGGGAATGGGACATGAAGCAGCGCTGGGTCAGGCTGTCCGACGAGTGCTTTGCGATCGCCGGGCTGACGCGGCAGCAGGAGGGCTTGGCGGACTGGTTCCTGTGGACGCGCGTGCTCGAAGACGATCGGCCGCGGATCGAGGCGCTGTTCCGCGACGCGGTGGCCGGCACCGGGCAACTGAACTTCGAGTGCCGCATCGTGCGGGCCAACGGCCAGCTTCGCATGGTCCACGTCGAGGCCGAAATCGACCGCGACGACGGCGGTCGCGCGGTCGCGCTGCACGGCGTGCTGCAGGACATCACCGAGCGCAAGCAGGCCGAGGACCAGATCCGGCAGCTCGCCAACTTCGACAGCCTGACCGGGCTGCCGAACCGGCGCTACTTCCGCGACCAGTTCGCCGTCAGCCTCGAGCGCGCCCGCGGCAACGGCACGCATGTGGCGGTGCTGTTCATCGATATCGACCGCTTCAAGCAGATCAACGACACGCTCGGCCACCAGGTCGGCGACCAGCTCCTGCGCGAAGTCGCCAGAAGGCTGCATCTGGCGGTGCGCGAGAACGACACGGTCGCGCGCGCCGCAGCGCCCGCCGGCGCCCCGACTGCCGACCTGGCATCGAGCCACGACACGGCCCACAGCGTCGCGCGGCTGGGCGGCGACGAATTCACGGTCCTGCTGACCGATCTGGCCGACGCCGGCGTGGTCGAGCGCGTCGCCGCGCGGCTGCTCGAGTCGCTGCGCTGGCCGATCGCGTGCGGCGGACACGAGGTCTTCGTCACCGCGTCGATCGGCGTGGCGTTGTATCCGCAGCACGGCGACGACGTCGAGACCCTGCTGCGCAAGGCCGACATCGCGATGTACGCGGTCAAGGACGCCGGCCGCAGCGGCTGGCAGATCTTCGACGACGCGATGAACACCGCGACCGCCGAGCGCTGGCGGCTCGAAACGGCGCTGCACCGCGCGCTCGAGCGCAATGAGCTCGTGCTGCACTACCAGCCGAAGGTCGACGCGGTCGCAGGTCGCATCGTCGGCGCCGAGGCGCTGATGCGCTGGAAGCGCGGCGACGACCTGGTCGCCCCCGCCGAGTTCATCGCGCTCGCCGAGGAGACCGGGCTGATCGTTCCGATCACCGAGTGGGCGATCGCCGAGGTGTGCCGACACATCGCCGCGTGGCGCAGCGCCGGCGTCGCGCCGGTGCCGGTGTCGATCAACATCTCCAGCCGCCACGTGCAGCGCGCCGACCTGGTCGCCCCGGTGCAGCGCGCGCTCGCCGCGAGCGGCTTGCCGCCCGGGATGATCGAGCTCGAGCTGACCGAGACGGTGCTGATGCACAACCTCGCGACCGCGCTGCCGCTGCTGCAGGCGCTCAAGCAGCTCGGCGTGGCGATCTCGATCGACGACTTCGGCACCGGCTATTCGTCGCTCGCGTACCTGCGGCGGCTGCCGATCGACACACTGAAGATCGACCGCTCGTTCGTGCGCGACCTGGAGTCGAGCGGCGACAGTGCGGCGATCGTCGCGGCGATCATCGCGATGAGCCGGAGCCTGAACCTGCGCGTCGTCGCGGAGGGGGTGGAGACGCGCGCGCAGATGCAGCGGCTCGTCGACGAAGGGTGCCGGCTGATGCAGGGGTGGCTGTTCGCCCGCGCGATGCCGGCGGAGGAGTTTGCCCGGCTGCTCGGCGACGCCGAGCGCGGTGCGGGCTGGCGAACGGTGCCGGCCGCCGGATCTGCCGGCGCGGCAGCCGCCGATGCGGCGTCCGCGGCGGACTCGATCCGGGGCCAGGGCCCGGCGCTGCGACGGGCTCTGGGCACAGCCCTTGACGGGGTTCACGAACGGGCGATTCGCGGGGCCGGAAGATGAACATGAACGACATGCCTCAGCCGCGGACTGGCTCTGGCATCAATCAGGCGGAGATCGCGCGCCGCGCGCTAAAGACGCTGGCCGAGCGCAAGATCACGCCGACGCCCGAGACTTTCGCCGACGTGTACTACGAGCTGGTCGGGGCACGTCCGGCGGGCGCCTCGGCCGTCGGCGTCATCAAGGACGTGCTGAAGGATCTCGTGCGCAGCCAACGGATCGGCTCGCAGGAAGCCGCCGCCGTGCTCGAGCGCGCGCAACAGCAGGACTGGACCGCCG
>JBFMFC010000127.1:0-3808 GCA_040752195.1 Pseudomonadota bacterium | reverse complement strand
GCTAGCGCGCGACTTTGACAGGGTTGTTGCGCGGTGCGGAGCGCCGTCGCAGGCCGCCGCAGGGGCCGCTCGAATTGGCGGACAATTTCGGCACCGAATTCGCCCGGAGCCCGAGATGAAACTGCTCGATCGAATCGCCATCGTCACCGGCGCCGCGCAGGGCATCGGCGCGGCCTGCGCGAAGGTCTTCGCCGCCGAGGGCGCCAAGCTCGTCGTCGCCGACGTCAACGAAGTCGGGGGCGCCGCGCTCGTCAAGGACATCGCGGCGGCCGGCGGAACCGCGCTGTTCTGCCGCGCCGACGTCGGCGAACGCGCCGACGCCGAGCGGCTCGTCAAGTTCGCGGTCGATCACTACGGCCGGCTCGACGTGCTCGTCAACAACGCGGGCATCGTGCACGCGGCCGACTTCCTCGACCTCGCCGAGGAGGATTTCGATCGCGTGTTGCGCGTCAACCTGAAGGGTGCGTTTCTGTGCGGTCAGGCCGCCGCGCGGCAGATGGCCGCGCAGCCGCCGCGCGCGGGCGCACCGGCCGGCAGCGAGCGCGGCGTCGTGATCAACATGTCGAGCGCCAACGCGGTGGTCGCGATCGCCAACCAGGTTCCATACACGGTCAGCAAGGGCGGCGTGAACCAGTTGACCAAGGTCATGGCGATCGCGCTGGCGCCGCGCGGGATCCGCGTGATGGGCATCGGGCCCGGATCGATCGCCACCGAGCTGCTGAAGACGGCGGTGCTGACCAATGAAGCGGCGCGCACCCGCATCCTGTCGCGCACCCCGCTCGGGCGGCTCGGTGAGCCCGAGGAGGTCGCGCGCATCGCCGCGTTTCTCGCCAGCGACGACGCGTCGTATCTCACCGGCTCGACCGTCTATCCCGACGGCGGGCGGCTGGCGCTGAACTACACGATGTAGACGCTCAGTAAAAAACGGTCAGCACGCCGGTGAAGCCGTACAGATTGCGGCCGCCGATTTCGCCGTTGGCGTAGAAGCCGATCAGCGGCACGTCGCCGAGCTGGTGCCGGATCAGCCGCAACTCTTCGTGCTGCTCGCCGAACATGTGCGAACCGCGGCCGAGGCAGGAGACGTAGATCGCGCCGCTCGGTTCGACTTGCGCGCCGGTCGATTCGGCGCGCTCGTGCAGGTGATCGCGGATCTCCGAGCAGATGCGGATCAGGTCCTTGCGCGCGGCCGCCTCGTCGCGCGTGCAGAAGCTGACCGCCGCGCCGTCCTCGATCGCGCCGGCGATCGCGACCGATCCCTTGCCCGGATCGAGCGCGACGATGTGCCGCACGACGTAGTCGGCGACCGGCATGCGCTCGCGATACCCGGTGCCGGCGGGCGGCTCGATGCCGACGAACAGTCCGCGCCGCGCCAGCGTGGCCAATGCCGCACGCGCCTCGCGCGCGCCGCCCGTCAGCACGCGGCTGCGGATGCCGGCATCCTCGAGCAGCAGCTCGAAGGCGCGCTCGCCGTCGAGCTCGTAGATCAGGTTGTGCTCGGCGCGCGTGACGGTGCGCTTGACTGAAAACGGATGGCAACCCTGCGAGACGCGCGACACGAGCTGGACGTCGCCGCTGAACACGACGCCCGACAGACCGCCGGCGAGCACGCGATCGGCGATCTGCAGCGTGCGGCCGCGCGCGCTCGAAAGGCCCCCGAACAGGTAGCCGCTTTCGACCTTGCCGGCCATGTCGGCGATGAGTTCGGGCAGATCGGGCGTATTGGGGTCGGCGTGCACCAGCGCGGTGAACGCGGTCGGCGCGCCGCTCGGCGTGGCGAGCCCGAGCGCCGGCGGACGTTGCGTGCCCGAGAACACATTGAAGCTGCCGGGCGCGAAGCTCGCGAGCATCACCGCCAGCGCCGGTTCGTCGGTGTACTCGACGCCGGTCGCGCAGATGCCGGCGCCGACCGAGCCGACCCAGTTCGGGATGCCGGTGCGCGCCTTCAGCGTCGTCAGGATCGCGTCGGCGTGCGGTGCGAGCGCATCGGTGAGGTACAGAAGACCGAGGTTGGCGTTGCGCGCGTAACGCTCGTCGCCGTTGAACGCTTGCAGATGCAGCAGACACTCGTCGACCGCCACCGACCAGTCGGGGTGCGCGGAGTGAGCGTGACGGAAGCGCATCGTGCGTCAGGGGTTCTTTGGTCGCGCACGCCGCCCCGGACCTCGCGCCGGCTTCGCCGCCGCGGCGCCGCTGTCGGCGCCCGCGGTCGCGGCGGCAGCGATCTTCGTGAACTGGTCCTGCAGCGTGTTCCACCACGCTGCCGGATTCAGCGGCATGTCGGCCGTCCTGGGTGCGTGCTGCGATGTGGCGCGGCGGTTCTTCGCGGACCGCCGCGGCGGCGCGGAGGCCGTCGCTGCGGCCGGCGCAGGCGGGGATGCGAACGAACGGGCGGGCGCCTCGGGCTTGCCGATCACCGGCGACAGCACCGCGCCGCCGACCTGCTTGAGCGTGACGATGGTCGCGCGCTGCACCTCGAGGCTCTGGATCGTCGTGCGCAGCATGCCGGCGTTCAGTTGCAGCCACTGCTCGACCGCGCGCAGATCGGCGATGCGCTTGTCGAGCTCGTCGACGTCGAGCGTAGGCGCGATCATATTCGGCAGCGTCTGCGGCAGCCGCGTGGCCATCTGCGCGAGGTTGCCGGGGCTCGGGATGCCCGGCAGTCCGGCCATGCTCCACATCTTCTTCATCAGTTCGAAGCCTTCGCCGACGGTATCGCCGAACGGCAGCGGCATCGAGTTCTTGGCGGGCATCGACGTCTCCTGGTCGGCGCGATCAGCGCTTGCGCAGCGGCGCGACCTTCTGCCGGATTGCACCGAACAGCGACGCGCCGTGGCGGTCGAACATCTCGATCGCGACCGTGTCTCCGTACTTCATGAACGGCGTGGTCGCCTTGCCGTCGGCGATCATCTCCAGACTACGCTTTTCGGCGATGCAGCCATAGCCCCGGCTGCGGTCGAGGTTCGACACGGTGCCCGAGCCGATGATCGAACCGGCGCGCAGGTTGCGCGTCTTCGCCGCGTGCGCGATCAACTGCGGGAAGTTGAACGTCATGTCGTCGCCCGCGTTCGGCTCGCCGACCTTGACGCCGTTCCAGTGCACGACGATCGGCCGATGCACCTTGCCGTCGCGCCAGTCGTCGCCCAGTTCGTCGGGCGTGAGCGCAACCGGCGAGAACGCAGTGGCCGGCTTGCTCTGGAAGAACCCGAACCCTTTGGCGAGTTCGTCCGGGATCAGGTTGCGCAGGCTCACGTCGTTGGCGAGCATGACGAGCCTGATGTGTTGCGCCGCTTCGTCGGCCGTCGTCCCCATCGGCACGTCGTCCGTAACGACCGCGACCTCGGCCTCGAAGTCGATGCCGAACTTCTCGCTCGGACACACGATGTCGTCGCACGGCCCGAGCAGATCGTCCGAGCCCCCCTGGTACATCAGCGGATCGGTCCAGAACGACGGCGGCATCTCGGCGCCGCGTGCCTTGCGCACGAGTTCGACGTGATTGACGTAGGCCGAACCGTCGGCCCACTGATACGCGCGCGGCAGCGGCGCCATGCACTGCGCCGGATCGAAGGCGAAGGCGTGGCGCGTTCGCCCTTCGTTCAGCGCGACGTACAGCTCGTTCAACTGCGGCGCGATGAACGGCCAGTCGTCCAGCAGATGCTGCATCCGGCCCGCGATGCCGGTGGCGAAGTGCGCTTGCTGCAGGTCGCGTGAAACGACGACGAGCTGGCCGTCGCGCGAGCCGTCGCGCAAAGTGGCGACTTTCATTCGGTTATTCTGCGTCGAGGTTGGCAGGGCGCGGCTATCTTAGCCC
>JBFMFC010000126.1:0-3930 GCA_040752195.1 Pseudomonadota bacterium | reverse complement strand
CAACGCCGCGCAGGTCGTCCGCGAACTCATCTCCAGGGAGAAATCTCGATGACCATCAAGGTTGCCATCAACGGCTACGGCCGCATCGGCCGCAACGTCCTGCGCGCGCACTACGAGGGCGGCAAGAAGCACGACATCCAGATCGTCGCGATCAACGACCTCGGCGATCCGAAGACCAATGCGCATCTGACCAAGTACGACACCGCGCACGGCAAGTTCCCCGGCACCGTGACGGTCGACGGCGACGCGATGGTCGTCAACGGCGACCGCATCAAGGTGCTCGCCAACCGCAATCCGGCCGAGCTGCCGTGGGCATCGCTCGGCGTGGACGTCGTGCTCGAGTGCACGGGCTTCTTCACGACCAAGGAGAAGGCGAGCGCGCACCTCAAAGGCGGCGCGAAGAAGGTCGTCATCTCCGCGCCCGGCGGCAAGGACGTCGACGCGACGATCGTCTACGGCGTCAACCACGGCACGCTGAAGAGCTCGCACACGGTGATCTCCAACGCGTCGTGCACGACCAACTGCCTCGCGCCGATGGTCAAGCCGCTGCACGAGGAGCTCGGCGTGGTCAACGGCCTGATGACGACGGTGCACTCGTTCACCAACGACCAGGTGCTGACCGACGTGTATCACGAGGACCTGCGCCGCGCGCGCGCCGCCGGCCACAACATGATCCCGACCAAGACCGGCGCGGCCGCCGCGGTGGGTCTCGTGATGCCGGAGCTCAACGGCAAGCTCGACGGCTTTGCGATCCGCGTGCCGACGATCAACGTGTCGATCGTCGATCTGTCGTTCATCGCCGCGCGCGACACGACCGTCGACGAAGTCAACGGGATCATGAAGGCCGCCTCCGAAGGCGAGCTCAAGGGCATCCTCGGCTACAACACCGACCCGCTCGTCTCCAGCGACTTCAACCACGACGCGCGTTCGAGCATCTTCGACGCCACCCTGACCAAGGTCTCCGGCCGCCTCGTCAAGGTCTCGAGCTGGTATGACAATGAGTGGGGCTTCAGCAACCGCATGCTCGACACGACGGTTGCGCTGATGAACGCGAAGTAGAGCCTCTGGCGCAGTGTTCGAATTCCCCCGGGCCGGCGATGCCGGCCCGCCTTTTTTTTGTGTCCATTCGTCGCCGATCGCGCTCGCGGTCAACCCGGCGCGCGCTCGCGCGTGATAGCTGGAGCGACGACCGAACGCCCGCCGGCTAGATCGTTCGTCCGAGCCGACGCGCGATCGACCATCGCGTAAGCTCGCCGCCACCCACCGAGCGCGCCCGCCGCGCGATGCCGATGCCGCTGCCGAGAAGACTGCTGTTGCGCATGGCTCCCGGAGTTCTTCTGGGCCTGCCGCTGCTGAATGCGTGCGCGGGGTCGGCTGCGGCACCGACTACACCGCCGGTTGCGGCGCTGATCGTCAAGCCGTGCGCGCCGGCAGCCGATGCCGACGCGCTGATGCGGCTCGTTCGGCGCAGCCTGCCGCAGCCGGCGATGGCCCGCTATGGGCGCCCCATGTCCGGCGGCGCGCACGTCGTGTATCTCGCGCCGCCCGCCGCGCGCGAGCAGGTGCCGGCACTGATCGAGCGGCTGCGCGCCTCCGGCGACTTCGAGTACGTCGACCTCGACACCCCGGTGAAGATCCAGTGAACGACCACAGGAGGAGACCCGAGTGAACCCAGCCGCGAAACCCGCCGTCTTCGCCATCGCCCTGTGCGCCGCACTCGGCGCGGCCTGGCCCGCGTCGGTCGCGCATTCGACCGTCACCGCCGCGTCGAAGAAGAAACCGGCATCCGCGCTGCGCGAACCGATGATCCGCCAGATGATCGTCAAGCTGCGCAATCCGAAGGCCACCGAGCTCGTGCAGCCGCTCGGCGCCGAACGCGTCGCCGCGCTATCGGCAACGGCCGGCGTACGCATGAGCGCGTTCCGGCCGATGTCGGGCAACGCGTCGGTGTTGAGGCTGGAGCGGGCAATGACGTTAAGCGAAGCGAAGGCCGTCGCTGCGCGGCTCGCGAGCGATCCGAACGTCGAGTACGCGTCGCCCGACCTGCCGGTGCGCGCGTATCAAGTACCGCAAGATGTCAGCTATGCGACGCGGCTGTGGCACTACTACCCGCCGACACGCGACTTCACCGCGAACAACAAGACCGTTCCGGCGACGGGTGGCGCCAACCTCGAGGGTGCCTGGGCCGTTACGCGAGGTGCTTCCGCGGTGGTCGTGGCGGTCATCGACACGGGCGTCGTTTCGTGGCATCCGGAACTCGCCGGCAAGCTCCTGCAGGGATACGACTTCGTTTCGTCGGATGTGGGGGCCACTCCGTCAGAAGCGGTGCCGCCGAACTTTGCGGCGAACGACAACAACGGCCGCGACGCCGACCCCGAAGACCCGGGCGACTGGGTCTCGCTGCAGGACACGCAGAGCTATCCGAACTTCTGTGGAACCCAGGTCAGCGACAGCTCCTGGCACGGGACCCACATGGCGGGAACCATCGTCGGCGTGTGGAACAACGGGGTCGGCAACCCCCCGTCGTCGGGTACGTCGACTGCAGGCATCGCACCCGACGCGCGCATCCTGCCGCTGCGTGCGCTTGGAAAGTGCGGCGGTTCGTCCTCCGACGTCATCGACGCGATGCGGTTCGCAGTCGGACTCGCGGTACCAGGAGCGAACAATGGGCTCGTTGTCAATGGCACGCCGGCGCAGATCATCAACCTGAGCCTGGGCGGGCAGGGCGGTGCGTGCAACGCCGCGTATCAGGAAGCGGTGAACGACGTGACCGCGGCGGGCGCGCTCGTCATCGCGGCCGCGGGCAACGACGGCAACGTCGGAGTGAGCCAGCCGGCCAATTGCCCCAATGTCTTGGCGGTGGCTGGACACGTAATCAACGGCGACAACGCGGACTATTCGAACGTCGGGCCCGAGGTCGGCATCAGTGCGCCGGGCGGCGGAACCCCGACCCAGCTCGCGAGCACGATCGTCAGCGGCGACACCGGCTACTACACGTGGTCGTCGGTTCTCTTCGGAGCGACGACCCAATCGAGTTTCGGCTCACCGCCCAACGGTTCGCTGTCGGGGCCTGCGATCGGCGGGTTCACCGGCACCAGTTCGGCTACCGCGCACGTGTCGGGCGTTGCAGCGTTGCTGAAGGCTGCGGTGCCGAGCGCGACGCCTGCACAGATCCGGTCATTCATCACGACTGCGGCCCGCCCGCATCCTGCCAACGGCTTCTGCGGTCCGGGACAGCCCGGTGCTGGGCTGTGCGGCGCCGGTCTCCTCGACGCCACGGCCGCGATGAATCTTGCAGTGCCGCCACCACCACCGGGCGGCGGCGGTGGCGGCGCACTGCCCTTCTGGCAACTGCTGCTGCTCGCCGCGCTCGGTCTTGCCGCGCGCGTCCGCCGTCGCGCCTGAACACGCCGGCGCCCTACGAAACGCCGCGCGCCGTCGCGGCGTTTTTCTTCGCGTCGCGCCAGGCGAAGACGAGTCCCAGCGTCGTGCCCGCGAGCGCACCGAGCAGATGCGCTTGTGGCACGGTCGTCGCGCCGAGCCAGTCGGCGTAGGGTGTGGCGCTTGCCGCCGGCTGCTCCAGCGCGACCTTGATCCAGCCACCCGCCGCGAGCGCGAGCGGCAGCCATCGCCCGCGCATCGTTCTCGCGTCGGGGCGCGCCAGCGCGTTGACCAGCCAGCACGTCGCGCCGGCGAAGTAAAGCGCGTGCAATACGCCGGAGAAGCCGCGGTACCAGAGGATCGTCGGATGCAGCGCCGCGAGCCCCGCGCCGATCGCCACCGCGCCGGCGCCGAGCGTGATCAGTTGCCGGCGCAGCTCGAGGTCGGGACCGAACAGCCGCGCAACGAGCCACCAGGCCGCCGCGTTGACCAGCGCGTGCTCCCAGTTGACGTGCACGAGATGCGCGGTAACAAGGCGCCACGGCTCGG
>JBFMFC010000125.1:0-4325 GCA_040752195.1 Pseudomonadota bacterium | reverse complement strand
AAGCTCGGCCCGCGCGTGTATCTGGAGCTGCTCGCGATCGATCCGCACGCCGCGCCGCCGGCGCACCCGCGCTGGTTTTCGCTCGACGATCCCGCCATACAGGCGCGCGCCGCGCGTTCGCCTTTTCTGCTGACCTGGGTCGCCTCGACGACCGACATCGTCGAGGCGGTCACGCGCGTGCCGGCGCTCGGCGAGCCGCGCGCGTTCACCCGCAACGCCTACGCGTGGCGGCTCGCGGTGACCGAAGACGGCGTGCTGCCTTTCGGCGGCGTGCTGCCGGCAGCGATCGAATGGAGCGGCGCGCATCCGTGCGACGCGCTCGAGGAGCGCGGCTGCGCGCTCGTCGAGCTGCGCCTGTCGCACCCGGCTGCGGCCAGCGTGCTGCCGCTGTTTCGCGAGCTGCGCATCGCCGGCCCGGTGCAGCTGAAACCCGGGCCGAAGTCCCTGTGCGCCGTCCTGCGCACGCCGCGCGGCACGGTCGAGCTGCGCGACGCGTAAGGCGCGCATTGTCGAAGGGCAGCTTCGCTGCAACGCGCCACATCTTCGCTCGGGGGCGCGGCATTGTCAGCGCGCAATGGCCGCGTTCAGCGGCACCCGCAGGTCCGGGCGACTTGACCCCGGTCAAAGGAGTCCGCTCGCCGACCCCGTACGTTGCAGCCTCATGGGGCGCCGCATGGCCGGCGCCGCCCGCATCGAGGAGACTTCAGTGTTCACGCAGTCGGTCAGGAACATCATGGAGCCGCGCAAGCTGCTCACCGCACCGCCACAGACGACCGTGCTGCAGGCTGCGGCGATGATGGCGAAGAAGCACGTCGGCGCCGTGCTGGTGGTCGAAGACGAGCGCCTGATCGGCATCTTCACCGAGCGCGATGCGGTGTTCCGCGTCATCGCACGCAAGCTCGATCCGGCGACCACGCCGCTGGCGGAGGTGATGACGCGCGAGCCCAAGACGATTGCTCCCGACAAGTCCTTCGGCCACGCGATGCTTCTGATGCACGAGAACCACTGCCGTCATCTGCCGGTCGTCGAGAACGGCAGGCCGGTGGGGATCGTGTCGGCGCGCAACGCGCTCGATCCGGATCTCGAGGAGTTCGTCGCCGAAGAGCGGCGCCGCAGACACATCCAGGAAACGCGCTGAAGCGGCCGCGCCGCGCGGGGTTCAGCGCAGCCGCGGCAGCGAGAAACGCGGCTCCATTTCGCCGACGACGAGGCCGCGGTAGTTGCGCAGCGCGCGGCCGGCGAAGGGCGCGAGCGGCGTCCTCTCCGGCGCATCGAGCAGGCCGAGCTGCTGCAGCACCGTCGCCGTCGCCACGTGCAGCGCACGCGAATTGCCGTCGGCCACACGGATCGCGATGCCGATGCCGAGGCTCGCCACGCCGATCGCCTGCACGCCGTCGGCGCCGATCTTGCTCACCCAGTCGCCGCGCCCGGTCTGCATGAGCGCGAGGTCGCTGCGCGCGGTCCCCGACACGAGGTCGGGATGGCGCTTCATCGCGTACGCGAGCGCTGCGAGCGCGGGCGTGGCGCCGAGCGCGAGCTGGCAAAAAACATGGGCGAGCCGCGCGAGCGGCAGCGCGTAGTTGGGTGCGCTGCAACCGTCGATGCCCATGGGCAGTTCGACGCCGGGCGCGAAACGCTGCACGGCCTCGCGCACGCGCCGCTGACCCGGCGCATCAGGGGCCAGGTAGTTGGCGAACGGTGCGCCGTGCATGCGGCAGAACGCGAGAAACCCGCTGTGCTTGCCCGAGCAGTTGTGATGAAGCTGGCTCCAGCGCGCGCCAGGCGGCATCTGCGACGCCGTCGCGATGAAGTAGGTCGGCGGATGGCAGCCGCACTGCAGGTCGGACTCGCGCGCGTCGATGCGCTCGAGCATGCGCGCGACGATGTCGACGTGCACCTGCTCGCCGCTGTGGCTGGCGCACATCAGCGCCAGCTCGTGCGACGTGAAGCCGAAGCGCTGCATGCCGCCGTCCTCGACGAAGGGCAGCGCCTGCAGCGGCTTGAGCGCCGAGCGCGTGAAGTTGAGTCCTTCGGGGTCGCCGACCCCGGCGATGAGCTTTCCCGCGTGATCGACGATCGCGATCGAGCCGGGATGGATCAGTTCGGGAAAGCCGCCCCGCGTGGCGACGACGAGCGGAACGTGGTTCGGCGCTGGATGCATCGTCGATGACGCTGCCGGCGCTGCTACGTCAGGCCGCGCCGGCGGCCGCCGGCGCCGCGAGCCGCGCCGCGACCTCCTTGCGGTAGCGGTTCAGCTCCTGCACGGAGTTGAAGGTCCGCTCGAACAGCAGCCCCATGTTGTGCAGGATGCGCTCGACGACCTTCGACTCCCACGCGTCGTCGAACCGGATCTGTTCGTCGAGCCAGCGCTCGAGCCAGGTCGGGTCCGGCAGCCGCGACTGCACCGTGTCGCGCGGAAAGTGCGCCTGGCTGACGTGCAGGTTGGTCGGATGCAGCGCCTTGGCGGTGCGCTTGGCCGAGGCCATCAGCACGGCGATCTTGGAAAACGCCGCGCGCGCGGTGTCGCCCAACTCGGAGAGGTACTTCTTCATGTAGCGCAGATAGGCGCCGCCGTGACGCGCTTCGTCCTGCGACAGCGTGCGGTAGATGTGCTTGATGACCGGCTCGGTATGCCATTCCGAAGCGCGCCGGTACCAGTGGTTCAGCCGGATCTCGCCGCAGAAGTGCAGCGTCAGCGTCTCGAGCGCGGGTGCCGGATCGAACTCGAAGCGCACGTCATGCAGCTCCTGTTCGGTCGGCGCCAGCTCGGGGCGGAAGCGGCGCAGGTACTCCATCAGCACGAGCGCGTGCTTCTGCTCCTCGAAGAACCACACCGACATGAACGCCGAGAAGTCCGAGTCGTGCCGGTTGTCGCGCAGGAACATCTCGGTGGCCGGCAACGCGGACCACTCGGTGATCGCGTTCATCTTGACCGTGTGCGCCTGCTCGTCGCTGAGCTTGGTGGCGTCGAACGCGTCCCACGGGATGTCGCGCTCGAGGTTCCAGCGAACCGCTTCGAGCGACTTGAACAGTTCCGGATAGAGCATCGTCATGGCGAACCTGCCGTTTCTTTGAACCGCCGGGGCCGGCGCAGACGCGGTGCTGCGGTCGTCGCGCGTCAGGCCTTCCGTTTGTCGCGTTCGATCAACGCGTACGCGGAGTGGTTGTGGATCGACTCGAAATTCTCGGCCGAGACCGCGTACGCGAGCACGCGGCGGTCGGCGTCCAGCGCGATCGCGACGTCGCGCACGATGTCCTCGACGAACTTCGGGTTGTCGTACGCCTGTTCGGTCACGTACTTCTCGTCGGGTCGTTTCAGCAGCGCCCACATCTCGGACGAGCCGGCGGACTCGGCGATGCGGATCTGCTCCTCGATGCCGAGGTCGCCGTCGACCTCGGCGCTGATCGTCACGTGCGAGCGCTGGTTGTGCGCGCCGTAGTCGGCGACCTTCTTGCTGCACGGACACAGGCTGGTGACCGGCACGACGACGATCTGGGTGAGCCTCAGGCCATTGCCGTCCTGCTCGGCGCGCAGCGTCACCTGATAGTCCATCAGGCTCTTCACGCCGGACACCGGCGCGGTCTTGGACACGAAGTACGGGAAGCGGATCTCGATGTGGCCGTGCTCGGCCTCGAGCCGTTCGAGCATCGACTCCATCAGCCGCGCCATCGAGGCGGCCGACAGCGGCTCGTGGTGCTGCTGCAGCACCTCGACGAAGCGCGACATGTGGGTGCCCTTCTTCTCGGCGGGCAGCGCGACGTACATGTCGACCGTCGCCACCGACGGCTGCGTGCCGCGCGGCGTGGCCACCGTCACCGGGTGCGTCATCGAGCGCACGCCGACGCGCTGGATCGCGATGTTGCGGCCGTCTGCGCCGGCCTGCACGTCGGGAAGGAACATCCTGTCTGGAGCGTTCATCACAATGTCCGAATTGTCGCCCAAACGCGCCGGCTGCCGGCGCGCGCCGTCCGATTCACGCAGTCACCGCGCGCCACGCACGTGCCGGCGCCACGGCGAATATCAACCGCAGGCGCAGCGGGTCCATTCAGCGGCCCGCCGCGGGCCGGGCCGCGAGGAGCTGCTCGATCCGCTCCGTCAACCTGCGGTCCAGCGGCTCGACGGCACTCGGGAAGTGCGCGACGACGCTGCCATCGCGATCGACCAGATACTTGTGGAAGTTCCACTTCGGCGCCTGCCCGCTCGCGCGCGCCAGCGCCGCGAAAAACGGGTGCGCAGTCTGCCCGACGACGGAAGTCTTCGCAAACATCGGGAACTTCACGCCGTACGTGTTGAAGCAGAAGTCCGCGATCGACCTGTTGTCGGC
>JBFMFC010000124.1:0-4580 GCA_040752195.1 Pseudomonadota bacterium | reverse complement strand
TGGCCGACCTGGTCGGCGATGCACGCATCGAGGAACTGCCGATCCCGTTCACCGCGGTCGCCTCCGACGTCGAGCGGCGGCGCGAGGTGTGGCTGAACCGCGGCTCGCTGTTCCAGGCGATCCGCGCATCGATCGCGATTCCGGGACTGTTCACGCCGGTCGTGCGCGACGGCCGGCTGCTCGTCGACGGCGGACTGTTGAGCCCGCTGCCGATCGCGCCGACGCTGCCGCACGACGCGAAGCTCACGATCGCCGTTTCGCTCGACGGCGCGCCGGAGCGGTCCGCGCAGCCGGCAGAGGAACGCGGCGACATCGCACCCGACCACAACGGCCCGTTGCAGCGCTGGCTCAGCCGCGTTCGCGAGATGCGACCCGACGCCAAGGAAGCGAGCTCGTTCAGCGCGTTCGATGTCATCGCCAAGTCGTTCGACGCGATGCAGGATCGGCTCGTGCGCTACCAGATCGCCGCGTACCGGCCCGACATCCTGATCGAGATCCCGAACGACGCTTGCGGCGTGCTCGACTTTCATCGGGCCGACGAGTTGATCGAGCTCGGTTACCGGCGCGCACAGGCGGCGCTGGGCCAGGCGCGCGAGGACGCGCCGCCGCGATAGCACGGATCGCGGCCGCGCGTCGTAGCCGCTTGCGCGGCCACGACGCCGCCACGACGGGAGAACGACGATGAAGGAATCGACCAAGGCACACCTGCGCCATACGCCGCGCTACCTGCTGATCGGTGTGTTCACCGCCGCGCCGCTGTGGGTCACGTGGCTGGTGTTCGACTTCCTGCTGACGCTGCTTTCGCGGCTCGGCAGCCCGTGGATCAACGCGTTCGCCGCGGGGCTGCGCCGCGTGTCGCCCGCGCTTGCCGATTCGCTTACCGACTCCTGGTTCCAGTCGCTGCTGGCGGCGCTGATTTCGCTGGTGCTGCTGTACCTGCTCGGCTGGGCCGCGAGCCGCGTGATCGGCCGCCGCATCCTCGACGCGTTCGACGCGGTCGTGCAGCGCATCCCTCTGGTGGCGGCGATCTACGGCGGCACCAAGCGGTTTCTGAGCGTCGTCAAGGAAAAGCCCGCCGACGTGCAGCGGGTCGTGCTGATTCCGTTTCCGACGCCGGAGATGCGCGCGGTCGGCTTCGTCACCCGCGTGCTCGACGACGAAGCGAGCGGCCGCAAGATCGCCGCGGTCTACGTGCCCACCTCGCCGAACCCGACTTCCGGCTACATCGAGCTGGTGCCGCTCGACCACTGCACGCCGACCGACTGGTCAATGGACGAGGCGATGAGCTTCGTGATCACCGGCGGCGCGACCGCGCCGGCCAGCGTGCGCTTCGGCCGGACCGCAACCTGATCCGGCGCGCGGGCGCGGAGCGCGTGGCAAGATCGGCGCTGAACGACAAAGAGGCTTTCACATGCGCATCCTGCTCGCGATCGACGGCAGCGAACACTCGCACAAAGCGGTCGACTACCTGCTCGCGCACCGTGAGCTGCTCGGCAGCGACCCGGAGATCACGTGCGTGTTCGTCGAGACGCCGCCGCCGCTGCGCATGGTCGGCGCGCTCGGCGCCGACCCCGGCATGCCGTCGGTGCCGCCGGTCGATCCGGCGGCCGTCGTCGAGCCGCTGCTCGCCAAGCTGCGCGCCGCGGGGCTCGCGGTCGAGCTGGTCGTGCGCGAGGGCGACCCGGGCCTGGAGATCGCGCAGCTCGCGTGCGAGCGCACCGTCGATCTGATCGTGATGGGATCGCACGGTCGCGGGCTGTTTCGGCGCGCGACGCTCGGCTCGGTCGCGAACAAGGTGCTCGCGTCGTGCAAGGTGCCGGTGCTGATCGTGCGTTGAGCAATTGCGGCGGCGATGAAGATCCTGCTGCCCGTCAACGTCGGAGAACACAGCGTCGCGGCGGCGGCCTTCGTCGCGTCGCGCTGCGCGCTGATCGGCGCGAATCCCGAGATCGTGCTGCTGAACGTGCAGCAGCCCGCGTTCGCGGGGCTGCCGACGCAGGCGGCGCGCGAACGCCTGCAGGCGTTCTACGCGAAGGAGGCGGCCAAGGCGCTCGATCCCGCGCACGCGATCCTCTCCGCCGCGGGGCTGCAAGCGCAAACGATGCACGTCAGCGGCCAGCCCGGACCGCGAATCGCGCAGACGGCGAAGTCGATCGCCGCCGATCTGATCGTGCTCGGCGGCCCGCGTCGTCCGCCTGCGGCCGGCGCGCTGCTCGGATCGGTCGCGGCCGAGGTCCTCGCACGCTGCCGCACACCGGTGCTGCTGCTGCGCGGCGCCGAGCATCCGCCCGATCGCGGCATGCGCGTCGGCATCGCCGTCGACGGCTCGCCGTACGGCAACGCGGCGGTCAAGTACGTGCTGCGCCATCTGCCGCTGTTCGGCGCCGAGCCGAGATTCGCGCTGATCCACGCCGTACGAGAAGGCGCGCTGCAGGTGCAGGCGCTGCTCGCCCAACTGTCGGGGGCGGGGATTTCGCTGGAGGCGATGCGAACGCTGCGCCGGCAGGCGTTCGACCGCGCGCTGCGCACGCCGCTGCGACTGTTTGCGCGCGCGGGGCTTGCGGCGCAAACGGTCGACCTCGCCGGCGATCCAAGCAAGGCGATCGCCGACTACGCGCAGCGCGAATGCGACCTGCTGGTGATGGGCTCGCACGGGCACGGCCTGTTCTCCTCCGCCGTGCTCGGCTCGACCGCGCTGCGCGTGGCCTCGCATTGCAAAGTGCCGGTGCTGCTGATCCGGCGGCCGTGACCGGCGCGGCGGCGAGCGGTCATCGCGCTGGCGGACCGAACAGCGCGGCGATGTCCGCGCTCGAACGGCGGCCGAGCGACGCGCGGTGCTGCGCGAGCCAGGCTTCGGCGCGCGCGCGGCCTTCGTCGCGCAGCTCGCGCAGGAACGCCAGGCTCGTGTTCATCGCCTTGGCGCCGTCCAACTCGCGCAGGAAGTCTTCGGCGTCGATCACGTGAAACCGCAGCGCGCGCAGCCGCCGCTCGAGCCCGAAAGGCCACCAACCGCGCCGCGCTCGCTCGCGCGCGAGCGCCAGCCCGCGCATCTCGCGCAGGAACGCGGCGTTGAAGTGGATCTCGGTCAGCCGCGCGCGGATGCCGTCGGCCGAAGTCGGCGTTTCGCTGCGCTCGCGCGGCAGCAGCATCACGATCAGCAGGTCGGCGGCCGCGCAGTCGTAGACGAGCGGATACACGGGCGGGTTGCCGGTGTAGCCGCCGTCCCAGTAGTCGTCGCCTTCGATGACGACCGCGCGCTGCAGCGTGGGCAGACAGGCCGACGCGAGCAGGTGCTCGGCGGTCAACTCGCGCTCGGTGAACACGCGCAGGCTGCCGCTGCGCACGTGCGTGGCAGCGACGAACAGGCGCACGGGGCTGGCGCGCCGCAGCCGTTCGAAGTCGAACTGCTGCCTGACGATCGCACGCAGCGGATTGATGTCGAACGGGTTCATCTGCTGCGGTGAAAAGAAGCGCGTCAGCCCGAGCAGGAAGGTCGCAGGCGAATGCGAAAAGCCCGCGGGCAGGTTCGGCGTGAACGGAAGCTGCACCGCGTACGACGCCTCGCCGATCGCGGTCCAGAACGCTGCGAGCGCGCGCCGCGCGCCGGCCGCGCCGTCTTCGGCCCAGCCGTGCGCGAGCGCGACCGCGTTCATCGCGCCGGCGCTCGCGCCGCTGGCGCCCTCGATCGCGATGTCCGGCTCTTCCAGCAGCCGGTCGAGCACGCCCCAGGTGATCGCGCCGAGTGCGCCGCCGCCCTGCAGCGCGAGGTTGATTCGATGTTTCCGCATCCCGCTTTCGATCGGTCGTCGGTACCGGCCGATGATGCCGCGATGCAATCACGATGCCATGACCCGTGCGGGCTCGCCTCGATGCGGGATGCGCACGCGACGTAAACGCGACTTACGGGTCACGCGCGGGCGGCGTTGCCTGAATGCGGTGGCGTGCCGTCGAGCGGGCGCGCACGACGCGAGCCGGCGACGCTGCCGCCGCTTCGAAGGACAATGGCGCACCCCGCTTACCCACCGGAGGCCGCAGTGGACAAGGAACTGTTCGACAGAGGACTTCAGACGCGCCGCGAGGTGCTGGGCGCCGACTACGTCGACGCCGCGATCAGGAATGCCGACGACTTCAACCGGCCGATGCAGGAGCTGGTCACGCAATACTGCTGGGGCGAGATCTGGAACCGCCCCGGGCTCGATCGCCGCACGCGTAGCCTGCTGAACCTGGCGATGCTCACTGCGCTGAACCGGCCGCACGAGCTGAAGCTGCACGTGCGCGGCGCGCTGAACAACGGCGTCACGAAGGACGAGATCCGCGAAGTCCTGCTGCAGGCCGCGATCTACTGCGGCGTGCCGGCGGCGATCGACGGGTTCCGGGTGGCGCGGGAGGTGTTCGAGGAAGCGCGGAGCTGAGGCTCGGTACGTTCGGCGCGCAGCGCTCACGCGAGGAATGGCGCCCGCTCCGGCGATAATCCGCCCCTTCGCAACGACCCCGCCGCGCCCCGCCCGCACTTCCCATCGGGCGGCCGCGTCGCGCAAGGAATTCCATGGCTCTGAAATGCGGCATCGTCGGCCTGCCGA
>JBFMFC010000123.1:0-4741 GCA_040752195.1 Pseudomonadota bacterium | reverse complement strand
GCAGCATGTTGGCGTTGCGGTAGTCGTACGCGCTGTACGACGCATTGCCGTCGGTGCACTGCTTGGCGAGCACGCTGCCGTCCGAGCAGATCGACGAGTGGCCGATCGGAACGTTCGGCGAGCCGTAGAGACTGCCGAACGTCCCGAGCAGGCCGGCGCACGACGCGCCCCAGCCGCGGCCGAACAGCAGCGCGAAGCGGTGCGATTCGTTCTTCTCGCGCAGCGCGTTCAGCCGCGCCGCCACCGTGGCGAGCGCCTCGTCCCACGAGATCGGCACGAACTTCGGATCCTCGTCGCGACCCTTTTTCGGGTTGGTGCGCTTCATCGGACTCTTGAAGCGGTCCGGGTCGTACAGGATGTAGGTGCCGAGCGGACCTTTCGGGCACAGCTTGCCGTTGGAGATCGGATGCTCGGTCGACCCGTAGATCGCGTGCACGCGGCCGTTCGTGGTGTACACGTCGATGCCGCAGCGGGCGGGGCATTGATGGCAGATGCTCTTCGTGATCTTCGTCTCCGCCGCGGCCGGCTGCGCTTGCGCCTGCGCGGGCGAGAGCGTCTGCAGCCCGCCGCCGGCGACGGCGCCGGCCGCACCCGTGGCCGCGGTCGCCTGCAGGAAACGACGCCGCGTCAGCCGCGACTTGAAGATGCTGTCGGTGATTCCCATGAGTGGCCTCCGGTTGGACTGAGGGGCGGCGAAGCGCTCAATGCCTCGCGCCGAACAACTGGGTCATCGCATCGCCGATGAAGCGTTGCGACTTGCTGCACGAAAGACAGACGGTTTCGCCTGCGCGCGCGGCGAACGCGTCGCCGCACGACGTACAGACGCTGCGCACGTGCGACGCGATCGGCGTCACGGCGGGGCCGCCGCCGTGCGCGTCGAGCGCGAGCGCGCCTTCGGGGCAGGCGCGCGTGCACGCGCCGCAGCGGATGCACGCGGCGGCGGCGAACGTGAGCGCAGCGGCGCCGCCGTCGGCGACCACCTTCAACGCGCCGGTGGGGCACGCCGCGGTGCACACGCGGTGATCGGCACAGGCGCCGTTATTGGTGACGCGCGGGAAGAACTCCGCCGGCACGTCCTCGCCGCGGCGCTTCGCGGCCGCCGTCAGCGCGTCCAGCAGCCGGCGCCGCTCGGGCGATTCGCGCCGCTTGCTCGCCGGAAAGGCGGCACGGCCGTTGGCACCCATCGGCGTGCGCGGCCGACCGGCGGGGCTCTCGGCCAGCGTCCGGAAGAACTGCCGCCGCGTCATCGCGGGTCCCGGGTCCGGCGCGGCTTCGGCAAGCGGAATGTCCGAGGGCATCAGCGTCGGCGGCAGCGCGCGCGCGACGATGCGCGGCGCCGCCGCGGTTTCGTCGATCGCATGCAGCCACAGCGCGACGGCGTCGACCGCGGGCTTGGCCGGATGGGTTGCGCTGCAGCCGGCCTTGCACTGCGCGCACCAGCCGCGGTCGATCAGTTGCACTTCGCGTCCGCCGGCGCGCTCGTTCAACTCGGCGAGACGACCCGCAGAGATGCCGCCGAGGCAAGGCACGACGATGGCGCCCGCGCTGCGCGCCCTGGCCGGCACCTTGGCGCACTCCAGTTCGATCGCATCCTCGCCGGACGGCAGCTCACCGAGCGGCTCGAACCCATCGATCTGCAGCGCCTCGTTCGGGCACGTGGCCACGCAGCGGCCGCAGTTCGTGCAACCCTCGGCGAGACTGACCTGCTCGACCGCCACCGACAGCACGCCAGCCGGGCAGACGGCGGCGCACGCACGGCAACCGCCGAAGTGACTGCGCAGCGGCAGGCACGCGCCTTCATCGAGTCGAAGGCGCGCGTCCTCGCGCAGTGCCAGCATGGGGCGTGTCTCCATGTCCCTCATCGGCGGGCTGCGTGCCGGTTGTGCCGGCATCGCGGCCAAAGCCCAGTTCCCGCGTCAGTGGGGGCAAGTTCGGTGCCCGTGTCCAACGAACGGGCGCCTGCCATCGAATCAATGGGTTATCGACAGCCGGACACGGCGGGTGTTACCGTGCGGTAACAAACACACCACTTGTGCGGCGGACGTTGTTACCGCACGGTGACGAGGGGGGACACATGGATCGACGTCGGTTCGCCTGTGGGTTGGCGGCGGCTGCCGTCGTGGGGGCTGCTCGAGGCGAGCCGGCACCCACGCTGCGCTTCGGCATCACCGCCGTGTTTCTGTACGACCGTCTGCGCATGCTGTCGCGCTGGCGGTCGTATCTCGAGGAGGCGACCGGCGCGCGTGTCGAGTTCATCCAGCGCGGCGTGTACTCGCCGATCATCGACGGACTGCGCGCCGGGCAGATCGACTTCGCCTGGATCTGCGGTTATCCCTATGTGCTGCACGCCCGCGAGTTTCGGCTGATGGCCGTGCCCGTCTGGCGCGGTCAACCGCTGTACCAGTCGTTTCTGATCGCCGGTGCGGGTTCGAACGCGACCGGTTTGGCCGACCTGCAGGGCCGCAGCTTCGCGTTTTCCGATCCGTTGTCGAACTCCGGCTACCTCTACATCCGCTATCTGCTGGCGCAGCAGAAGTGGCGTGTCGAGGACTACTTCCGCCGCAGCTTCTTCGCGCACTCGCATCCCAACGTCGTCGAGGCCGTGGCCGAGGGACTGGCCGAGGGCGGCGCGGTCGACGGCTACGTTTGGGAAGTGCTTGCCGACGTTCGTCCCGCGCTGACTGCGCGCACGCGCGTGCTGCAGCGGTCGCCGGACTTCGGCTTTCCGCCGATCGTCGCCGCAGCGCACGTCGATGCGGCGACGCGTGGACGCATGCAGCGCGCGCTACTCGCCATGCACACCGCCGCGGAAGGGCGCGCGGTGCTCGACGAACTGCGGCTCGATCGGCTCGACGCCGGCACGCCGCGGCTGTTCGATTCGATCGAGCGCATGGCGGCGGCCGTCGGATGAGCGCCATCAACCGGATCCCGACGCGTTCGCCGACGGCGCGCCGGCTGCGCTGGAGCTACCGGTTCAAGGTGCCGCTGGCCCTGAGCGCGGTGGCGCTCGCCGCCGGCGTCGCGGTCGCGACCACCACTTATCTGCTTGTGTACCGCGTCGTCGAGGCCAATGCGGTGTCGCAGGCGCAGCGCCTCGCACGCACGCTGGCACGCTCGCTGGTGCAGCCGGTGTTGAGCAACGACGTCTGGCAGGCGTTCCAGACGGTGCGTGCCGCGGCGCCGGCACCCGACTCGCCCGACTCGGCGCCGCTGAAAATCCTCGTGATCGATGCGCTGGGCGAGATATTCGTCGCGCTCGACCCGCAGGCGCATCCGCTCGGTTCGAGCGCGACGCGCCTCCCGGCCCCGCTCGCCGCCGCGGCGCGCTGGGTCCAGACCGCCAATCCCGGCAACGATGCTTACGTCGACGAAGACGAGGGTTCGAACAGCCTGATCGCGGCCGAGCGTCTGATCGGCGAGGAGGAAGCGCTGGTCGGCGGCGTGATCGTGCAGCAGGAGTACGGCATCACGCGCGCGCAGGCGCGCGAGGTGGCGAAGCGCCTGGCCGCGCTCGGCGCCGGCGCGATCGTGCTGGTCGCGGGCCTCGGCTGGGTCGGCGGCCGCCGCATGATCCGACCGCTCGAGAAACTGCGCGAGGCGATGCAGGCCGTTCCCGCGGCCGACGTGCGGCCCGCGGTTGCGGAGGTCAGTCGCCTGAACGACGAGGTCGGCGACCTGGGCGGCGCCTTCTTGTCGATGATGGACGAGATCGACGCCAAGCGCGAACTCGAACGCGAGATGCTGCAGGCCGAGCGCATGGCAAGCATCGGACGGCTGACGGCCGGCATCGCGCACGAGGTCAACAATCCGCTCGGCGGCATGCTGCACGCGATCCAGAACCGCCGGCTTCGCGGCGGTGTGGACGGCGCGACCGAACGAACGCTCGCCCTGCTCGAGCGCGGGCTCGAGCAGATCCACTCGACCGTCAACGCCCTGCTGAACGAGGCGCGGCGCGAACTCCACGAGCTGCGTGACGACGACCTGCACGACCTGTACCTGCTGCTGCACCCTGAAGCGCAGTCGGCCGACTGCGCGCTCGACTGGCGGGTGCAGGCGCCGGCGGCGCGCGCGCTGCCTTCCGTGCCGGTGCGCCAGGTCCTGCTCAACCTAACACTGAACGCGATCGCCGCCGCGGGGCGGGGCGGCCGCGTGCAGGTGCTCGGCGAAGCGGCCGACGCCGCATGGCGGGTGCGCGTTTCCAATACCGGGGCGGTGCTCGGCGCGCGGCAGTTCGCGCAGATGTGTGCGTCTCAGCCGCGAACCGAGGACAGCCGCACCGGGCTCGGCCTGTGGATCACCGCGCGAATCCTGCACACGGTCGGCGGGCGCCTCGAGCTGTCCGCCGCGCCGCCGACGGGATTCGCCACCGAACTGATGGCCACCTTTCCGACCTTCGCATCCGACACGCCGCAATGAACATCTGCCTGATCGAAGACGACCCCATCATGGGCGAAACGCTGTCCGAGCGCCTGGCGCTGGAGGGCTTCGGCTGCCGTTGGCTGCGCAGCGGCGCCGCGGCGGACGCGCTCGCAGCGACCGATGCCTTCGACGCGTTCGTCAGCGACGTCCGCCTTCCGGACATGACCGGTCCGGCGCTGTTTGCCAAGCTGCAAACCGTGTTTCCGGGAAAGCCGTGGATCTTCATCACCGGCTACGGCACCGTCGCGCAGCGCGAAGCGCTGCTGGATGCAGGCGCGGCGGACTTCTTCACCAAGCCGGTCGACATCGAACGTCTGATCCG
>JBFMFC010000122.1:0-4963 GCA_040752195.1 Pseudomonadota bacterium | reverse complement strand
CATTGCCAACATCGCTTGCGCGCATCCGTGCCCGGCCGCGATCACCGCGAAATGCCGTCCACGATCACGCTGAAACGCCGTCCGCGATCAAACTGAAACAGCCGTCCGCGATCGCTGAAATACGCATCCTCGTACTTGACCGAGCGCCACAGCCGCTCGATGAACACGTTGTCGATCCAGCGGCCCTTGCCGTCCATGCTGATGGTGATGCCGTGCGCGGCCAGGGTGTCGGTGAAGTCGGCATCGGTGAACTGCGCGCCCTGGTCGGTGTTGAAGATCTCGGGTGGGCCGAAGTGCGCCAGCGCCTCCTGCAGGGCGGCGACACAGAAGTCCGCCGTCATCGTGTTGGACAGCCGGTGCGCCAGCACCTTGCGCGAGAACACGTCGATGATCGCCACCCGATAGCCGAAGCCGCGGGCCATCGGGATGTACGTGATATCGGCGGCCCAGACCTGGTCCGGCCGCTCGATGGCGACGTCCTTGAGCAGGTACGGATAGATCCGGTGCTGGCAGTTCGGCTGCGACGTGCGCGGCTTGCGGTACAGCGCCTCGATGCCCATGCGCCGCATCAGCGTGACGAGGTGCCGGCGGCCGACCTCGAAGCCGTCCTCGCGCAGCTTCACCAACAGCCGGCGGCTGCCGAAGTAGGGAAACGCGAGGTGCAACTCGTCGATACGCCGCATCAGCCGCAGGTCGGCCGCCGACACCGGCACCGGCCCGTAGTACGCGCAACCGCGCGCGATGCCGAGCAGCCGGCACTGCGCCGCCAGCGGCAACTCGTGCTCTCGGTCGATCATCGCTTGGCGGGAGGCCCGCCCGCCTTGCCGAGCGCTCC
Organism: Pseudomonadota bacterium; assembly: GCA_040752195.1. Taxonomy (GTDB): domain Bacteria; phylum Pseudomonadota; class Gammaproteobacteria; order Burkholderiales; family Burkholderiaceae_F; genus DSNY01. Next base: position 4,128 of record JBFMFC010000122.1, on the reverse strand, counting down.
GGACAAAAGATCGTTCTCCATCGCCAGCTGGCCGATCTTGGCGTGCAGTTCCTTGACGATCGGCGAGCGTTCGGGCTCGGCCGCCTCGGCGCCGAGAGCCTGCGGCGCCCGCTCCACCAGCTGCGCCTTCCAGGCGGTGATCTGGTTCGGATGCAACTGGTAATGCTGCGCCAGCTCGGTCACCGTCTTCTCGCCGGCAGTGGCGGCCAGTGCGACCTTGGCCTTGAACGCGGCACTGTGGTTCCTGCGCGTCTTCGTCATGCTCTGCTCCCCAGGGATCGCTCCCCCTCGGGGTTGACGGAGCAGTTGTATCACCTTAGCCGCTGTTCAAAAAACGCGACCAGCTCTGGCTTCCCTTGATCAGATCGGAGATCAGCGTCGCGCCGAGTGGAAGTATGCTTCCCCACTCACTGACTGCACCAAGCCCATCCAACGTCCCGCCATGGCCCGCCCCGCTCACGCCAAGGAAGCTGCTGCTGCCCTAGGCAGAATCCCTCCCAAACCGCCGCTGCCGACACCGCTGCCCGGGCCCGAAGGCGTGGACGAAGCCACGTGGATGGACGTCATTCATAAGATGGACGAGGTCTACACCAAGCTGATCGCCGACGAAGTCGAGCTGGAGCAAAAAAACAGCGAACTCGAGCAATCGCATCAGTTCATCTTCAGCGTGCTGTCGGCGATGTCGGATCTCGTCATCGCCTGCGACGATCACGGCGCGATCGAGAAGATCAATGGCGCACTCGCCGAGCTGGTCGGTCGCAGCGACGAACAAGTGATCGGCACGTCAGTCTACGGCTTGCTGGCCGACGCGCATGACGTGGCGCTGGCGCGCGAGATGACGGCGCGCGCGGCCGCGGGGCGCGAGCGCTCAGACGAAGCGGTCGAGTTGCATTTGCGTGATCGCAGCGGGCAAGCGGTGCCGGTCGAAGTGCAATGCACGCCGCGCTTCGACCGCTCGGGTCAGCGCGCCGGCTTTGTGCTGGTCGGTCGTCCGATCGGTGAACTGCGACGCGCGTACGAGCAATTGCAGGAAGCGCATGCGGCGCTCAAGCGCACGCAGCAGCAGCTGCTCCATTCGGAGAAGATGGCCTCGCTCGGACGGCTTGTCGCCGGCGTCGCACACGAGCTGAATAACCCGATCAGCTTCATCCTCGGCAACGTGCATGCGGTCGAACGCTACTGCCGGCGTCTGTCCGAATACATTGGAGCTGTGCACGCAGGCATGCGAGACGCCGAACTGCAAGCGTTGCGCGAACGGCTGAAGATCGACCGTGTCTTGGCCGACTTTCCGTCGTTGATCGAAGGCACGCTCGAAGGCGCGCAGCGCACCGCCGAAATCGTCAACGGCTTGAAGCGTTTCTCCGCGCTCGATCGCGAGGAGGCCAGGCCGGTCGATCTAAGCGCGGTGATCGAGCGCGCGATCCGCTGGGTGCGCAAAGGCGCCAAGCGCGAAGTTGAGGTGCAATGGAAACCGATTCCGGGCCTGCGCGTCCTTGGCTCGTCCGGCCAGCTGCTGCAGGTTTTCATGAATCTGATTCAGAACGCCTACGACGCGACTGCGGTAAGCAGCCACGGTGAGCCGCGTCTGACTATCGACGCGCAGCGCGGCGCGGATAAGATCGTACTGCGCTTCCGCGACAATGGCCCCGGCATCCCCGCCGCCATTCTGCCGCGCATCTTCGACCCCTTCTTTACCACCAAGCCGGTTGGGCAGGGCACCGGGCTTGGGCTATCGATCAGCTACGGCATCGTCGAGCAGCACGGCGGCGAGTTGCGCGCCGAAGATACGGGCGAGGGGGCGGAGTTCGTGGTCGAACTGCCGACGCTGCGAAAAGAGCAGGACGTGTCGTAGCAACGTGCGGATGTAGTCGCGTTGCCGCGGGCACATCGGGTTGGACGATGATGGACCCGGTCGCGAGAGGGATCGGGCCGTCACCGCGATGCGGCGATACCTGATGAACATCGCGCGTGTGAGAGCCGGCTGCACCGTCCACGCGGTCGAACGGCGCGACGCGGCATGGAGGAAAGGTGGCCACGCCTTTTGAACACCGGCCAGGGCGATGGAAGTGATCCGGGCTGAAGCACTCAAGCGGGCCGACGCGCTGCAGGCGCGGCTGCAGAAGCGGCTCGAGCAGTTGCAGCGCGAACGGCAGATCGCGCCGCTGCCACCGGTCGTCCTCGGCGGGCTGCTCGTCGTTCCCGCCGAGATGATCGCTGCGATGACGTCTCGCCCGTTGCCGGCCGGGATCGAGCTGGTTGATCGCCAGGCGGCAGCGGCGGCAGTGCGCGAGTCGGGCCGGACACCGTCACGGTGACGAAGAACGAGATCCTCCATTCGCTAAACAAGCCGGACGACTTCATCCTGGCGATCGTCGAGTTCGACGCCGACGCGCACCGCCTGCACTACGTGCAGCGGCCGTTTCAGCGCGAGCCGGATTTCGGCGTGACCAGCGTCAACTACGACTTCGGCGAGCTGCTGGCGCGGGCGCAGCCGCCGGCGCGATCTCGCTTGCCGGGGTTGCGATTCATTGCATGAATGACTATCATCCACGCCGTGAAACGCCTCCCGCGCCTTGCCGGCGCCGCCCTTGCCCAGCGGCTGCGCGTGATGCCGGCCGTGGTGCTCACCGGCGCGCGGCAGACCGGCAAGAGCACGCTCGCCGAGCACCTGGTGCCGGGCGAGCGGCGCTACCGCTCGCTCGACGACCTCGACGTGCTCGACGCCGCGCGCCGTGATCCGGAGTCGCTCGTGGGCGGACGCGAACCCGTCACGCTGGACGAGGTGCAGCGCGCGCCCGATCTCTTGAGCGCCGTCAAGCGCGCGATCGACCGCGATCGCCGGGCCGGGCGTTTCCTGCTGACCGGCTCGGCCAATTTGCTGCTGATGAAGCAGGTCTCCGAATCGCTCGCGGGCCGGGCGAGCTATCTCACGCTCTGGCCGATGACACGCGGTGAGCAGCGCGGAGATGCCCGGGCCGGCGCCTGGGAGGAGTTGCTCGCCGCGGATGATGCCGACTGGCGCGACGTCCTGGCGGCGCGGGCCGTTGAGCCGGAAGACTGGCGCGCCTTGGCCTCGCGCGGTGGCTATCCGACGCCGGCGCTGGCGCTCGGCTCGCGTGCCGAGCGCGCGGTCTGGTTCGACGGCTACGTGCGCACGTACTTGGAGCGGGACCTGCAGGACCTCGCGGCCATCTCCGCGCTGCCGGATTTCCGCCGGGTCATGCGTGCCGCGAGCTTGAGGCTCGGTCAACTGCTGAATCAGACCGAGCTTGCGCGTGATGCCGCCGTCCCGCAGCCCACCGTGCACCGCTGGCTCAACCTGCTCGAAATCTCCTATCTCATCGTCCGGCTGCCTGCCTACGCCGTCAACCGCACCAAGCGCTTGATCAAGGCACCCAAGCTCTACTGGGGCGACACCGGTCTGGCGCTGCATCTGGCCGGCAGTGCCGAGCCTGCCGGCGCGCATCTGGAGAACCTGGTCCTCGGCGATCTGCTGGCCTGGCGCGACGCGCGGGTGCAGCGCGCCGAGATCGGCTACTGGCGCACCGCGATCGGCGAGGAGGTGGATTTCGTGATCGACACCGGCGGCAAGCTCGTGCCCATCGAAGTGAAAGCCGGTGCGCGGCCGCGGCTCGCCGACGCGGTGCATCTGCGCACCTTCCGCAAGGAGTACGGCCGCAACGCGCGGGCCGGTCTGCTGCTGCATACCGGCACGACGCTCGAGTGGCTCGCGCCCGACGTGCTCGCGGCGCCTTGGTGGAGGGTGCTGTGAGCAAGACACTCGTCGAAGTCGCCGGGCCGCTTGACGCCATCGATCGGGCGGGCGTGTGGGACAAGTTCATCTGGCGAGGCGGGAGCGAGCAATGCTGACGAAGCTGCACATCCGTAACTTCAAGCTCTTCGAGGACGTGGAGATTGAACTCGGCGAGCGCGTCGTCTTCGTCGGCCCCAACAACTCGGGCAAGACTTCGGCGCTGCAGGCGCTCGCGCTCTGGAATGCAGGCGTGCGGCGCTGGGCGGAGAAGCGCGGCTCGGGCAACATCCCCAAGGAGCGCGCCGGCGTCACGCTCAACCGCCGCGACCTCATCGCCCTGCCGGTCCCTGCGGCCAACCTGCTGTGGCGCGACC
>JBFMFC010000121.1:0-4978 GCA_040752195.1 Pseudomonadota bacterium | reverse complement strand
TCCACTCCTCGTCGAACTCGGTCAGCAGGGCCGAGACCAGGCGCAGGCAGGAGGCCGCGTTGGGGAACATCGAGGCCACGCGCGTGCGCCGCTTCAGTTCGCGATTGATACGTTCCAACCCGTTCGTTGTCCGCAAGCGGACGCGATGCGCCGGCGGATAGTCGAACACAGCGAAGCCATCGGGCAGGTTGGCTTCGGCCCACTCCGCCAGCTTCGGCGCATCAACCCGCCACTGCGTGACTGCTTCGTTGAGCAGCCGCTGCGTCGAGGGCCGCGGCTGCGGGGCGTTGAAGATGGCGCGGATGCGCCGCGCGATCGGTTCGCGCTGCTCCAGCCGGGTGACGTAGGCCTGCGCGTTTTGCTGCAGATGAAACTGGCAGCGTTGCCACGGCACGCTGGGCAGCACCGCACGGCGCGCCGCCTTCAGCCCGGCATGATCGTCGGCCACGATCAGCTTCACGCCGGTCAAGCCGCGCTTGACCAGGTCTTCCAGGAACGCGCGCCAATGCACTTCGGCTTCCGACAGCGCCACCGACACACCCAGCACGCGACGATGCCCGGTTTCGGTGATCCCGACGGCGACCAGCACCGCGCGATCGACGAGCTGACCGGCTTCGCGCACGCGCTCGTAGCGGGCATCGAGCAACACATAGGGCGTGAGGCCCAGCGGCCGCGCGCGCCATGCCGCCAGCCCGGCATCGAGCCGCTCGGTGGCGCGGCTGACCTGGGTGGAGGAAATCGACAGCCTTCCGGGCCGACCAGTCGCTGCAGCACTTCGATCACCTTGCGCGTGGACACGCCCTGCACGTACATCTCGGCCAGCGCCAGGTTCAGCGCCTGCTCGGTGCGCGAGCCGCGCTCCAGTGCGCTCGGATAAAAACCGCCTTGACGGGTCTGCGGCACGGCAAAGGTCAGCTCCCCCATCCGGGTCAGGACGGTCTTGGGTTTGAAGCCGTTGGCACGATCTCGCCGCTCGGGCGTGCGCTCGTACGGCTGGGCGCCAAGATACTCGGTCCGCTCGATCTTGGCGGCCTCGTTGACCAGAATGCGCAGTGCCTCGCCGGCGCCGTCCAGGCCTTGCGACAACAGGGCGGCGTACGCCGCTTCCAGAGGATTGCTTTCAACGCGTTGGGCCATCGTTGTTGTACCTTCGAGTTCTCGAATCGATGATGCCCGAAGGAATCGCCCGCCGCGCGCTGATCGCCGCTTCGCCGCGATCACCGCGCAACAGACCAAAAACGAAATTACAGAAACGATGTTGCACTAACTCATCTGCCGCGTCATCCGAGTCGAAAGCACAAAGCGTTCGTTGCCGAACTCGATGCAATCAACGGAACGCACGTGCTCGACATCAAGCCGGTCATGGCAGAGGTCCTCCCACGCCAGGAGGTCCGTCAACCGGCTTGGTCGCATGAGCTTATGCGGGCGTATTGGTCGCGCCAGCAGGCGCTCGCCGATGACACCAGTCTGAAAGGTCCTCCATGACAAAAACAGCCGCCTTCATTGCGACGGCAGTCCTGTTGGCAGCTTGCTCTGGGGTCACCTCCAATCTGCCGCGCGATTCTCGCCTGAGCTGCGCAGTTGCCTTGGTGTACGAAGGCGAGCCCATCAGTCAGTTCCTGGTGCAGCCTGGACCGTCCTTCGTTCAGGCCTACGTGCGCTTCGACAGTGACCTGCCCGACGATGTCATCTTCGGCATCGATCAAGAATTCCTCGACGGCGTAGCCAATCCGTTCCACCTCAAAGGCGGCGACTGGATGTCGTTCATCGGCGTCCAGCGCAGCGGAGCGGTGTGGGTCGCCGGGGGGACCGACAAGACAATGAACGGCACGCCAAGCAAGGAGCGCACGTGGAAGATCTTCGACCTCGGCCAGCCACTGATGCCCAACACGTGGTATCGCTTGCGCACCGAAGCCGACTTCGGTACGCGCCGCTTTCGCAGGTTCACCGTCGAAGGACCCGGCCTCGCCAGGAGCCTCGATCTGAGCGACTTGAAGCTCGACTACCCCAACTACATGCCGTTCAGCGACCGGGCGATGTCCTTCTACGTCTGCGCGATGCGCGGTCGCAGTCTCATCAATCCGAACGCCCCATTCCACGGCGTGCCCGTAGTCTATTTCGATGACGCATCGGGCGGTCCAATCGCGGCAGACGGTAGCGACAGAGCGGCCTTCACAGACGGATTCTGGTTGGCGACAATTATCTTGACCGGTTGACCACGATTAACTTGGCCGGTTCAGGGCCGGCGTCGGGCAGGTCCGGGAGGTTGGGGTTTAGCGTTGGTCTGGATGTCATGACGAGGCCGACGCGATGCCTGGCAAGAGGATCACGGACCACCAAGTGCGCAGATACAAGCAGGAGAGGAACCAACACAGTCAAGCAGCCGCCGCCGCGCGAGTTGGCATCAGCGAGCGCAGCGCACGGCGCATCGAGGGCAACGACAGCCTTCCGTCGCAACGGCCACCCCGCAGCTGGCGCACGCGCGCCGATCCGTTGGCGTCGGTGTGGGACGCCGAGGTCGTGCCGTTGCTGCAGGCGGATCCGCAGCTGAACGCCGTTACGCTGCTCGAAGAGCTGCAGCGGCGTCATCCCGGCGACTACGGAACGAACGTGTTGCGCACGCTGCAGCGGCGCATGCGGCACTGGCGCGCACTGCACGGCGCCGAACGCGAGGTCTACTTCGCCCAGGAGCATCCGCCCGGACGGCTCGGTCTGTCCGACTTCACCGTCGCCGACGGTCTGGGCATCGAGATCGCGGGGGCCGCCTTCCCGCACCGGCTGTACCAGTTCGCGCTGGCGCACTCCGGCTGGCGCCACGTCGTCGTCATCGACAGCGGCGAGAGTTTCATGGCGCTGTCGAGCGGCCTGCAGGCGGCGCTGTGGCGATTGGGCGGTGCGCCCGAAGAGCATCGCACCGACAGCCTGTCGGCGGCGTTCAACAACTTGGCCGAGCAGCAGGAACTGACCCAGCGGTATGAGGATCTGTGCCGCCACTACGGCATGCGCGCCAGCCGCAGCAATCCGGGCTGCTCACACGAGAACGGCGCGATCGAGGCACGCCACGACTCGCTGAAGACGGCGCTCGACCAGGCGCTGCGGCTGCGCGGCTCGCGCGCGTTCGCCGATCGCGCCGCCTACCAGGCCTTCGTCGAGGCGACCGTACAGCGGCTCAACCAGCGTGTGGCCAAGCGCCTGCAAGCCGAACGCACGGTGCTGCGCGCGCTGCCGCCGCGCAAGACCGCCGAGTTCGAAGAGCTGCCCGCACGCGTGAGCAAGTACGCGATCTTCACCGTACGCGGCGTGCAGTACAGCGCCCCGAGCCAACTGATCGGCCACCGGCTGATGGTGCGGCTGTACGCCGATCGCATCGAGGGCTGGCTCGGTGGCCAACGTGTGCTCGAGCGCGCGCGGCCGAGCCATCGGGATGGCGCGCGCCATCGGCGCGCAATCGACTACCGGCACCTGGTGGCCGCGCTCAAACGCAAGCCCGGTGCGTTTGCACGCTGGGCGCTGCGCGACGCGGTGTTCCCGCGCGCGGTGTATCGCCGCACGTGGGAGCGGCTCGCAGCGCGGCTTCCCGAGCGGCAAGCGTGCAAGACGATCGTCGGGCTGCTCGGCCTGGCTGCCGACGGCCACGAGGCGCAACTGGCCGAGGAACTGGAACAATTGATCGAGCTGGATCAGTTGCCGGATCTGGAGGCGCTGACCGCGTTGCTGGCGCCGCGCGCGGGCGAGCTGCCAGCGGTGGACGTGCAGCTGCCGTCCTTGGCGCATTACGACGACTTGCTCGCCGCCGGCGAAGGAGCTGCGCAATGACGGCCGCGGCCAACGGGCGTCTGGGGCTGATGCTCACCGAGTTGCGGCTGCCGACGATCAAGCGCCTGGCGGCCGATCTGTGCGCGCAGTCGGATCACGAGGGCTGGCCCGGCCAGCGACTGCTCGAAGCGCTGCTGGAGCATGAACTGGCCGAGCGCGAGACGCGCCGCGTCGACCGGCACCGCGCCGAGTCGGGACTGAGCCCCGACAAGCGGCTGTCGAATTTCGACTTCGCCGCCGTGCCCAGCGTGTCCAAGGCGCAGGTCACGGCGCTCGCCGACAGCCACGAATGGCTCGATCGCGGCGTCAACGTGCTGGCCTTCGGTCCGCCCGGTGTCGGCAAGTCTCACCTCGTGTGCGGACTCGGTCATGCGCTGATCGATGCGGGGCGGCGCGTGCTGTTCACACGCTGCGGTGATCTGGTGCAGCGGCTGCAGGCGGCGCGGCGCGATCTGCGGCTGCCGGCCGAGCTGGCCAAGCTCGACCGCTTCGATCTGCTGATCCTGGACGATCTGAGCTACGTGCGGCGCGACCAGGCCGAAACCTCGGTGCTGTTCGAGCTGATCGCCGAACGCTACGAGCGCAAAAGCCTGGCGATCACGGCCAACACGCCGTTCTCGCAATGGAGCGAGGTGTTCGTCGATGCGGCCATGACGCTCGCCGCAGTCGACCGGCTCGTGCACCACGCAACGATCCTGGAAATGAACGTGGAGAGCTACCGGCGGCGCACCGCGCAGGCGGGGCATGCCCCGCCTGCGCCAAAGAAACGCTGAACTACACACACATCGTTCCCCGCCTTCACCGGCCAAGATCATTGACGCCGAGCGGACAGGATAGTTGACGCCAGCCACGGATTCGAAGATTCCTATGAGATTGGCAAGCAGCCGGTCACTTCGCCTGTGATCGACCTGAGACGTTATGTGCAAGGGCGCTGGTATTTGGAGCGGGACGAAGCGCTGTTCAACAGAAAGCAGACGCCGTTCGCCCGCTCCGGACAAGCCGTCGGGGTCGCTGACGCCAGCGTTGAGTGATGTGCTGTTTGCGGAACAGGAGCCAACCCTGTCGGAAGACGGCCATGGCATGCCGATGGCCAAGCGGTGGCTGCGACGTCCAGCACCAGTTTGCGACCGACGCTGCTGCGCTCTGAAACGCAGCTGAACCG
>JBFMFC010000120.1:2951-5081 GCA_040752195.1 Pseudomonadota bacterium | reverse complement strand
CGGCGCCGCCCGGATCTGCTCCGGCGCCAGCTCCAGCACGTCGCTCACGGCATCGACCACCGCGCCGACCACCCGCTGCGCAACGTTCAGCACGATCACCACCGTGAAGGCGTCGTACCGCACCTCGCCCAGCGCCAGCTTCACCCGCAAATCGACGATCGGCACGATCACCCCGCGCAGGTTGATCACGCCCAACACGTGCGCCGGCGCGTGCGCGATCCGCGTCACGCCGTCGTAGCCGCGGATCTCCTGCACCTTGAGGATGTCGATGCCGTACTCCTCGGCGCCGAGACGAAAGGTCAGATACTCGCGGGCCGTCGCGGCTGCGGCGACAGCGCTGGTTTCCAGGCCGGTCGATGCACTCATGTCGATGCTCCTGCTGCGGTTCGGTTTTCAGTGCCGCGAGCGCCTGACCAGGCTCGCGACGTCGATGATCAGCGCCACGCGACCGTCGCCGAGGATCGTCGCGCCGGACACGCCGGGCACGCGGCGGTAGTTGGCTTCGAGGTTCTTGACGACGACCTGTTGCTGGCCGACCAACTCGTCGACCAGCAGCGCGATGCGCTGGCCTTCGGCTTCGGCGACCACCATGATCTCGGAGGTGCACGCCTGCCGGCGGCGCGGCACCGCAAACACTTCGTCGAGCGCGACCACCGGCAGAAACTGGTCGCGCACCTTCACGGCCCGGCCACTGCCGCCGATCGACTGGATCATGCCGCGCTCGATCTGGAACGACTCGACGACCGACGCCAGCGGAAGGATGTAGGTCTCCTCGCCCACACCGACCGACATGCCGTCCATGATCGCGAGCGTCAGCGGCAGCCGCACCGACACGCGCGTGCCGTAGCCCTCGGCCGAGTCCAACTCGACCGTGCCGCCGAGCGCAGCGATGTTCCTGCGAACGACGTCCATTCCCACCCCGCGGCCCGACACATCGCTCACTTCGTCGGCCGTCGAGAAGCCGGGCTCCCAGATCAGCGCCCAGACCTCCTGGTCGGTCATGTCGTCGCGCACGGGGATGCCGCGCTCACGCGCCTTGGCGAGGATGCGGTCGCGCTTCAGCCCCGCGCCGTCGTCGCGCACCTCGATCAGGATCGAGCCGCCCTGGTGCGCCGCCGACAGCGTGATTCGACCCGTCGCCGGCTTGCCCGCTGCGAGTCGCGTCGCCGGCATTTCGATGCCGTGGTCGGCGCTGTTGCGAACCAGGTGCGTCAGCGGGTCGATGATCTTTTCGATCAGCCCCTTGTCGAGCTCGGTCGCTTCGCCGACCGTCGCCAGCTCGATGTCCTTGCCGAGCTTGGCGGCCAGATCGCGCAGCATGCGGGGGAAGCGGTTGAACACGAACGCCATCGGAATCATGCGGATGCTCATCACCGCATCCTGCAGATGGCGCGTGTGGCGCTCCAGGTCGGCCACGCCTGACAGCAGCGCCTGGTGCTGCACGGGGTCGAACTGCATGGCCTGCTGCGTCAGCATCGCCTGCGTGATCACGAGCTCGCCGACCAGGTTGATCAACTGGTCGACCTTCTCGACCGACACGCGCAGCGTCGTCGATTCCAGCGACGCCGCGTTCGCCGGCTTTTCGGCCCTGGCGCTCGCCCGGGTTCGCTTTGCCGCCGGCAGTGCGTTCGCCGCGGGAAGCGTGTGCGGGTCGACGAAGAACCCGTAGCCGGGGTCGGCGGCGGGCAGCGCGGCGGGCGGCGCGTCCGCGCGGCCATCCGCCGCGTCGATCCGCGCCGTTTCCGCGAAGTCCGAAATCGTGATCTGCTCCCTGGCGACGTGGAACGAAAACAACTCGATGAGCTCGCTGTCGGGCGACGCGGTGTCGACTCGGAACTCGCGGTAGCCGTCGGCCGACGGCGCACCGTCGTCGAGCGCGGCGATCGTCCCCAGCGTGGGAATGTCGCGGAACAGTTCGGCGAGGCCGTCAGCGGTCGACCCGTCGGCAAGCGGACCGACGCGAACGCGCAGCTTGCGCAGGCCCGTCGCGGGCGCGGGCGTTTCACCGGCTGCGAGCTTCCGGATGCGCGCGACCAGATCCGCGGTATCCGGGCTGTCCTCGGCCGCGCCCTGGTAGCGCGCAAGCTGCGCCTTCAGCACGTCGCCGGCCTCGAGCAGCACGTCGACCAT
>JBFMFC010000120.1:0-2851 GCA_040752195.1 Pseudomonadota bacterium | reverse complement strand
TCGTAGGCCTCCTGCCCGTCGGCGGCCTCGATGACGTGGTAGCCGGCGCCCTTCAAGGTGAAGGCCACCATCTGGCGCATCGACGCCGAGTCGTCCACAGCGAGAATCGAGTGCATCGGTAGAACTCCCGTCGAATCCAGGTCAGTCCGGTTCAAAAGAGGTCGATCGAGCCCGCGCCCATGCCGGCCTGCCGCACCGGCTGCATGCGCGTGGTGGCCAGCAGCGGATCGGTGTTTTCGAGCGACAGCGCCTTGAGCACGTCCTGTAGCGCCACGAGACGCCTTTGCGCGTGTTGCGTGAGCTGCGTGGCCATGTCCTGGAACTGCAGCGCGGTGACGGCCGCCGCCACGGCCTGACCGACGCGCTCGTCGCCGGGCATCCGCGGCACGGCCTCGCCGATCACGGCGAAACTGGCCGCAAGGCGGTCGCCGGCTTCGCCGATCAACAGCTTCAGTCGCTCGAGGTCCGCAGCGATCGCAGCGCACTCGCGCGCCACTGCGTGCCCTGCCGCAGCCGCCGGCGGGCGGTCATCTCCGGCGAAAGTCGTGGTCATTCGAGTATCCGTTGTCGCGCAGTTCATGCCCCGCAGACGGCGCAGTCCGGTCGCGGGTCCGCGAGAGTGTCGAACCGCGCGCCGCGCGACGATTGGGCGATAAAGGCTCGCAATCGCGCGCTTTCCACCGCACGCGCGCGCTCAAGTCCGCCGGCCGAACGACTCGTCCCGGCACAACCGTCGGCGGCAACGCCCGTCGCACCCCACCCGATTTGGTCCACAATTCGCTCCGCGGACCGGCAGGGACGCGCAGCGGATTGCGGCGCAGGCTCATGCCGGCGCAGCCGGCGTGAAGCGAGCGCAAGCGAGCGGCCGAAGCCACAATGCCCGGCGCCCACCGGCAGGGACGCGCAGCGGATTGCGGCGCAGGCTCATGCCGGCGCGGCCGGCGTGGGGCGAGCGCACGCGAGCGGCCGCAGGCACAATCTGCGCGAGCGGCGTTGCGCAAAAGGACGATGCGGCCGAGGGAAGATCTGCCCGACACAGATGAACGCAGTCGAAATCACGCCGATCCAGCTTCTCGTCGTCGAGGACTCCGAGCTCGACTACGAACTGCTGCTCGCCATCCTGCTGCGCGACGGCCTGCGCGTTCGCGCCACGCGCGTCGAGGACGAGGCCGGCATGCGCGAAGTCTTTGCGCGCGGTCGCGTCGATGCGGTCGTGACCGATCACAACCTCCCGCACTTCGACTCTTTCGCCTCGCTGAAGGTGGCCAAGTCGGTCGACGAGAACCTGCCGGTGATCGTCGTCTCCGGCGAGATGTCCGAGGAACTCGCCGTGGCCGCGCTGCACGCGGGCGCCGACGACTTCATCCTGAAGTCGCGCATGTTCCGGCTGGCGCCGGCGCTGAAGCGCAGCCTGCAGGCGGCCGAAGCGCGCCGCGACCGGCGGCTGCAAGCGGCTCAGCTCGAGGAGAGCGCGGCCAAGCTGCGCGAGCTGGCGCAGCACCTCGAGCGCGTCAAGGAGGAGGAGCGCCGCGCCATCGCGCGCGAGATCCACGACGACATCGGTACGACGCTGACCGCGTTGAAGTTCGAGCTGGCGCGGCTGGCGCGCGATCTGAACGGGCGCTCGTCGGCGGCACCGCGCATCAACGCGATGAACGAGCTGCTCGCGCATGCGGTGGCTGCAAGCCACCGGATCCAGCACAACCTGCGCCCGCCGGTGCTCGACGCGGGGCTGGTCGCCGCCCTCGACTGGCTCGTCAAGGGATTCGCCGAACGCACCGGCGTGCCGACGAGCTTCGAGTCGAACCGCGAGGAGCTCGACCTCGAGCCGATGCGTGCCGCTGCGCTGTACCGCGTTGCGCAGGAGTCGCTGTCCAACGTCGCCAAACACGCGCAGGCCAAACGCGTGTCGGTGCATCTTTTCGCCTCGGCCGACGAAGTGACGCTGGAAGTCGCGGACGACGGCGTCGGTTTCGACGCGCGCCTGCTCGGCAATACGCCGGGCTTCGGCGTGCGCAGCCTGATCGAGCGCGCACGCGGCTTCGGCGGCTGGGCCGAAGTCAATTCGACGCCCGGTCGCGGAACGACGGTGATGTTCTCCATTCCGCCCGGCGATCCCGCGGCGGGCGAGGCCGCTGTGCCGCCCGCGCGTGCCAAGGCGTGGACCGATGCGGGCTAGAAGAAGCTGAGGAGTGAGGGGGATGACGGTCAAGACCATCGTCGTCGACGACCATGCGATCGTCCGGCGCGGAATCGTTCAGATCCTGTCCGAGCATCCCGACGTCACGGTCGTCGCGGAGGCCGGTAACTACGGCGAGCTGCGCAATCAGTTACGCGCGCACCCCGACGCCGACCTGCTGGTGATGGACGTCGGCCTGCCGGGAAAGAACGGCATCGACATCCTGAAATCGCTGCGCGAGGAAAACAGCAAGCTCAAGGTGCTGATGGTCAGCATGTACCCGGAGGACCAGTACGCGGTGCGCGCCTTCCGCGCGGGCGCGGCGGGGTATCTGAACAAGGCGAGCGCGCCCGAAAAGCTGATCGAAGCGGTCAACCAGGTCATCGCCGGCCGCAAGTACGTCACGCCGGAAATCGCGCAGGCGCTGATCGAGAATCTCAACGCGCCCGAGCAGGGCGCCGCGCACGACCGGCTGTCGGACCGCGAGTTCCAGACGCTGAAGCTGATCGCCTCCGGCAAGCGCCTGTCCGACATCGCCGAAGAGCTTGCGCTGAGCCCCAAGACCGTCAGCGTCTACCGCGCGCGCATCCTCGAGAAAATGGGCATGAGCAACAACGCGGAGCTCACCCACTACGCGATCAAGCACGGGCTGGTCGAGTAGCGGTTCGCGGC
>JBFMFC010000119.1:0-5154 GCA_040752195.1 Pseudomonadota bacterium | reverse complement strand
CGCGGCGCCGGGCTTCAGTTCGGCAGCGTGGGTCGGTACGGCGCACGCGTCTGCTCTGCACGCGGGGACGCGGGCGGTTCGAGCGGCAGCGCATCGAGCGGACTCGGCAGCCCGCAAGCGGCCGAGCGCAACACGTGCGTGTAGATCATCGCGGTCGACACGTCGCTCGCGCCGAGCAGTTCCTGTACGCGGCGGATGTCGGCGCCGCTTTCGAGGAGGGGGGTGGCGAACGAGTGACGCAGCGTGTGCGCTGTTACGCGCTTGGCGAGGCCGGTGGCGGCCGCGGCGCGCGTGATCGCGCGCCCGACGCGATCTTCGTGAAGGTGATGGCGCCGGTGCACGCCGGTGCGCGAATCGACGGATTCCTCGCGAGCGGGCCACAGCCAGAACCAGGCCCACGTCCGGCCGGCGCGGGGGAACTTGGCCTGCAGTGCGTCGGGCAGCGCCACGCCGGGGCGGCCGGCTGCGCGATCGGCCGCCCACACGCTGCACGCATTCGCGATTTGCGTGCGCAGCGCGGCCGGCAACATGACCACGCGATCCTTGTTGCCCTTGCCGCTGCGCCGCCAGGTGCCGCAGAAACGCCTCGACTTCCGGCGCGCCCATCTCGCGCGGATGGCGCATGCCGCTGAAGCGAATGAAGTACCGTACCCAATGGACGTAGGCCTGCTCCGTCCGTAAGCTGTAATGGCAATAGCGAATCCGCTCGCGCAACTGATCGAGCAACCGCGGCGAGCGAAGGAGGGGTCGAGTGCCGGGTTTCATGGCCCTGGTTCGTACTGGATTGCGATCCAGTATGTCGGCGGAACGCAAGGCCCTGCGCGGCTTTCCGACGGATCCGCGCGCGAGGTTATCCGTCGCCGTGCCAGGTTATCCGTCTCGCTGGCACGGCCTAAATTAAGTTAGGTTCATCAAAATGGCAGAAGAAGACAAAGAATCGCTGAGCGACCTTGAGCGCCGGTTTTACCAGACGCTTACTTGGTACTTCGAGCAGCGGCCAACCGGGTTTTATAACCAGTTCGGCCTGATGAAGGATCAGCTGATCGAGTTAAACAAGAACCTAAAAGAATCGAGCACTGCATCCGACACCCTTGCGCGCGCTCTAAATCGGCTAACTCTTGTCGGTGTTGTAGTTGCCGGCCTCGGTGTTTTGGTTGCAGCTGGTCATCTGGTTCTAGAAATCGTGAAGTACGTCAATGGAAAGTAGAAACCTAACTCTGTTTTCGACCGGACGCGGTGGGACGGCGGTGCCGCTCTTGGCTTTGGTGGCCCGCACCGGTTAAAACGGCGTTGGGCGACAGAAGGGAGGTGTCATCATGACTTATGAACATTCCGTTCAAGCTCACTACCGTGCTGCGGGATTGCTCGATCGCATCGTCGCTGGTTTGCGCGAGGCGGGCAAGGACCCTAGCGCACCGACGGTGGATGATCTCGCGCCGGCCGATGAGTTTCACTCGGCCGGGCGCCATGCTACGAAGGACCTCGCCGCGCTCGCTGCCCTCAAGCCCGGATCACGAGTGCTTGACGTGGGCAGCGGCTTGGGTGGCCCGGCACGGTTTCTCGCCGCGACGTACAGCTGTGATGTCACCGGTATTGATCTCATGCCCGAGTTTTGTACCGTGGCCACCGAGCTTTCCCGACTCACGCGCCTAACGGAGCGGACCCGATTTCGGCAAGGAAATGCGTTGGCTCTGCCGTTCGATGAAGGCACGTTCGACTGCGTGTGGACGATTCAGGCACAGATGAACATTGCTGAGAAGCGCCAGTTTTACGGCGAGATCGCGCGCGTCCTGCGAGCCGGGGGTCAGTTCGTTTTTCAGGACATCTGTGCCGGCAACGGACGGCCGCTTGAGTTTCCCGTACCCTGGGCCAGCGAAGCGGACCAGAGCCACCTGATTCCACCGGAAGATCTGCGGACGCTGCTGGGTACATTAGGCCTGAAGGAACACACATTCCGGGATGTCTCTGCGACTGTACTTGCCTGGCAGGACGCCAACCGACCGCCAGCAGGCACACTGCCTCCGCTTGGCATGCACCTAGTGCTCGGCGAGCGACATGCCGAGAAGCGTGGCAACTCCAGCCGTGCCTTGCGTGACGGGCGGATCGTGTACGTTCGAGGCGTGTTCCTTAAGCCCGCGTGAGCAACAGTGACGAACACTCACGTCCTTCGCAGCCTGCGGCGCCAGCGGGTGCCATAACGGCGGCGCGACCGCCATTGAAGTCGCCCAACAATCCGTTCAACGCCGACGCGCCGCAAGCGGCGCGCGGGTTAACGGCACGTTAGGCGTCACACTCCACATGAGTCCTCCCGGCGTCCAGCTCGGGCCGTTCGACGTGAAGCTGAGCGGTCTGCTGGCTCGCTGGCTCTCGGAGCCGCATGTATCTCCCTGGTACCCCGATCCCGAGGATCACTTGTCCTGGGCGCTGAGCCCGCCCAACGGTGGAGACAGAGCCTTCATCCTCTCGGACGGCACACCGGTGGGCTACATCCGCTGGCAGGTAGTCTCCCGCGAGGTCTTGGACACCGTCGGACTGACTGACATCCCCGCTGGTGCCATCGATGTAGACATCTTGATCGGTGAGCCCAACTGCGTCGCCAAAGGCATCGGTCCAACTGCTCTCGGCCTACTTCTTGCCCGACTCGGTGAGACCGTGCCGCTTGTTGGCTTGACGACTTCGATCCGCAATACAGTGGCTCAGCGTGCGTTTCAGAAGGCCGGGTTTCACATCCTGCGTCGTTACTCACCCCCAGGCTATGGTGAATGCCTTCTCATGGTCCTCACCTTTCCGACAGGCCGTGACGCCTAGCACGTCGCATATGGACTCCCTCCGAGAAGGAAGAGGCTGACCGGTCGTTGTGGCGCGAGGAGCAAGCCTGCAGTCGTACATCCGGCATCGGGTGTGGATGCGTTGTGGTCCGTGCCGACATGGAATCTGCGCACCGAGCGCCGATCGTTGCAAGCGGCGGCCGTGAAGTCGCCTGAAGAGTTGTCGGATCGTGTCCCTTGACGTGGTGTACGAGTCGTGGTTCTCGCAAGGCCGAGATCCGTGCTCAGCTCATCACGGCGGAGAGCCTCGCGGGTTGATTGTCGCCGAGTGCTTGCAAGCCTTCAAGCTGCAGGTAACGGCGCTGTAGCTGCCACTCGTCGTTCTGCTCGAGCAAGAGCGCGCCGACCAGACGCACGATCGCCGCTTCGTTGGGAAAGATGCCTACGACGTCGGTCCTGCGCTTGATCTCGGCGTTCAGCCGCTCCAGCGGGTTGGTCGAGTGAATCTGCAACCGGTGCGCCTTGGGGAAGCTCATGTGGGCCAGGACCTCGTCCTCGGCGGCGTCCATGAGCGCGCCGATCTTCGGGAAGCGCTCCCTGAGCTGATCGGCGACCGCACGCCACTGTCGACGGGCGTCGGCTTCGCTTTCCTGGGCGAAGACGGTGCGGATGAGCGCAGCGACCATCTGGCGCTGGCCCTTGGGCACGTGGACGAGCGCGTTCCTCATGAAGTGCACCCGGCAGCGCTGCCAAGTCGCCTTGAGCAGCTTCGTCACCGCAGCCTTCAGGCCCTCGTGGTCGTCAGAGATGACGAGCTTCACCCCCCGCAAGCCGCGACGCGCGAGCGAACGCAGGAAGCTCGTCCAGAACGCCTCGGCCTCGGAGGCCCCGACGCTCATGCCGAGGACTTCACGTTGCCCCTCGGTGTTCACCCCGACGGCGATTATTACCGCCACCGAGACGATCCGCCCGGCCTCGCGCGTCTTGACGTAGGTCGCGTCGATCCACAGGTACGGCCAGTCGCCCTCGATCGGGCGATTCAAGAACGCCCCGACCCGTTCGTCGATCTCGGTGCACAGTCGCGAGACCTGGCTCTTGCTGATCCCGCTCATGCCCATCGCCTTGACGAGCTCGTCGACCGAGCGGGTCGACACACCCTGGACGTAGGCTTCCTGAATCACCGCAGCAAGGGCCTTCTCGGCCGTCCTGCGCGGCTCCAGGAACCCGGGGAAGTAGCTCCCCTGACGCAGCTTCGGGATCTTCAGCTCGACGCTGCCCGCACGCGTCTCCCAGAGCCGGTCGCGGTAGCCGTTGCGGCGGTTGACCCGATCCGGGCTCCTCTCTCCGTAGGCCGCCGCGCACAGGCCCTCGACGTCCATCTCCATCATGCGTTGGGCGACGAACTGGATCATCTCACGCAGCAGGTCGGCGTCGGCCCCCTTCTCAGCGAGCTCGGCCAGTGCCATAGTGGGCTTGGTCATCGTGTGTCTCCTGAGGTCAGGTTGGTGGGTCGCACCTCAACCTTACCGAAGAACCACGATGGCCCCCTTCGGGGCCGCCGCCGGGATCAGCGCTTCGCTTCGCCTACGGCTCCGCTACGCGCCAATCCCGGCGATCCTTCGTACACCACGTCGAGGGACACGATCAGTTGTCGGCGTCAAGCGGTGCAGGGGCAGCCCCCGGTGCCATGACGGGCGATCAGCCCGAGCGCAAGGCTCGGGCGGGGTTCATCGGTGCCATGCGTGTTCAGGCCGGCAGCGCACAGGTCTCACGGGCGAGCTGTCTGTTCACGCGCGCCGTGCCGTAATCGACGCCGTCGCGCAGCAGCGCGAAGCAGATCCGCGCCAGCGTGTCGGCCAGCGCTTCGCCTCGATGCCCTGGCCCGCGTCCCCAGTGATGCGCCGCACCACGGGCTTTCATGACGACCTGGCCCACCCCGCGATTGGCAAACCAGCGTTCGAACTGCGCCCGGCCCGGTCGCGCGCGCTCGACAATGCGCACGCGCTCGTCGGCGACCGCGACCTCGAACCCGTTCTCGGCGAGATCGATTCCCACCACGGGCAGGGCAGCAGTAGCATTCATCTCGGACTGCCTCTCGGTTGCACTGTCGCCCACACTACCCGAGGACCGTTGGCACGATGATGCCGATGAAAAACCGGAGGGAGTCCATCCCATCGTTGCCCCCGAAGCGCTACGGCGGGCTTCGCCTGCTTCCGCACTCGGGTGAACTCAAACATTGGGCGTCATAGAGTAGGACCAACTGCATGACAACAGTTTTGCGTCGCGTGATTCTGGCGACTATCGGCACAGCCGCTGTCCCGCTCCTCGGTATCGCCGTCGCGCGCATCCTCCTGCACATCAAGATTCCTGATATGACCCGCGACGT
>JBFMFC010000118.1:0-5250 GCA_040752195.1 Pseudomonadota bacterium | reverse complement strand
CGAGCCGACCTTCGGCGGCATCAACCTGGAAGACATCAAGGCGCCCGAGTGCTTCTACGTCGAGCGCAAGCTGCGCGAGCGGATGAAGATCCCCGTGTTCCACGACGACCAGCACGGCACCGCGATCGTCGCCGCGGCGGCGATCCTGAACGGACTGCGGCTGGTCGGCAAGGACATCGCGCGCGCGAAGCTGGTGTGCAGCGGCGCGGGGGCGGCGGCGATCGCCTGCCTCGACCTGCTCGCGAGCCTCGGTCTGAGGCGCGAGAACGTCCTCGTCGCCGACAGCAAGGGCGTCCTGTACGCGGGCCGGCCCGGACTCGACGAGAGCAAGGCGCGCTATGCGCGCGAGACCGCGGCGCGCACGCTCGCCGACGCGATGCCCGGGGCCGACATCTTCCTGGGGCTGTCGGGCCCGGGCGTGTTGACGCCGGAGATGGTCAAGACGATGGCGGCGCAGCCGATCATCCTGGCGATGGCCAACCCGACGCCGGAGATCATGCCGGAGGCCGCCCGCGCGGTGCGGCCCGACGCGATCATCGGCACGGGCCGGTCGGACTATCCGAACCAAGTCAACAACGTCCTGTGCTTCCCGTTCATCTTCCGCGGCGCGCTCGACGTCGGCGCGACGACGATCAACGAGGCGATGAAGCTCGCGACCGTTCGTGCGCTCGCCGACCTGACGCACGCGGAGATTCCCGACGAGGTCGCGAGCGCGTATGGCGCCGAAGGGCTGCGCTTCGGCCCCGAGTACCTGATCCCCAAGCCCTTCGACCCGCGGCTGATCGAGCGGATCGCGCCCGCGGTGGCCGAGGCGGCGATGGCGAGCGGCGTGGCCACGCGGCCGATCGCCGACCTGGACGCGTATCGCGCGCGCCTGCGTCGATTCGTGTATCAGTCCGGCAGCACGATGGAGCCGGTGTTCGCGGCGGCGAAGAAGTCGCCGAAGCGGCTGATCTACGCCGAGGGCGAGGAAGAGCGCGTGCTGCGCGCCGCGCAGATCGTCGTCGACGAGGGGATCGCCCGGCCGATCCTGATCGGCCGGCCCGACGTGATCCGCATGCGGGTCGAGCGCTACGGGCTGCGGCTGCGGCTCGACCGCGACGTCGAGGTCGTCAACGTGCTCGACGATCCGCGCTATCGCGACACCTGGAGCGAGTACTACCAGTTGACCCGCCGCAAGGGCGTGACGCGCGCGCTCGCGCAGGCGGAAGTGCGCACGCGCACGACGCTGATCGGCGCGATGCTCGTGCGGCGGGGAGACGCCGACGCGATGCTGTGCGGCACCGTCGGCGGCTACGCCGACCACCTGAAGTACGTGCGCAACGTGATCGGGCTGCGCCCCGGTGTGAAGACGTTCGCGGCGATGCAGCTTCTGATCCTGCCGAACCGGCAGCTCTTCATCTGCGACACGCACGTCAACGTCGATCCGACCGCGGAGCAGATCGCGGAGATGACGATGCTCGCCGCCGAGGCGGTGCGGCGGTTCGGTCTCGTGCCGACCGTCGCGCTGGTGTCGCACTCGAGCTTCGGCAGCTCGGACGCGCCGAGCGCGCAGAAGATGCGAGACGCGCTCGAACTCGTCCTCGCGCGCAACCCCGACTTCGCGGTCGACGGCGAGATGCAGGCCGACGCGGCGTTGTCGAAGGCCGTGCTCGACTCGCTGATGCCCGATTCGAACCTGCCCGCCGAAGCGAACCTGCTCGTGATGCCGAACGTCGACGCCGCCAACATCACGTACAACGCGCTGCGCGTGACCGCCGGCGGCGGCATCACGATCGGCGCGATCCTGCTCGGCGCGGCGCGGCCGGTGCACATCCTGACGCCCGCGTCGACGGTCCGGCGGATCGTCAACATGTCTGCAGTCGCGGTCGTCGATGCATGCGCGCACGCGGATGCGCGCGTGATGGTTCGCTGACGCCGCACGCGCTGACGCGGGGCCGCAGCGTCGCGTCTACCGCGGCGGGGGTGCGTTCGGCGGCGGGTAGGCCGACGGCGGCAGGTCCGCCGGCGGATATACCGGTGCCGCGCTGGGCGGCGGCGGCGGCGGGGGTGGAGGGCGGCGCGGCGCCGGTGTGTAGCGCCCGTAGACGGGCACCTTGTGCCCTTTCGCGTACATGCACTGGAAGTACGCCGCGTCGTAACGGCGCTGCGACGCGTAGTACGACCCCTGAGCCTGCCCGGCACCGATCATCGACCCGGTGATCAGCCCCAGGCCTGCGCCGACGCCCGCGGCGCCGCTGTCACCGCCGATCGCCGCGCCGGCGGCTGCGCCGATGACGGTGCCGGCCACCGCGCTGGCTGCGGCGGCTTCGTTGGCACGATCCGATGCGGAGCGCCCGCCGATCTGCGCGAGCGCGTAGTCGCGGCAGGCTGCATCGTCGTACTGGAACGCCTCGAACGACTTGGTGCGCCCCGGCAGCGCTTGCAGCGACGGCCCGGTCGGCACGCTCGCGCAACCGGCCAGCCCGAGCGCCACCGCGACGGCGGCGAGCTTGAAAGTGCGTCGCATGATCGGCTCCGCGAGCGGTGTCAGTTGGTCGGTTGCGGTGCAACCCGCTGCCAGCCGCCCGGGCATTCCTTCACGTACGGGTAGTAGCCCTTCGCGCTCGGGCACCAGTACCACCAGTGCCCCGGCGGCGCGACTTCGTCGTCGCGCTCGACGTAAACGGGCGGCGGGGGCGGTGCGGGCGGCACGACGACCACCGGCGGCGGCTCGTAGTACACGGGCGGCGGATACCAGTAACGCGGTCCCCAGTAGTAGGGGCCGGGGTACCCGAAGTGCAACACCACGCCGCCGCGCCAGCGTCCGTGCGCCTGAGCCGGCTCGGCAGCCCCCATGAGCGCGAGCGCCACTGCGCACGCGGCCATCAGGATCTTCAGGACTCTCATCACGACTCCCCTGTGTATCCAGGGAACGACCAGCGTTCCGAATACTGTCTTCCTAACGCTTATTGTCGCGATGCGAGTACGGGCCACAAGACGAAAGGCGTTCAAGTTGTAACGCTTCGTTGCGGGGCCCGGGAAAGGGAGGCGAAGCCCGGGCGTGCCCGCGCGCCGCCGGCCGGCTGCTGGTCCTACCCCGCCGCTTTGGCCTTGTCCTCGAGCGCGGCCCAGCGGTCGAACTTCTCGGCGAGCAGCCGCTCGATTGCCGCGGCGCGCGCGCGCTCGGCGCGGATCGCCTCGGCGCCGCGCCTGTGGTAGTCGGGCGACCCCATTGCCGCGGTCAGTTCGGACTGCTCGCGTTCGAGCGCTTCGATCTCGGCGGGCAGCGCTTCCAGTTCGCGCCGTTCCTTGAAGCTGAGCTTCGGCTTCCCTTTCGCACTCTCCGCCCTGCCGGCGGGAGCGGGCCGCGGCGACGGGCTTTCGGCTTGGGCCGGCCGCCCCGGTTCCTCACCCCGTCCGCGCGGAGAGGGAGTTGCCGGCGGTCGCTGCGCCAGCCAGTCCGAGTAGCCGCCGACATACTCCTTCCACACGCCGTCGCCTTCGGCGGCGATCGTCTGCGTGACGACGTTGTCGAGAAACGCGCGGTCGTGGCTGACGAGCAGCAGCGTGCCGTCGTAGTCCTGCAGCGTCTGCTCGAGCAGTTCGAGCGACTCGATGTCCAGATCGTTGGTCGGCTCGTCGAGCACGACCAGGTTGGCGGGCTGCGCGAACAGCCGCGCGAGCAGCAGCCGGTTGCGCTCGCCGCCCGAAAGCGTTCTGACCGGCGCCGCCGCGCGCCGCGGCGGAAACAGAAAGTCGCCGAGGTGGCTCATCACGTGCTTGCGCGCACCGCCGATCTCGACCCAGTCGGATCCCGGCGCGATCGTCTCGGCGACGGTGCGGTCCGGATCGAGCGCCGCGCGCATCTGGTCGAAGTACGCGACCCGCAGGTTCGTTCCGAGCCGCACCGTCCCGTCGTCGGGCGCGAGCGCGCCGACGATGAGCTTCAGCAGCGTGCTCTTGCCTGCGCCGTTGGGGCCGATCAGCCCGATGCGGTCGCCGCGCAGGATGCGCGTCGAGAAGGCGCGCACGACGATGCGCTCGCCGAAGCGCTTCGTCACGTCCTCCAGCTCCGCGACGAGCTTGCCCGAGCGCTCTCCCGCGTCGAGCGCGAGCTTGATGCGGCCGCTTCGTTCGCGCCGCGCCGCGCGTTCGCGCCGCAGCCGTT
This sequence comes from Pseudomonadota bacterium, assembly GCA_040752195.1. Lineage (GTDB taxonomy): Bacteria > Pseudomonadota > Gammaproteobacteria > Burkholderiales > Burkholderiaceae_F > DSNY01. Next base: position 1,100 of record JBFMFC010000118.1, on the reverse strand, counting down.
CCAGCCGCGCGACGCGCCCGGCATTGCGCGTGCGGCGCGCCTCGATTCCCTTGCGGATCCACGTTTCTTCCTGCGCCCAGAACCTTTCGAAGCGCCGCGCCGCCTTGTCCTCGGCCGCCAGCTCGCTTGCGCGCCGCCGCTCGAAGTCGCTGTAGTTGCCCGGGTACGCGCGCAGCGCGCCGCGATCGAGCTCGACGATGCGTGTGGCCACCCGATCGAGGAAGGCGCGATCGTGCGTGATCACGATCAGCGTCGGCGCGCCCTTCTCGGCGAGCAGCGCCTCGAGCTGTGCGATCGCGTCGATGTCGAGATGGTTGGTCGGCTCGTCGAGCAGCAGCAGGTCGGGAGCGAGCGCCAGCGCCAGCGCCAGCGCGCCGCGCTTGCGCTCGCCGCCCGACGCGGCGGCCGGATTCGTGTGGCCGTCGAGCCCGAAGCGGTGAAGGCACTCGGCCAGGCGCGCCTCGGTGCGCCAGCGCTCGCGCTCGTCGTGCATGCGTTCGATGCCGCCGCGCGCGAGCAGGCTTTCGCGCAGCGTGTGCGCGGCGGGCAGCACGGGCTCCTGCTCGACCAGCACCACGTGCAGTCCGTCGCGCCGCTTCAGTTCGCCGCCGTCGAGCGCGATGCGGCCGGCGATCACGGCGAGCAGCGACGACTTGCCGCTGCCGTTGCGGCCGATCAGGCCGATGCGGTCGCCGTCGCCCACCGCGAGCTGCGCGCGGTCGAGCAGCGGCAGGTCGCCGAAAGCGAGCTGCGCATCGAGCAGGGAGAGCATCGTCATGCGCGCGAGGATAGCCGCCCCGGGACGTTGCTCCGGAGCCGGGTTGACGCCGCCCGGATTGCTGCGCATCCTTGGCCGGCATGGAACACACGTCGCCCGCCGAACCGATCTGGCGCCCGTCCGAAGAGCGGATCCGGCGCGCGCGGATCAGCGCCTTCGTCGAATGGCTCGCGCGCAGCCGCGGGCTGCAGTTCGCCGACTACGAATCGCTGTGGCGCTGGTCGACGACCGACCTTGAGGGCTTCTGGAGCGCGATCTGGCAGTTCTTCGACGTGCGCGCCTCCGTGCCGTACGCGCGCGTGCTCGACGCGCCGCGCATGCC
>JBFMFC010000117.1:0-5288 GCA_040752195.1 Pseudomonadota bacterium | reverse complement strand
GGGGAAGCGGCTGCGGATCTTCGCGAACGCGCGCAAAGCGGTGGGGATGTCGTAGATCTGCTCCAGGTTGCGGGTGACGACGATGTGCTGGGCGGGCGTTCGCCGCGCGGCGGGCGCAAAGCGCGCCAGATCGACGACGTTCGGAACGACTTCGGCGGCGACGCCGTGGCGAGCGAAGACCGACTGCAGAAACCCCGACGGCACGGCGAGCACGCGCGCCAGCCGCAGCGTCGGCCGCACCCAGCGCGCCTGCCGCTGCAAGAACGACTCCGCTTCGCCGCCCCGATAGTTGACCAGCACGGGCACGCCGCGCAGTCGCGCCAACCAGACCGCCGGCGCAGCGAACAGGTGCCATGCCCAGCCCGAGTTCGCCATCACGTGCGCGACGTCCACGCCGCGCAGCGCACGCCACAGCGCGATGACGTAAGGGGCGAGGCGAAAGGCGGCGCGCAGCCCGCGTACGCTGCCGACCCACGCCGGGCGATACGGCGGATTGGTCTGCACGAGCCGCACGCACACGCCGCTATCCGCGAGCAGCCGCGCGAGCTGACGCGTCTGGTTGGCCATGCCGCCGGAAGGCGGCGGCAGCGGACCGACCAGCACGACGCGCAGGTTCATCGACCCGCCCCCCGTTCACCAGCACAGGCCGACGTAGTTCGCACGCAGCCCGCCGTGCGCGCCGATGTTGACCAGATCGATTACGGTCTGGTCCTTGCGCGCGTGTCGCTTGAGCAGCTCGATCGTCTTCTTGTCGTTCAGCCCGACGACGAGCACGTCGGACTCGGCGATCACCGCTTCCAGATCGCGCCGGATCAGGCCGCCGATGTGCGGCACGTGGCTTTCGATGAACCTGCGGTTCGCGCCCAGCAGATTCGACAGGTGCACCTCGGGGTCGTAGACGAGCAGCGACAGGCCTTTGCCGATCAGGTGCTCGGCCAGCAGCACGAGCGGGCTCTCGCGCAGGTCGTCGGTGCCGGTCTTGAAGGCAAGCCCGATCATGCCCACACGCCGCTTGCCGGTTTCCAGCACCTTGGCGATCGCGCGCTCGATGTGCGCGCGGTTCGACGGCAGGATGCCGGCGTGCATCGGCAGTTCGACGTCGTGCCGTTTGGCCAGATACAGCGTCGCACGCAGATCCTTCGGCAGGCACGAGCCGCCGAATGCGAAGCCCGGCTTCAGGTACGCCTTCGAAATGTTCAGCTGCGTGTCGCGGCAAACGAGGTCCATTACCTGAAACGGATCGACGCCCAGCGCTTCGCACAGGCGCGCGGTCTCGTTGGCGAACGTGATCTTCAGCGCGTGGAAGTTGTTGCAGCAGTACTTGACCATCTCGGCCGCGCGGATCGACGTCACATGGAAATCGCACGGCAGATGGCCGAACAGCGACTTCAGATGCAGCACCGGCTCCTCCGCGTTGGCGCCGACGATCGTGAACGGCGGGTTGTCGTAGTCGCGGATCGACGTGCCCTCGCGCAGAAACTCCGGCTGAAAGCAGACGAAGAAGTCGCGCCCCTCCTTCTTCCCTGAGACCTTCTCGAGGATCGGCCGCAGTACGTCCTCGACCGTGCCCGGCACCAACGTGGAGCGGAACACGAACGTGTGCGGGCGATCGACGCCGCGCAGCGCCGCGCCCATCTGCTCGCAAAGACGCACGATCGCCGACTGGTCCTGGCTGCCGTTGGCCGCGGACGGAGTGCCGACGCAGATCAATGACAGCTCGCTGTCGCGAATCGCCTGCGCCGCATCGCTCGTCACGCTGACGCGCCCGCCGGCGACGACCTTGGCCATCAGCTCGACCATGCCCTCTTCGACGACCGGCGTCTTGCCGTCGGCGATCAATTGCAACTTGGCAGGATCGACGTCGACGCCGATCACGTGATGGCCTTCACGGGCCAGGCAGGCGAGCGAGACCGCGCCGACGTAGCCGAGTCCGAAGATGCTGATGTTCATGAGGTTTGCGGATGAAAGTTCTGCAGGGACGCGAACTGGGCAAGACACCGGTCGATGATCGCGTCCAGGCGCGTCATCGAACTCGCCCAGGCATGGTGCGACAGCACGCGTGCGCGACCGGCTGCGGCCAGCCGCGCGCGCTCGGCCGGATTCTCGAGCACGCCGAGGATCGCATCACGATACCCGGCAGGTGTCTCGGCGACCAGCAGATGCTCGCCGGCGACCGCATCGACGCCACCGGCGGCGGCGCGGCTGGCCACGACCGGCACACCCATCGCCATCGCCTCGAGGATCTTGTTCTGCGTGCCGCGCGCGATCGCCAGCGGCGCCACGGTGAGCGCCGAACGGGTCACGTACGGCTGAACCTGCGGCACCGAGCCGGTCACCGTCACGCCGGGCAGTTCGCCCAGCTTGCGCACCGCCGGCGGCGGATCGGCGCCGACGATCGCAAGCTTGACGTTGGGTCGGCGTTCGCGCAGCAGCGGCAACACGTGTTCGCAGAACCAGAACATCGCGTGCTGGTTCGGGTAGTAGTCCATGCGCCCGATGAAGCAAATTGTGTCCGGGTCGTACGGCTCCGCCGACGGCGCGAAGGCTTGCGCATCCACGCCGTTCGGAAACCAGTCGCTCGGCGTATCGACGCCATAGCTTTGCAAGGTCTCCCACTCGGCGCGTGTGGTCGCCGTGCAGAAGTCGAAGCGACGCGCGAGCCGCTTTTCCTCCGCCAGCAAGCGCTTGCCCTCCCACCAGTAACCCCAGGACAGCGGCCACGGCTTGTAGGCGACGTACTCGAGCCACTTCTGCGAATCCATGTCGCCGAAGTCGAGGATCTTGGGTACGTCGCGCACGTTCGCAACGTAGTGCGCCACCGACGAGCAATGCACGAAGATCAGGTCGAAGCGCCGCTCGGCAAGCAGCGTGCGGATCGTTCGCGCCAGCCGCGTGCTGTGGAAGTACGACGCGGACGCGGTGATCGGTGTGGGCAGCGTGGCGATCATCCGCAGCGTCTGCACGCGATCGTCGACGACCGCGACGTGGTGCTCGGCACAGTACGGCGCGATGCCCCTGCCCTCCTCCGCCTCCTCCGCGGAACGCGCCAGCGAGCAGACGACGACTTCGTGCGACTGCGCCAGGTGCCGGATCATGTTGAACGGCCGGATCTTGCCGCCGCGCTTGGGCGGATAAGGGAAGCGGTGACAGACGTACAGGATCCTCATGCCACGGCCTCCTTGAGTTCGTCGGCCACGTCGGCGGAAGAACGGCGGTCGAGATATACGCGGCACCAGATCTCCAGGTTCAGCAGCGCGAGCAGCCTGTCGGTGCCGTCGATGCGGTTGGCGCGATGATCTTCGATCAGACGAGCGACCGGCTCGTAACGCAGCAGCCCGCGGCGCTCGACGCTGTCGCGCGACAGCGCACCGGCCAGCATCTCCGACAGCGCACCCTTCATCCACGCGCCCATCGGCGCACCGAAGCCGCGCTTGGTCCGATACAGGATCTCGCGTGGCAGCACGTCCGCCAGCGCCTTCTTCATCAACGCCTTCAGTTCGCCGCCGCCGACCTTGACCGATGCCGGAACCTGCGCGGCAAGCTCGACCAGTTCGTGGTCGAGCAACGGCACGCGGCACTCCAGCGAGGTGGCCATCGTCATTTTGTCGGTCAGCAGAAGCAGATCGTCCGGCAGCTGCGTGTGCGCATCGACGGCGAACATGCGCGCCAGCGGGTCTTCGCCGTCGGCAGCGTCAAAGGCCGCACCGATCGCATCGAATCGGCGCGCCGGTTCGTCTCTCATCAACGCCGCCGCCTCACCCGCACCGAACACCCCGACGTAGCTGCGGTAGCGCTCGGTGAACGGCAGTTCGGCGGACGAAAGGAAGTTCTTCGCCAGACGCGCGTAGTTCAGCCACTTGGAGTGGCGGTCGCTCGGCAGCCTGTCCGCCAGCCGCGCGGCGCCGCGCTTCGCCGCACCGGGCAGCCAGTCCAGATAGCGCATGTAGTGCTCGCCGAGATAGCGTCGATAGCCGCCGAACAGCTCGTCGCCGCCGACGCCGGACAAGATCACTTTCACGTCACGGCGTGCGAACTCTGCGACGAGATACGTCGTCACGAACGCGCTATCGGCGATCGGCTCGTCCATGTGCCACAGCAGCTTCGGCAGCAGGTGCACGACGTCCGGGCGCACGAGGATCTCGTGGTGGTCGGTTTTGAACAGTTGCGCGACCTGGCGCGCGTAGTCCAGCTCGTTGTAGAAGCGCTCTGCGGCGCCGCCGTCGAAGCCGATCGAGTACGTCTTCACGGGCTCGGCGCTGTGGCGGGACATGAATGCGAGCACGGCGCTCGAGTCGATGCCGCCTGAAAGAAACGCACCGATCGGCACGTCGGCGACCATCTGCATGCGCACCGATTCCTCGAGCCGCTCGCGCACGCGGCGCACCCACTCGGCAGGCGGCACCTCATGCGTGACTCGGGTCGGCGGCCGCCAGTAGGAGTCGATTCGCACGCCGGTGGGCGACAGCTTCATCACCGATGCGATCGGCAGCTTGCGCACGCCGCGCAACATCGCGAGCGGCGCCGGCACGTAACCGAGTTCGAGATAGGCGGCGAGCGCAGTCGGATCGACTTCGGCGCCGACGCCGGGCAACTCGAGCAGTGCCTTCGCTTCCGAGGCGAAGACGACGCGACGGCCGTCGTCGATGTAGTACATCGGCTTGATGCCGAGACGGTCGCGCCCGACGAGCAGCGTCTGCGCGCGCGCGTCCCAGATCGCGAAGCCGAACATGCCGTTGAGCCGCGCGACGAAACCCTCGCCCCACACGGCGTACGCGTGCAGCACGACCTCCGTGTCGGAGTGGGTCCTGAAGCGGCTGCCGGCCGCTTCCAGCTCACGCCGCAGTTCGCGAAAGTTGTAGATCTCGCCGTTGCACACGACCACCAGCGACTCGTCGTCGTTGGCGATCGGCTGGTGGCCGCCCGCCAGGTCGATGATCGACAGCCGCCGCATGCCGATCGCGCAGCGGCCGGAGGCGAACGCGCCTTCGTCGTCCGGGCCGCGATGAACGGTGACACGGCCCATTTTCGCCAGCCATTCGGCGGGGGCGCGCGCCCCGTCGAGCTGATAGACGCCGTAGATTCCGCACATCTTCAGCCCCGCGCAGTCGCCAGCGCGCCGCTGTGGCGCGCGACTACGGCCGCGTACACGTCGGCGTAGCGGGCGACCGACTTCGCCCACGTGCGCTCGCTTTCGACGAAGCGACGCGCCTGTCGCTTGACACGATCCCAATCGCCGCGGCGGGTGAGCAGCGCGTCGATCGTACGCGCCAGTGCCGCCGCGTCACCTG
>JBFMFC010000116.1:0-5319 GCA_040752195.1 Pseudomonadota bacterium | reverse complement strand
GCGGCGAGCATCGCCACGCCGCTCACGAGGTTGAAGAACCCGAAGGCGGTGCCGCGCAGATCCTCCGGCGCGGTGTCGGCGACCATCGTCGCGAGCAGACCCTGCGTCATGCCCATGTGCAGACCCCACAGCAGCACGCCGGCGAGCACGATCGTCCAGTGATCGCCGGCGGCGAGGACGAGGTCGGCGGCGATCAGCACGGCGAGCCCGGCCGCGAGCAGCTTCGCGTGACTCGCGCGATCCGAAAGCCGGCCGAACGGATACGCCGAGAGCGAATACACGACGTTCATCGCGACCATCACGAGCGGCACCCAGGCGATCGGCATCCCGCCCTGTTGCGCGCGCAGAACGAGAAAGGCTTCGGAAAAACGCGCGAGCGTGAACAGCGCGCCGAGCCCGACGACCCACCAGTAGGCGCGGCCGAGGCGCCGCAGGCTCGCCATCCGCACCGGGTTCACACGCGGTGCGCCGTCCGTGCCGCGCTGCGGCTCGCGCACGCCGAGCGCGAGCAGCGCGACCGCGGCGATCCCCGGGATGACCGCAACCCAGAACACGGCGCGGAAGTCGTTCGACCACAGCAGCATCAACGCGACTGCGAGCAGCGGGCCGACGAAGGCGCCGACCGTGTCGAGCGACTGTCGCAACCCGAACGCCGCGCCGCGGATCGCCGGCGGCGCCAGGTCGGCGATCAGCGCGTCGCGCGGCGCGCCGCGCACGCCCTTGCCGATGCGGTCGAGCACGCGCGCGGCGAGCACCCAGCCGACGCTCGGCGCGAGCGCGAACACGGGCTTGGTCAGCGCGCCGAGCGCATAACCGCCGACGGCGAGCCACTTGCGCTTGCCGAGGTAGTCCGACAGCGCGCCCGAGAACACCTTGACGATCAACGCGGTGGACTCGGCCGCGCCTTCGACGAGCCCGACCGCGACCGCGCTCGCGCCGAGCACGGACACCATGAAGATCGGCAGCAGGCTGTGGGTCATCTCGGACGAGATGTCCATCAGCAGGCTGACGAAGCCGAGCGCCCAGATGCCGGGGGGGATGCGGGTAGCGGGCGTTGTCATCGGCGGGGCGGATCGGGTCAGACGAGGAGATGGCGGGCCGCGGTGAATGCCGCCATGCCGACCACCATCGTCGCGGCGATGCTTCGCGTGGCGAGCATCGTCGCCGTCGCGGCGAGCCCGGCGAGGAGCTTGTGGTTCGCGAGCGTCGGTGCGAGCGCGCCGTGCTGAACGAGCAGCTCGGGCGCGAGCAGCGCCGCGAGCGCACACGCCGGCGCATAGCGCAGCCCGTGCTGCAGCCGCTCCGGCATCGGCAGCCGTTCGCCGAGCACGAGGAACACGTTGCGCGTGACCAGCGTGACGAGCGTCAGGCCCGCGATCGTCGCCCAGATCTCGAGCGCGGTCATCCGGCGCTCCGCGCACGTTCCAGGGCGATGTCGGTGGCCATCGCGACCGCGGTGCCGGCGATCACCGCCGCGACCACTCCGAGCTTCAGCGGAAGGTTCACCGCAACCACGGCGACGACCGCGGCCACCGCCGCGCCGGCGAGCGCCGGACGGCTGTTGATCATCGGCAGGGTCAGCCCCAGCAGCGCGAGGATCGCGGCGAAGTCCAGCCCCCATGCGCCGGGAATGGTGCCGGCGACGAAGATGCCGGTGATCGACCCTGCCTGCCAGACGAGCCAGATCGCCGTCGTCACGCCGAGCAGGAACCACACCTGCTCGGTGCGGCCGCGTTCATCGTCCGGCGCTTGCGCGTAGCGCGCGACGAACACCGCGGCGGCGATGTCCGCGGTGACGTAGCCGAGCAGCAGGCGCTTGTGCAGCGGAAAGCGCCGCAAGTAAGGCCACAGCGTCGCGGAGAAGATCACGAAGCGCAGGTTGACGACGGTCGCTGCGGCCAGCACGACCCACACCGGCGCGTCGGCTGCGACGAGCGGCAGCGCCGCCATCTGCGCGGTGCCGGCGAACACGAGCAGCGTCATGCCGAGCGCCTGCCACTCGGTGAGCCCGGTCTTGACCATCGCCACGCCGGTGACGAGCCCCCAGACGCCGGTGGCGAGCAATGCCGGGGCGACTGCGCGCACGCCGCGCACGAACGACGCGCGGCGCAACGCTGCGAGCGAAGCGTCGCCGCCGAACAGCGACGACCCGGTCATGCGGCCGCCGGACGCGCCGCAGGCCGCAGCATCAGCACGACGAGCGCGACCGCGGCCAGCGCCACGAAGGGCAGCGACCAGAGATTCAGATCGGTCCAGCCCGTGGCGGACAGCAGTGCGCCCGAAGCGGCCGAAGACGTGATCATCGTCAGGAAAACGACGAGGTCGTTCGCACCCTGCGCCTTGGCTTTTTCGGCCGGTGCGTAGGTGGTCGTCAGCAGCGTGGTCGCGCCGACGAACATGAAGTTCCAGCCCAGCCCGAGCAGCACGAGCGCGGACCAGAAGTGCCAGTACGTGAGCCCGTGATGCGCGATCGCCATCGTCGCGAACATCATCACGCAGCCGGCGAGCATGACGGGCGGGGTGCCGAAGCGCCGGATCAGGTGACCGGTGAAGAACCCCGGCGCGAACATCGCGATCACGTGCCACTTGATCACGTCGGCTGCCTCGGGATAGCCGAAACCGCACACCTTCATCGCGAGCGGCGTGGCGGTCATCAGCAGGTTCATCGCGCCGTAGCTCACCGCGCCGACCAGCACGGCGACGAGGAACGCCGGCTGCGCCGCGATCGCCTTCAGCGGTCGCGCCGGTCCGTGCGCGGCGGCGTGTGTGTGCGGGATTCGAAGCCGGCTCGCGACGAGCATCGCGATGAACGCGATCGCCGCGAGCCCGACATAGGTCCCGGCGAACTCGACCGGCAGCAGCGTGCGCGTGAGCTTGGACAGTTCGGGGCCGACGATTCCGCCGGCGATGCCGCCGGCGAGCACCCACGCGATCGCGCGCTCCTTCAGCGTCGGGTCGTACGCGTCGGCGACGTCCGCGGCGGCGAAGCGCAGGTACTGCGCGAACGCGTTGTACAGACCGACGACGAAGGTGCCGAGGCACAGCAGCACGAAGCTGCCGGTGAGCATCGCGATCATCGCGATCGACGTGCCGGCAAAGCCCATCGCGGTGCCGAACATGAAGCCCTTGCGGCGGCCCCAGCGCGCCATCGCAAAGGACGCCGGCACGGTCGTCAGCGCCGAGCCGACGATGTAGGTCGTCACCGGCAGCGTGGCCCACAGCGGGCTCGGCCCGAGCGCGAGGCCGGCCAGCCCGTTGACGGCGATCAGCGTGACGTTGTTGACGTAGAGCAGCGCCTGGCAGGCGACCAGCAGCAGAATCTGCCGGCGCGCGGCAGCGGGGTTGTTCATCGATGCTCCGTGAGCCGCGGATTATAGGAAGGCGACCCGAGGGCAGGCGATCCGAGCCGCTAGAATCCCACCCTCGCCTCCAGGAGAACGACGATGTCGATGGCCGACCGCGACGGCTGGATCTGGTACGACGGCAAGCTGGTGCCGTGGCGCGACGCGACCACGCACGTGCTGACGCACTCGCTGCACTACGGGCTCGCGGTGTTCGAGGGCGTTCGCGCGTACAAGACCGCGGACGGGACCGCGATCTTCCGGCTGCGCGAGCACACCGAGCGGCTGTTCAACTCGGCGAAGATCTTCATGATGGAGATTCCGTACTCGCCCGAGCAGATCTCGGACGCGCAGCGCGAGGTCGTCCGTGCGAACAAGCTCGACGCCTGCTATCTGCGCCCGATCGTCTTCTACGGCTCGGAGAAGATGGGCGTCAGCCCCAAGGGTGCGCGCGTACACGTGGCGATCGCCGCATGGCCGTGGGGTGCCTATCTCGGCGAGGAGGGTCTGCAAAAGGGGATTCGCGTGAAGACCTCGTCGTACGCGCGCCACCACATCAACGTGTCGATGGTGCGCTCGAAGACCGCGGGCCATTACGTCAACTCGATCCTCGCCAACCTCGAAGCCACGCGCGACGGCTACGACGAAGCGCTGCTGCTCGACACCAACGGCTTCGTCGCCGAGGGCGCCGGCGAGAACCTGTTCATCGTGCGCGACGGCCGGATTTTCGAGCCCGAGATGGTGTCGGGGCTGGTCGGCATCACGCGGCGCAGCGTGATCGAGCTGGCGGGCGATCTCGGCTACAGCGTGACGGCGATCCCGATGACGCGCGACGACGTGTATCTGGCCGACGAGGCCTTCTTCACCGGCACCGCCGCCGAGGTCACGCCGATCCGCGAGGTCGACGGCCGGCCGATCGGCGCCGGCCGACGCGGCCCGATCACGGAAAGGATCCAGAACCTGTTCTTCGACGCGGTCAACGGCCGGAACGCGAAGTACAAGCATTGGCTCACGAAGGTATGAGCACGGTCGAGCTGCCTGTGGTCGAGGTCGCCGCGAAGGACCTGCCCGCGTTCTGTCCGAACCCGTCGATGCCCGTGTGGAACTACCATCCGCGCGTCTATCTCGACGTCACCAAGACCGGCGAGGCGATGTGCCCGTACTGCGGCACGCGCTACCGGCTGAAGCCGGGCGAGGTCGTCAAGGGCCACTGAGTCCTGCGCCTGCACGGCGGCGTCGCGCTCGATCGGTTCGGACCGGCTCGCGAAGATGTCTCTGACCAAACCGTTGCTGTTCGCTTCGCCCGCCGAGTGCGAGCAGGCGTTCTACGAAGCGCTCGAAGCGGCCGACGCCGAGGCGGTCGCCGAGCTGTGGCTCGACGACGACGATGTCGCGTGCATTCATCCGAACGGTCCACGGCTGGTCGGCTACGCGGCGGTCGTCGGCTCGTGGCGCGCGATCCTCGCCAACGGCCCGTTGCGCATCCGCGCCGGCGCCAAGAAGTCGCTCGAGACGCCGACCGTCGCGCTGCACGCGGTGGTCGAGGAGGTCGTCGTCACGCAGGGTCGCCAGCAGCAGATCGCGCACGTGTTTGCGACCAACGCCTACGTCAAGACGCCGGGCGGCTGGAAGATGGTGTTGCACCACGCATCGCCTGCGCCCGAAGGACGCGCCGAAGACGTCGAGTCGCCCGGCGGATTGCTGCACTGACGCCGGCAGTCCGATGCCGTGGGTCCGCTCCACTTACCGCGCGCCGCGCTGGCTGCCGGGCCCGCATTCGCAGACGATCGCCGCCGCGAAGCTCGTGCCCACGCCGCGCGTCGCGTACCGCCGCGAGCGCTGGGACACGCCCGATGGGGACTTCATCGACGTCGACTTCGCTCGACCCGAGCCGGCGGCCGTCGTCGCGCCCGTGCTCGTTCTGTTTCACGGGCTCGAAGGCTGCTCGCGCAGCCACTACGCGCTCGCGATCATGCGG
>JBFMFC010000115.1:0-5514 GCA_040752195.1 Pseudomonadota bacterium | reverse complement strand
ACGAACTGTATGTCTGGACCGAAGGTTTCCAGCCGGGGACGATGCAGCGCGCGCGAATCCAGCTCAACGCACTCGAGAAGGCGTTCGTCCTGCTGGAGCGCGAGAAGGTGCGCCGGATCGGCGTCACGCTGTCGTTCGGCACGGTCGAGCGCTGCCTCGACCTCGTGACCGATGCCTTCGATGCGCATCGATTCCACACGCACCGGATCGTCGTGCTGCTACGGGGTCAGCTCGACCGGTTGCGGTCGCCGTACCGGGTCAGGGGCTGCATCGACTGGCTGCGTTCGCAGCAGATCCCCGTCGGCTATCGGCTCGGCGCGCCGCGCGCGAGCATGGAAATGCGGGCGATCGACCTGGTGCAGCCGGACTTCGCGAAGCTGCTCGCGCCCACATCGAAGCGCCCCGAGTTCTGGGAAGACGTGCTACTCGAAGCGCGCGCGGCCGGACTGCGCGCCGAGCGCGTGATCGTCGCCGGCATCGAAACGCCCGAGCAGCGCGCACTCGCCGTCGAAGCCGGATTCGGCTTCGCCCAGGGCTCGGCGATCCGGCCGGCGTACGACCCGCCGTCGATCCGTACGCCGCCGACACTGCCAGCGCACGACGCGCCGCAAGCGGCGACGGACGACACGCGGACGTAGGACCCGCGTTCTCACGCAAACTTCGCGAGCGCGCGGGCGATGCGCTGAACCCGTGCCTCGGGCTTCTCGCCCTTTGCAACCGCGAACTGCGGATGCTCGAGCGCACAGGCGAGCAGCTCGTAGAACGCCCGGTCGAGCGCCTTGCGCGCGGCCGACAACTGCTGGGCGATCGCCTCGCAATCCTCGTTGGCCTCGATCATGTGCTGAACGCCGCGCAGCTGGCCCTCGACGCGTTTCAGCCGCATCACCAGGTCGTGCCGCGCGGTCTGCGCGTCGCGTGCGTCGGCCATCGTCGCCTCAGGCGCAGGCGGTGCGCGACTCGGGCACACCGAGCTTCTTCAGGATCCAGCCGAGCGGGCAGAAGTTCGTGAAGCCGAACTGCAGCAGGTTCGCGCCGACGAACGCGGTGAACGCGAGCCACCACTTGGACACGAACAGCGGACTGCCCTCCACACCGAGCGCGAGCGACAGCAGGATGAAGGTGCCGGCAAAGATCCGGATGTAGCGTTCGACGGTCATATCAAGCTCCTTGATGAGTGGGTTGAACCTCGGGTCTGGGCGCGCATGCGCGTTCGGCTTCCTGCCGCCATGTCGCCGCGTAGTACAGGACCGGGATCACGATCAGCGTCAGCGCCGTCGACACGAAGATGCCGAACAGCAGCGAGATCGCCAGGCCGTTGAAGATCGGGTCGTCGAGGATGAACAGCGCGCCGAGCATCGCTGCGACCGCGGTCAGAACGATCGGCTTGGCGCGCACGCTGGCGGCGTCGATCGTCGCCTGCTGCAGGTCGCCGCACTCGCCGAGCCGCTGGTGGATGAAGTCCACCAGCAGGATCGAGTTGCGGACGATGATGCCCGCCAGCGCGATCATGCCGATCATCGACGTCGCGGTGAACTGGCTGCCCAGCAGCGCGTGCCCCGGAAGCACGCCGATGATCGTCAGCGGAATCGGCGCCATGATGATCAACGGCGTCAGGTACGAGCGGAACTGCGCGACCACCAGCAGGTAGATCAGGATCAGCCCGACCGCGTAGGCGATGCCCATGTCGCGGAAGGTTTCGTACGTGACCTGCCACTCGCCGTCCCACTTCAACCCGAACGCGGTGTAGCGGTCCGACGGCTGCGCGATCCAGTGCTCCTGCAAAGGCAGCCCGCCCGGCGCAGCGAGCCTGGCGATGCCCTCGCGCAGCGCGAACATGCCGTACAGCGGCGAGTCGGTCTTGCCCGGACCGCCGGCCACGTCGCCGACCACGTAGACGACCGGCTGCAGGTCCTTGCGGTAGATGACCCGCTCGGCGGGCAGCGTCAGCGGCCGTACGAGCTCGGCGAGCGCCACTTCGTAGCTGCGGCCGCCGGCGTCCTGTCCGCGCAGTCTGAGCTTGAGCACCGTGTCGAGGTTGCCCATCGCCTCCGGCGCGAGCGCCACGCGCACCGGCACCGCGTACTTGCTCGACCCGTCGTGCAGCGGCGTGACGTCCTCGCCGGCGAGCGCGAGCCGCGCGGCGCGCGCCACCTCGGCGACCGGGATGCCGTACAGCGCGGCCTTCGCCGCGTCGACACGCAACACGACGCGGCTGGCCGCATCGAGCGTGGAGTCGTCGATCGCGACGATGTCGGGCGTGGCCTCGAACGCCGCGCGCACCTGCTTGGCGAGCCTGATCTGCGCGTCGTAGTCGGGGCCGTAGATCTCGGCGACGATCGGCGACAGCACCGGCGGCCCCGGCGGGACTTCGACGACCTTGATGTCGGCGCCATGGCGTTTGGCGATCGCCTGCAGCGCAGGCAGGACGCCTTGCGCGATGTCATGGCTCTTGCGGTCGCGCGCGTGCTTGTCGACGAGGTTGACCTGCAGGTCGCCGACCTCGCCGCCGGTGCGAAGGTAGTACTGGCGCACCAGCCCGTTGAAGTTGATCGGTGCCGCAAGCCCCGCGTACGCCTGCACGCTGGTGACCTCGGGCAGCTTCGCCAGTTCGCCGGCGAGTTCGCGCAGCACGCCGGCGGTGCGCTCGACGGCGGTGCCGGTCGGCATGTCGACGACGACCTGGAATTCGCTCTTGTTGTCGAACGGCAACATCTTCATCACGACGAGCTTGGCCGGCACCAGCGCCGCCGACAGCGCGATCGCGACGAACACGCCGATCCACAGCTTGCGGCGGTTGGCGCGGCCCGCGTCGGCGCGCAGGAACGGCGTCATCACGCGGGTGAAGAAGGCCGCGAGCCGCTGCGACAGCTTGTCGGCCGATGCCGGCGCCGCGTGCGCGCCCGCGTAGTGCCGGTGCAGGAGCCGCAGCGCGAGCCACGGCGTCACGACGAACGCGATCGCCAGCGACAGCAGCATGCCCATCGACGAGTTGATCGGGATGGGCGCCATGTACGGGCCCATCAGCCCGGTGACGAAGGCCATCGGCAGCAGCGCCGCGATGACGGTCAGCGTCGCGAGGATCGTCGGCCCGCCGACCTCGTCGACCGCGCGCGGAATCATCTCGGTCGGCGCCGCATGGTCGAACGCGGCCCGCCGGTGAATGTTCTCTACGACGACGATCGCGTCGTCGACGAGGATGCCGATCGAAAAAATCAGCGCGAACAGCGACACGCGATTCAGCGTGAAGCCCCACGCCCACGAAGCGAACAGCGTGGTCGCCAGCGTCAGCACGACCGCGACGCCGACGATCACCGCTTCGCGCCGGCCGAGCGTGGCCCACACCAGCGCGACGACCGACAGCGTCGCGAATATGAGCTTCTGGATCAGTTTGTTGGCCTTGTCGCGCGCGGTGTCGCCGTAGTTGCGCGTCAGCGCGATCTGCACGTCGTCGGGGATCACCGTGCCGCGCAGCTCGTCGACGCGCGCCATCAGCGCGTCGGCGACGGTCGAGGCGTTCTCGCCGGGCTTTTTCGACACCGCGATCGTGACGGCCGGAAACTCGGTGTAGCGAACCGACCCGTCGGCGGCCTTGACGTTTTCGCCGTGCCAGACGAAGCGCGTCGGTTGATCGGCGCCGTCGGTCACGCGCGCGACGTCGGACAGATACACGGGACGCCGATCGGTGCCTTCGCCGCGTACCCCGACGACGAGCTGCGCGACGTCGCGCGCGCCGGCGAAGAACTCGCCGGTGCGCACCTCGATCGTGCGGTTGCCGCTGGTCAGGCTGCCCGCCGGCGCCGAGGCGTTGGTCGCGCGCAGCGCGCGCTCGATGTCGGTCACGGTGATCCGATGCGCGGCGAGCCGCTCGGGGTCGAGCGTGACCCGCACCACCTGGTCGGGTCCGCCGTAGGTCGTCACTTCGCGCGTTCCGGGCACGCGCTTCAGTTCGATCTCGATCGCGTGCGCGACCTTCGCCAGGCTTTCGGCGGTCGCATCGGGGCGCTTCGAGTACATCGTCAGCGAGACGATCGGCACGTCGTCGATGCCCTTGGGCTTGACGATGAACTCGCCGACCCCCAGGTGCGCGGGCACCCAGTCGCGGTTGGCCGACAGCGTGTCATACAGGCGCACGAGCGCGGCGATGCGGTCCTGGCCGACCTTGTACTGCACCGTCAGGATGGCCAGCCCCGGCCGCGTCACCGAGTACACGTGCTCGATGCCGGTGATCTGCGAAACGACCTGCTCGGCGGGCACGGTGACGAGGTTGTGCACGTCTTCGCTGGTCGCCCCGGGGAACGGGATGAAGACGTTGGCCATCGTCACGTTGATCTGCGGCTCCTCCTCCTTCGGCGTCACGAGAACGGCGAACACGCCCATCAGCAGCGCGACGAGGGCGAGCAGCGGCGTCATCTGCGAAGTCAGAAAGGCGCGCGCGATGCGCCCGGAGACGCCGAGCGCGGCGTTGTCGGCGGGTTTCATTGCGCGGCCACCAGCGGATTGATCTGCACGCGCTCGCCGGCGGACAGCCCCGCGAGCACTTCGACGACACCGCCTTCGAAGGTCGGGCCGACGCGGACCTGGCGCAGCCGCGCCACGCCGTCGGCGGCGATCACGTAGACGGCCGTCAGCTCACCGCGCCGGATCAGCGCGTCGGCGGGCATCACGAGCTTCTGGGCCGTGCCCAGGGGCACGCGGATCTTGGCCGCGGTGCCCGGCACCACGCCCGGCGGAAGTTCCGACGGCAACTCGGCGCGGATCAGCGTCGACAGCAGCCGCGGATCCGCGGCCGGCAGCACCGTCACCTGCTTCGCAGCGACGATCTGGCGCACCGCCGACAGTTCGACGCTCGCCTTGCGAACCGCTGCCGCACGCGGCAGAACGAACTGCGGCAGGCTGCCGACCGCGCGCAGGGTGGCCGGGTCGTGCACCGCGAGCACGGGCCTGCCCGGCGTGGCGAGTTCTCCGACTTGCATCAGTCGCTGCGAAACCACGCCGTCGATCGGGGCGCGCAATTCGGCAAAGCTGCGCGCGGTGACCGCCTGCGCGGTCCCCGCGCGCGCGGCTTCGAGCGCCGCGAGCGCGGCCTTGTAGTCGGCATCGGCCTTGTCCAGCGCCGCCTGGCTGACGAAGTTCTGCGCGACGAGGCTCTTGGTCCTCTCGTAATTGAGCTTCGCCTGCACGGCGGCCGCCTCGGCCTGCGCCACGCCGGCGCGGCTCGCGGCAACCTGCGCATCCGCCTCGCGCGTGTCGATTCGCGCCAGCACCTGTCCGCGCTTCACGCGGTCGCCGGCGTCGACGTACAAGTGTGTGATCGTCCCGGCGATCTGCGCCGACACGGTTGCCTGCCGCACCGCCTCGACCACGGCGTCGGCGGCGTAGAAGTCCTCGACGGTGCGCAGCTCGACCTGGGCGAGCGGCGCCGCCGGCGTGGCGGCTTGAGCTGGCGCGGTCGGCGCCTGTTTGTCCTGCGCGGCGAGCAGGCCGGCGGCGGTGCCGGTGAGTGCGACGGCGGCG
>JBFMFC010000114.1:0-5520 GCA_040752195.1 Pseudomonadota bacterium | reverse complement strand
CCCAAGGTGCTGCTGATTGACGAGCCCTCGGAGGGGCTCGCGCCGATGATCGTCCATGAAGTGTTCGAAAGCATCCGGCGGATGCGAAACGCCGGCATCGCGGTGCTCCTCGTCGAGCAGAACGTGCGCGGCGCACTGTCGCTTGCCGATCGGTGCTACATCATGGAAAAAGGACGCACAATTGCACAGGGTGACCCTGAAGGCATCCTGGGCGATGCCGAGTTGAGAATGAAGCTCTCGGTCTAGCAATGAGGAGACAAGAATGACTGACAAGTTCGAGGAGGGACTGTGCCGCAATCGCGCAAACTTCGTACCCATGTGCCCGGCGAGCTTCCTCCGGCGCACTGCTGAAATCCATCCCGATCGCATCGCCGTCATCCACGGCGTGCGCCGCTACAGCTACCGTGAGTTCCACGAGCGCGCCTCGCGGCTCGCGAGCGCTCTGTCGCGCATGGGAGTCGGCGTCGGCGATACAGTGGCGATCATGGCGCCCAACATTCCCCCTATGCTCGAGGCCCACTTCGCGGTACCCGCCATTGGTGCTGTGCTCAACCCTGTCAACGTTCGCCTCGATGCCGAAACCATAGCGTTCATCCTGCGCCACGGGGAAGCTCGAGTCTTCGTGGCGGATCGCGAATACGCGGCGGTAGCGAGGGCAGCAATGGACAAGCAGGACACGAAGCCCGCTCTGATCGAGATAGACGACGCCGGTATCGGCGAGCCATTGGGGGGCATGGAGTACGAATCGCTGCTGGAAGAAGGAGATCCGGCCTTCCCATGGCGCGCGCCGAAAGACGAATGGGAAGCCTTCTGTCTGAGCTACACGTCCGGAACGACAGGGGACCCCAAAGGGGTCGTCTATCATCACCGCGGCGCCTATCTTAACGCGCTCGCAAACGTAGCGGCCTGGGGCATGCCGCGTCACCCTGTGTACCTATGGACGTTGCCGATTTTCCACTCTCTCGGTTGGTGCTTTCCGTGGACCGTCACGCTGCTGGCCGGCACGCACGTGTGTGTTCGACGCGTTGAGGCGCGCGCGGTGTTCGGCGCCATCGCCGAGCATGGCGTGACCCACATGTGCGGGGCGCCGGTCGTGCTCAACTTGCTTATTCAGGCAAAGCCAGAAGAGCGTCGTCCGCTGCCGCACCAGGTTCAGTTCATGACGGCTGCTTCGGCGCCGCCGGCAGCCGTCCTCCAGAAGATGGAAGCGATGGGTTTCAAGATGCTGCACGTATACGGCATGACGGAAGTGTACGGTCCGTCATCGATCTGCGAATGGAAGGACGAGTGGGACATCCTGGATACCGAGACGCAGGCAAATATCAAGGCGCGGCAGGGCGTGCGGTATCTTTGTCTCGAGGAACTCGCGGTCCTCGATCCCAAGACCTACCAACCCGTACCCCGTGATGGCAGGACCATCGGCGAGGTGATGAAGCGCGGCAACACCATCATGAAGGGCTATCTTAAGAATCGCAACGCCACCGCGGCCGCGTTCGACAACGACTGGTTCCATTCTGGCGACCTAGCCGTCATGCATCCCGACGGCTATATCGAGCTCAAGGACCGAGCCAAGGACATCATCATTTCCGGTGGTGAGAACATCTCTACGATCGAGGTCGAAAGCGTGCTCTACCGCCACCCTGCGGTGGCCGAGGCGGCGGTGGTAGCGCGGCCCGATCCCCATTGGGGTGAAACCCCTTGCGCCTTCGTGACGCTCCGGGAAGGAGCGCAGGCGAGCGCGGAGGAGATTATCGCCTTCTGCAGGGAGCGCATGGCTCACTTCAAGGTGCCGCGCACCGTCGTGTTCGGTCCACTGGACAAGACATCAACGGGAAAGATCCAGAAGTATCTACTGCGGGAGCGCGCCCGTAAGATTGAAGCCTCCGATTAACCGGTGCCCCAGTGCTCGTCATTCGCAGTAGTGCGCCGTATCTGTTGCAGAGGGAACCTGAGGCGATACCGCTTAGCAAGATGGGCGGTTGAGGTGTACGCATGAAGCGAGCATAGATCGCTTCGAGATGCCGCCTGATCCTGCCCCTGAAACACAGCGGAACATAATCACAGAGCCCGTGCCGGCTTCGGCAACCCGCCACGCGATAGGAAACGGAATCACTGCCTTCCTGTTAGCGGCGACGGGCTCCTTGGCGATCTTCGGACCACTTGTAAGTGGACCGTAAGCGGCCGCAACTAGGGTAGCCTCGTGTCTCGAGAGCGCCTCGGCAGTCCCCCTCCGCCCAATGCGCGGCGGTGCTGATAGGTCCAACGCGCTTCGCGGGGCACGCGCCCGGGCAGCGCTGGGAAGGATGTCCAGCACCCAAGAAAGGAAAGGCAGGAATTGAGCGCAGAAGACAACCGAACGCAGGCTCGCGCCGCGACCGCCCAGGTGGAAGCGGCCCTCTCTCGGCCCCCCGCATTCATCGACCGGGATGCGCTGAGCAACGGAATTACCACCTTCCTCTTTGCGGCCACCGGGCCGCTTGCGATACTGATCACGGTCGCGCGCGATGGTGGCCTGAGCGAAGCCGACCTGGCGTCCTGGATATTCGGCGCGTACGGGCTCGGCGGCGTGGTGAGCTTGTTCTTCTGCGTGCGCTACCGGCAGCCGCTCGGATTCGCTTGGACGATTCCTGGAGCCCTGCTGCTGCCGTCGGCGTTCAACCATCTGAGCTTCGCCGAGATCATCGGCGCATATTGGGTGACCGGGCTTCTCATCGCGCTTCTGGGCTGGACCGGCCTGATCACTTCCGTCATGCGCCGGATCCCGATGCCCATCGTGATGGGCATGGTCGCCGGCGTATTCCTGCCTCTGGGACTCAAGGTGGTGAAGGCGTTCACGGAGGATCTGGCCCTCGCCGGCGTCGCGCTCGGCGTCTTCCTGGTCTTCACGCACTATCCGGCGCTGGGGCGGCGCCTGCCACCGGTGTTGGCTGCCCTGCTGGCGGGGGGCGTGGTTGCCTGGATGACGGGTGCGATGACGGAGATCTCGGGGGCAGCGGTGGTCTTGGCCCGGCCGGTGTTGTACAGGCCCGAAATTTCCTTGCAGGCGCTGGTGGAACTGGTCGTTCCCCTGGCCATCACCGTTCTCGGCATTCAGAATGCCCAGGGCTTCGCCGTGCTCAAACACGCGGGCCACCCGGCACCGGTGAAGGCCGTTACAGTCGGCTCGGGCTTGGCGACTCTGCTTTTTGCCCTTGTCGGCTCGGTCCCCGCCTGCCTCACCGGCCCCGTCAATGCGATTCTCGTCAGCAGCGGCAATCCCCGCATGCAATGGCTGGGCGGAATCGTTTTCGCGGCGGCGATGATGGGGTTCGGCCTGCTTGCGCCTTCGTCCACGAGCTTGGCGCTCGCGCTGCCGCTGAGCTTGATCGGCCTGATCGGTGGATTGGCCATGCTGCGTGTGCTGCAGGGGGCGTTCAAGGTGGCCTTTTCCGGCGAATGCACTCTTGGCGCGCTCGTGGCTTTCGTCGTGTCGATCGCCGGCATACCGATCTTCAACATCGGCGCACCGTTCTGGGGACTGGTCTTCGCATTCGCGGCGTCATGGCTGCTCGAGCGCGATCAGTTGCGCAAGCTGACGGCCGAGTACGAATAGATCGCCCGATTGAACTGCTTGCGCGTCGCCTCCTTGGAGGTACGCTTCTCTCAGTCTCTCACGGCTACGATATCCGCTGCCACGATGAAGTTTTCGAGGCCTCGCCCCGGCGCCCACGAAGCGACCAGATCGCGGCTTTCCGCCCGCACTTCGACACGAGCGCCGGGAAAGCCGGCATCGGACAATCACTCGCGCAAGCGATCGGCGGTTGGAGCGCTGGCCACGCATGCCGCATATAGTGCGAGATCGCCGACCATTGCCGATGGGAGCGGAGCGATCGCGACAATATCCGACAGGGCCAGCCGGCCGTCGCATCGGAGCACCCTGCGAGTCTCGGCGAAGACACGGGTCTTGTCCGGGCACAGATTGACGACGCAGTTGGAAATGACTACATCGAAGGAACCGGCGGAGAAGGGCAGCGATTGTATGTCACCGACCACGAAGGAAACGTTTGGTGCTGCGGTCGCGATCGCGTTTCGCCGTGCCCGGGTCACCATCTCGGGCGTCACATCGATACCGATCACCTGCCCTTGCCGACCCACTTCCACTGCGGCGGCGAGGCACTCGTAACCGGCGCCGCTGCCCAGATCGAGGACGCTTTCTCCTCGCCGCAACCGGGCCAACGCCAGAGGATCGCCGCAACCGAGACCGCTTCCGCTGCAGCTCCCCGCGTGCCTGGGCACAGGATGGCAGCTCGAAAAAACGCTTCGCGCATGTGGCGAGGCGGCGACAGGACCATAAGCCTCGCGCACCAGCGTGCGTACCTCGGCCGAACCCTGTCTCGTTGTCATGCGGGAAACGGCTACAGATCGTTTCGCGCCACGCTGGCGCAAATTCCCACGCTTAGGCAACCACGATGGTACAACTGCAGCAACTTCGGGAGCTTGCTCGTAATCCCGCCCGGCAGGAACATGGCAACGCTTGCCGGCAAGGTCGCCGACAGCAGAATCGCGCTACCGCCGACGGCCTTCTGCCGGCGCAGCAATTCCGCCAGGAGGCCGTGCATGTAGGCGTCGTAGGCATCGACCTCGTCCACGATCAACGCCGAACGGGCCAGCGCGAAGCCGCGCACGAACTTGTGCCGCACCGGCAGCACGGACAGCAGCGCCTGGTCGATGGTGCAGACCCCGGTCTGGCCGAGGAAGGCGCGCTTGCGGCTTTGCGCCAGCCACTGCGTGCACTGGAGGCCGGCGGATGCATAGCCCTCGTTCCCGCCTGCCTGTTGCAGACGGCGAAACCCTTCGTGATGCTCGCTCCTGCCGCGGGCAAGCACGACGCTGGCGGCGCCGAAGGCCCGCGCCGCGAACCTCGCAATCCGCTCGAACATGGCATTAGCGGTGGCCTGGGTAGGCAGCGCGAACACGATGCCTTCGGCCCACCCGGCGGCCAGTAGCCGCCATGCATGCGCCAATGCGGCTGCGGTCTTGCCGCTGCCGGTAGGCGCTTCGATCAGCACCAGGGACGGTTTGGCCGGCAGGTCGGGCACGAGCACCTGGACGCCGCGCGGCGCTTCAGCCTCCGCCAGCAAGGCACCGACGCCGGCAAAATCCTGCGGTGCACCTTTCAGCCCTAGGCGTGAAAGCCAATCCCCGTCGCGGATGGCTTTCGTACGCCGATCGAAATACTCGCGCAAGGGCACCTCGGGCTGCGGCGCCTGGAACGGCGAGACCTCCTCATTGGAGGCGACCCAGTCGCAGATCGAGCAGAAGCCGGCAAGCCACGCTTTCGCCGCCTCATCGAAGCACGGCGGCGGCAGATCGCGCAGCGAGAGGCCCGCGGGCCGCAGGAACATCTCGCCCAACCGTTCCTATAACCATGAGCAAATCTCTCATGATCACCACGGGGCATCATCCTCGTGGTCGCGGCCCGAACAGTGCTGGCCGCTCGCGTGCCGGAGTCTCGCCGGCAGATCCCGGTGGGCGCACGAT
>JBFMFC010000113.1:0-5627 GCA_040752195.1 Pseudomonadota bacterium | reverse complement strand
GCCGAGACCATGCGGCGCGGCGGCGGCGTCGGTTACGACTTCTCCGCGATCCGGCCGCGCGGCGCGCTGGTGCACGGCACGCATTCGCGCGCGAGCGGCCCGCTGTCGTACATGCGCGTGTTCGACAAGAGCTGCGAGACGCTCGAGTCGGCCGGCGCGCGCCGCGGCGCGCAGATGGGGATGCTGCGTTGCGATCACCCGGACATCGAGGACTTCATCCACGCCAAGCGCGACGGCTCACTCGCCAACTTCAACATGAGCGTGGCGGTGACCGACGCCTTCATGCGCGCGGTCGAGGCCGACGGCGAAATCGAGCTGTGGCACGCGGCCGAACCGTTCGACCGCGACGGCGCGTACCGGCGCCCCGACGGCACCTGGGTGTACCGCAAGGCGCGCGCGCGCGATCTATTCGACCAGATCATGCACTCGACGTACGACCACGCCGAGCCCGGCGTCGTCTTCATCGACCGCGTCAACCAGGACAACAACCTGTCGTACTGCGAGACGATCGCGGCGACCAACCCGTGCGTCACGGCGGATACGCGGCTGCACACGCAGTACGGCATGGTGCGGATCGGCGATCTGCATGCGGCTGGCGTCGCGCTGCAGGCCACCGTCGACCGCCGCACGCTCGACGGAGAGCGCGGCACGGCGGTGCGCCAAGCCAAACCCGCCTTCATGACCGCACACGAGGCCGACGTCTGGCGCGTCGAGACCGAGGACGGGTACGAGATCAAGGCCACCGCGTGGCACGACTTCTACACGCAGCGCGGAAAGATCAAACTCTGTGAACTGCGTCCGGGCGACGAGTTACTCGTTCAGTCCGGAAAGGGGCAGTTCGGAACCGAAGGCAGCGCCGAACTCGGCACGCTGATCGGCCTGATCACCGGTGACGGACACTTCACGAATCGCGGCAATGGCGAGAACGCCGCGATCCTGAACTTCTGGGGCGAGGACCGGGCGTTCGCGCCGGCGATCGCGGCGGCCGTCAACGCGCTGATCGCAGGCATGGCCGCGACCGCACGCGAGTACCGCGTGACGCCGATCGCGGTGCCCGAACGCAATCACGTATTCATCCGCTCGGTGCTGCTCGCCCGCTTCCTCGAGCATTACGGCTTCACGGCCAGGAGCAAGCATTCCGTTCCCGAAGTGATCTGGCGCGGCAGCGAGGACTGCGTCCGCGGCTATCTGCAGGGACTGTTCCAGACCGATGGCACGGTCAATATCTCGTCGAACAGCCAGACCTGCTCGATCCGGCTGGCGTCGAGCGAACCCGGTCTGCTGAAAGACGTTCAGATCCTGCTTGCGAACTTCGGCGTGTTCTGCCGCATCCGCAAGCGCCGCGACGGCGGCGAGCGCCTGCTTCCCGACGGCCGCGGCGGCAAGCGCGCGTACGCGTGCCGCGCCGACTATGAACTGATTATCGATGGCGAATCGCGCGAGCACTTCATGCGCGAGATCGGTTTCCTGAGCGACGCGAAGAACGCGAAGTACCGCGCCTGGGTCGCCGACAAGGCGCTACTGAAGACGCAGCGCTTCACGACCCGCGTCAAGTCGATCGTTCACGTCGGCCGCGAAGCGGTGTTCGATACGACGCAGCCTGATCGCAACAGCGTGATCTTCAACGGCCTCGTCACCGGGCAGTGCGGCGAGCAACCTCTTCCGCCCTACGGCTGCTGCTGCCTCGGCTCGGTCAACCTGACGCGTTTCGTGCTCGACCCGTTCGGCGAGGCGGCGGCGTTCGACTTCGCCAGGTTCCGCGAAGTCGTCAAGACGTCGATCCGTGCGCTCGACAACGTGCTCGACGCCACGCTGTGGCCGCTGCCCGAGCAGCAGCGCGAGGCGATGAACAAGCGGCGCGTCGGGCTCGGCTTCACGGGGCTCGGCAACGCGCTGACGATGCTGAACCTGCGCTACGACAGCGCGCCGGCGCGCGCGCTGGCCGGCGAGATCACGCGTGCGATGCGCGACGCGGCGTACGAGTCGTCCGTGGATCTGGCGCGCGAGAAGGGCCGCTTTCCGCTGTTCGACGCCGACAAGTTCCTGGCCGCCCCGCACTGCGCGTCGCGCCTGCCGGACGAACTGAAGGCGAAGATCCGCAAGCACGGCCTGCGCAACTCGCACCTGCTGTCGATCGCGCCGACCGGAACGATTTCGCTCGCGTTCGCCGGCAACGCCTCCGGCGGCATCGAGCCGACCTTCTCCTGGACCTACATCCGCAAGAAGCGCATGCCCGACGGCAGCAAGCAGGAGTACGTCGTCGAGGACTACGCGTACCGGCTGTACAAGCACATGGGCGGCGACACGAATCATCTTCCGCCCGCGTTCGTGCACGCGCTCGAGATGGGCGCGGTCGATCACATGCTGATGATCGCCGCGGTGCAGCCGTACATCGACGCCGCGGTCAGCAAGACCGTCAACGTGCCCGAGGACTACCCGTTCGACGACTTCCGCAGCCTGTACATGGAAGCGTGGAAAGCGGGACTCAAAGGCATCACGACCTACCGGCCGAACAACGTGATCGGCTCGGTGCTCGAGGTCAAGAAGGAACCGGCCGCCACGCCTTCGTCGACGCCGCAGGACCTGAAAGACGACCCCGACCGCCGCGTGCGGCTCGCCTCCGCGCCGCAGCCCGCGCTCGCGAGCCTCAAGTGGCCGGGCCGGCCCGACCTCGCCGAAGGCAACATGGCGTGGACCTACATGGTCGAGATCCCCGAGCGCAAGGAGAGCTTCGCCATTTTCATCGGGCAGATCGACAACAACGGCGAGGGGCCGATGCCGTTCGAGGTCTGGGTCAACGGCTCCGAGCAGCCGCGCGGACTCGGCGCGATCGCCAAGGCGCTGTCGATGGACATGCGCAGCGAGGATCGCGCGTGGCTGAAGATGAAGCTCGACGCGCTCGCCAAGGTGCGCGACGAGCAGGGCTTCATGCTGGCGATGCCGCCGACCGGCGAACGCGTCTGGCAGAACGGCGTGGTCGCGGCGTTCGCCAACATCGTGCGCTGGCGCTGCGAACAGCTCGGTACCTTCAAGGACATCGACAAGCACCCGACGCCGGTGGTCAACGCGCTGTTCTCGAAGAAGGAGCCGAAGGCCGGCCCGCTCGGAACGATGAGCTGGACGGTCGACATCAACAACGCCAACACCGGCGACGACTTCGTGCTCGGCGTCAAGGAGCTGCACCTGCCCGACGGCAGCCGCCGCCCCTACTCGATCTGGCTCGCCGGCGAATACCCGAAGGTGCTCGACGGCCTATGCAAGCTGATCTCGCTCGACATGCGCGTGGTCGACGCCAACTGGATCGGTCTGAAGCTGAAGAAGCTGCTGAACTTCGGCGAGCAGAACGGCGAGTTCTGGGCGCAGGTGCCCGGTGAGGAGCGCTCGGCGCTGTACCCGAGCACGGTCGCTTACATCGCCACGCTGCTGCTGCACCGGTACAAGGTGCTCGGCATCCTCGACGACGACGGCCGCGCGATCCAGAGCGCCGGCATCCTCGCGCTGCCCGACGCGGTCAAGATGATCGAGCACGAAACCCCGCCGATCAAAGGCAAGGTCTGCCCGAGCTGCCACGCCGCCGCGATGATCAAGCGCGACGGCTGCGAGTTCTGCACGGCGTGCGGGTATACAGGGCAGTGCTCGTGAACGGCTGCGGTCAAACGAGACTCTCGGAGTGCATGGCAAGCGATCCTCTGGGGTCGCTGCGATGTTCTCGGAGCTAGTGGGTGTCGAAGAAAAAGGGGCACACGGATTCGTGGTCCGTGCGCCCCTGGGTGCCTAGCGGCAAGTACTGAGCGAACTATAGCCAGAACTCCGTGGTTATGGATCGCACGAACGCAGGACGCCCTCTTCGGCTTGTGAAATTTGCAACACCTCGGCGCGTGCCCACGGTGACGGTGTGTTGCGCAACCCAAAGAGGCACTCATGAGCCTGTATTCCACCATTTCACGCCAACCCGGGACGACCAGAAGCGGCACTCCCTTCACGTTGCTCGTACGACGGGCGGTCTGGTCACGGGGCCGGCCGATTCCTTCCAAGGACCCTTCCGTCTATCGGTATGACGTGTGCGGCGCAGTCATGCGCTGGGACCGGTACGGTGACACGACGCCCGGCGGTCAAGGATGGGAAATCGATCACGTCATTCCCGTGGTAGTGGGCGGCGGCGACGACATCGCGAACCTTCAGCCACTCCACTGGCGGAACAATCGCGCCAAAGGCGACAATCCGCCGGGCGCGTGGTTCTGTGCAATAACCGGGTAGGCCACCAGGCCGCACGTGAAGCCTCGCGGGGCCGTTGATGGTCCCGCTGTTCCGGCGCATCGACGTCGGGCCGAAGGTGCGTGGGCCTCGGACTCGAACGCCGATTGTGTAGGCTGTCGCTCGACGGGGCCCCCAAGTGCTCTCCCAGGGCGGCCGCGCGTTCGCGCAGGCACCCCCTGCGTGCGCACATCGCGGGTAACGAAGGTTCCACCGCCGCGCTATGCAGCGGGAAGCGGGATCCGAGGCACACGCCGCGCTTGCCAATCCGCCGGGCGAGATTGGTCCCATCACTCGGATCGACGTGGTCTTTCTGCCTAGCGGTGGGCCGGACCGACTACGGCGTCCGCCGTGGCCGCAAGCCGCCGATCCGGTGCGCGAGCGCGAGCAACGGTCGGGACGCCGTCAGCGCGAGCGCGGCGACCGCCGCCAACGCCAGCGCGACGTGCGCGGCGGCGACGCCGAACGCGCCGAGCCGCTCGACGACGATGCCGAACGCCAGCGTGAGCAGCGCGTAGCCGATCGCCGCGTGCAGCGGCGACGACCCCTGCCGCGCCCGCCGCTGCGGTTCCCACAGCGCGCCGCTCCACGCCATGCTCCACGCTGCGCCGTGCGCGACGGCAAGTCCGAGCCAATCGAGCGGCGCGGGCGCCCACGCGACCAGCACTGCGCCGCTCGCCAGTAACGCGGCGCATGCACTCGAAAGCGCGAACGGAGACCAGCGCGCGATCGAACGCCGCAGCAGCAGCGCCGGACCGAACATCGCCGCCAGATGCGTGAGGAGCGTCGTCTGCGGAGCGATCGCTTCGGCCCGACACCACGCGACCATCAGCGGCAGCGCGGCCATCATCGGCAGCATCGCCAGCCCGGCGAGCAGCGCGGGCCACTGGCGAAGATCGCGCCACGCGCCCGCTGGCCACGCCGGCAGCGAGCAATCGAACAGACCCGCCCGGCAGCCGGGCGCGCGCGCGGGGACGTCGATCCCACGCTGCAACAATGCGAGCGCGAGCGCCGTCGCGGCGACGACGGTGCCGAGGCGCGCGACCAGCGCGGGCAGATCGCCGAGTTCGCCCAGCGCAACACCCGCGCCGATCGCGCCCACCGCGGCGGCCGCGATCGGCGGCGCCGGCCGCGCGGTTTGCGCCAGTCGCAAACTTCGCACGACGCCCGAGGCGAGCGCGGTCAACGCCGCCCAGCCGATCAGCGCGAGCAGCAGCGCCGCCAGTCCGCCGCCGCGCACGGTCGCCAGCACGCCCGTGATCGTCAGCACCGCGGCGACGCCGAGCGCGAGCGCGCGCGACCGCGGCCGCAAGTCGCCGCGCGTCGCGACCGTCGCCGCCGCGCCCAGCGCGAGCAGCCACAACGCGACGAGC
>JBFMFC010000112.1:0-5717 GCA_040752195.1 Pseudomonadota bacterium | reverse complement strand
TGGCCGAGCGAGAAGCCAACGAGCGCCTGCTGCGCTTTCTCGCCGGCGCGGGCCGCATGCTGGCGGCCGATCACGTCGAGCTGCGGCGCTGGCTGGTCGATCTCGGATTCCTCCGGCGCACGGATCGCGGCACCGACTATCGCCGCGGCGAACTGCCGCCCTGGCTGGCCGATGCTGCGGTCGCACTCGATGCCGGTCAGCTCGAGGCGGCGGTGCTGAACGCGCGCGAAGCGCACGCCGCGGCGCGCGCCGCGCGCAAGCAGGCGTGGCTGGCCAAAGCGGCTTCGGCGATCGAAGTGACCGAAGGTGAAGCTGCCATCCGCGGTGACGACGAAATGTTCATGCGGCTCGCGCTCGATCAGGCGCACAACGCCTGGGCGCTGGGCGAAGTGCCGGTCGGCGCGGTAATCGTCAAGGACGGACAGGTGCTCGCGACCGGCTTCAACCAGCCGATCGGTAACGCCGACCCGACGGCGCACGCAGAGATCCAGGCGATCCGCACCGCCGCGCAGATGCTGGGCAACTACCGGCTCAGCCACTGCGAGCTGTATGTGACGCTGGAGCCGTGCCCGATGTGTGCCGGTGCCATCATGCATGCGCGGATTGCGCGCGTGATCTACGGCGCCGCCGATCCGAAGACCGGCGCCTGCGGCAGCGTGGTCGACCTGTTCGCCGAACCGAAGTTGAACCATCACGCGACGGTGCGTGCCGGCGTGCTGGCCGAAGAGTGCGGGGCGCTGCTGTCCCGCTTTTTCGCCGAGCGACGCGAACTCAAGAAGAGCGGGTCGCTGCCCGCGGATGCGGAAATCGGAGATGGCACGGAGTAGGGCGGTCGGGTTCGTCGCTCCTTCGGGCTACGTGCCCGATCCGCCGAGCGTCGACCGCGCCGCGCGGATTTTCGCGGCGCGGGGCTGGTCGGTGCAGGCAGGCGACACCTGTTTCGAGCGCCACCAACGGTTCGCCGGCCCGGACGAGCTGCGCGCTGCGGAGCTGCAACGCTTCTGCACCGACCGCGCGCTGGACCTGGTCCTGGCGGCGCGTGGCGGCTATGGGCTGACGCGCATCCTGGACCGGCTCGACTTCTCCGCAATCCGCCGGGCGGGACGCACGATCTGCGGCTACAGCGACTTCACCGCCTTCAACCTGGCGTACCTCGCTCGCGCCGGCGGACCAAGCCTGCACGGGCCGTCGATGACGGACTTCGGTGCCGAATCACCGGACGACTGGACGATCGGCCACTTTTTCGCCGTGATCGAGGGCAGCGCCTCCGAGGCGCAGTTCGATGTCGACGGGCCGGACTGCGAAGCGCGCGGCACGCTGTGGGGCGGGAATCTGGCGCTCGTCTGCGCGCTGCTCGGCACGCCGTATTTCCCGCGGGTTCGCGGCGGCATCCTGTTCTTCGAGGACGTCAACGAACCCGCGTACAAGATCGAGCGGATGCTGCTGCAACTGGAGCAGGCCGGCATTCTGCAACGGCAGCGTGCGCTGCTGCTTGGCAGCTTCGAGCCGGTCACGCCGATGCCCAACGACAACGGGTTCTCGTTGGACGAGGTGATTCGTGGGCTGCGCGCGCGTCTGGCCGTGCCCGTGCTCACCGGGTTGCCGTTCGGCCACGTCCGTCGGAAGCTGACCCTGCCGGTCGGCGTGCGGGCGCGGTTGCGGGTGCGCGAGGGCAGGGCATCGCTCGCCTGGGATTCACCGCGTCACCGTTGACGCCGTCGCCGAGCCGTCCCAAGGAGGCGCGTCAGACAGAGGTCGGTAGTCGCGGCGGGATGGGCTCGCCTATCATCCGAGCCCATGTCTGGGCCCTTGACCCGCTTCGGCATCGCGGCCGAAACGCGTGAGCAACGCCAGGAGAAGATCCTCGCGGGCGTGATCGCCTCCGTCTACCGGCAGGTCCCGCAGTCCGTGCTGGGAAGCATCGTCGGTGGCGTCGCGCTCGTGGCCGTGTTCTGGCAGACGCACAACCAGACGTGGCTTCTGCTGTGGTCGATTGCGCTGCTGCTCGAGTCGCTCGCGCGCGTGCGCATGGCCTACGCGTTCCGCCGCGCGGCCGACACCGTCACGCAGGTGCACGCGTGGGCGTCGCGCTGGGTCGCGACGTCCGGTGTCGCGGGACTGCTGTGGGGCACGGCGGGCGCGCTGTTCTTTGCATCGAACGAACCGCTGCAGCAGCTCGTGCTGGTCGCGGTCGTGCTGGGTGTCGCGTTCGGTTCGCTGACGCTCTATGCATCGCACCGCCCGGCGCTGTGGGCGTTCCTGCCCGCCGCGCTGCTGCCGCTGATCGGCCGCATGGTCGCGGAGCAGAACCCCGCCTACTACACGGCCGCGATCGTGATGCTCGCCGTGTTCGGCTTCACGACCTTCTTCGGCCGCAACTTCGGCGAGGCGATGTTCGAGTCGGTCAAGAACAACTACGAGAACGAGGTGCTGGTCGAGCAACTGATCGCCGAAAAGCGCATCTCGGACGATGCGCGCCGCGCCGCCGAAAACGCGACCCGTTCGAAGACGCAGTTCTTCGCCGCGGCGAGCCACGATCTGCGGCAGCCGCTGCAGGCGATCGGCATCTACGTGTCGCTGCTGAAGAAGCGAGCACAGGGACCGCTCGAGCCGCTGGTGAAGAACCTGTCGACGGCCGTCGAGTCGCTGTCGAAGCTGGTCGAGGAACTGCTCGAGATTTCGCGTCTGGATTCCGGTTCGATCCAGCCGCGCACGCAGCAGGTGCTGGTCGACGAGATGTTCGGGCTGCTCGAGCAGGAGTTCATGCCGCAGGCCGCGGCCAAGGGGCTGGCGTTGCGGGTGCGGCGCGCCGGTTATGCGATCGAGTCCGACCAGATGTTGCTGATGCGCGTGCTGCGCAACCTGCTCGCCAATGCCATCCGTTATACGCAGCGCGGCGGCGTCCTGCTGGCGGCGCGTCCGCGCGGAGGGATGATCAGCCTTGAGGTCTACGACACGGGGCCGGGCATCCGCCAGCAGGAACTCGATCGCATATTCGAGGAGTTTTACCGCGGCGAGAGTTCGCGGGATCAGGCGGGCAGCGGCTTCGGGCTCGGACTGTCGATCGTCAAGCGGATCTGCAGCGTGCTCGGCCATCCGTTGATCGTCACGACGCGGCCTGGCTCCGGGACGGTCTTCCGCGTCGAGGCGCCGCTTTCCGCCGTGCCGCGCCGGCCCGTGCGCGGTCCTGCCGAGACGACCGAAGCCGAGATCCGCACCCTCAGCGGCCACACGCTCGTCGTGCTGGAAGACAACGAAGAGATCCTCAACAGCCTGACGAAGTTGCTGCGGTCATGGGGCGCCGACATCCTGTCGGCGACGCACTTCAACTCGTCGCTGATGAAGCGGCTGGCACATCGCAAGCGAATCGATCTGATCGTCGCCGACCAGAACCTCGGGAATTCGGCGATCTCGGGCGTGGAGGCGGCGTTCCGAATTCGCGAGATCGTCGGCTTCCCGGTCCCGGTGATCATGCTGACCGCGGTTCACGGCCTCGAGGTGCTCGCGGAGTTCCAGCGAACGATGCAGCAGCGAATGGCCAAGAACCCGGAAATGGCGCCGGCGATCGCGCGCAGCCGGGTCGAGGAGCCAATCGTCCTGCAGAAGCCGACGACCGCAGCGGTCCTCAACGCGACGATCGCCGAAGCGCTCGGTCTGAGCGCGATCCAGCCGGAGGGTCGCCCGGGTCCCGAGGCCGTCCTCGAAGGCGACGAAGACCGCGTGAGTTGAGCGACGAGACCTCAGCCGACGTCGTAGCCGTGGCGGCGCGCGGCCAGCAGCGCCTCGGTCCGGTTGGACGCGCCAAAGGCGCGGTAGATCGCGGTGACATGGGTCTTGACGGTCCCCTCGGACAGACCCAGCTCGCGGCAGATGATCTTGATCGGCGCACCGCGCGCGAGAAGCTGAAGAACTTGCTCCTGCCGCTCGGTCAGTTCGATGCGAACGCTCGACGGCTGGCCCAGCATGTCGCGGCCGCGCTCCGGCAGGCCCAGCATCGCTGCGCCGCGCGTGCTGTCTTCCAGCAGATCCGCCGGAATGTAGACACCGCCGGAAAGCACGAACCGGATCGCTTCGAGCAGCGTGTCGGAGGCCATCGACTTCGGCACGAAACCGGCAGCGCCGAGTTGCAGCACGCGCATCACGCTGCGCTGGTCCTGCAGACCCGACAGCACCAGGATTTTCAGGTCCGGCGCACGTCCGACGAGGGTCTCGAGCAGGCTCGTCCCGGTGGCTCCCGGAAGTCCCAGGTCGAGCAGCATCAAGTCGGCGTCGGGATGCTGATCGAGCAGACGCTCCGCGCCGGGCGCGTCGGCGGCGGTATGGATCTCGGCCTGCGGATCGATGTCGATCAGCAGCGCGCGCAGTGCATCGGTGATCAGAGAGTGGTCGTCGACGATGAGGATCTTCATGAGGGCAGGCCGCGGAGCGGTTCCAGCGTGCGTCGGGTAGGCCTTCTGCGGAGGATTCTAGTCCCGATCACATCGGCGCTCCCGCGATCGTGCGGTCACCGCGGAGTCAGGGCGCCCGCGGCCGGACCTTCGCGGCGGCAGCCTTCGCGCGCAGGCGCGCTTCCGCGACGGTCGGCGCGTGAGCGAGCGCCACGCCCATGCGCCGCTTGATGTACGACTCGGGTTTGCCAAACAGGCGCAGATCGGTGCCGGGGATCGCGAGCGCATCTGCAACGCCCTCGAAGACGATGTCCTTGGCATCGACCCCGCCGTAGATCACCGCGCTCGCAGCGGCTGCGGTGCGCATCGCGGTGTCGACTGGCAGGCCGAGCAGGGCGCGCGCGTGCAGGTCAAATTCGCTCTGCCACTGGCTCGCGAGCGTGACGAGCCCGGTGTCGTGCGGCCGCGGGCTGACCTCGGAGAACCAGACCTGATCGCCCTTGACGAACAGCTCGACGCCGAAGATACCGACGCCGCCGAGGTCGTCGGTCACGCGCCGCGCGTAGTCGCGCGCCTTCGCCAGCGCGGAGGGTGCCATCGGGTGCGGCTGCCAGCTCTCGACGTAGTCGCCGTGGACCTGGACATGCCCGATCGGCTCGCAAAAGAAGGTTCGGATCATTCCGTCGGGACCACGTGCCCGTACGGTGAGCTGGGTGATCTCGTAGTCGAAGTCGATGAAACCCTCGACGATGACGCGACCCAGACTGACGCGTCCGCCGGCCGCCGCGTAGTCCCACGCAGCGCGCAGATCCTCGAGCCGATCCACCTTGCTCTGTCCCTTGCCCGACGAGGACATGACGGGCTTCACCACGCAGGGCAGGCCGATCGCGTCGCGCACTGCCGCTTCGAGTTCGCCATAGGAGTCGGCGAATCGGTACGGTGACGTCGGCAGGCCGATCCGTTCGGCAGCGAGCCGGCGGATGCCCTCGCGATTCATCGTCAGGTTCACCGCACGCGCGGTCGGGACGACGCGAGCGAGACCTTCTCGTTCGATGTCCACGAGCGCTTCTGTGGCGATCGCCTCGATCTCCGGCACGATCACATGCGGCCGTTCGGTTTCAACGAGCCTGCGCAACGCCACGGGGTCGGCCATGTTCAGCACATGGGCACGATGAGCGACCTGATGGCCGGGCGCGTTTGGGTAGCGGTCGGCGGCGATGACTTCGGCCCCCAGGCGCTGGAGGGCGATGACGACCTCCTTGCCCAGCTCGCCCGCGCCGAGCAGCAGCACTCGGACGGCGCTCGGGCTTAGCGGTGTACCCAGCGTGA
>JBFMFC010000111.1:0-5729 GCA_040752195.1 Pseudomonadota bacterium | reverse complement strand
GCCGGCTTGCGCGCGGGTGCGGCCTTCGCCGCCTTCTTCGCCGGCACCTTCGCGTGCTTGACCGCCGGCTTCGTCGTTTTCTTGGCCGGCGATCTGACGGCTTTTTTCGCCGGCGCCTTTGCTTTACCTGCCATGTTTGCTACCCCAATTGCTGCCCGCTTGCCGCCGGCAGTGCGCCAGCGTTACCGCGCAAGACAGGCCTCGAGTCCCTTGAGAATCGCATCCTTCGGAAGATTGCGACCGATGAACACGATCTTGCTGGCCGGTTTCTCTTCCCTACCCCAAGGCCGGCCCACGTCCGCTCCCATCAGCATGTGCACGCCCTGGAAAATCATGCGGCGCGGGCTGCCGTCCATAAAAAGCACGCCTTTATACCGAAGCATGTCCTGCCCGTAAACCTGAGTCAGCGCACCCATGTAGTCCTCCAACTTCGCCGGATCGAAGGGCCGGTCCGACTGGAAAACGAAGGCCTTGATTGCATCGTCGTGGTGATGGTGGCCATGGCCGTGATGATGGTGATGGTCGTGATCGTGATCGCAGTCGTGACCGCAGTCGTACCCTGCCTCATGGCGCGCCTTCGCCGCGTCCGGATGATCGGCGGCGAGGAAATCCGGGTCGATCTCGAGGATCGCGTTCAGGTTGAAGCCGCGGATGTCGAGGATCTCGCCGATCGGCACCTGCCCCATGTGCACCGGCTTGATCGGCGCACGCGGGTTCATCCGGACCAGGCGTTCGCGCAGCGACGCCAGCTCGTCGGCGTCGACCAGATCGGTCTTTGACAGCAGGATGCGATCGGCGAAGCCGACCTGGTTCTGAGCCTCGGGCTGCGCGTCGAGCGTGTCGTGTCCGTGCTTGGCGTCGACGACGGTGATCACGCCGTCGAGCAGGTAGTAGGAGGAGATGTTGTCCTCCATGAAGAAGGTCTGCGTGACCGGGCCGGGATTGGCCATGCCGGTCGTCTCGATGATCACGCGGTCGAAGCCGAGCAACCCCTTCTCGCGCTTGTCCTTCAGGTCGGCGAGGATGCGCACGAGATCGCCGCGCACGGTGCAGCAGATGCAGCCGTTGTTCATCTCGACGATCTGCTCGTCGGTGTCCGCGATCAGCAGCTCGTTGTCGACGCCCTCGGGTCCGAACTCGTTTTCGATCACCGCGATCCGGTGGCCGTGCTGCTCCCTGAGGATGCGGTTCAGCAGCGTCGTCTTGCCTGCGCCCAGAAAACCCGTCAGAACGGTGACCGGTACATGTGGCTCGGTGGCTTGCATGAGGACTCCTGCGGGTCTCGGCGAAGGCTAGTGCGCGCTGCGCGGAACGCCCGAGCCGAACCCGGTGCGCACGGCGGCGAGGGCTTGCGGATCGTTCATTGCGGTCTCCTGCGCGCCGGCGCGCGGGGCGGCGGCCCTGAAAAGGGCGCGTAGTGTAGTCAAATCCCCCGCCCGTCCGGCGGACGCCCTAGATGCGGGCCAGCAGCAGTCCCTTCAAGTACTCGCCTTCGGGGTGCGTCATCAGAAGCGGATGGTCGGCGCCGGCCGCAAGCCGTGCGAGCAGCTGGCAGTCGACGCGCGCGTCGATCACGGCGCCGGCGACGATCTTCTGGAACAGATCGACGTCGATTGCGCCCGAGCACGAGAACGTCAGCAGACGGCCGCCCGGCGCGAGCAGCCGCAGCGCCGACAGGTTGATGTCCTTGTACGCGCGCGCGGCGCGCTCGACATGATGGTGGCTGGCGGCGAACTTCGGCGGATCGAGCACGATCAGGTCGAAGCGGCGGCCCTCGTCGCGCAGCGCCCGCAGCGCGTCGAACACGTCGGCGGCCCGCCACTCGGCAGCCGCCGGATCGAGTCCGTTCAGCGCCCAATTGCGGCGCGCCAGCGCGAGCGCATCGGCCGACGAGTCGATCGACAGCACCGGCGTCGCGCCGCCGCGCGCCGCCGCGACCGAAAAGCCGCCCGTGTAGCAGAAACAGTTCAGCAGCGCGGGCGCGCGGCCGTTCGCGCGCGCGAGCTGCGCAGCGAGCTCGCCGGCTGCCCGGCGGTTGTCGCGCTGGTCGATGTAGAAGCCGGTCTTGTGGCCGCGCCGCACGTCGACGAGGTAGCGGGTTCCGTACTCGTGCACCTCGACGAGGTCGGGCGGTTCGGCGCCGCGCACGACGCCGGTCGATGGCGCAAGTCCCTCGCGCTGACGCGTCGCGCTGTCGGAGCGGTCGTAGACGTTCGCGCAGCCCGTCGCGGAGACGAGCGCATCGAGCAGGACGTCGCGCTGCGCCTCGACGCCCGCGGCCTGGAACTGAACGACGAGCTGGTCGGCGTAGCGGTCGACGATCAGGCCCGGCAGCCCGTCGGCCTCGCCGAAGACGAGGCGGACCGCGTTCGTCGCATCGAGGAGCGCCGTGCGGCGGGCGACGGCCGCGCGCACGCGCGCCGCGAACCAGTCCGCGTCGATCGGATCGCTCTCGACGAAGCTCCAGCAGCGCGCTCGGATCGACGACGCCGGCGAATACGCGGCCCACGCGAGCCACGTTCCGTCGGCTGCGCGAACGGCAACCGTCGCGCCCGCGGCCGGCCGGCCGGCAACTCGCGCGACCGCGGTCGCGTAGACCCACGGATGGCGCCGCACGAGCGAGCGCTCCTTGCCCGGTTTCAGGACCAGCTCGCCGTCGACCTTCAAGGCTTGCCGCTCTTCGCCTTCGCGCGGGGATGCG
Organism: Pseudomonadota bacterium; assembly: GCA_040752195.1. Taxonomy (GTDB): domain Bacteria; phylum Pseudomonadota; class Gammaproteobacteria; order Burkholderiales; family Burkholderiaceae_F; genus DSNY01. The sequence goes on along the minus strand of JBFMFC010000111.1, from coordinate 3,028 downwards.
CAGCGTCGTAGATGCTCGCCAGGTGCTGCCAGTCGAGCTTCGTGTAGATCTGCGTGGTCGCGATGTTCGCGTGGCCGAGCAGTTCCTGCACCGCGCGCAGGTCGCCGCTGGACTGCAGCACGTGCGAGGCCATCGAGTGCCGCAGCACGTGCGGATGAACGTGGACGCCGAGGCCGAGCCGACGCGCGAGCAGCGCGAGCCGTTGCTGCACGCTGCGCGGCGCGATCCGGGCGCCGCGCGCAGAGACGAACAGCGCGCGCTCGTCGGCGCGCGGCAGCGCGGCGCGCGCCGCAAGCCACGCGCGCAACGCCTGTGCGGCCGCGGTGCCGATCGGCACCGTGCGCGTCTTGCCGCCCTTGCCGGTGACGGTGACTTCGCTCGCTTCGAGGTCGATCCAGCTCGTCGACGCGGGGCGGCGCCCTTGCGCCGGGAAGTGCCGCCAGTCAACGCTCACCAGCTCGGCGAGCCGCAGCCCGCTCGAGTACAGCAGCTCGACCATCGCGCGGTCGCGCAACGCCAGCGGCGAGCCGTCGGTTTCGTGCGCTGCGAGTTGAACAGCCTGGTCGGGGGCCAGCGCCTTCGGCAGCGGCCGCGCGCGCTTGGGCGCGCGGATGCCGAGCGCCGGATTCGCGCCGACCACACCCTGACCACCCAGCCAGCGATAGAAGCTGCGCCACGCCGAGAGCGTGCGCGCCAGCGACGCTGCGCCGAGTCCGGCGCCGTGCAGCTTCGCGACGAAGCGGCGCAAGTCGGCGCCGACGAGCCGCTCCAGCGGCGTCGCGCCAGCAAGTTCGGCGAGTTTTTGCAGATCGCGCCGGTAGGCGTCGACGGTCAGTGCGGCGAGCCGGCGCTGCGAGGCGATCTGCTCAAGGTACTTCGCCGCCGCCGGCGGCAGTGCGGACTTGGCGGCTGCGCTCATCCCGCGCGCAATCGGGCGAGCGCCGCGCTCGCGAGCTCGGCGATCCGCGCCAGGAAGGCCGTCCCCATCGTGATCTGAAAGCGGTCCTTGTCGGGCGAGCCGAGCACGAGCAGCCCGAAGGCGTCCGCATGGGCGCCGATGCGCAGCGGCAGCATCGCGAGGCTGCGCACCGCGCTGTCGTCGGCGGCCATCCAGCGCGCCGCCTCGAAGCCGACGTTGGAGCCGCAGAACGGCGCCTGCATGCTGGAGGCGAGCCGCTTGATGTCGTCGCTGACCGCTTCGGCGCAGGCGATCCCCGCGTACGCGGGCTGCACGTCCCATACGCGGACCGCGCCGAACGGCACCGCGAACAGGCGCTTCAATTCGTCGACCGCGGTCGAGGGCAGCCGGGCCGGATCGGTCTGCAGCAGCAGCGCGCGCGCCCACTGAACGACCTTGTCGGCGATGACGTCGTTTTCCTCCCCGTGGCGCAGCATCTCGGCGATGCGCGCCTCGAGCGCGCGGATGCGATCGCGCAGCAGCAGCGACTGACGCTCGACCAGCGAGATCGCCTGCCCGTTCTGCGGGTGCGGGATGTTGATGGCGCCGAGCAGCTCCGGATGCTGTTCGAAGAAGTCCGGATGCTCGGCCAGGTAGCGCGCGACGTCGTCGAACTTCAAATCTCGATCTCCCCTTCGAAAACCTTCAACGCCGGGCCGGTCAGCCAAACCGGGTGCCGGGCGCCATCGTCCGCACCGTCCCACGCGACGCGCAGCCGCCCTCCACGCACGTGCACCGTGACCGGGGAGTCGAGAAGGCCGCGCTGAATTCCCGCGACCGCGGCGGCGCACGCGCCGGTCCCGCAGGCGAGCGTCTCGCCGGCACCGCGCTCCCACACGCGCAGGCGGATCGTGTGCCGGTCGACGATCTGCATGTAGCCCGCATTGACGCGGTTCGGAAACCGCGGGTGGTGTTCGATCACCGGGCCGTCGCGCGCGACCGGGGCGTCATCGACGTCGTCGACGACCTGCACCGCATGCGGATTGCCCATCGACAGCACCGAGAACCACAGCTCTCGCCCGTGCACGACGAGCGGCCACAGCTGCATGCGGTGTTCGGCACGCGCGACCAAGCCGTTCGCTTCGAACGGCACGCGCGGCGGATCGAAGATCGGCGGACCCATGTCGACGGTCACGTCGCCGTCGTCCTCCAGCCGCGGCTCGATGACGCCGCTTTTCGTCGCCACGCGGATCGCGCGCTTGGTCGTCAGGCCCTGGTCGTGAACGAACTTCACGAAGCAGCGAGCGCCGTTGCCGCACTGCTCGACCTCGCCGCCGTCGGCGTTGAAGATCCGGTAGCCGAAGTCCACACCCGGCAGCGGGGACGGCTCGACCACGAGGATCTGGTCGGCGCCGATGCCGAAGCGGCGATCCGCCAGCGCGCGCACGAGCGCCGGCGACAGTTCGATGCGCTGCGCGATGCCGTTGAGCATCACGAAGTCGTTGCCGGCGCCCTGCATCTTGGTGAACCGCAGTCTCATGCGGGGGATTATCGCCCAGCGCCCGTACGAGCCGCTGCGCGCGCGCAGCAACGCGGCCCCCGTTACCGCGTGTTGCAAACCTGACGGAAGCCGCCGCCGTCACCGCGCGTTCTGCGCGTGCTCGCCCATGCTTGACCACGCATCACCGTCCAGGGAGGTCACACATGCGCATACTCGCGAACACCCTGACCGCATCGCATGTTTCGGGCACTCGCAAGCGCTTACGCGCCGTCGCCGTAACCGCCGCGCTCGCCGCCGCCACGGCCGCCGACAACGGCGCGCAGTTCAGCGTCGTCGTCTCCAACGCGTACGGCTCGGTGACCAGCAATGCAGCGACGCTGACGGTGCGGTGACGGTCGGCCGCGGTCGGGGCGAGCCCGCGGCACGACGAACTGCGCGAACGCATCAGTACAACGAAGGCGCGCCGGCGGGCCGCGTCTTGAAGCGCTTGTGCGTCCACAGATACTGATCGGGCAGGCGCCGCACCCAGCGTTCGATCTCGGCGTTCATCCGCGCGGTGTCGGCCGCCACGTCGCCGCTCGGATAGTCGCGCCACGGCGGCTCCAGATGCAGCACATAGCCGTCGGGCG
>JBFMFC010000110.1:0-5898 GCA_040752195.1 Pseudomonadota bacterium | reverse complement strand
CACGGCTCGGCCGCGAGCAGCGCATACCGGTACTCGAGCGCGGGACCGGCCGCGTCGATCTGCTGCAGCAGAACGATCAGCGCCGCGCCGACGAGCGCGGCCCATTCGGTGCGGGCGAGGGTGAGGCGAATCACGATGGCGCCGAAGGTGCGTTCGTATAATGCCGCAGCCCTCGACGCTGCGGCGCGGCCAACGCCCTGCGTCGCGCGCACGGCGCGCACCGCTTTGCGCTGTCCCACCACTCTTCCCGGCTGCCCCCATGAAAGTGCTCACGCTCGAAGCTCTGGCCCGCGAAGGCAAGTTGCGCGGCAAACGCGTCTTCATCCGTTCGGATCTGAACGTGCCTCTGGACGATGCCGGCAACATCACCGAGGACACGCGCATCCGCGCCTCGGTGCCGGCGATCAAGCTCGCGCTGGACGCCGGCGCCGCGGTGATGGTGACTTCGCACCTCGGTCGGCCGACCGAGGGCGAGCTCAAGCCCGAGGATTCGCTCGCGCCGGTCGCGAAGCGGCTCGCAGAGCTGCTCGGCCGCCCGGTGCCGCTGAAGCAGAACTGGGTCGACGGCGTGCAGGTCGCGCCCGGCGAAGTCGTGCTGCTCGAGAACTGCCGCGTCAACAAGGGCGAAAAGAAGAACAGCGACGAGCTGGCGCAGAAGATGGCCAGACTGTGCGACGTCTACGTCAACGACGCGTTCGGCACCGCGCACCGCGCTGAGGCCACCACGCACGGCATCGCGAAGTACGCGCCGATCGCGTGCGCGGGCCCGCTGATGGCCGCCGAAATCGAGGCGCTCGGCAAGGCGCTCGACAATCCCAAGCGTCCGCTGCTGGCGATCGTCGCGGGCAGCAAGGTGTCGACCAAGCTCACGATCCTGAACAACCTCGCGCAGAAGGTCGATCACCTGATCGTCGGCGGCGGCATCGCCAACACCTTCCTGCTCGCCGAGGGTTTCAAGGTCGGCAAGTCGCTTTGCGAGCCGGACCTCGTTCCCGAGTGCAAGAAGGTGCTGGCCACGCTCGCCGAAAAAGGCGGCACGCTGCCGCTGCCGATCGATGTGGTCGTCGCCAAGGAGTTCTCGCCGACGGCGCCGGCGACGATCCGTCGCGCCGACGCGGTGCAGCCCGACGAGATGATCCTCGACGTCGGCCCGCAGACCGCGCTCGGACTCGTGCACGGCATCAACAGCGCCGGAACGATCATCTGGAACGGTCCGGTCGGCGTGTTCGAGTTCGACCAGTTCGCCGAAGGGACGAAGCAGATCGCGCTCGCGATCGCCGAGGCCACCGTCAACGGCGCGTTTTCGATCGCCGGCGGCGGCGACACGCTCGCCGCGATCGCGAAGTTCGGCATCGCCGACCGCGTGAGCTACATCTCGACCGGCGGCGGCGCGTTCCTGGAGTTCCTCGAGGGCAAGACGCTGCCGGCGATCGAGATCCTGGAGCAGCGGGCCAAGGGCTGAGCCGATGCCGCGTTCGACCAAGATCGTCGCCACCCTCGGCCCCGCGTCGAGCGATCCGCTCGTGCTCGAGCGCATGCTCACGGCGGGCGTCGATGTCGTGCGGTTCAACTTCTCGCACGGAACGGCGGCCGATCATCTCGCGCGCGCAAAGCTCGTTCGCGAGGCGGCGCGCGTGTGCGGGCGCGAGGTCGGCATCATGGCCGACCTGCAGGGACCGAAGATCCGCATCGGAAAGTTCGAGGGCGGCCAGGTCGAGCTGCGCACGGGCCAGCGTTTCGTCCTCGACGCGGGCTGCGAGCTCGGCAACGCGGAACGCGTCGGGCTCGACTACAAGGACCTGCCGCGGGACGTGCGCCCGGGCGACGTGCTGCTGCTGAACGACGGGCTGATCGTGCTCGACGTGGAGCGCGTCGAGGGCTCCGAGATCCACACGACGGTGCGCATCGGCGGCGTGCTGTCGAACAACAAGGGGATCAACAAGCAGGGCGGGGGGCTGTCGGCGCCGGCGCTGACCGCGAAGGACGTGCGCGACATCGAAACGGCGATGGAATGCGGCGCGGACTACGTCGCGGTGTCGTTCGTCAAGAACCGGACCGACGTCGAAATGGCGCGGCAGCTCGCGACGATCGCCGGTGAGAAGCACGGCATCCGTCCGCAGATCATCGCCAAGATCGAGCGCGCCGAGGCGATTCCGGTGCTGCGCGAGATCCTCGCCGCGGCCGACGGCATCATGGTCGCGCGCGGCGATCTGGCGGTCGAAGTCGGCGTGGCCGCGGTGCCGGCGCTGCAGAAGCGCATGATCAAGATGGCGCGCGAGGCCAACAAGCTGGCGATCACCGCGACCCAGATGATGGAGTCGATGATCCACAACCCGGTGCCGACGCGCGCCGAGGTGAGCGACGTCGCCAACGCGGTCCTCGACGGCACCGACGCGGTGATGCTGTCGGCCGAGACCGCAGCGGGCAAGTACCCGGTCGAGGTCGTCGAGACGATGGCTTCGATCGTCGAGGAGGCCGATCGCTCCGAAGCGGTCGTGCTCGACACGCAGTTCCTCGACCAGACCTTCACGCGCGTCGACCAGTCGATCGCGTACGGCGCGCTGTTCACGGCTTTCCATCTGCGCTGCGCGGCGATCGTCGCGCTGACCGAGTCGGGTTCGACCACGCTGTGGATGAGCCGGCACGACATCGACATCCCGATCTACGCGCTGACGCCGAGTCTGACCACGCAGCGGCGGCTCGCGCTGTACCGCAACGTGCGTCCGCTGCACTTTCCGACCGGCCAGGAGCGCGATGCGGCGCTGGCCGCCGCCGAAAAGCTGCTGCTCGATCTGGGGCGCGTCAAGCGCGGCGACCTGATCGTGCTGACCTGCGGCGAACCGATGGGCCAGGCCGGCGGCACCAACACGCTGAAGATCGTGCGCGTGGGCGGCGCCTGATCGGGATCGTGCCGATCCGCGCAGTCCGGCCCGAGGTCCACGCAATGACCGAGGTCGCGCGCGCCGGCGGCGGCGCGCTCCGCAGTTCGCCGTCGACCATCGAGGTGCGCGCCTCGTTCGTGAAGCCGATCGTCGTCGTCGTCGTCGTCGCCGCGGCGCTCGCGCTCGCGGGATGCGGCGCGCTGCGCGAACGGCCGCCGTCGGGTTCGATCGACCTCCCGGCGCAGCCGGCGCCGGTGTCGCAGACGGCGCTGGCGCCGGTCTACGACAGCGCGGACCAGCGCGCGGCGACGCTGCAACGCGTCTGGCAGCTCGTCGCCGATCGCTATTACGACCCTGCGTTCAACGGCGTCGACTGGGCCGCGGCGCGCGAACGACACCTGCCGGCCGCGCTCGCGGCGGCGAGCGACGCGCAGCTGTATCGCGCGCTCAAGGCGATGGTGCGCGAGCTGCGCGACTCGCACTCGGTCGTGCTGACCGCGAAGGAGAGCGCCGATCGGCGCCGCTACGTCGCGCCGCACACCGGCGCGACGCTCGGCATCGTCGAAGGGCGGGCGGCGGTGGTCGCGGTCGAGGCCGACTCGCCGGCGGCGCGCGCCGGCGTGCGCGCGGGCGACGTGGTCGTCGCGCTGAACGGCACGGCACTCGACGAAGCATTCTTCGCGCGCGCGTCGGCGGCCGTCGACGACCCCGGCGAAGCGGGCGTCTCGCCGCCGCTGCCGCGCGATCCCGCCGAGGCCGAGCGCGGGCGCCGCCTGCGCGCGCTGCAGCGATTGCTGCGCGGCGCGCCCGACGCGCCGCCGCCGACCCTGCGGCTCGCGCTGCGGCGCGCGGCGGACGCGGCGCCGATCGAGGTCGATCTGCCGGTCGTGCCGGCCGGCGCGCCGCCGCGCGTCGAACTGACGCGGTTCGACGACGGCATCGCGGTGCTGAAGCTGACGCGCTTCGCGGCCGAGGTGCGCGTCGAACTGCGCCGCGCGGTCGAGCAGCTTGGCCACACCGATGCGCTGATCCTCGATCTGCGCGGCAACACCGGCGGCGACTACGCGATGTACACGTGGTTCGCCGCGCAGTTCATGCCCGCGCCGCGCGAGGTGCTGACCAGCGTGCGGCGCGAGGGCGCGGGCCAGCGCCGTTCGGCGGTGGTGCTCAGGCCATCGGCGGAAGCGTTCGCCGGGCCGATCGCGGTGTTGACCGACCGCCGCACCGCGAGCGCATCCGAGCTGATGGCCACCACGCTGGTCGAACAGCGCAACGCGATCACCGTCGGCGAGTCGACCTGCGGCTGCGTCGTCGCCGTGCGCACCGAATACGTGCTGCCCGACGGTGGCGGCCTTCGCATCGCCGAAACCGGGTTCGTCTCGGCACGCGGACGCCGGATGGAGGGCGAACCGCTCGCACCGACCCGGCTCGTGCTGCCCACGTTCTCCGATCTGCGTGCCGGCCGCGACCCGGTGCTCGACGAAGCGCGCCGGCTGTTGAAGGAGCGCCTGCACAGGCCCTAGCGCGCGGCCCCCTTGAAATCCCCGGCACGCGTCGCGTGCGCCCCCTTTGCGAAAGGGGGCTCAGTGCCCGCGGCGCGAAGATCGTCCGCGTGTCGACAGACAAAACCCCCGCTGCTGAAGCGCGGCGGGGTTTCACCGCCTCAACAAGCGCCGCCACGCGGCAACCGGGTTTGCCCTTGCCGCGTCCTGTCGCGTGAGCGAGCGACCGTCGACCGCCGCACAAGCCGCCTACAATGACGCCATCGAAGGCGCGTTCACACGCACAGTTCACAGAGGAGAAAAGCCATGGCGCTGGTCTCGATGCGTCAACTGCTGGATCACGCCGCCGAAAACGGCTACGGCGTTCCGGCGTTCAACGTCAACAACCTCGAGCAGGTGCAGGCGATCATGGAGGCCGCGAAGGAAATCAACGCGCCCGTGATCATGCAGGCGTCGGCCGGCGCTCGGAAGTACGCCGGCGAGTTGTTCCTCAAGCATCTGATCCAGGCTGCGGTCGAGTCGTATCCCGACATCCCGATCGCGATGCACCAGGACCACGGGCAGAGTCCCGCGGTGTGCGAGTCGGCGATCAAGCTCGGTTTCACGTCGGTGATGATGGACGGGTCGCTGAAGGAAGACGGCAAGACCGTCGCCGACTACGAATACAACTGGCGGGTGACCAAGCAGGTCGTCGACATGGCGCACGCGGTCGGCGTGTCGGTCGAGGGCGAGCTCGGTTGCCTCGGTTCGCTCGAAACGATGCGCGGCGACAAGGAGGACGGCCACGGCGCAGAAGGGACGATGACCCGCGAGATGCTGCTGACCGATCCCGAGCAGGCGGCCGACTTCGTCAGACGCACGCAGCTCGACGCGCTGGCGATCGCGATCGGAACGAGCCATGGCGCCTACAAGTTCACGCGCAAACCGACCGGCGACATTCTCGCGATCGAACGCATCAAGGAGATCCATCGTCGTATCCCGAACACGCATCTGGTGATGCACGGTTCGTCTTCGGTGCCGCAGGAGCTGCTCGAGCAGATCCGCAAGTACGGCGGACAGATGAAGGAGACCTACGGCGTACCGGTCGAGGAGATCCAGGAGGCGATCAAGCACGGCGTGCGCAAGGTCAATATCGACACCGACATTCGCCTGGCGATGACCGCCGCGATCCGCAAGTTCCTGTACGAGAACCCGGACAAGTTCGACCCGCGCGAGTACCTGAAGCCCGCGCGCGAGGCGGCGAAGGCGATCTGCAAGCAGCGCTACATCCAGTTCGGCTGCGAAGGGCACGCGAGCCGCATCAAGCCGCTGCCGCTCGAAGTCATGGCCCAGAAGTACCGCACGGGCGAACTCAGCCAGCAAGTGCGCTGACTCGCGCGGCGCGGACCACGACGGCGCCTGCGGGCGCCGTTGTCGTCTTGCGCGGCTGGCTCAGGGGGCGCCGCGGCGGCGCGCGCCGACCCGGTCCGGCGCTTGCGCCGGCGGCCCCGCTCCCCCTTTCGGAAGGCGGCCAG
>JBFMFC010000109.1:0-5934 GCA_040752195.1 Pseudomonadota bacterium | reverse complement strand
CGGAAACCGCGCTGCGTCCAGCCGCGGCGCTGGATCAGCACCGACGTCCGATAGCGCTCCTCGCCGTAGTGCTCGCGCAGGTTGGCGAGCACGCGCGCGAAGTAGTCGAGCCCGACCGCTTCGGCCCAGGCCATCGGCCCGCGCGGGTAGTTGACGCCGTAGCGCATCGCGTCGTCGATCGCATCGGCCGTGCAGATGCCGTAGGCGACCGCGTCCGACGCCTCGTTGACCAGCGCGGCGATGATGCGCAGGACGATCAGCCCGGCCGCGTCGTCGAGCCGCGAGCAGAAGAATCCGGCGCGGCCGAGCGTCGCGCATACGGTGCGGAAGGCGGCGACACCGCACTGGTCGGCCGGCGCGAGCCCGAGCCGCGGTGTCGTCGCGTAATCGAGCGCGAGGTCGAACAGCACGAGATGCCGGTGCCCCTCCTCGACGGCGCGGCGCGTCGCGGGCCGGCCGTCGGAGAGCATCAGCCGAGCCGCGCCGATCTCCAGCCAACCCGCCGTCCCCGCCTGCCCCTGGACGCGGACCACGTCGATGCCTGCAGCTTCGAGCCGCGTGATGATCGGCGTGGCCAGACCGAGCGAGCCGACCGCGACGATGCGCGACACCGGATCGGCGCCGCGCTCGACCTGCGGCTCGGGCCTCGGCGCGCCTTCGCGGTAGTCGTAGATGCCCTGCCCGCTCTTGCGGCCGAGCCTGCCGGCACGGACGAGTTCGACCTGCGCGAGCGCGGGCGCATAGCGCCGGTCGCCGAAGGTGGCGTCGAAGACCGACCGCGTCACCGCCAGGTTCACGTCGTGGCCGATCAGGTCCATCAGCTCGAACGGCCCCATCGGGAATCCGCCGCAGTCGCGCACGATCGCGTCGAGCGTGGCCGGGTCGGCCACGTTTTCCGTGTACGCGCGCCAGGCTTCAGCGTAAAAAGGACGCGCGAGCCGGTTGACGATGAAGCCGGGGGTCGAGCGCGCGAACACCGTGTGCTTGCCCCAGCGCTGCGCCGTGGCGGCGATCCGTTCGGCGATGCGCGGATCGGTTTGCACCCCGCTGACGATCTCGACGAGCTTCATCCGCGGCGCCGGGTTGAAGAAGTGCATTCCGACCAGCCGCTGCGGTCGCGCGAGCGTCGAGCCGATCGCGGTGATCGACAGCGACGAGGTATTGGTCGCGAGCACCGCATCGGCGCCGACGATTTCCTCGAGCGTGCGGAACAGCTTCTGCTTGACCTCGAGATCCTCGACGATCGCCTCGATCACCAGCGCGCAGTCGGCCAGTTCCGCGAGTGCGGCCGCCGGAACGATGCGCGCGAGCGTGCGTTCGCACTCGTCCGCGTCGAGCCGGCCCTTGGCGACGAGCGCGCGCAGGTCGCGTTCGATCGCGGCGCGGGCGCGCTCGACGGCCCGGGCATCCGCGTCGAACAGCCGGACACGATGCCCGGCGCGCGCGGCCACCTGCGCGATGCCCGCGCCCATCGTGCCGGCGCCGATGACGCCGACGGTCGCGCCGGCGGGCAGTGCGGTTTCGCTCAAGTTCATTCCCCGATGAACTTCGGCGCGCGCTTCTCCATGAAGGCGGCCACGCCTTCACGGTAGTCGCGCGAGCGGCCCAGCTCGCGCTGGAAATCGCGCTCCAGATCGAGGCTCGCCTCGAGCGTGAGCCCCGTGGCCGCGCGGATCGCCTGCTTGGTGCGCGCATAGCCTCGCGTCGGTCCGGCGGCGAGCTGCTCGGCGACCGCGCGCACGGTCGGCGCGAGCGCGGCGTCGTCGACGCACTTCCAGATCAGTCCCCAGGCCTCGGCCTGCTCCGCGCTCAGCTTCTCGCCGAGCAGCGCCAGCCCCAGCGCGCGCGCCGAGCCCACCAGCCGCGGCAGGATCCACGTGCCGCCGCTGTCCGGCACCAGCCCGATCTTGGCGAACGACTGGATGAAGCTCGCCGACCGCGCCGCGTAGACGAGGTCGCAGGCGAGCGCGATGTTCGCGCCCGCGCCCGCCGCCACGCCGTTGACCGCGGCGATCACCGGCAGCGGTAGATGGTGCAGTGCGAGCACCAGCGGCTTGTAGTAGTTCTCGATCGATTCGCCCAGGTCGAGCGGCGCATCGCCGGGCGCCACCGCGCGGTCCGACAGGTCCTGACCGGCGCAGAAGCCGCGGCCCGCGCCGGTCAGCACGAGGCAGCGCACGGTGCGGTCGGCGCGGATCGCGTCGAGCGCGTCGCGCACTTCGCCGTGCATCGCGACGGTGAAACTGTTCAGCCGCTCGGGCCGATTCAGGGTCAGCGTGGCCACGCCGCGGCTCACGTCCAGCCGGATCGTCTCGTACGCCATGGGTCTCCTTGCGGCGCGGTGCGCTGCCGCACCCGTTGCGGTCGCCGATTTCGCCCGGCGACCGGGCCGATTCGTTGACCGGCCGTTCGGTTAATCGTAATTTGTGCCACCATTCCCGGCAAGCCCAACGGCCCGGTCGAAGGCCGACGGTGTGCCGAGCGCACGACGCCCCGACTCCAAGGAGACCTCCCGTGACGCACCCATTGCTCGAAAAGCATCGCGCCGTGCTCGACGGCGCACTGGCCGCGATCGCCCAGCGCGGGTTCTGGAGCCCGTACCCCGAGCAGCCGAGCCCGAAGAATTACGGAGAGACCGCCAACGACGCCGGCAAGCAGGCCGTCCATGCGCTGTTCGGCAAGCGCTTCGAACTCGACCAGCCGGGCATCAGCGGCTGGACCGCCGCCGACCGCTCGCCGTACGGCGTCGCGCTCGACGTGCAGTACCCCGTGTGCGACGCCGAGGCGCTGATCGCTGCGGGCCTGGCCGCGATGCCGGCGTGGCGCAGGCTGGGCGCGGATGGCCGCACGGGCGTGTGTCTGGAGATCCTCGACCGGCTGAACAAGCGCAGCTTCGACATCGCGTATGCGGTGATGTACACGACCGGTCAGGGCTGGATGATGGCGTTCCAGGCGGGCGGTCCGCACGCCCAGGACCGCGGGCTCGAAGCGGTCGCGTATGCGTGGCGCGAGATGGCCTTCGTCCCGCGCGAAGCGCGTTGGGAAAAGCCGCAGGGCAAGAACCCGCCGATCGTGATGGAAAAGCGCTTCGAGGTCGTCGGCCGCGGGCCGGCGCTCGTGATCGGCTGCTCGACGTTTCCGACATGGAACACGTACCCGGGGCTGTTCGCCGCGCTCGCGACCGGCAATCCGGTGATCGTCAAGCCGCATCCGGCGAGCACGCTCGCGGCGGCGATCTCGGTCGCGATCGCGCGCGACGTGCTGCGCGACAACGGCATCGACCCGAACCTGGTGACGCTGGCCGCCGTCGACGCGGCCGCCACGCAGAAGCTGGCGACGCACCCGGCCGTGAAGTCGATCGACTTCACCGGCGGCTCGAGCTTCGGCCGCTGGCTGCTCGACAACGCGCGCGGCAAGCAGGTCTACGCGGAGCTGTCGGGGGTGAACGTCGTCGTCGCCGAGTCGACCGACAACTACAAGGGCATGCTGCGCAACCTCGCGTTCACGCTGTCGCTGTACTCGGGGCAGATGTGCACGACGACCAAGGCGATCCTGGTTCCCGCCGGCGGCATCGACACCGAGACCGGCCGCAAGTCCTTCGACGAGGTCGCCGCCGATCTCGGCGCCGCCATCGACAAGCTGCTGGCAGATCCCGCGACCGCGTGTGCGGTGCTCGGCGCGATCCAGTCGCCCGAGACGCTCAGGCGCATCGAAGAGGCGCACTCCGTGGCGACCGTCGTGCTCGCGTCGAGGAAGGTCGCGAACGCGGAGTTTCCCGCCGCCGAGGTGCGCACCCCCGTCGTGCTCAAGTGCGACGCGAAAGACGAGGGCGTCTACATGCAGGAGCGCTTCGGCCCGATCAGCACCGTGGTCGCCGTGCCGGGCGACGCGAGCGCGGCGGTGGCGCTCGCGGAACGGATCGTCCGCGAGCACGGCGCGCTGACCGCCGGGCTGTATTCGACGAAGCAGCCCGTGATCGACGCGATGACCGAGGCCACGCTGCGCGCGGGTGTGGCGCTGTCGATCAATCTGACCGGCAACGTCTACGTCAATCAGTCGGCGTCGTTCTCCGACTTCCACGCCACCGGCGCCAACCCCGCCGCCAACGCGAGCTACACCGACTCGGCGTTCGTCGCCAACCGCTTCCGCGTCGTGCAGCGGCGCTGGCACGTGTAGCGTCCGCACCGATGCCCTGCTACGAAATCGACGGCATCCGGCCGGTGATCGATCCGACCGCGTTCGTTCATCCGACCGCGGTCCTGATCGGCGACGTGATCATCGGGCCGCGCTGCTACGTCGGCCCGGCGGCGAGCATCCGCGGCGACTTCGGCCGCATCGTGTTCGAGGAAGGCGCCAATCTGCAGGACACCTGCGTCGTCCACGGCTTTCCGCACGCCGACACCGTGGTCGAGGCCGACGGCCACATCGGCCACGGCGCGGTGCTGCACGGCTGCATCGTCAAGCGCAATGCGCTGGTCGGCATGAATGCGGTCGTGATGGACGAAGCCGTCGTCGGCGAATCCGCGATGATCGCCGCGTGCGCCTTCGTCAAGGCCGCGATGGTGATCCCGCCGCGCATGCTCGCCGCCGGCGTTCCCGCGAAGATCCTGCGCGAGCTGTCGGCCGACGAGCTCGAGTGGAAGGCCGCCGGCACGCGCGAGTACCAGAACCTCGCCGTGCGCAGCCTGAAGACGATGCGCGAAGTGACGCCGCTCGCAGCGGTCGAACCCGATCGCAGGCGCATCGAGCCGATGAGCGGGGCGGTGCCGAAGGTCGCGTTGAAGAAAAGCTGAGCGGCAGGAACGCTGCGGCGATCACTTCCACATGGCGTGGAAGTGATGCACCGGCCCGTGTCCCTTGCCGACGTCCAACTCGTCGGCGTGCTTCAGCGCCTCGGTCAGATACGCCTTCGCGCGGCGCGCGGCGGCCGGGACATCCGCTGTCTGCGGCAGCAGCGCGGCGAGCGCAGCCGACAGCGTGCAGCCGGTGCCGTGCGTGTTCTTCGTCGCCACGCGCGGCGCGGCCAGCTCGATCATCCGGTCGCCGTCGTGCAGCAGGTCGATCGCCGCGCCGCCCGGCAGATGCCCGCCCTTGAGCAACACCCAGCGGCCGGCCGCGTGCGCCATCTTCTCGCGCAGCCGCTCGGCTGCGCGGTACATCTCCTTCAGGTTGTCGGGCGCGCGGCTTTCGAGCAGCACGCCGGCTTCGGGCAGGTTGGGGGTGATCAGCGTCGCGAGCGGCAGCAGCGCCTCGCGCAGCGCGCCGACGGCCGCCTTTTCCAGCAGCGGATCGCCGCTCTTGGCGACCATCACCGGGTCGAGCACGACGTGCGGCGGCTGCCAGCGCGCCAGAGCCGCGGCGACCGCTTCGATGACCGGCGCCTGCCCGACCATGCCGATCTTCGCGGCGTCGATCGCGACGTCGGCGAACAGCGTGTCGATCTGCGCGCGTACGAAGTCGCCCGGGACGGCAAACACGCCGCTGACCGCCTGCGTGTTCTGCGCGGTCAGCGCGGCGACGACCGCGCAGGCGTAGGCGCCGAGCGCGCTCATCGCCTTGACGTCGGCGACGATGCCGGCGCCGCCGGACGGGTCGACGCCGGCGATGGTGACGGTGTTGGGGATGCGTCGCTGCGCCATGGCGGCGTGTGACGGACTTCACGGGTGTCGGTCGGGATCCGAGCTTAGCTTGAGAAGTGGCGCCGGAAAACTGGGCAGGGCGATAAGTGAGTAGGCTGCTCCGATGGGCGAGGATAGAGCCCGGTGCAACAGGAGCAGAAAGCATGAGCAAGAGACCGCGCCGCAACCACACAGCGGCGTTCAAGGCCAAGGTGGCGCTGGAGGCGATTAAGGGCGAGAGGACCGTGACCGAGATCGCGCAGCGCTTCGATGTCCATCCGAACCAGGTAACGGAGTGGCGGCGCCAGCTGCTCGA
>JBFMFC010000108.1:0-6393 GCA_040752195.1 Pseudomonadota bacterium | reverse complement strand
GGCTCGATGCCGATGCGACGCGCGGCAAAGGCCCGATGCGCGACGCCGGAATCCGGTATCGCCGTCGCCGGATGCGCGGTGGCGCTCGCCCGCGTCCGGACCTCTTTGACGAGAAGCTCGTCCTGAAAGGTGCAGCACAATGATGCGACAGTTCCTGGTCAACTCGTACCTGTTCGGCGGCAACGCGCCGTACGTCGAGGAGCTCTACGAGCGCTACCTCGACAATCCCGCCTCCGTTCCGGAGAAGTGGCGGGCGTACTTCGACCAGATGCAGCTCGTGCCGGCGGCCGACGGCTCGCCCGCCACGCCCGATGTCGCGCACGCACCGATCGTCGAGTCCTTCGCGCTGCGCGCCAGGGAGGGCAAGCTGCGCCCGACCGTCGCACCGACCGATCTGTCGGTCGCGCGCAAGCAGGTCCACGTCCAGTCGATCATCGCGGCCTACCGCTTCCTCGGTTCACGCTGGGCCGACCTCGACCCGCTCAAGCGCCAGGAGCGGCCGCACATCCCCGAACTGGAGCCGGCGTTCTACGACCTGACCGAAGCCGACATGGACATCGTGTTCTCGGCGACGAACACGTACTTCGGCCAGGAACAGATGACGTTGCGCGACATCATCAAGGCGCTGCGTCAGACGTACTGCGGAACGATCGGCGCCGAGTTCATGTACATCTCGGACCCGGCCGAGAAGCGCTGGTGGCAGCAGAAGCTCGAGCCGATCCGCTCCACCCCGACGTTCAGCGCCGAGAAGAAGCGGCACATCCTCGAGCGGCTGACCGCGGCCGAAGGGCTCGAACGCTTCCTGCACACCAAGTACGTCGGCCAGAAGCGGTTTTCGCTCGAAGGCGGCGAGAGTTTCATCGCCGCGATGGACGAGCTGATCCAGCGCGCCGGCGAACGCGGCGTCGAGGAGATCGTGATCGGCATGGCGCACCGCGGGCGGCTGAACGTGCTCGTGAACACGCTCGGCAAGATGCCGAAGGAACTGTTCGCCGAGTTCGAAGGCAAAGCCGCGGCCGATCTGCCGGCGGGCGACGTCAAGTACCACATGGGGTTTTCGAGCGACGTGTCCACGTCGGGCGGGCCGGTGCACTTGTCGCTCGCGTTCAACCCGTCGCACCTCGAGATCGTCGACCCGGTTGTCGAGGGTTCGGTACGCGCGCGCCAGGAGCGGCGCGGCGACGCGAAGCGCGAGAAGGTGCTTCCGGTGCTGGTGCACGGCGACGCGGCGTTCGCCGGGCAGGGCGTCGTGATGGAGACGCTGAACCTCGCGCAGACGCGCGGTTACAAGACCGGCGGCACGGTGCACATCGTCATCAACAACCAGATCGGCTTCACCACGTCGGATCCGCGCGACACGCGTTCGACCCTTTACTGCACCGACGTCGTCAAGATGATCGAAGCACCGGTGCTGCACGTCAACGGCGACGACCCCGAGGCGGTCGTGCTGTGCGCGCAGCTCGCGATGGAGTACCGGCAGGAGTTCAAGAAAGACGTCGTCATCGACATCGTCTGCTTCCGCCGGCTCGGCCACAACGAACAGGACACGCCGGCGGTCACGCAGCCGCTGATGTACAAGAAGATCGGGCAGCACCCGGGGACGCGCAAGCTGTACGCGGACAAGCTGGTGACGCAGGGCACGCTCGCGCCCGAGGTGCCCGAGCAGATGGCCAAGGCCTACCGGCAGGCGATGGACGAGGGACGCCATACGGTCGACCCGGTGCTGACCAACTACAAGAGCAAGTACGCGGTCGACTGGACGCCGTTCCTGAACCGCAAGTGGACGGACCACGCCGACACGTCGATGCCGATGGCCGAGCTGAAGCGGCTCGCCGAGCGGATCACGACGGTGCCGTCGAACTTCAAACTGCACCCGCTGGTCGAGAAGGTGCTCGCGGACCGGCGCGCGATGGGCGAAGGCAAGATGCCGGTCGACTGGGGAATGGCCGAGCACCTCGCGTTCGCTTCGCTGGTGGCGAGCGGCTACCCGGTTCGCATCACCGGCCAGGATTCGGGACGCGGCACGTTCTCGCATCGGCACGCGGTGCTGCACGACCAGAACCGCGAGCGCTGGGACGCCGGTGCCTACATTCCGCTGCAGAACGTCTCCGACAAACAGGCACCGTTCCTGGTGATCGACTCGGTGCTGTCCGAGGAAGCGGTGCTCGCCTTCGAATACGGCTACTCGTCGGCCGAGCCGAACGCGCTGGTGATCTGGGAGGCGCAGTTCGGCGACTTCGCCAACGGCGCGCAGGTCGTCATCGACCAGTTCATCTCGTCCGGCGAGGTCAAGTGGGGCAGGCAGTCGGGGCTGACGCTGATGCTGCCGCACGGTTACGAAGGGCAGGGACCCGAACACTCGTCCGCGCGCATCGAGCGCTTCCTGCAGCTTTGCGCCGAGAACAACATGCAGGTCGTGCAGCCGACCACCGCGGCGCAGATCTTTCATCTGCTGCGGCGGCAGATGATCCGGCTGCTACGCAAGCCGCTCGTGATCATGACGCCGAAGTCGCTGCTGCGGCACAAGGACGCCGCCTCCGATCTGGGCGAACTGGCGCGCGGCGAGTTCCAGACGGTCCTCGGCGAGCGCGCGGCGCTGGACGAAAAGCGGGTGAAGCGCGTGATCCTGTGCTCGGGCAGGGTCTACTTCGACCTCGTCGCGGCGCGCGAAGAACGCAAGGCCGACGACGTCGCGGTGATCCGCATCGAACAGCTCTATCCGTTCCCGCACAAGGCGCTCGCCGCCGAACTGAAGAAGTTCCCGAACGCGACCGACGTGATCTGGTGCCAGGACGAACCGCAGAACCAGGGCGCGTGGTTCTACGCGCAGCACCACCTGCTCGAGAACATGAGCGACGGCCAGAAGCTCGGCTACGCGGGCCGTCCGGCGTCCGCATCGCCCGCGGTGGGCTACTACGTCAAGCACCTCGAACAGCAGAAAGCGCTGATCGACGCGGCGTTCGCCAAGCTCAAGGGCATCGTGTTGAACAAATAGTTGACGACCGTCGGCCGGCGCGCGCGCCGACCGACGCCGGCGTCTTTTCGCGTGCAGGGTTCGGAGTCTCCCCGAAATGTCCATCGTCGAAGTCAAGGTCCCGCAACTTTCGGAATCGGTGGCGGAAGCCACGCTGCTGCAGTGGAAGAAGAAGCCCGGCGATCCGGTTGCGGTCGACGAGGTGTTGATCGAGATCGAGACCGACAAAGTCGTGCTCGAAGTGCCGGCGCCTTCGGCCGGCGTGTTGGCATCGATCCTCAAACCGGACGGCAGCACGGTCGTCGCCGGCGAGGTGATCGCGACGATCGACACTGCGGGCAAGGCAGCCACAGCGCCCGCGCCCGCCCCGCAGGCAGCCGCCAAGCCGGCGCCGGCCGCGGCACCCGCCGCCGCCCGGGCGGCGGTCGCGATGCCCGCCGCGGCCAAGATGATGGCCGACGCAGGCATCTCGCCTGCGCAGGTCGCGGGCACCGGCAAGGACGGTCGCATTCTGAAGGGCGACGTGATCGCCGCGCAGGAGGCCGCCGCGCGCGCGCCTGCGGCACCCGCACCGGCCGCGGCCGTGACGAAACCCGCGCTACCCGAGGTCAAGGCGCCGGTCGATCTGTCGATCCTCGCCAACCGCCCCGAGCAGCGCGTGCCGATGTCGCGCTTGCGCCAGCGCATCGCCGAGCGGCTGGTCCAGTCTCAATCGACCGCTGCGATCCTGACGACTTTCAACGAAGTGAACATGCAGCCCGTCATGGAGCTGCGCAACCGCTACAAGGACCGCTTCGAGAAGGAGTACGGCGTCAAGCTCGGTTTCATGTCGTTCTTCGTCAAGGCGGCCGTCGCGGCGCTGAAGAAGTTTCCGATCGTCAACGCGTCGGTCGACGGCACCGACATCGTCTACCACGGCTACTTCGACATCGGCATCGCGGTGGGTTCGCCGCGCGGGCTCGTGGTGCCGATCCTGCGCGACGCCGACCAGATGAGCTTCGCCGACATCGAGAAGAAGATCGCCGATTTCGGCAAGCGCGCCGCCGACGGCAAGCTCGGAATCGACGAGCTGACCGGCGGAACCTTCTCGATCTCCAACGGCGGCGTCTTCGGCTCGATGCTTTCGACGCCGATCATCAACCCGCCGCAGAGCGCGATCCTCGGCATTCATGCGACGAAGGAGCGCCCGGTCGTCGAAAACGGCCAGATCGTGATCCGCCCGATGAACTATCTGGCGCTGTCGTACGACCACCGGATCATCGACGGCCGAGAAGCGGTGCTGTCGCTCGTCGCGATCAAGGAGGCGCTCGAGGATCCCGCGCGCCTGCTGCTCGAAGTGTGAAACCCGCTTCCGCGGTGGCGGATCGCTGACTGCGGCCGCCTTCCCCACGCAACCCTCGATCGGCCATCCGATGTCGACGGCAGACGAAATCGCCAAGCTGCACGAATTGCTCGGCAAGGGCGCGATCACCGAGGCCGGGTTCGATCAGGCCAAGGCAAGGCTGCTCGCGCAGCCGGCAGGCAGCGCGTTTGCCATCAACCGGCTGCGGCTGTCGGATCGCGACAAGTGGATCGCGGGCGTATGCGGCGGCATCGCCGCGGCGACCGGTGTGGAGTCGTGGGTCTGGCGCCTCGCCTTCGTGCTCGGCCTGCTATTCGGCGGATTCACGCTGCTGCTGTACCTGCTGTTGTGGATCTTCGTGCCGCGTGAAGGCACCTGACCCCGCGCGCAGTCAAAGTCAAAGGGAACGACCATCCATGTCCAAGCGCTTCGACGTCGTGGTGATCGGTGCCGGTCCGGGCGGCTATATCGCCGCGATCCGCGCGGCCCAGCTCGGCCTGTCGGTCGCGTGCATCGACGACTGGAAAAACGCGCAGGGCGGACCCGCCCCGGGCGGCACGTGCACCAATGTCGGCTGCATTCCGTCGAAGGCGCTGCTGCAGTCCTCGGAGAATTACGAGCACGCCGCGCGACACTTCAAGGATCACGGCATCGAGGTCAAGGGACTTTCGATCAACGTCGCGCAGATGATCGCGCGCAAGGCCGCCGTCGTGAAGCAGAACAACGACGGCATCCTGTATCTGTTCAAGAAGAACAAGGTCGCGTTCTTCCACGGCCGCGGCAGCTTCGCCGGCAGCAGCGAGGGCGGGTACGAAGTGAAGGTCTCCGGCGCCAACGACGACACGCTGGTCGGTACGCACGTGATCGTCGCGACCGGTTCGAACCCTCGCGCGCTGCCCGGCGTCGAGTTCGACGAGAAGCTCGTGCTGTCCAACGACGGTGCGCTCGCGCTCGCCGAGGTGCCGAAGCGGCTCGGCGTGATCGGCGCCGGTGTGATCGGGCTCGAGATGGGTTCGGTGTGGCGCCGGCTCGGCGCCGACGTGACGATCCTTGAGGCGTTGCCGGCGTTTCTCGGCGCCGCCGATGCGCAGATCGCGCGCGAGGCCCAGAAGGCGTTCGCCAAACAGGGGCTGAAAATGCACTTCGGCGTCAACATCGGCGCGGTCAGGCGCGAGAAGCGGGGCAGGGCCGAGGAGGTCGTCGTCGATTACAAGGACGACAAGGGTGCCGCGCAATCGCTCGCCTGCGACCGGCTGATCGTGTCGATCGGTCGCGTGCCGAACACGAACGGGCTCGCGCCGGACGCGATCGGGCTCGCGCTCGACGAACGCGGCTTCGTCGTCGTCGACGACGAGTGCCGGACCAATTTGCCGAACGTCTGGGCGATCGGCGACGTCGTGCGCGGACCGATGCTCGCGCACAAGGCCGAGGAGGAAGGTGTCGCGGTCGCCGAGCGAATCGCCGGCCAGCACGGGCACGTCGACTTCAACACCATACCGTGGGTCATCTACACGTCGCCCGAGATCGCGTGGGTCGGACAGACCGAGGAACAGGTCAAGGCGTCGGGACGCGAGTACCGCACGGGAACGTTTCCGTTCGCCGCGAATGGACGCGCGCGCGCGCTCGGCGACACCACGGGGCTGGTCAAGTTCGTCGCCGACGCGAAGACCGACGAGATCCTCGGCGTCCACATCGTCGGCCCGCTGGCGTCGGAGCTGATCGCCGAGGCGGTCGTCGCCATGTCGTTCCGCGCCGCAGCCGAGGACATCGCGCGCATCTGCCACGCCCATCCGTCGCTCGCCGAGGCGACCAAGGAAGCGGCGCTCGCGGTGGACAAGCGCACGCTCAATCTCTAGCCCGGATATTTCACGAGGTCGCCCTCGCATGCGCCCATTGCCGAGCTTCGACGAAGGCCTGCAGCACGCTGGCCGGAATCCACTTTGGGTGGCCGGGGCTACGCGGGCTTGCGCGGCGCCGGGCCGGCCATCTTGCGCTCAAGTGCTCGCGAATGGCGAGCGGCGACGAGTCGGAGCCGCGAGCGGGCATTCGACTGCGTTCCACGGCGCGGCTTGCAGGC
>JBFMFC010000107.1:0-6395 GCA_040752195.1 Pseudomonadota bacterium | reverse complement strand
CGACACCGCCAAGACCAAGCCGGACGCCTCGGCGGCGCGGGCCGCCAAGCCCTCGGCCCGCGGGCCGGGCACGCAGACCGAGGACGACTTGTACATCGGCGCCAAAGCCAAGGCGCAGGCGAGCAAGGAAAGCCTGCGCCGCAAGCCCGGCGCGCGCGGCGGCGACGACGATCTGGAGGACCTCGAGGTCCAGCGCAATCGGGCCAAGCGGAAGTGAACGTGTTCGAGCCCAGGCACTGACCTGCGCGGCACCGCAACTACGGATCACGGCAAACCTATTTAGGGGGTGACATGAGGTGCAGCACCCGTAATGCGCGAGCCCGCACGCGGCCCGGGCCTTGGCGCTGGCTCGCCGCCGGCGTCCTGCTTCTCGCGCAACCCGCGCTCGCCGACTGCGTGCTGCGCGCCGCCACGCCGAAGGAGCGCGACTACATCGCGCGGCTGAAGGCTTCGCTGCTGGCGGCGTTGCCGGCCGCGCCCGCGCACGTGGCGCTGACCGCCGCACCGCGCGCGCACGTCAGCGACCCTTGCCAGGACACGGCCGAGGGTGAGGTACGCGCCTCGGTCCTCGCCACCTACCGGTACGCGCTGCCGCAAGCGGAGGCCGACCGCGTCGCGCGCGAGCGCGCGCAGCTCGAGGCGCAGATCAAGAACCTGCAGACGCTGCCTGCGCCGCTCAAGCAGGAATTCGACGCCCTCGAGGCGCAGCGGCAGGAAGCCTTCCGCGACGCCCGACGCGCCGAAAAGGCCGGCGACAAGGCACTCGCCTCGCAGAAGTACAAGGAGGCGGGCGCGTTCGAGGAGCAGGGCCGCGCGGTGCGCAAGCGTCACCTCGACGCCGTCAAGCCGCAGCTCGACGAACTCGAGGCGCGGCGCCTCGGCCTGCCGCCGGCCACGGGAGACCTGCACGTTCGGCTCGAAGCCAACGGCTGGGGCACGGCCGCGCGCAGTCACGAGACCGAGTTGCGCCTGGGCGCGCTGCCACCGCCGAAAGGCGCCTTCAAGGTGCATGGTCTGCAGGCGATGGTCAGCGGACCGGCCGGCACCGACGCGCAACGCAATGCGCTGATCGCCGCCTTCGATCGCGCGCGGCTGCAGTCGATCATCGACCAACCGCTGCCGCAGGAGCCGGCACCCGCGGCGTGGCGCGTCGGTCCCGCACCCGTGGCCGCGGCGCCAGCGGCGGCGCCCTCGCCAACCCCTGCGGCGGCTCCGCAGCCGGCCAATGCGCCGCCGACGCCGACCCCCGCCGCGCCCGATGCCGCGCAGATCGCCGCCGACAAGGCGAAGGAAGCGGCCGGCAAGCTGCGCAGCCTGTTCGGCCGCTGACGCCGCGAGGTCGACCGTGCCGATGTGGATCGCGCAATGGCCCGCGACGCGGCGCCTGCGCGCCGTGCTGCTCGCGGCGGCCGTCTGCAGTGCGCTGCCCGCGGCAGCGCAGATGCCTTCGCCCAAAGAGATCGAAGAGGCGATGCGCAAGATGCGCGAGCAGATGGACAAGCTCACGCCCGAGCAGCGCAAGATGCTCGATCAGGCGCAGCGCCAGCTCGCATCGCAGCCGGCCGTCGGTTCCGGCGACGACGTCGGCGTGCCCCGGCGCGACGCCGCGCGCATCGCGAAAGTGCCGCGCGCGCCTCTGACCGGCGCGCAGCTGAAGGCGCATGTCGAGGCCTTGCAGCCGAAGCTCGCGCAGGCGCTGTCGGCCGCCGCACGCCAGCGCGCACAGGCGATCGAACGCGCGCTCCTGCAGCAGGGCGGCGACGTCGCCGCGAAACTCGCCGCCACCGCCAGCGGCCTGGCCGCCTGGGGCGCGTGGCCCGAGGCGACCTATCTGATGGGCAAGGCGGCACGCACGAGCGGCTCGGCGCAGGACCTGAACAACCTCGCGGCCCTGCTGACGATGCAGAAGGCGGGCCACGCGGCGCTGCCGATCCTGATCACGCTCGATGCGCGTTATCCGAACAACGCGACGATTCTCAACAACCTGGGCCAGGCGTGGTTCGAGCTCGGTGAACTGAAGGAGGCCGAGCGTGCGCTGAGGCTGGCGCTGCGCCGCGTGCCCAACCACCCGCAGGCCAACGTCACCCAGTCGCACATCGAAGAAGCGCGCGGCGACCGGGCGGCGGCGCAGGCCTCGATGCGCAGGGCGATCGCCGGCGGCTACAGCGAGGGCAAGGCGCAGCGCTTCGAGCGGCTCGGGGGGCGGCTGACGAAGGACGATCTGCGCTGGACGATGAAGCTGCCGGCCGACGCGCTCGGCCTGTCCAAGTTCGCCACGCCGCCGTATCCGCGCAATTTTGGGGAACTGCCTGCGGCCTCGAAGGCCTGGGAGGCGTTTCGCGAGCAGGCCGGCGCCGCGCATGCGAAAGTCGCGGCACAGACCAACGCGCTGGGCAAGACCGCGCCCTGGCTGGGCGATGCGGCGGTGATCCTCCGCGGCCCGCTGGCGGCCAAGGCCGCGCGCATGCTCAAGCTCAATCCCGACGCTGCGTTCGGGCCCCTGAAGAAGGCGCAGGAAACCTACGCCGACCTGCTGCGGCAGGAAGACCAGCTCCGGCGGCGCATGGACGAGCAGCTCGAAGCGATCCACGCGGCGGGGGAGGCGCGCGACCGCAACAAGCCGGGCGGCTATCAGGTCTCCTGCGCGGAGATCCGCCCGCCGATCGACGCCTACCTCGGTGCTTCGGCCGCGCTGCGCGAGCGCGCCAACAACGAACTGCTCGGGGCTTATCGCCGTCACGCCAACGAGGTGCTGTACCTCCGGCAGTTCGTCACGACGACCGAGTCGTTCGAGTTCGCGGTGCTGTCGTTCAAAGCCGAGTTCCTGGCGCTTCTGAAGTCGCTGAACGCCCAGGACGGCGCCGGACTGCTCCACCGCTACGGCTTCTGCGTGAAGTCCGACCGCGCCGGCAAGAGCGGCAAGCTGGCCGACTTCGACGAGATCAACTGTCAGCACATCGTGAGCTTCACGGTGCCCGGTGTCGGCCGCATCGATGTGCGCTGCAACCGCATGGACACGACGCTTGATCCGATCGTGGCGCCATTCAAGGCGCAGTGGAGCGAGGACCTGAACACGGACCGCATCTTGAGCGCTTCGGCCGCGGTCAGCATGAAGGGCGTGTCCGTCTCCGGCCGCGGGGAGTTCGACGACCAGGGGCTGGCGCGCGGCGGCGTGCAGGTCGGCGCCGGTGTCGGCACGAGCATCGAGGCCGGGCCGCTCGAAGTGGGCCTGGACGCAAGCGCGACGGTCGGCATCGAATTCGACCGCAGCGGCATCACCGACGTGCGGCTCGAGGGCGGTGTCGGTGCGAGCGTGAGCAGCACCGTCGCCGGCGCCGGCACGCAGGCCAGTACCAACCTCAGCGGTACCTGGAGCTGGAACGCCGGCGCGAGCGCGACGGCCAGTGGCGGCTTCGACCGCTCCGTGTTCTGACGCGCAACGGGAGGAAGGGAGAACCGATGATCAGGTCATACAGGGGGTGGTGGGGCGCGCTGGTAGCGCTGTCGTGTGCAGTCATCGCGCCGGCATTGGCCCAACCCAAGGGCGACGAATGGGACTACGCCCTCACCGTGCAGATGGGCGGCATGCAGATGCCGCTGCCTGCGTCCAAGGTCTGTGCGCGCCCCGACGAAGGCAACACACCGCCCGTGGACAAGCACTGCCAGATCAAGGAACGCAAGGTCAGCGGCGCGACCACGAGCTTTCGCATCGTCTGCGGCCCGCCGGAGCCGGGCGAGATGAAGGGCCAGTTCACGCGCAAGGGCGACCGCGTGGAAGGGCGTTACACGATGACGCAGGGTGGCGAGTCGATGACGGTGGTCGCGGTCGGCAAGCGGCTCGGCGCCTGCGATCCTTCCAAACCTGTCTCACTGGAAGGTAGGCAGTGAGACCACGCGATTGCGGGCTGCCCCTGGCGGCGGTTCTGCTTGCCGCGGCGGGCGCGTTGCGCGCCCAGCTTGCCGCACCGCCCGACCTGCCGCCCGGCTGGAAGCCGCGCGGGATGTACGACGAGGAGAAGACCTTCGCCGCGCCGCAGGCCACCGTGAAGGTCGCCGCCGACGGCGTGCGGTCGCTGCCGCCGCAGGCCATCAGCAAACGTGTGAACTCGACGCGCCTGCTGGTCGACAACCCCTACCTCGATCCGGCCGACCCCTTCTTCAACATCCCGCGCCAGATGGCCTGCCTGCCCGACGGCAGCGTCAACGTCTTCTCCACGGCCAAGCGGCACACCGACGGCCGCATGAAGGGCAACCCGTACGCCACCGGGCTGTGGCGCATCGCGCCCGACGGTGCGATCACGGCGGTGGACCGCGCGCGCCACATCATGAGCGAGGGCAGAGATCCGGAGTGCGGCGTGAGCGTCGGACGCAGCGGGCTCGACCCCGCGAATGTCGGTCCGGTCAGCGTGGCCGCCGACGGCAGCCTCGTGTTCCCGTATCGAACCAGCTGGGCGTTCGGGCGTTACGCGAGGGTGCTGCGCGTGACACCCGAGGGGCGCGTAGATCCCTTGCCCGCAGTTGATCCACACGCCTGCGCGCCGCGTCCGCCCGATGCCTATCGATCGACGTTCAAGGATGTCAGTTCGGCCGCGCTCGACGCCGCGGGCAACCTGTGGGTCCACGACAGCTGCCGCCTGCTGCGGGTGGCGCCCGACGGCGCGGTGACGACGTTGCTCGACGTCGATCGCGTCTGCCCGCGCGACAAGACGCGCGACCACTGGATCACCGGCAGCTTCATGGCGTGGGATGCGGCGCGCGGCGAGATGGTGATGGGCGGCTCGATCCTGTCCGGCCAGCCGCGCGACCTGTTCTCGACCATCTGGCGCGTGCGTGCCGACGGCGGCTTTCGCCGCGCTTATCTCGCGCGCAAGGTGGGCGCCCCGCCGCGCATCGACGGCATCAGCGCGCTGGCGCTGGACGCCAAAGGCAGGGTCCACTTCGGTGCCGGTTTGCTGTGGCAAGGCGGCGCCCATCAGATCCTGCGGCTCGTCGATGAGGCCACAGGCCGCACCGAGGCCATCGCCGGCGCGCCGCGTCCGACCGACGTCAATCACGCCGACGGGCCGGCGAAAAGCGCGCACTTCGGCACGGTCAAGGGGCTGTGTTTCGCGGCGGACGGCACGCTGTTCGTTCACGACGCGAACCATCTGATACGCAAGATCACGCCCACCGGGCGGGTCACGACATGGGCGTTCTGACTTCAATCTCAAAACGGAGCGCGGCGTTCGCGCTGAGTGCGCTGCTGGGGGCGCTGCCGGCAGCGCGAGCCGAAGCGATGCGCAGCGACGAGCCCGTGCGACTGGCGCAGGCTCCGCTGCTGCAAGGTTCGTCGCAGCGGTTGCAGGCGCGTTCGCTTTCGGCGACGGACATCGCTTTCGGGCGCATTTCACCACGCGCGGCGCAATTGCTGGCCCGCTCCGAGGAGGCGGCGGCGAGCTGGCAGGCATGCCTGTACGACGCGCTGCGCCAGGGCCTGCCACTCTCAGTTGCAATCACGCTGTGCGAGATCAAGCTCTGGGAGGACGACAAACGGGGCTGGGGCGACGCCGGCATCGTCAACGCCGTGTTCAAGGAGCCGCCGCCACCGCCCAACGTGATCGGCGTGTGCGGCAGCGGGGCGGATCCGACGCGGGCGCAAAACAACCCGTACGCCACGGTCGGCGATAAGACGCTGGCATCACTGAGACACGCCTTGGAGGTCGCGGCTCCTCAAGTCAAAGATCTAGCGGCAAGGGCTGAGCTGGAAAAGCAACTGGCGGCGATCTCGAAAGAGCTCGACCACCGCGAGCAGACCGGAAAGAGCGTGAAGGATCTGAAGATCGACGTGACGGTCGGAAAGGTCGAGTTCTTGGATGCGCGGGAGAAGAAGCCGCCCGCCGAACCGCCAAAGCGCATCGCAGGCGGGGCGCACCGCACCTCTCCCGAAGCCGACTGCGTCCAAGCGGTCGCGCGGATGCAGCAGTTCCTGCGCGAATGCCAGCGCACCGGCTGGAAGACGGCCGCCTGCCAGGTGTTCCGCGCGCGACAGAAGAACTGTCCCGATCCGCGGCTGGCTTACGTCGATCCCGGTAGCGGCTATGCGTGCGGCGAGGCGCCCGATCCGAAGTTGGTCGCGGAGGCGTACGCCAGACGCTGCGAAGCTCTCGTTCGTCCTGGTCCCGATGGCCGCAACCCCTGCCGGCCGCAGACTCTGCCGCTGGACGCGCGACGGCTGCAAGGGGTGAAGGACCTGTGCAACGACCCGAAGGCGCTCACGACGGGAGAAGGCTGCGTGGTCGAGCTCGTGGCGCCGAGTCCCGCCGGTTTCCAACGCGGCGGCACGGTGCAGGAGGTGATCGCAATCGCCACCACGCGCCTGGGCGGGCCGATCTTCGTCCTGCCCAAACCCGCGCCCG
>JBFMFC010000106.1:0-7261 GCA_040752195.1 Pseudomonadota bacterium | reverse complement strand
TGAGCGAGCCCGCGCGCGCCGCCGCTGCCCAGCACGAGCGACGCGGGGATCAGCGCTTGCGTCAACGGGCCTCCTGCGGTTGCGTGGCGGCGCGCCCATTATCCCGCGCGCGCGGCCCGATCAGCGCAACTGCTGCAGGTAGTCGAGCAGCGCCTCCAGGTCGGGATCGGCCGCGTTGCGCTGCTTGATCGCCGCGATGCCGCCGAGCCGCGCCGCCGCTTCGCCTTCGCCGAGCGCCCACGAGCGAAGTTGCGCGCGGTCGAGCCGGCCGCCCACGCCGTCGAGCGGATGGCTCGGGTTGCCGCGGCCCGCGATCGCGTGGCACATCGCGCAGTTCATCCGCTCGAACGCGGCGCGCCCGGCGGCGACGCGCGCAGGATCCACCGCCGGGGCCGGCGGCGCGGCCGCCGACTGCGGCGCGCGCGCCGGCAGCGGCGACAGGTTGCGCAGCGCCGCGAACAGCGCCGACAGCGCGATGACCAGCGCGGCGGTCGCCGCCGCCAGCCACTTCGCCCGCGATTCGCGCGTCATCGCTCAGACCCAGTCGAAGATCTCGGAGTGCACGCGCGCGGCGGGCACGCCGAGCGCAGCCAGCGCCCGTTCGACGCGTTTGGTCATCGGCACCGGTCCGCACAGGAAGTAGTCGAACCGGTGCCGCGTGACCGGCAGATGGCGCATCAGCACGTCCTCGGTGACGAGCCCGCGTTCGCCGGTCCACTGCGCCGGCGGCTCCTGCAGCACGTGCACCACCTTCAGGTCGAGCCGTTGCGCGAGCGCGTCCAGCTCTTCGCGGAACGCGACCCGGTCCCACACGCGGTTGCCATAGAACAGCACGAGCGGGCGGCGGTCGCCGCGGTCGGCGAGCGTGCGCAGCATCGACATGATCGGCGCGATGCCCACGCCGCCGGCGACGAACGCGTAGCCGTACGCGTCGGGATGCTCGTCGATCCCAAACGCGCCGTACGGCGCGTCGAGCCAGGCCGTTTCGCCCGGCTGCGTGTCCTTGATCGTCGAAGTGAAGTCGCCCAGCTCCTTGATCGACAGTTCGATGCGGCGCGGGCGCTCGGCGCTGGAGGCGATCGAGAACGGGTGCTCGCGCATCGCGAACGGCGATGCGCGCAGCGTCAGCCACGCGAACTGCCCGGGCGCGAAGCGCAGCCCTGCGGTGGCGTGCGCGGGCTCGAGCGCGAGCGTCCACACGCGGCCGCGTTCGGCGCGCACCTCGGCCACCTTCCACGGCCGCCGCGCCACCCGCCACGGACGTACGACGCGCACGTACGCGATCAACAGCACCCAGAACGCGCCGTACGCCGCCCACAGCGCCTGCTTCCACGCGGTGTCGAGAAAGCGGCCGGCGCCGAGCAGATGCCATAGCGCGGCGGCGAACGCAGTCGTGGCGAGCGCCGCGTGCGCGATTCGCCAGCGGTCATAGTCGATGCGCAGCGCGCGCCGCGCCAGCGACGACACGACCACGAGCGCGAACAGCGCGAGCGCCACGCGGCCGGCGCTCATGTACGCGGGTGCGACGCGCGGGTCGGCGGGACCGAGCGCGGCCGGATTGGCGATGCGCAGGATCGCGTAGTGACCGAGCACGACGGCGAGCGCGGCCACGGCGAGATAGCGGTGGAAGTAATAGACGATGTCGATGCCGAACGGCGCGGTCGCGCGCTTGAAGCGCGCGGTCAGCGCAAACTGCACGCCGAACATCGCGAGGGCCGCGTAGCCGAGCGCGATCGCGAAGTCCCACACGAAGCCGCGTCCGGCGGCCGGGCCCGGCAGCAGCGCGAACAGCGGGACCGTCACCGCGGCGAGATACACGGCGAGCCACAGCACGGCGTCGCGCGCCGTGCGCGGGCCGCTGCGGCGATGCGGGGCGGGCCGGCTCATCGACGTCGTTGCGCTGCGAGATCACCTCGCACCGGCGTTACGCCGGCAGCCGGCGACCGCGCCGCGACGGCGCCGTCGCGGCCGCCCGATCGCGGGTGAGATCGGGCTCCGCAGGCCGCGGCATCACGCGCGCGCCGTCGCCGCAGCATCGCGCACGAGCAGCACGTCGCACGGGGCGGTCTGCACGACGTGCGCGCTGACGCTGCCCAGGAAAGCGGCTTCGATCTCGGACTTGCCGTGCGCGGCGATCGCGACCAGATCCGCACCCAATTCGACGATCCACTCGTCGATGCGCGCGGGCGCATAGCCGTGCCGCACATGCGCGGTGGCGCTGCCGGCCGGGAAATCGGCGGCAAGCTCCGCCAGCCGCGCCGCCAGCGCCGCCTGCGCCGCGGCGCGGTAGGCGTGGACGGTCGCCTCGTTTACGCCCGCGTAACGCATCAGCCCGTCATACGGCAGCTCGAACGCGTGAACGAGGTGGAAATGCGCATCGGGCAGCAACGCGCGCGCGACTTCGGCCGCACGCGCCGCCGGCGCGGAGAAGTCGGTCGGCAGCAAGACCGTGCGGTAGTCGAACGGCGGCGCCCGCTTGACGACGAGCAGCGGGCACGGGGCCGTTCGCAGCAGCTTGTGCGCCGTCGAGCCCATCATCAGGTCGCGCACCGGATGCTCGCCGTGCGCGCCGATGACGAGCAGATCGGCGCCGAGCTCGCGCGCGGCGGCGGCGATCTGCGGCGCCGGCCGGCCGAAGCGCACGTGGACGGTGCAGCCGAGCTTCGCTTCGGCGGCGCTGTCTTCGACCACGCGCGCGAGCTGCCGCAGCGCCTCGGCGCGGGCGTGCTCGGGATCGACCGAACCCACACCGGCGAGCTCGGCGAGCCACTGCCCCGCGTCATCCCACAGCGCGGACGGCACGACGTGCACGACCGCAAGCCGCGCGCCGTACCGCGCGGCCGCGAGCGCGGCGCGGCGCACCGCCGCACCGCCGGCCGCCGAAAAGTCGGTCGCGCAGACGATCTGCTTGGGCGGCAGTTCCATGCGCGCGGGGTTATTCGCCGTCGGCTATTCGCCGGCCGCCTCGCGCGGGCGCTTGGCGTTGAGCAAGGGGCTGAGCAGGTCGAGCGGCAGCGGGAACACGATCGTCGAGCCGCGGTCGCCGGCGACCTGCGTCATCGTCTGCAGGTAGCGAAGCTGCATCGCCTCGGGCTTCTGCGCGAGCATCTGCGCGGCTTCCAGCAGCGCCGCCGCGGCCTGCTTCTCGCCGTCGGCGTGGATGATCTTGGCGCGCCGCTCGCGTTCGGCTTCGGCCTGGCGCGCGATCGCGCGCACCATCGATTCGTTCAGATCGACGTGCTTGATCTCGACGTTGGTGACCTTCACGCCCCACGTGTCGGTAGCGGCGTCCAGGATCTTCTGGATGTCCAGGTTCAGGCGCTCGCGTTCGGCGAGCATCTCGTCGAGTTCGTGCTTGCCGAGCACGGCGCGCAGCGTGGTTTGCGCGAGCTGGCTGGTCGCGACCAGGAAGTTCTCGACGTTGATGATCGCGCGCTGCGGATCGATGACGCGGAAGTAGATCACCGCGTTGACCTTGACCGACACGTTGTCGCGCGAGATCACATCCTGCGCCGGCACGTCCATCGTGACGATGCGCAGGTCGACGCGGACCATCTGCATGAGGCCGGGCACGATGATCACCAGCCCCGGTCCCTTGACCTTCCAGAAGCGGCCGAGCAAGAAGACAACCGCGCGCTCGTACTCGCGCAGGATGCGGATCGACGCGACGACGAGCGCGATCAGCAGGAACAGCAGCGAACCGAATCCGATCTGCAGGTCGAAGAACATCTTCAATCTCCCGTTGAGTTTTCCCTGGTCGCGACCAGCGTCAGGCCGTCGACTGCGGTCACCCGCACGCGGTCGCCGGGCGCGAGCGGCGCGTCGGCTCTGACGCGCCAGCGCTCGCCTTGCACTTCGGCCCACGCGCCGTCGGCGTCGACCGCGACGACCCGACCGGTGGCGCCCACCATGCTCTCGCGGCCGCTGACCACCGGCCGCTTGCGCGCGCGCAGCGCGAAGCCGCCGACCGCGAAGATCAGCAGCGCGCTGGCCACCGCGACGGTCACGACGGCCACGGTCGGGATCCCGAACCCCGGCACGTCGGTGTCGATCAGCATCAGGCCGCCGACGATGAACGCGATGATCCCGCCGACGCCGATCACGCCGAAGCTCGGCATGAATACCTCGGCGATCATCAGCGCGGCGCCGAGCAGCAGCAGCGCCACGCCGGCCCAGTTCACCGGCAGCAGATGGAACGCGTACAGCGCGAGCAGCAACGAGATCGCGCCCGCGACCCCCGGCACGCCGAAGCCGGGGCTCGTGAACTCGACGAACAGGCCGTACACGCCGATCATCATCAGCACGAGCGCGACCGTCGGGTTCGACAGCACGCCGAGCAGTTGCGTGCGCCAGTCGGGGCTGAGCGTCTCGACGCGCGCGCCGGCCAGCTCGAGCGTGGCCTTGGCGTTGACCAGCGTCACGGTGCGCCCGTCGATCTTCTTCAGCAGATCGCGCACGTCGGTCGCGATCACGTCGATCACGCCGGCGGCGAGTGCATCCTCCGCGGGCAGGCTGCGCGCCTCGCGCACCGAGCGTTCGGCGAAATCCGCGTTGCGCCCGCGCAGTTGCGCGAGGCTGCGGATGTACGCGGCGGCGTCGTTGACCGCCTTTTCGGTCATCGCGTCGCGCGGCCCGCCGGCCGGCATCTTCGACACCCCGTCGCCTGCCTTCTTCGACGGATCGGCCTTGTCCGGCTTGGGCTTGTCGTCCGACGAATCCCTCGGCTTTTCCTCCGGCGACTTCGGCGGCTGCGAACCGGGCATGCCGATCGCCACCGGGGTGGCGGCGCCGAGGTTGGTCGCCGGCGCCATCGCGGCGACGTGGCTGGCGTACAGGATGTAGGTGCCCGCGCTCGCCGCGCGCGCGCCTTCGGGCGCGACGAAACTCGCCACCGGCACCGGCGACGACAGGATGTCCTTGATGATCGCGCGCATCGACGTGTCGAGCCCGCCCGGGGTGTCCATCTCGAGCACGACCAGCCGCGCGCCGCGCCTGTGCGCCTTCTCGATGCCGCGGTGGATGAAGTCGGCGGTCGGTGGTCCGATCACGCCTTCGATGCGCAGCACGACGACGAGCGGCTCGGTGGAAGGTTGCTGCGCGGCGAGCAGAGCGGCGAAACCGAACGCCGCGAGCGCCGCGAACAGCAGCCGCTGGAACCGGGCCTGGAACGGTCGCTTCATGGACTTCAATTTAGCCTCTTTGCGCCCGATGCACATCCCTCGATGCGGCCGCCGACGCCGAAGGCGGGAAACGGCCGCATCGTCGTGCGGCGCGCCCGATCGAAAGACGATGCGCAGCGCAGTTCGGGCAGGGCTGTTCGGGGCGAGCATCCCGTCACCAGCACCGGCTCGTGCGCGGTTGATCAAGGTCATGTCGGGCCGGGGCGGTCGGCTCAGGCTATCGTGCCGGACGCGCGGCCGGGCCGCGCACCCGGATGCGGCGACATGGATACGCTCGCGGCGAATCGGAACCACGCGATCGAGCACGAACTGCTCGCGATCGTCGAGGGCACGCTGCGCGACCTGCGGCCGGGCGCGCCTTTGCCGCAGGTGACGCTCGCGGCGAGCCTCGACCGCGATCTGGCGTTCGACAGCCTGGGCCGCATGGAGCTGCTGTTGCGCGTCGAGCGCGAGTTCGGCGTCGATCTGCCGGAGGACACGCTCGCGCGGGCCGAAACGGTCGGTGCACTGCTCGACGCGGTGCTTGCGGCGCGGGGTCGCTCAGCGCCGCGCCGCGAGCGCGCGCCCGTCGCGACGCAGGCTGCGCAGCCCGTCGAGACGCCGGCGCAGCCGAGCGAGCCGGCCGCCGCCGGCACGCTGCTCGACGTGCTCAACTGGCACCTCGCCGCGCACGCGGAACGGACGCAGATCACGCATCTGGCAGACGGCGCGTTCGAGTCGATCAGTTTTCGCAGGCTCGCCGACGGTGCTGCCGCGGTCGCCGCCGGACTGCAGCGCGCGGGACTCGAGCCGCGACAGTGCGTGGCGATCATGCTGCCGACGTCGCCCGAGTACTTCGATGTCTACTTCGGCATCCTGCTGGCCGGCGGCATTCCGGTGCCGATCTACCCGCCCGCGCGCGCTTCGCAGCTCGAAGAGCACGTGTTGCGCCACGCGGGCATCCTCGCCAACGCGCAGGCGACCATCCTCGTCACGGTGCCCGAAGCGAAGGTGGTCGCGCGGCTGCTGCAGGCGCGCGTGCCGGGGTTGCGCCATGTGGTCACGCCGCAGGCGCTCGCCGAACGCGGCGGTGCGTTCACGCCGGTGGCCGTGCGCGGCGACGACATCGCATTCATCCAGTACACGTCGGGCAGCACCGGCAGTCCGAAGGGCGTGGTGCTGACGCACGCCAATTTGCTCGCCAACATCCGCGCGATGGTGCGAGTGACCCAGGCGAGCCCGCACGACGTGTTCGTCAGCTGGCTGCCGCTGTATCACGACATGGGTCTGATCGGCGCCTTTCTCGGCACGCTGTACGTCGGCTGCCCGCTCGTGGTGATGTCGCCGCTGGCGTTTCTGTCCAAGCCGTCGCGCTGGCTGCGGGCGATCCACGACTGGCGCGGCACGCTGTCCGCGGCGCCGAACTTCGCGTGGGAGCTGTGCGTCAGGCGCGTCGACGATGCGGAGTTGGAAGGGCTCGATCTGTCGAGCTGGCGGCTCGCGTTCAACGGCGCCGAGGCGGTGAATCCGGATACGCTCGTGCGCTTTGCGCAGCGCTTCGCGCGCTGCGGTTTCAAGCCCGCAGCGATGACGCCGGTCTACGGTCTGGCCGAGGCTTCGCTGGGGCTGCTGTTTCCGCCGCTCGGCCGCGGACCGATCGTCGACCGCGTGCAGCGCGAGGCGTTCACGCGCAGCGGCCGCGCGCTGCCCGCGGCCGACGACGATGTGACCGCGTTGCGCTTCGTCTCGTGCGGCCGCCCGCTGCCGGACCACGCGATCCGCATCGTCGACGACGCCGACCGCGAAGTCGGCGAGCGCGTCGAGGGCCACCTGCACTTCCGCGGACCGTCGGCCACGCCGGGCTACTTCCGCAATCCGCAGGAGACGGCGCGGCTGTTTCACGAGGGCTGGCTCGACACCGGCGACCGCGCGTACGTCGCCGCCGGCGAGGTCTACGTCACCGGGCGCGTGAAGGACATCATCATCCGCGGCGGCCGCAACCTGTACCCGGAGGAAATCGAAAACGCGGTCGGCGCGGTCGAAGGCGTGCGCAAAGGATGTGTCGCCGCGTTCGGCGCGCCCGATCCGCAGCGCGGCACCGA
>JBFMFC010000105.1:4704-7491 GCA_040752195.1 Pseudomonadota bacterium | reverse complement strand
TGCGGATCTTCGTGCGCAAGGCGATCACCGAGCCGGCCGGCGCGTTCCTCGTCGACCTGTTCAAGAGCGGCCTGCCGGCGTTCGACACCGGCACGCCGTACGTGCCGCGCGACATGCTGGCCGTGGTTCACCGCGGCGAGCGGATCGTTCGCGCGGAGGAGAACCGTCGCGGCGGCTGGAATGATCGGCCGGGCATCAGCATCGCACCGACGATCTACATCGACAGCCGCACCGACCGCGCGCAGATCGCAGTCGCAGTCGACCAGGCGATGCGCCTTTCCGAGCGGCGGATCTTCGAGAACATGCGCCGCGGCGGTGCCTTCGCCAATGCCTGATCTGTGGACTGGGCTCTTCGGCGCGCGCGGCGAGCAGCGCCAGCCGGACGGCAGCACATTCGTCGCGCGCTGGGCGTGGTGGTGGCCGCTGTACGTCGGCGCGTTGCTGATCGTCAACCGCCTCACGGGCGCTGAGATCGATCCGGTGAAGCTCAAGCGGATGATGGATCGCGCGCTGCGGATCGAGTGGCGGCCGCCGCGCTGAGGCGTCGCTGATGTCAAGCCCAGGGCCTGCTGCACCGACACGCCGCGAGGCGCGCCGAGCGTTCAACCGGATGAGCCTGTTCGCCGCTTCGATCGAGCGCGACTTGCGACGCCTCGACCTGGACGCGTACACGCTCGCGCTCGCGCGCCGTTTCATCAAACGGCTGCGGGCGCGAGTCGTGCCGCCGGGCTCCTAGTTGACGCTGGGGCGCTCGGGCTCAGGCTCGGCGAGGTCCTTTTCGAGCAGCTCGAGCGAGTCTTCCATTTCGGCCAGCGCGAAGTCCAGCGCTTCGATCAACTCGCGATCGAGGCCGAGATCTTCCACGTCTTTGCTCGAATGGTAGAGCAGCTCCAGCAAGGGAACGACGCGTCCGATCCACCGCGGGCCCCTGCCCGCGTCTTGCGGGATGGCCATGAGTGCCTGGTCGGCGTCGCGTACCAAGCACAGCAACGCTGTGCAGCAGTCGCTATCGATCGCGTCGAGATTCTGCGCGATGGCCAGGTTGAGAATTCCGCGCGCGCCGAAGATGCGCTCGCGAGCCGAGTAAACCACCCTGTCCGGTTTGGCCTTCGTGCCCGGGCCTTGCGCTGTGCGCCTTGTCCTCATGATGCAGCTCCTTGAAGTTGACGCCCGTCGTTGCGCAGGTCGGTCGAGGGGGAAGTCATAGTGCCCTCCCATCGGTGCTCCACAGATACGCCGGTGCGCCGGGCTCATCCGGGTAGGTGAGCATCTGCTCGGGCGAGCAATCGACGCGCACTTCGTTGCGCAGCCAGGCGGCGACCGGCCCGTCGAGCGCGAGCTGGTCGAGCACGTCGCCGATGCTGATCGTCACCCATCGCGAGCGGCCGTCGTCGCATTCGTCGTCGTCCGGCCTGAGCGTGCGACGTTGGATCGTGATTCGGCCCGGCAGGGGATGCCCGTCGACGGCGCGGTACTCGACGACGGGGCTGTTGTTGACGGATTCGAGCCTGAGAACGCCCGGCATGCTGCCGGTATGCTGATTCGCAGTCATGACTTCACCTTTCACTGTGCGGTTGTGGTCAGGCCCGCCGCTGCGGCGATCGCAGCGGTCGGGCCGCTCAGCTCAAGGTGAAGTCCGGGACTGCTACGCCGGCTGCTACAGATCGCCGACGATGCCGCGTGAATCCTCGCCGTGCTTCCCCCTGAACTACGGCGAGTGCGACGAGTATACGGGCGACATCGCACACGATCGCGGCGCGCGGTTGCCCACGCGACGGGCATCCAAGCGCGAGCGCATGGCTGCGCGACTTAGCGCAAATCGGGAAGGGGTTATCCACATCATCTGTGGATAAAATTCGCACCCCGCCGCTTCCCCTTTCCGATCTGCCTCCCCGATGACCGTACCGCGCCCCCGCTCGCCTCGCGTCGCCGCCGAATACGCCGAGGCGTCGATCCGCGTTCTCAAGGGGCTCGAACCCGTGCGGCAACGGCCCGGCATGTACACGCGGACCGACAGCCCGCTGCACATCATCCAGGAGGTCATCGACAACGCGGCCGACGAGATTCTCGCCGGCTTCGGCCGGCACATCGACGTGACCGTACACGCCGACGGCAGCGTCAGCGTCGAAGACGACGGTCGCGGAATACCCGTCGGTCTGCACCCGGAGGAGAAGGCGCCGGTCGTCGAGATCGTCTTCACGCGACTGCATGCCGGCGGAAAGTTCGACAAGCGTGCGGGCGGCGCGTATTCGTTCTCCGGCGGGCTGCACGGCGTCGGCGTGTCGGTGACCAACGCGCTGTCTTCGAAGCTCGAGGTGACCGTCTGGCGCGACGGCAAGGTGCACACGATCGGCTTCGCCGACGGCGAGGTCAGCGAAAGGCTCGTGTCGCGCGCAGCCAAAGCCGGCGACAAGGCGAGCGGGACGCGCGTTCGCGTGTGGCCGAACCCGAAATACTTCGACAGCGCGCAGATCCCGCTCGAGGAACTGGAGCGGCTGCTGCGCAGCAAGGCGGTGCTGCTGCCCGGCACCGAAGTCAGCCTGACGATCGACCAGCCCGACGGGCGCAGGACGTCGCGAAGCGACGGTCCCGAGCGCAGCGAGGGATTTGCCGAAGGCAAACAGAAGACCGGCCGCGTGCAGCGCTGGCGCTACGACGGAGGCCTCAGGGAGTACCTGCTCGCCTCGCTCGGCACCGAGCCGATCGTCCCGCCGTTCGAGTCCGAAGGCTACGCGTCGGCCGACGACGAGACGTTCGCCGAGGGTGAGGGAGCGCGCTGGGTGGTGG
>JBFMFC010000105.1:0-4604 GCA_040752195.1 Pseudomonadota bacterium | reverse complement strand
GGCCTCAGGGAGTACCTGCTCGCCTCGCTCGGCACCGAGCCGATCGTCCCGCCGTTCGAGTCCGAAGGCTACGCGTCGGCCGACGACGAGACGTTCGCCGAGGGTGAGGGAGCGCGCTGGGTGGTGGCATGGACCGAAGAAGGTCCGCTCACGCGCGAGTCGTACGTGAACCTGATTCCGACACCTGCGGGCGGCACGCACGAAGCCGGTCTGCGCGAGGGCATGTTCAACGCGGTGCGCGCGTTCATCGATGCGCACTCGCTGCTGCCCAAGGGCGTGAAGCTGCTGCCCGAGGACGTCTTCGCGCGTGCGAGCTTCGTGCTCACGGCGAAAGTCCTCGATCCGCAGTTTCAGGGGCAGATCAAGGAGCGGCTGAACAGCCGGGATGCGGTGCGGCTGGTGGCGAACTTCGTCAGACCGCAGCTCGAATTCTGGCTGAACCAGCATCCGGAGTACGGGCGCACGATCGCGGATCTCGTGATCCGGCAGGCGCAGGCGCGCGCGCGTGCAGCGCAGAAGATCGAAAAGAAGAAAGGCTCGGCGATCGCCGTGCTGCCGGGCAAGCTGACCGACTGCGAATCGACCGAGATCGCGCGCAACGAGCTGTTCCTCGTCGAGGGCGACTCGGCCGGGGGCTCGGCAAAGATGGGGCGTGACAAGGAGTTCCAGGCGATCCTGCCGCTGCGAGGCAAGGTGCTGAACACGTGGGAGGTCGAGCGCGACCGGCTGTTCGGCAACGCCGAAGTGCACGACATCGCGGTGGCGATCGGCGTCGATCCGCACGGTCCGGATGACTCGCCGGACCTGTCCGGGCTGCGCTACGGCAAGATCTGTATCCTGGCCGACGCCGACGTCGACGGCGCGCACATCCAGGTGCTGCTGCTGACGCTGTTCTTCCGTCACTTCCCGAAGCTGATCGAGCGCGGACACGTGTACGTGGCACGGCCGCCGCTGTATCGCGTCGATGTGCCCGCGCAGGGCAAGCGGCCCGCGCGCAGACTGTACTGCCTCGACGACGACGAGCTGCGCGCGACCCTCGACAAGCTCGTCGACGAGGGCGTTCGCGAAGGAAGCTGGAGCATCGCGCGCTTCAAGGGGCTGGGCGAGATGAGCGCCGAGCAGCTCTGGGAGACGACGATGAATCCGGACACGCGGCGGCTGCTGCCGGTGGCGCTGGGCGACATCGCGTTCGACGCGACCGCCGCGATGATGAACATGCTGATGGGCCGGGGCGAGGCCGCGCAGCGGCGCGCCTGGCTCGAAGAGCACGGCAACGAGGTCGAAGCGGACGTGTAAAGCGGCCGCTATCTTGCGTTTCGTGCGCGCCGGCCGGATTAACATGGGGCCGACGCCGCGCAGGTGTCGGCGCGCACGCGCGCCGACGCGGCACCACGGAGGAGTCGGTCCGCCGTCCCGGGCCGACACGAGGAGTCGATGATGGAAACGCCGCCGGCGACCCATAACGGGCCGGGCGCAGCCGCCGAGGCCGCGCCGACGCGCAGCCCGCGGTCGGCGTTTCGTGCCGTCACCGCGCGGCTACCGCGCGGACCGGGCGTAGGCATCGTTGCGCTCGGGGCCATCCTGGGCGCGGTGCTGCTCGTCGAACTCGTGCGCGGTTTTGCGCCGGAGTCGCTCGCCCACGCGCTCGGACTGCGGGTCGATGCGGTCGAGCGCATCGCGCACCAAGCGCTGCTCGTGCTGCTTGCGATCGCGCTCGTCGTGTGGGGCGCGGCTGTGGCGGCGGCTCGGAAGCGGGCGCGCAGCCACGTCGAACGCATCGACGAAGCGCTGTCCTCGATGAACGTCGGGCTGGCGGTGTGGGACGGCGCGGACCGCCTGATCGAGTGCAACGAAGCCTTCCGCGCGATCTACCCGGAGATCCGGGAACACTTGGTGGCCGGCGCCCACTACGAACGGCTGCTGCGGATCTACTACCCGCTCGCGCCCGCCGAGGTAATCGGCGGCCGCTCGGTCGAGCAATTCGTCGCCGATGCGATGCGGCGCAGGCGCGGCGGCCGCGTCACCGAACTCGTCCGGCACCACAAGGACCGCTGGCTGATGATGACCGATGCTCGCGGCGCCGATGGCAGCATCGTCAGTTTCCGGCTCGACATCAGCGAGCAGCGGCTGCTCGACCTCGAGCTGCGCAAGCGGCACAAGGTGATGGACGATCTGGCGGAGCTGAGCTACGACTGGTACTGGCGGCAGGACGCCGACGGCCGCTTGGTCGAGTTCTCGCCAACGATGGAGGAGCGTCTCGGCTATCCACGCGAGGCACTGCTCGGGCGCAGGTACGCCGAACTGCCGGGTTTCCAGGCCGACCCGGGCGAACTGGCCGCATGCCGGCAGTGCATCGAGGCACGCCAGCCGTTTCCTTGGTTCCGCTTCCGCGCCGCGCGCGGCGACGGCACGCCGGTGTGGATCGCGGTGGCTGGCAAACCGATCTTCGACGACGACGGTGCGTTCATCGGGTACTACGGCGCAGGCCGCGACGTGACCGACAGCGAGGCGACCATCATCGCCCTGCGGCACAGCGAGGAACGCTTCCGCGCGCTGACCAAGCTGGCCACGGAGTGGTACTGGGAGACCGACGAAGCGTTGCGCTTCGCGCTCGTCAAGGGGCCGCCCGAACTGGTCGAACCGCTGCAGGACGTGCTGCTCGGCGCGTCCGTTGCCGAGTTCGTGAACCATCCGAACGTCGACGTCGACTGGCCGGCGCTGTCGCGCCACCTCGAAAGGCGCGAGGCGTTCAGGCGCGTGCCTTTCCGCCTGAAGCGCGACATGCGCGGCCGGCCCGGCTATTTCGAGGTTTCGGCCGAGCCGATGTTCGACGGCGCGACCTTCGTCGGCTTTCGCGGGCTGGTGTGGGACGTGACCGAGCGCGAAGCGCTGATCGCGCAGTTGACGGACAGCGAGGCGCGCTTCCGCGCGCTGACCGAGCTGTCGTCGGACTGGTTCTGGGAGATGGATGCGTCGCTGCGCTTCACGTCGATCCGGCGCGGCGCGCACGGCGCCTTCGATCTGACCGACGACGAAGTCATCGGCAAGCAGCGCTGGGAACTTCCCGGCGAGCTGATCCAGCCGGCGACGTGGGACGAACACCGCGCCACCCTCGAGGCGCGCAAACCCTTCCGCGACCTGATGCTGCGGTACATGAAGGCCGACGGCAGCGTCGTGTATCACATCAGCAGCGGCGACCCGATCTTCGACGACAAGGGCGAGTTTCGCGGCTACCGCGGCGTCGGCAAGAACATCACCGAGCAGGTGCGCGCGCAGGAGCGCATCGAGCGGCTCGCCACCGTCGATCCGCTGACGCAACTGCCGAACCGCCAGACGTTCGACGAACGGGCCAGCCGCGTGCTCGCCAAGGCGTACGCCGAAGGGCGCCGGTGCGCACTGCTGTTCGTCGACCTCGACAACTTCCGCTTGCTGAACAACGGCTACGGGCATCGCGTCGGCGACCAGATGCTGTCGATCGTCGCCGGGCGCATGCGTTCGATCGTCGCCGAACCGAACCTGCTCGGCCGGCGCGGCGGTGACGAGATGGTCATTCTGCTCACCGACGTTCCGCGCCCCGAGGCCGCGACCGAAACGGCGCAGGCGCTGATCAAGGCGATCTCGGAGCCTGCGCGCGTGCTCGGGATGGAGGTGAGTGTGACGCCGTCGGTCGGCATCGCATTCTTCCCGCAGGACGGCGCTGACATCGACTCGCTGCTGAACGCAGCCGACGCGGCGATGTACCAGGCCAAGGAGAGCGGTCGCCGTACCTATTCGTTCTTCACGCCCGCGGTCGCGCGCCGCGTCGATCTGCGGCTGCGGCTGGAGCAGCGGCTGCGCAAGGCGGTCGAGGCACGCGACTTCAAGCTGTTTTACCAGCCGCTCGTTTCGCTCGCCGATGGCAAGATGATCGGCGCCGAGGCGCTGATCCGCTGGAAGGATGTCGAGCTGGGCGACATCTCGCCGGCGGAATTCATCCCGATCGCCGAGGAAAGCGGCCTGATCATCGGGCTGGGCGACTGGGTGTTGCGCGAGGCGTGCCGCGCGCGGCAGGTGTGGCGCCAGCTCGGACTCGACGTTCCGCCGCTCGCCATCAACATGTCGGGCGTGCAGCTCCGGCAACTGGGTTGCGTCGAGAGCCTGCTCGAGACGCTCGTCGAGTTCGAAGTCGCACCGAGCGAGGTCGAGGTCGAGGTCACCGAGACCGGGCTGCTCGACACCTCGGCGGTGTCGCGCGAGAACCTGATCCGACTGCGCAACGCGGGCGTGAAGCTCGCGCTCGACGACTTCGGCGTCGGCTTCTCGTCGCTGTCGCACCTGCGCGATCTGCCGATCCATCGCCTGAAGATCGACCGCAGCTTCACCGTCGAGTGCATGCGCGATGCGCGCACGCTGACGATCGTCAAGGCGGTGATCGAAATGGCGCGTTCGCTCGGCATCAGCGTCACCGCCGAAGGCATCGAGACCCAGGCGCAGCAGACCTGGATGCAGCATCTGGGCTGCGATACCGCGCAGGGCTATCTCTTCGCGCGGCCGATGCCGGCCGAGGAGTTCCTCAGGATGTTCATCGACCGCCGCGGCGTGGGCCGCGAGCGTTCGCTGATGCA
>JBFMFC010000104.1:0-7644 GCA_040752195.1 Pseudomonadota bacterium | reverse complement strand
TGGTGGCCAAGGGCGGAATCGAACCACCGACACAAGGATTTTCAGTCCTCTGCTCTACCAACTGAGCTACTTGGCCTTCCGTACTGCACCGGAGGACAAGGATTTTGTCTCCGGCCGCAACGCTTTCGCGTTGCTTCACTTCGGCTGCGCCGAAGTGAGCCTTCGACGCAGCTTGTCCTGCGGCCAAGCTGTCAGTCCTCTGCTCTACCGACTGAGCTACTTGGCCTTCGTCAAATCAGTCACTTGGCAATGCTGACTTGCGCACAACCGCTGCACATGGGTCCCATGTGCACACGCGGAATCCCAAGGGGTTCCCGCGCGAGGGCGCGATCTTACCCGATCCGATTCGTGGCGGTCGCGCCCCCCGGCCGGGCTGGGCTCGAAGCTTGCCGCTCTCGATGCGCGGCGAACCGCCACCGATCGCCGGCCGCAGCGATTGCAGCGCCGCGTCAGGCCGGCTCCGGCACGCTTGGCAGCCCCGCCAGGGCCATCGCGAGTTCCTTCTCGTCGTATTGCTCGTCCTTCAGCTCGCCGGCGAAGTACTTCTCGTACGCGGCCATGTCGAAGTGGCCGTGTCCGCACAGGTTGAACAGGATCGTCTCGGCGCGGCCCTCGCGCTTGCAGCGCAACGCCTCTTCGATCGCGCCCTTGACCGCGTGGTTGGCCTCCGGCGCGGGGACGATGCCTTCGGCGCGGGCGAACGCCACACCGGCGGAGAAACACTCCGTTTGCGTGTACGCGGTCGGCTCGATCAGCCCGAGCGCGGCCAGATGCGACACCAGCGGCGCCATGCCGTGGTAACGCAGGCCGCCGGCGTGAAACGGCGGCGGCGTGAAGGTGCTGCCGAGCGTGTGCATCTTGACGAGC
Organism: Pseudomonadota bacterium; assembly: GCA_040752195.1. Taxonomy (GTDB): domain Bacteria; phylum Pseudomonadota; class Gammaproteobacteria; order Burkholderiales; family Burkholderiaceae_F; genus DSNY01. Next base: position 6,777 of record JBFMFC010000104.1, on the reverse strand, counting down.
GGCGTCAGGTGCGCCGTGTCGCCGAAGTCGTACGCGTACTTGCCGCGCGTCAGCGACGGGCACGCCGCAGGCTCGACCGCGACGATGCGCGGCTTGGCGCCGCCGCGCAGCCCGTGGCCGATGAACGGAAAGGCGATGCCGGCGAAGTTGCTGCCGCCGCCGGTGCAGCCGACCACCACGTCGGGCCACGCGTCGGCCATTCGCATCTGCTCCATGGCCTCGAGGCCGATGACGGTCTGGTGCATCAGCACGTGGTTGAGCACCGAGCCGAGCGCGTACTTGGTGTCGGCGCGTTGCGCGGCGACCTCGACCGCCTCGGAAATCGCGATGCCGAGGCTGCCCGGGTGATCGGGCTGCTTGGCGAGCACGCTGCGGCCGTACTCGGTTTCGTTCGATGGCGACGGCACGCAGCGCGCGCCGTAGGTCTGCATCACCGCGCGCCGGTACGGTTTCTGATCGTACGAGACGCGCACCTGGAAGATCGTGACCTCGAGCCCGAACAGCGCGCCGGCAAAGGCGAGCGCCGTGCCCCACTGGCCCGCGCCGGTCTCGGTCGTCAGCCGCTTCACGCCGGCTTCCTTGTTGTAGAACGCCTGCGGCACGGCGGTGTTCGGCTTGTGGCTGCCGGCGGGGCTCACGCCCTCGTACTTGTAGAAGATGCGCGCCGGCGTGCCGAGCGCTTTCTCCAGCCCGTGCGCGCGATAGAGCGGGCTCGGCCGCCACAGGCGATACACGTCGCGCACCGGCTCGGGGATCTCGATCTCGCGCTCGGTCGAAACCTCCTGCGCGATCAGCGCCATCGGGAACAGCGGCGCCAGGTCGTCGGGGCCGATCGGCTTGAGCGTGCCCGGGTGCAGCACCGGCGGCAGCGGCTTCGGCAGGTCGGCCTGGATGTTGTACCAGGCCTTCGGAATCCGGCTTTCATCGAGCAGGAACTTGGTCTGCATCCCCATGGCAATGCGCTCCTCGCGGCAGATTGGACGGTGTGTCGGCACTGCGGCCGCCGGCGCAGAGTGTGGCGGAGATCGCGGCCCGCTGCCAAGTGGCCGCGGCGGCGCTTTCTCGACGCGCCGGCCTGAGGGGGCGTTCGGTCCCGTGCGCCTTGAAAAAGCCGCAAGCCGTCCTGAGCTAACGAACAGACTGCCCGGCGACGTTGGCGCCGGCGCGCTCTGCGTGGTGGCGCCGACGGCCTGGGCGAGCAGGGGGGCGGAACAATGAGAATCAGACTGCTCAGGGCAGAGGGATTGTCGCGAAGCAACGGTGAAATCGCGCGGCGTATCGAAGCGATCGCCGACGGCGAGATCGAACCGCTGCTGGGCGAGCGCACCGCGCAGAACAGCGTGCTTCACGTCGCGCTCGCGCGCAGCCGCAACGACGGATGGGACGCGTCGATGCAAATGCATCTGCCCGGCCGCAAGGTCGTCGCGATGCACGGGCAGGGCACCGATCCGGAGGCGGCCGTCAAGGATGGCGCGCGCAAGATCGCGCGTGAAATCAAGCGCCACTTCGCCAGGCTCCGCGCGCAAGACCATTTCAAGCGCAAATCGCGCCGTGAGCGCCTGCGTGAACTCAAGGCGTCCATCGCCGCGCTGCCCGAGACCGCGCGGCGCGAAGCCGAGGACACGCTCGGCGCGCTGGCCGATCGGCTCAGGAAGCTGGTCGAGCGCGAGATCGCTTACCTGCGCGCCGTCGGCGATCTGCCGGCCGAGTATCCGACGGTCGACGACATCGTCGACGAGGCGCTGGCGGCGACCACGGCCGCATGGAACACAGGCCGTTCGAGCGAGCAGGCCTGGCAGGTGCTGCTGCGCAACGCGTTCCGGGCGATCGACCGCGAAGTCGCGGCGAGCCGTCAGTTCGGCGAAGCGGTGTCGCTGGACCAGCCCGTGCCCGGCGATGCGATCGATCAGGCCGAAGCCATGGTCGAGGAAGCGTTCTACGAGTACTACCAGCCGGACGACATCGTGACGCTGGCCGACGTGCTGCCCGACGAGACCGTCGACGTCACCGCGGTAGCGGCCGGCGAGCTCGAGCGCGGCGCGGCCGAGCGCGCGGGCACGCGCGCGTACGCGTGGCAGCTCCTGAAGGATCTGCCCACGGCGTGGCGACGCGCGTTCCTGCTCGCGAAGGTCGAGGGAATGGGTGTGGCGTCGATCGCGGCGGTGCTCGAGGTCGAGGAACGGACCGCGGCCGGATGGCTCGAGCAGGCGCGCGCATACCTCGCCGCGCGCCTGTGCGATGCCGGCGTCGGCGCCGCGCAGGCCGATGCGTTCGCCGCGGTGTCCGATACCGCCGCGCGGTAGAAGCATCGTCTGGAGGAACGCAACATGCTGATCGAACGATTGATCGAGGACATCCGGTCGCTGTACGGCGACAGCGACAACCCGGTGCTGTCCGTGTACGCCGACGTCGATCCGGCCAAGCCGGAGAATGCGCGCAACGCTTGGGTGACGCGGGTCAAGAACGCGATCCGCGATCTGCCCGAGATCCGCGACCGCGAGGGCAAGCGCGACACGCCGCTGTACGACGCGGTGATGGCGCTGCTCGACGAAGAACGGCCCGCCGCCCGGACGCTGGCGCTGTTTGCGGCGCGCGGCAGACAAGGCCGCCTCGAGGTGCGGCGCGTGGACTTGCAGGTCGAGCTGCCGGTGGTCGACCTCGCGCACGGGCGCGTCGAGTCGCACTGGGGCGAGCCGTACCTGACGCCGCTGCTGTACGCGGCCGACGAGTACCCGCGCGTCGGCATCCTGCTGCTCGCGGGCGCGCGCTGGCGCTTTTATCACGCGTTCCTCGACGAGGTCGAGGAGGACACGACCGCGTTCGCTGAAATCTCCGCGCCCGACTGGAAGACGCTGCAGGAGGCGGCGCAGCGCATCGAGAACGTCAGCGAGGCGCGCCTGAAGGCGGGCGGCAAGTTCGACAAGCTCTCGCCCAAGGATCGCGCCGCCGCCAAGGTTTCGACCTGGTTGCACAAGCTGTATACGCGGCTGGCGCGTCTGGTGCAGCGGGCGGCCGCCGACACCGAGCGGCTGGTGCTGGTCGGCATGCCTTGGCAGGTCAGCCACTTCGAGGGCTACCTCGACCGCGGGCTTCGCACGCGCGTGACGGCACGCCTGCCGCTTCCCGCAGAAGCGGCGCAGACGACGCCGCGCGGACTGTTCGACTTCGTGCTGCCGTCGCTGCAGCAGGCGGAGCGCGCCGCCGAGTCCGCTTTGCTCGACCGGATCGCCGCACAGCCGGGCATCTGGGGGTTCGATCCCGTGCTCGACGCGCTGCAGATGGGGCGGGTCGAGGTGCTGGTGCTTCCGTGGTCGGTCGAAGGCACGCTCTGGCACTGCCCCGACGACGACTTCTTCGCCGGGTCGCGGCAGACGGCGCAGAGCGTCTGCGCGCAGCCGGTCGAGGTCCCGCTGCGCAAACACGTCTGGCAGCTCGCGCGCGACTATGGCGCGCGCGTGGAGTTCGTTCGCGGCGAACCCGAGCAGCGGCTGCTGCGCGAGTTTCGCGGGATGGCCGCGCTGCTGCGCTGGTAGCCGTTCGCGCCGGCCGCCTCGCCGAGGATTGGCCTCGTCCGCGGCCGGCGCGCGCCACGCAATCGCAGCAGCGCGCGCGATTGCCCGTTGCGCTGGGGATCGGAACCGTACCGCCTAGACGATCACCGCATCGGCCGGCGTGTAGGGCAGGTTCAACGCCTTCGCGACCGCTTTGTGGGTGATCTTGCCCGCGGCGACGTTCAGGCCGTTCTTCAGGTGCGGGTCCTCGGCGAGCGCGCGGCGCCAGCCCTTGTCCGCTAGCGCGAGCGTGAAGGGCAATGTGGCGTTGGCGAGCGCATAGGTGCTGGTGCGCGGCACCGCCCCCGGCATGTTGGCGACCATGTAGTGGACGACGCCGTCGATGACGTACGTGGGCTCGGCGTGCGTGGTGGGGCGGCTCGTCTCCACGCTGCCACCCTGGTCGATCGCCACGTCGACGATCACCGAGCCGGGTTTCATCCTCGACAACATCGGTCGCGTGATCAGCCTGGGCGCCGCCGCGCCGGGAATCAGCACGCCGGAGATCACCAGATCGGCGCGCAGCACCTCGCGCTCGATGTTGTCCTGGTTGGAGAAGATCGTCATCGCGCGGCCGTGGAACATCGCGTCGATCCGCCGCAGCGCGTCCGCGCTCTTGTCGATCACCACCACCTGCGCGCCCGCCCCCACCGCCATCTGCGCGGCATGGGTACCGACCACACCCGCGCCCAGGATCGCCACGCGCGCCGGCGCCACGCCCGGCACGCCGCCCAACAGCGTGCCCATGCCGCCGGCGGACTTCTCCAGACACCGGGCACCCGCCTGCACCGCCAGGCGCCCGGCGACTTCGCTCATCGGCGCGAGCAGCGGCAGCCCGCCGGACGGCGAAGTGACCGTTTCGTACGCGATGCAGATCGCGCCGCTGGCGATCAGATCCTTCGCCTGCTCGGGGTCGGGCGCCAGATGCAGATAGGTGAACAGCACCTGGCCTTCGCGCAGCAGCTTGCGCTCGGCCGCCTGCGGCTCCTTGACCTTGACGATCAGCTCGGCGCGAGCGAAGACCTCCGCCGCGGTCGCGACGACTTCTGCGCCGGCCCTGCGGTAATCGTCGTCGGTGGCGCCGATGCCCGCGCCGGCCTGCGTCTCGACGATGACGCCGTGCCCGTGCGACACCGCCTCGCGCACGGCGCTCGGCGTCATGCCGACGCGGTATTCATGGACCTTGATTTCCTTGGGGACGCCGATCAGCACAGTCGTTCTCCTGTGGTTCAGGGTTCGTGTGGATGCCCGCGGCTCCTCGTAAGAGCGCGGGCGTTCTTGCGGCGCGGATTGTGCCTGCAGTCGTCGGCCCGGCACGAGCCGCAGCCGCCGGTCACGCCGCGCCGACGCGTCGCTTGACGATCTGCCATGACGCAAGGCCGATGCACATCAGTGCGAAGGAGGCGACGGCCAGCTCGATCGTCGAGTGCATCACGAGCGGCGCCAGCAGCCCGGCGACGACGCCGTTGGCGGTGCTGCCGACGACCGCCTGCAGCGACGAGGCCAGCCCGCGCCGCTCGGGCACGAGATCCAGCACCAGCAACGTCACCACGGGCACCATCAGCGACCAGCCGAACGCGAACAGCCCGACCAGCGGCAGTGCCCACCACGGCTGCGCGACGAACAGTGCGTTGGCCGTCACGTTGACGAGCGACACGACGACCATGATCGTGAAGCCGTAGCGGATCTGCCTGCGCGGCCCGATCCGGCCGGCCAGCCGGCCCGACACGAAGGCCCCGCCCATGATTCCGCTGATCGTGATGCCGAAGAACCAGAAGAACTGTGTCGGTTTCAGATGCAGCAGCTCGCCGAGAAACGCCGGCGCCGACAGCACGTACAGGAACATGCCGTTGAACGGCACGCCGCTGGCGAGTGCGAGCAGCATGAAGTCGCGGTGTCCCAGCAGTTGCGCGTAGCCGCGGAACAGGTTGCGCACGTTGAACGGCTGCGCATCCTTCGCGTGCAGTGTTTCGGGCAGCGCGCGCCAGTTGGCGATCCACAGCGCGAGTCCCACCAGCGCCAGGAACCAGAACACCGCGCGCCAGCCGACGTACTCGAACAGCAGCCCGCCGATGATCGGCGCGATCGCGGGCGCCACACCGAAGAAGATCGTCACCTGCGACATCACGCGCTGCGCCTGCGCCGGCGGAAACATGTCGCGAATCACCGCGCGCGACACGACGATTCCCGCACCGGTCGCGAACCCCTGCATCGCGCGAAAGAACACGAGCTCGCCGATCGTCTGCGCGAGCGCGCAGCCGACGGACGCCACCGTGAACGCGGCCACCCCCCACAGGATCACCGGCCGCCGGCCGAAACTGTCGGCGAGCGCGCCGTGAAACAGGTTCATCGCCGCGAATCCGAACAGGTACGCCGAAAGCGTCTGTTGCATCTCGAGCGGCGTGGCGCCGAGCGAGACGCGGATGCCGGCGAAAGCCGGCAGGTAAGTGTCGACCGCGAACGGCCCGAGCATGCCCAGGCATGCGAGCAGCAACGACAGCGCCCAGGCGGGCGCTTTCCACAGATGTGCGGCGTGCGGGTTCACGAGGTGTTGTCGTTCTGCGGGGGCGAAGCGTAACGCGCGCTGTCTCGGTCCCGGCGCAGGCCGGGGGTCCACGTTTCGAGCGCTGCAGATTGGGGCCCGGCCTGAGCCGGGGTGGCCTCACACGCGCGCCGCGCTCGAATCCAGCGGCGGCTTCAGCGACACTCGAGCCGAGAAACGCTCGCCCGCGAGATCGACCTCGTACTGGCCGGACTCGATCCAAGCCTTGTCCGCTGCGCCGCTCGTGTTGGTGATCAACCCCAGCGCGACCGGCTTGCCGACCGTGTGGCCGAACGCGGCGCTGGTGACGAACCCGACCGGCGCGCCGTCGCGCAGCACGAGCTCGTTGCCCCACAGGTCGGTGTGCGGCGCGTCGACGACGAGCGAGACGATGCGGCGCTTGACGCCATCGCTCGCGATGCGGACGAGCGCTTCGCGCCCGCGAAACTCGCCCTTGTCGAGCTTGACGGCAAACGCCAGCCCCGCTTCGAACGGGTTGACGTCCGGCGTCAGTTCGCGCCCCCACGCGCGGTAGCCCTTCTCCAGCCGCAGCGACTCGATCGCGTAGTAGCCGGCGTCGGCCAGCCCCAGATCGCGCCCCGCTTCGTGCAGCCGCTCGTAGACGCCGACCGCGAACTCCACCGGCACGTACAGCTCCCAGCCGAGTTCGCCGACGTAGGTGAG
>JBFMFC010000103.1:0-7726 GCA_040752195.1 Pseudomonadota bacterium | reverse complement strand
GAAAAGGCGAACGCGCGGCGCGCGCCTGTATGGCGGGATCGTCGAGCGAAAACCAGCGCGGGTGCGCCGGCGGCGCGGCGTGCGGATCGATCGCGAGCAGCTCCAGATACACGCGCGGGCCGAGCTTCAGCAGCCGGTTGTGCGTGCCCATCGTCGCGTGCTTTCCACCGGGCTGCGGCTCGGCGCCGAGCGTCTCGGCCGCCCACATCGAACCCTGCTCGAGATCGGCGCAGGCGACGACGAGATGGTCGGGTTCGGAGCGCAGCATGGAGAGGCGGGCTATCGCGCGGGCAGCGAAAGGGATTTAAGCACGCAGCCGCAGCCGCCGTGAGGCGTCCGCGTGCGCACATCGGCCCGCGCCCATCCGAGGACATGCGATGCAAGGCTACGAACGGCACCTGTTCGCCATCGTTGGCGGCTCCGGCGGCATGCGCGCCAGGCGCGCGAGCGCGGGGTTCGGTGCACGCGCGAGGCTCGCCGCGCGCCGGCGCGCGCATAAAGGCTTCGACGACCGCGCCCTTCGAATCGACCCGGGTCAGCGAAAGCGGGGAATGCGTCGTGCGCGACTGCGCAGCGAGCCGGTCGGGCGCAAGCGCCGCCGATGGCGCGAGCGGCGCACAGCCGCACGCGCCCTACGAAGCGGCACCGCAGCGGGCGCTCAGAAGTGCGGCGTGCCCTTCGGGCCGCGTATCTGAATGAAGGGCCAATAGTTGACCTGGGAGTCGCCCGCGTCCCGCCACCAGCCCACACGCAGGAATGGTGAATCGGTGCCCACGCGACTCTCCAGCATCGCTGCGTCGGCGTTGCCTTGGACCTGGATGCCAACCTTCAGATGGCCGTACGGATCGCGATGCCTCAGCCCGACGCCTTCGACACGCCAACCGTTTCGCAGCTGCGTGTCGGGGAAGAAGACGTCCTGTCCGCGCTGGCCAAACAACAAGTACTCGAGATTGAAGCCCCAAGCGCAGGACGGATGACACACGTTGCTGCCGATGCTGCTAGGCCCGTCGAGGCGCATCTGCTCGAGCGTCGGAACGATCAATCGCACCTCGGTCGCCGGCACGAACTCGAAGCTTGCGCTGCGCGCTGTCCCCTTCGTGGGCGATACCGACAGCGGCCCGTGGTAGGCGGACACGACACCGTCTACATCGGGCACGCGAACGACGACACCGGTGTCGCTCCACAGAACGATCGGTGCGGGGATCGTGCGCCCCGGTGCCACGGTGAACTGCACCGTGCCTGGCTGCGCGCCAAATCCGCTGCCTTCGATCGTCACGACATCGCCCGGGCTGCCTCGGCTGGGATTGACGGTGAGTCGCGGCGGCGCGTTGCTCGCGACCACGCCTTGCACAGCCGTTCCCGTAGCCCCCACTGGTGAGATCGATCCTGCCGCTGGGCCCCTTGGAGGCAACTGTTTCGCGAGCAGCGCGCCGCCGCTGGCCTGCGCGGGCTCTGGCGCGGCGGGGCCGCCCTCGACCTTCTGAAGCGGCGCACCGGAGCGCAGCGCGGCCAGCGCTTTCTGCAAGTCGTCTTGCTGTCGCGACTGGCGCACCTGCGCTTCTCGGGCGTTGATCGCTGCCTGCTCCTGTTGAACGAGCGGAAGCACATCTTGCGGCCTGCCGGCGTCCGCCCCCTTGGCCATACGCGTCGTCTGCAGGCGGCCTAGGTCGGGCCCCGGATGCGAGAGCTTCACATTGCCGCGCGCTACGGGCTTCGCGAGTTGCAGTCCGTCAGCCGCTTTCGCTGGCGCCTTGAGCACCAGTTTCCACAGCGGACCGGCCTTGAGGTCAGCCTCGGTCGCCTGCGCCTGCAACATCGCGCGCCCGATCAGCGGGCGCTCGCCGACGCGCTTGCCGTCCGGTTTTTCGATCCAGACGCTGATCGATTCACCCTGCACATCGAGCTCCGCCGACACCGGGCCCGCCTGGCCAATCGGCATGCCAAAGCTCATCTGCTGCCCCGGCACGAGTTCGAATCCGCGCGGTTGCGACGACGGCAGCTGCACCGCCGATGGTGTAGCTTGGCTCGGCGCGAGCGGTTTCTGCACCGCGCGCTCGCGCGGCGCCAGCAGCAACTGCGCGAACGTCGCCTGCGCGCCGAGCGCGCTCACGCCACCCACGACTAACGCGGCCATCCAACGGTTCCCCGCAAGTTTCACTTCTCGCCTCCTTCAGTAAACGCCACTCGAGTCGCACAAGTGCGCCGACGCCAGTCCCGACATTCGCTCGCCGCCTCGCAGTTCACGTGCGCCGTTACGGTGTCGCCACCCGCACCGTCTTGAACAGCTCGGTGGCCTGCGGCGCCACGCGGTTGAACGCCTCGTGCGTCGCCGCCACGAACACCAGCAGCACAAACTGACCGCGGAGGGCGCGAGCAAGGAAGCTCATGTAGCGCGCGCCGCCGTCGCTGTCGTAGCTGGCGAAGTGCGCAGCCCACGGACCTTCGGCGCTCTGTCCGCTCTGCGGATCCACCGGTGCCGGCGCACGCAGGCCCCAGTACTGTTCAAGCTGCGCGCGCTCGGCTTCGAACTGCTGATAGAAATCGCCGGAGGCGGGCTTCGGTGCGAGCAGCAGCAGTTGCGCCGTGCCCGCCGGCTCCGCGGCCGGCGTGTAGATCACCGTGTCGCCGTCCTGCGTGCGGCTCCAGTTGGCAGGCGCACTGACCTGCACCTGTGCTTGCGCATGCGCCGAGGCCGCAGTCAGCAGCGCGGCCGCGAGCATTGCCTGCGCCAGCAAACGCTTCATCGCACGACACCCGATCTCAATGGCACGCGGTGTTCGCCTTGCGCCAGGCGCACGATGGCGGTATCGGCCTCGAAGCGCACGTCCTCACCGGCGGCGGGCAATGTCACGGTGTTGCCGCTCTCGCAGCGGGCCAGGTCTAGCGTGATCGCCGCATACTGACTCTCGCCGCGCAGCTTGGTGAGCGCCACCGCCCAGGCGCCGTCCTGCGCATGCACCACGCTTTGCACGCGGAATTCCCCAAGGGGGACGTGCTTGCGAGGCAACCCGTCGGCGCCGATGAGGCTCAGCGTCTGACGGTCCGGCGATGGTTGCGCGCGGCAGTTGCCGCTGGAGCTACTCGGAGAGGCGACCATCGCCACCGGTGGCTGACCGCTTGCGCCGCCATAAGGCCCTTGCTGCGCTAGACCGCGCCGCTGCTGCATGGGCGAGGCGATCGCAATACCGCTGTGGTTGCCAAACCCCGCTTGCGGTGCGCCGTTGTACGAAGGCTGCTGCCCATAGCCCGGCTGTTGCCCGTAGCCCGGGTGATGCGCGGAACTTGGCGAGCCGCCGTCTCCAGGCTGAGTCGTGCCGGGAATTTGCGTCGCGCTTGCGCGGGGCGGTAGGTGCGGCGTTCGGATATCCATCGATTGCGCAGCGACCGCAGGTGCCGTCAGGACGGCCAGGAAGCACGCGGCAGCCGCTGCACGCCACATCATGGCCCGCATGATCGAGTCTGGCTCAAGCCCCTGCATTTCACCGCTTGCACGTCGCCGTGCGGGTGGCCACGTCCACTGCGCACATGCCGGCCTCGATCCCGGGACCGAAGTTGCGTCTAAGGGTGAACACCACCGTCGGTGTCATCCTGATGTCGATCGGTCCGTAGAAGCAGCTCACGACGGCTCCCGCATTAGTCGACGCGGGATCCGTGACCGTCGCATGCATGAATCCTGAGGGCCAGCCGGTCTGGATAGTCCAGCCTTGAACGTGATCCGCGCCGATATGCGAACGAGGCGGAGGGCAACGTAGCGTCTTGCCGCCGGCACACGTGGCCGTGTCGCCGTTGATCGAGCACGTAGCCGCATTGATTCCTGCGCCAACGTTCTTAGAGAGCTTAAACATCGGCATGGAATCGCTGATGGTGCCTCTCTTGTGTCCGTAAACGCAGTTGACCACTGCACCCGCGTTGAGACTCGCCGGATTGGCGACGCTGACGTCCAAAAAAGGCGACCACGTGGTGCCAATCGTCCAGCCGCTCGATTGCGCGTCGGTCGAGACGGCGTAAGGCGACGCGTTCGGCGGACATGTGACCGTGATCGCCTGGCCCTGCCCAGCCGCTGGCCGCGATCTCGATCGCAGCCGCTGCGATCGGTCCTGCACAGCCTTGTACTCAAGGGCTGGCGATTGCGGCTCCACCTTCCGCAAGGGTTCGGCCGGACGGGGCAACAGCGTCTGTGCGCACAGCGTGTCAAGACTCAACGAACATGCAACGCCAGCCAACGCGAACACCGCCCAGCAGCGAATTGGCGCGATCGACGGCACCCATCGAGCCCACGTCATTGGCTTTCCCTCCTCAAGTGACCGACATCTCATCGCAGCACCCAGGGATCGGCCCACGGCGTGAACTGCGGTACCAAGCCGAAGCGCCGCTTGAACGGCAACGCCACCACCGCGCGGGCGTCGCGCGCGTCCTGCAACGGACTCGGCGGAGGCGCCGGTGCGAGCTCCGACCCCGGTTTTTCAGTGCGGCTCGACCACCACGGCGCGCCGGTCGGCTCCAAGATCAGCCGCGAGCGCACCTGCACCCAGATCGGCCCAGGGCGCTCGCCGCTCGCACTCCACTGTTCGATCAGCACAAACGCGCCATCGCCGTCGGTTGCGGATGAGATCGCGAAAGGCGCAGACACCCACGGTGCGCGCGCCCGTCCTTGACCGCGCAGCGCGGGCAGCGGCACCGCGGCGGTGGGCTCGTCGAGCGGCGCGCGGTCCAGCGCCAGCAGCCGAACCTCGTGCGTGCGTGCGCGCTGCCAAACCCATAGCTGCACCGGCCAACCCGGCGCCAGCGGCACGAACACGGGCACGTACCACGCGCCCGAGCGACTGGTGTAACGACTGAGCGGCCCACCGGCAGGCCGGTAGTGCGTCTGCACCAGTGCAGGCTCGTCGACAAAGACGATGTCGGCGCCTTCGATCTGCTGCGGCTCCGAGCCCCAGCCGTGGGGCTCGCCGCGCGACTGCGCGGCGGCCACTGCCAGCGCCAGTGCGACCAGCGCGATCGTAGCGCCATGCATCGTCTACTCCGCATTCAACCGCCGTGCGATCTCCGCTACGGCGACCTCAATGCACGAACGCAACGCACGATCCACACCTTCCTTGCGACTGGAGCGCGTCTGCGCGTCCACCGGCACCGGCAGGCTGCGGCCTTGCCGCGCCATCAGCGAGGAGAGCAAGTTGCCCACGCCGCTTACGCTCGTGCTTGCCGCTTCGACTTTCTTCACCACATTGACGGCATCCACGACGGTGCCGGTTGCGGCGTCCACGATGCGCACATCCAGCCCGATACCGTCTTTGGCACTCGCGGTCTGCACCCGCATGCCGCCGATGTCTACGCCATGCGCGCTTTCGCTTTCGCCGGCATTGGCCTCTGACACCACCACTTCGAAGACGTAGCGGGCGGCCGCTACCTGCCCAATGGAACCGCCCGCGGTCACGCCTTGCTGCGCCAACTGCCGCTCGCGCATCAAACCTTCGGCCAGCCGCTGGCGCTCGGCCACGGCAAAGGCCCCGGAGCGCACCAGGGCAGTGACGAACATCTCCTGCGCGGCGCCGACCTGGATCTCGGGCACGGCACTTCGGAACTCGTAGATCGTCACCACCGGCCGCTCGCCCGCCTTGCGCGGCAGCTTGCGCAACTCGCGCGCGGAGGGAGAGTCATCCACTTGCGCGGGCTGTTGTGCACGCGCGATGTCACCTGTGAAGGCAACAGCCGCGAGCCAAGCGCCAGCCGCGACGAGCGTACGTGCTCGATAGCCTGTGCCGCGATGCATGTGCCGCTCCTCTCTCACTGGACTCGTTCGACCTGCAAGTAAAGCTCATAGCTGCCGCCCGCAGCCTCGTCTTCGTCTCGATAGCCGATCACGACCGTTCCGCGCGCGTCTGGCAGCGACGCGCGCATCAAGCTGTCAAAGTACGGGTTTGAGGATTTCGGTATCCGATCCGCCGGTTTGGTGGCGCTTAAGTGTTCCCCGGTTGCGTAGTTCAGCAGCAGTACCTGAGGAATGAAGACCTGTTGGCCGTTTCGCATTGCCAACCCGATGGGACGATCGGTCTTTATCGATGCAATCTCCTGGCCAGCGATAGCTGCTAGTAGCCCGGTCGGAGAGTTGCCCGCGCCGGAACCGAAGGCCGGTATGACCTGCGGGTTGAGGAGTTCGGGCAATGGAAGGACAGCGCCGCGTGTGCGCGCAAGTTCATTGATCGCGTTGAACAGCTCGTGGCCAGGCCGCAAGTCACCCAGCATCAGGCGTGACATTGCCTCCGGTGAAGAAGAGAAGTTTCGAAAGCGTCCGGTCTTCCAAGTGCCGTCATCCTCCTCCCAGATCGTAGGAGCGATCAGTACGATGTTCTGTCCGTCGATCAGAACGCCCTCCCAAACCAGCAGCGGCAGGCGATCGGAGGTCGCGGACTCTCTGCGTTGCCACGGTTGCGGGTAAGGCAGAACATCGCCCGACCGTATGCCGCCCTCGGGGCTCGCGCTCCCGAACCGGATGCGACTCGGGGCTGCTCCACCGCCGACCCGCCCGTAAGTGCGGGTGACATGCCGCGTCGGCGCGTTGCGTGACGGCACTGTCACTTCGAGTGAGTCGACGACAAAAAACACCTCGTCGCTCTCACCCATCAACGCGAACCCGCTCGCCTCGTCGCGCGTCGCTCGCTGGGCTCTGGCGCCAAGCAGCGTCACGCGATATCGGCCCGAGCGAACAGGCGCAACGCCTTGTGCGGGCGGCGGCACCGACGAGGTGGAGGGCGGTGCAGCGCTGCTCGGAGGCGGCGGGGCGCCTGAGCTGGCGTTCGGCGGCGGTGGGCGATAGCCGACGATCCCCGATGCGGGCGGCAAGGGTGCCGGCACGTTCGTCACGGCAGGCAGTGGTGGCGGCGGCGCCGCTTGCGGCGTAGGCGCAGGTGGAGGTGTCGGAGCTGGTGGAGGTGGTGGAGGCGGCGGCGCGACGGCGACCGAAGCTGCGCCATCCGTAACGACCACCCGCCCGGTCACCAGCGGCGCTTGCGCGTTCAGCGCCCCGCGCAAGGCGACGATGGCCACCCAGCGCCGGCCGTGGCGCTGAATGTCTGCGGCCGAGATGTCGATCGCGAGCATTGCGCGGCCGGTGGCCTCGACGCGTGAAACGCGGCTGCTGCCGGATGCCGATGCGGGCATTGCGACCAGCGTGAGGCCCTGCGCCGGCGCATCGAGCGCGGCATCGATTTGCACGCGCATCGGCGCGGGGACCGTGAAATCGACCGCAGCGGAAGCCGCTCCTGTGGTGAGCGCGACGCTGTCGCTGCGCAGTTCGGCGGCCGCAAGGCGACCGGCAAATCCGAGCATCAAGGCGGCCGCCGCCAGCCAGACCGAGAGCGTTTTACGCATCGCTGTTCTCCTCGACGAGCGATGCGCGATTTATGGCAGCCGCTCCGTCACACGAGCGTCACGCCGGCTTTGAGGTCGAAGGGATTCAAGCCCACAGACCAGCGCAAGGCACCGAGTGCTGCGACGCTTCGCTGCGTTAGCGCGGGCTGGGGGGCGGGGAAAGCAGCGGGCCGGCAGGCGCGCCCTGCGTTCGGGGTCCCGGCTGCGGCTGCGGGCCACGCGGCGCGGGCGCGGATCGTGTCCCTTGACGTGGTGTACGAGTCGTGGTTCTCGCAAGGCCGAGATCCGTGCTCAGCTCATCACGGCGGAGAGCCTCGCGGGTTGATTGTCGCCGAGTGCTTGCAAGCCTTCAAGCTGC
>JBFMFC010000102.1:0-8072 GCA_040752195.1 Pseudomonadota bacterium | reverse complement strand
ACCGCGCGGCGCAGATGCGCGAGCGCCTGCGCATGCCGGCGCCGTGCGAGTGCGATCTCGCCGCGCAGCGACTCGATGGCGACCCGCAGATAGGCCTCGAGCGGATCAATCCCCTTGAAGGACAACTCTTCGAGCGACGCGTCGTCGGCAGCCGCCGCGAGCGCGGTCAGTTCGGACTGCGCGTCGTCCGCACGGCCGGTGCGCGCCAGCGCGATGCCGCGCGCGTAGTGCCAGACGCCGCGCGGATAAGCGGATGCGCCCCTCGGTGCTGGCGCGGCCAGGATCTCGTCCCAGCGAGCGAAGCGCACCAGCGCGAACAGCGGCAGGGCGGCGAAGTACTCGTTGCCCGCGCGGCCGAACGGCTTGCCATCGGCAGCGACCTCTGCGGCCAGCGCGCGGGCGGCTTCGAGCGCCGCCGCGCCGCGCCCTTGCATCGATGCAGTGGCCCACAAGAAGTGACGGTGGTGCGACACGTGCGCCAGCGGCGCGGCGCTCTGCGCACGAATCTGCGCGGCGAAGCGCTCGTCGGCGGCGATCGCCTCGACGTTCGCGCGCGAGGCGTCGGCGTAGCGGCCGATGCGCATGTACACGTGCGAAGGCATGTGGACCAGATGCCCGGCGTCGGGTGCCAGTCCTCCGAGCCGCTGCGCCGCGGGCAGTGCGCGCTCCGGACTCGGCGACTGCTCCAGCGCGTGGATCAGGTAGTGGTTGGCGCCGGTGTGGTTCGGCGCCAGCGCGAGCGCGGATTGCAGTTCTTCGATCGCCTGCAGCGTGCCCGCCGCGGGGCGGCCGGCGCGCCACCACGCCCACGGGGCAAGCAGCAGCAGCGCCTCGGCGTGCAGGACGCGGATATCCGGGTCGTCGGGAAACTCGCGCGCCACGCGCGCCATCGCCTGCGCGTAGGCGACATCGAGCGGGTCCGCATCCGCGCCCGGCCGCGCGGAGCACAGCGCGGTCTCGGCCGGCGGCGTATCGCTGGACGCCGCTTTGGCGTCATAGCGGACTGCGAGCGCCTCGATCAGCGCTCGTTCGCGCGCGCTCGCCTGCGCTGCCAGCGCGACCGCACGGCGGACGTGCGCCGCCGCCTCGGCGGCGCGGTCGCGATACGGGTGATTGATGTTCGGCCCGAGGACGTAAGCGACACCCCACTCGCACAGCGCGCAGTCCGGATCGCGCCGCACGGCTTCGCGGAACGAGCGCTCCGCCTCGCCGTGCTCGAAAGCCCAGGCAAGGAGGACGCCCTGCGAGAAATAGCGCTGAGCGGCGGGCGCCTTCGTCGTGATCGCAAACGATGTGCTGCCAAGCCCGTCGATCAGCGGGGCGGGATGCGCGCCGGCACCCTCGTCGCGCACGCTCACTGCGCGGTCGCAGGCGGCGATCCCGCCCGCCGCGAGCACGCACACGCACAGCCGGAGAAAATTCATCGAATGGAGCGAAAACAGCGAGGCGGCATTCTAGGTCGCGCGCAGGGGCACAATGACGCCGACCGTGCGCCGAGTCACGCGCGCCTGCAGCCCGCCACAGCGAGACCACATGCCCACGATCCGCACAACCGACGCACGACGCGGCAAGCAGCGCGCGGCTGACGCCCGGCTGGCGCGTCGGCTCGGGCTGACCCGCGCCGAGCTTGCCACACTCGCGCGTCTGGACCGTCCCGCGCGCATCCAGGACTTCGTCTACGCGATCCCGAGCAATCACGAACCCGACGGCGAAACCGTGCTGTCGGTGCGCGAAGTGCTGCGGCAGCGGCGCGCGCATTGCATCGAGGGAGCTTTCGTCGCCGCCTGCGCGCTATGGCTGCACGGCGAACCGCCGCTCGTGATGCATCTGGACTGCGACCACAGCGACTACCCGCATGTGATCGCGCTGTTCCGCCGCGGCCGGTTCTGGGGCGCGATCTCGAAGACCAACGGCGTGCGGCTGCGTTATCGCGATCCCGTGTACCGGAGCCTGCGCGAGCTGGCGATGTCGTACTTCCACGAGTACAACAACAAGCGCGGCGAGCGCACGCTGCGCGGCTATACGCGCCCGTTCGACCTGCGTCGGGTCGATCCCGCGCTGTGGGTGACCAACCCGCAGGCATGCTGGGAGATCCACGACAAGCTGGCCGCGCTGCATCACGTGCCGCTGGTCACGCCGGCGCAGGCGCGCGGGCTTTCGCGGCTCGATCCGTTCGAGCGGCGGATCGGCAAGCTGCAGCAGTACCCGAAGCCGCGCCGCACGGGCGCGCGTCGGCCCGCAAGGAGTTCGCGATGACGACGACCCACGATCCGCACGGTCGGCGGCTGCCGATCAAGCTCGACCCCACCTCGAACGGCGAATTCGCGCCGGTGCCGCTGACACCCGCGGCGCGGATGGCGCGCGGCGCGGCGCAGGCGGCCGTCGACGATGCCGCACGCCGGCTCGGCCTGCCGCGCCGGCGTTATCTCGTGTCGTTGCTCGGCGCGGCAGCCACGCTCGCGGCGTTCGACCGCGCGTTCGCCGCCGCCGGTGCGCGCGGCGGCCGCTACGCGCTGCCCAAGGAGGCGCCGTTCGAAGTCGCCGCCGCGCAGGAAGCGCTCGCCGGCGACGAGTTCATCTTCGACGTTCAGCTGCATCACGTGAACCCGCAGGGCGCATGGCGCAAGCGCGCCGGCCCGAACGCGTTCAAGGGCTTTCCCAACGCGAGCTGCGGCAAAGCGGATCACGTCGAGTGCTTCTCGTCCGAGCAGTTGCTGAAGGACGTGTTCCTCGACAGCGATACTGCGATGGGCGTGCTGTCGCACGTCCCCGGCGGCGTCGATACCAACCCGCTCGACTTCGATGCCGCCGGCGCCACCCGCGTCGCGGCCAACGCGCTCGACGGCACCGAGCGGCTGCTGTTGCACGGCCGCTGCATGCCCACGCTCGCGGGCGAACTCGAAGGCATGGACGCGCAGGCGGCGCGCTGGCCGCTCGCGGGCTTCAAGACCTACACGCAGTTCGGCCCGCGCGACGGCGCCGCGGGCTTCTTTCTCGACGACGAACGCTACGGACTGCCCTTCATCGAGCGCGCGCGCAAGCTCGGCGTGCGCAACATCTGCGTGCACAAGGGCCTGGCGTTCGGCTCGCGCGGTTACGAGTTTTCGAGCTGTGTCGACGTCGGCCGCGCGGCCAGGCGTTATCCGGAGCTGAACTTCCTCGTCTATCACTCGGGGTTCGACACGGGCGTCAAGGAAGGGCCGTACGACCCGCAAGCGAAGTTCGGCGTCGACGCGTTGATCCGCTCGGTCGCCGAAAACGGCGTGAAGAACGTCTACGCCGAGCTCGGCAGCACCTGGCGCTTTGTGATGCGCGATCCGGATCAGGCGGCGCACCTGCTCGGCAAACTGCTGAAGCACCTCGGCGAGGACAACATCCTGTGGGGCACCGACTCGATCTGGTACGGCAGCCCGCAGGACCAGATCCAGGCGTTCCGCGCGTTCGAGATCAGCCGCGAGTTCCAGGAGCGCTACGGCTATCCGGCGCTCACGCCCGCGATCAAGCGCAAGGTCTTCGGGCTGAACGCCGCGCGCGTCTACGGGCTCAAGCCCGACGCGATTCGCGGCAGGCTCGCGCGCGACCGCGTGCACAAGACCAAGCTCGAGTATCTGAACACGCCCGATCCGTCGTTCACAACGCTCGGCCCGCGCACGCGCCGCGAGTTCATCGCGTTCCGCCGGCTGCACGGCGACCTGCCGTAACGGGCGCTGTCGCGCGCCGCTCGAAGGCAAGGGCCGCCGGAAGACATCGGCTTCGCGGTCGACCAGCCAACCGAAGCGACGCTCGCCACCGAGATGACCGGACGGCACGCCGGTGCCGGCGAACGAACCCGGGCGCCGCACCGAGTTCGCGCTCGCCGGACGCTTCGCGCCGATCCGCAGCGCCGAGCGGGCGCTCGCACGCGCTACGGCTTGATGTAGACGTAGCCCTCGCGCGCCTGCAGCCGCGCGATCTCGGCCACCGCCGCCGGAACGACAGCAGCCTCGTCGGCGACCGCGGCGTCGGTCAGCTTGCGTGCCGTCAGCGTGTTGCGGCACACCTTGAACGACACGCCCTGGCGCGACAACTCCTCGAGCGCGGGCGCGAACGGCACCCCGGACTTGTCGACGGCGTCGCGCAGCAGGAAGTCGATGCCGCCGCCGTTGGCGATCACGACGATTCGCGCGTCAGGGTCGGCGCGCAGATGGTTGCGAACGTTGGCGAGCAGCCCGCGCGCCTTGTCGATCTCGTTGATGTGATACACGGCCTTGACGGGCTCCCGCGCAGCGGTGGCCGCGACCGCCGCCGCGGTCGAATCCGCCAGCGCGATGCCCGGAACGAGCGCAGCGGCAACCGCCAGCGCGAACAGCGAACGCCTCATCGCAGTGTCCTTCCGTGCCTGAGTGATCGGTGCGGCGACGTTAAGGGAGGCGCGTGCACGCGCCTTTGCCCTGGCTCAAGGACGGCGCACCGATCTCAGACCGATCGGTGATTCGCTTATTCCGCGTCAAGCGCTGCGGAGCTGCCGACAGCCGTTCAGTCGGGCCGGCTCGCGGCCGCGCGATAGTGCGGCGTGAGCTCGTCGACGTTGTCGCGCAGCATCCTTTCGTACTCGGACGCATAGTGCGCGACGGCATCGTCGAGCTCTTGATCCGGGCGATCGTCGCGCGTGAGCCAGACGAAGGCGTTGTAGCGCGCGGTCGCGTACATCATCGCCGCGGCAACCCAGTCGCGCGGATAGCGTTCGTTGAGCCGGTTGGCAAGCTGAACGAACTCGTCTGCGGCATCGAGAAACTCGGGCGGGATGCCGTGGCGGGTTTGTGGCATCGGGATCTCCATGAAACCCGGCTAGATTAGCCGCCCGGACGGCACCCGGCACACCGATGGACCGCTTGTTCGTGATCCTGGGCGCGGCGAGCGCCTTCGTCGGCGTGGCCGCCGGCGCTTTCGGAGCGCACGCGCTGAAGGCGCGGCTTGCGCCCGATCTGCTCGCGATCTTCGAGGTCGGCGTTCGATATCAGCTCGTGCACGCGCTCGCGCTGCTCGCGGTCGCGTGGGCGTGCATGCGCTGGCCAGGGCGGCTCGCTGCCGCGAGCGGCTGGTCGTTCGCCGCGGGCACCGTGCTGTTCTCCGGCAGCCTGTATCTGCTGGCGCTGACCGGCATGCGCGCGTTCGGCGTGATCACGCCCGTGGGCGGCGCGCTCTTCCTTGCCGGCTGGGTGCTGCTCGCGGCGGCTGCGTGGCGCGGCGCGCCGCCGCGCCATGAATGAACCGCCGAGGCGCGGCAGCGGGAGCGCACGCGGCGGGCGTCTTGCTGCGGCGCGCCGCTAAACTTGCGCCATCCCAGGGAGCCCGCGATGGCCGCGCCAACCGAAATCAAAAACATGGCGGTGTTCTGCGACTTCGAGAACATCGCGCTCGGCGTGGCCGAGGCCAAGTACGACAAGTTCGCGATCCGGCTCGTGCTGGAAAAGCTCCTGGTCAAGGGCAGCATCGTCGTCAAGAAGGCGTACTGCGACTGGGAGCGCTACAAGTCGTTCAAGGCGCCGATGCACGAGGCCGGCTTCGAGCTGATCGAGATCCCGCATGTCCGGCAATCGGGAAAGAACTCGGCCGACATCCGCATGGTCGTCGACGCGCTCGACCTGTGTTACACGAAGCCGCACGTCGACACCTTCGTGATCGTCAGCGGCGACTCGGACTTCTCGCCGCTGGTGTCCAAACTGCGCGAGAACAACAAGATCGTGATCGGCATCGGCGTACGCGCGTCGACCTCCGACCTGCTCGTGCGCAACTGCGACGAGTTCATCTTCTACGATGACCTGGTGCGCGCCGACGAGTCGCAGCGCAAGAGCGCGGCCAAGCGCAAGGAAGCGAAAGAAGGCGAGCCGCGCGAGCCGAAGAAAAAGGCCAGGGCCGCGGAGAAGGCCGCCGAGCCCGCGCCTGCGGACGACCGCAAGTCCGCGGCGCTCGACCTCGTGATGGAGACGCTCGACGCGCTCGCCGCCGAGCGCGGCGGCGACGAGAAGATCTGGCCGTCGATGATCAAGCAGGCGCTGAAGCGGCGCCGCCCCGACTTCAACGAGTCGGCGTACGGCTACAAGAGCTTCGGCAGGCTGCTCGAGGATGCGCAGGAGCGCAAGCTGCTCGCGCTGGTCAAGGACGAGAAGACCGGCCAGTACATCGTGCGCCCGGCTTCGGCGGAGCGCTGAGCCGAACCATGCGCCAGGACACGCGCTTCCCGAGGCTGTACATCGTCGATCACCCGCTGATCCAGCACAAGCTCACGCACATGCGCGACCGCGACACGTCGACGCGCACGTTCCGCGAGCTGCTGCACGAGATCACGCTGCTGATGGGCTACGAAGTCACTCGCACGCTGCCGTTGACGACGCGCCGCATCGAGACACCGCTCGCGCCGATGGACGCGCCGGTCATCGCGGGCAAGAAGCTCGTCGTCGTTCCGGTGCTGCGCGCGGGGCTCGGCATGGCCGACGGGCTGCTGAAGCTGATCCCGTCGGCGCGTGTCGGCCACATCGGGCTCTACCGCGACGAGCACAAACGGCCGGTCGAGTATTACGTGCGACTGCCCGAGATCGAGGATCGCGTCTTCATCGTGTGCGATCCGATGGTCGGCACCGGCTACTCGGCCGCGCACGCCGTCGACGTGCTCAAGCGACGCGGCGTGCCGGCTGAGCGCATCCACTTCCTCGCGCTCGTGGCCGCGCCCGAGGGGGTCGCGGTGTTCCAGAGCCACCATCCCGACGTGCCGATGTACGTCGCCGCGCTCGACGACTACCTGAACGACCACGCCTACATCGTGCCGGGGCTGGGCGACGCGGGCGACCGGCTGTTCGGGACGAAGTGACCGTCCTCCGGGTGAACGCGACCTAAGCCGCGCGACGGGCGCGGGCGCGGCGATGCGCGGTCCAGCGGATCAGCAGTTCGCGCAGACGCGCCGCGTCGAACGGCTTGGCGACGAAGTCGTTCATGCCGAGCGCGAGGCTTTGCTGCTGCTCGGAGGCGAGCGCGGCGGCGGTCAGCGCGATGATCGGCAGTTCGTCGGCGCTGTAGCGCTTGCGCAGTTCGACGGTGGCTTCGTGTCCGCTCATCACGGGCATGTGGACGTCCATCAGCACCGCGTCGAAGCGACCGCGTTCGCGCTCGACCGCCTCGACCGCCTGGCGGCCATCGGTCGCCTGCACGACCTCGACGCCCCAGTTGGCGAGCAGCGTCTCGGCGATCAGCATATTGACCGGGTTGTCCTCGACCAGCAGCACGCGCGCGCCTTCCAGCGCGCCGTCGGCGTCGGCCGCCGCGACCTCCGCCGTCGCGACCGGCGCGCTTGCGCGCGTCAGCGTCAGCTCGAACCAGAACGTGCTGCCGCGATCGACTTCGCTCTCGACCCCGACCGTGCCGCCCATCAGTGTGGCGAGCTGGCGGCAGATCGAAAGCCCCAGCCCCGTGCCGCCGAAGCGGCGCGTCGTCGTCTGGTCGCCCTGCATGAAGGGGGTGAACAGCCGCTCACGGGTGGCGGCATCGATGCCGATACCGGTATCGGCGACCGCAAAGCGCACGCGTTGCCGGCCGGGCTCATCGTCGCCGCGCGCCTCGACGCGCAGCTCGATGCGCCCGCGCAGCGTGAACTTGACCGCGTTCGACAGATAGTTGCCGAGAATCTGGCGGATCCGCACCGCGTCGCCGCGCGCGTAGCGCAGCACGCGCGGATCGATGGTCAGCTCGAACGCCAGCCCGCGCTCGGAGGCGAGCGCGCGGTACGCGGTGAACGTCGAGTCGAGCAGCTCGCGCAGGTCGAAGTCGGCCTCGTCGAGCGTGAGCTTGCCCGCCTCGATCTTCGACAGGTCGAGGATGTCGGAGATGATCGCCGCCAGTGACTGCGCGCTTTCGGCGATCAGCTCGAGGTATTCGCGCTGCTGCTCGCGTCCGACCTTCGGATCGAGCGCGAGCCGTGCGAGGCCCAGCAGGCCGTTCAGCGGCGTGCGGATCTCGTGGCTGGTGTTCGCGAGGAAGGCGCTCTTGGCGCGGTTGGCGGCCTCGGCCTCGTCGCGTGCGGCGGCCAGCGCCCGCTCCCA
>JBFMFC010000101.1:2652-8844 GCA_040752195.1 Pseudomonadota bacterium | reverse complement strand
CCGAAGAAGCGCGCAGCCGCGCCGAAGACGACGGCGCGCAAGCCGTCGAGGACCGGGCCAGCCCGCAAGACGGCGGCGAAGAAGCCGGCGCGGTAGCGACCGCAGGCTATCCGCCGCCGGGCTGCGCCGATCGCCATGCAGATCACCGTCGTCGCGGTCGGCCAGCGCCAGCCGCGCTGGGCCGACGCAGCGGCGGCCGACTTTCTCGGGCGCTTTCCGGGCGACTTCGCCGTGACCGTCAAGGAAGTGAAACCCGAGCCGCGCAGCGGCGCGCCGGTCGAGCGGTTGCTCGCGGCGGAGGCGCAGCGGCTGCGGGCCGCGATTCCCGCGGGCAGCCTGGTCGTCGCGCTGGACGAACGCGGCAGGGACTGGACGACGCAGCAGCTCGCCGACGCGGTGCGCGGCTGGCGCGACGCATCGGAAGACGTCGCGTTCGCGCTCGGCGGACCCGACGGACTGGACGCCGCGTTCAAGCGCGACGCGCGCGTGCTGCTGCGGTTGTCCAGCCTGACGCTGCCGCACGCGCTCGCTCGCGTCGTGCTGCTCGAGCAGCTGTACCGTGTCTGGTCGATCCTCGCCGGGCACCCCTATCATCGCGCCTGAGAGCGACCATGGCCGACCTGTATCTCGCCTCGCGCAGCCCGCGCCGCCGCGAACTGCTCAAGCAGATCGGCGTGCGCTTCGAGCCGCTGATGCTGCGGCTCGCTTCGCCGCGCGGGCCGGACATCGACGAGGCGCAGCATCCGGGCGAGTCGGCCGCCGACTATGTCGAGCGGACCGCGCGCGAGAAGGCCGCCTTCGGTCAGCGCGTGCTGCTGATGCGATCGATGCTGCAGAGGCCCGTGCTGGCGGCCGACACCGTCGTGATCCTCGACGGCGAAGTGCTCGGCAAACCGGCGAACCGCGCCGAAGCGATGGACTTCCTGCGCCGGCTGTCGGGGCGCGCCCACGAGGTACGGACCGCCGTCGCGCTGGGCATCGGCACCGGCAGCACCGCGCGCGTGATGCTGGCCACGTCGGTGACGACCGTCGTGCTGCGCGCGATCGCCGAGCACGAGATCGAACGCTACTGCGCGACCGCGGAGCCGTACGACAAGGCCGGCGGTTACGGCATCCAGGGGCTCGCGGCGATCTTCGTCGAACGCATCGAAGGCAGCTACACCGGCGTGATGGGCCTGCCGCTGTTCGAAACCGCGCAACTGCTGCAGCAGGCCGGCATGAACGTGCTGTAGCGCATGGAAGACATCCTGATCAACATCACGCCGCAGGAGACGCGCGTCGCGGTGCTGCTGGCGGGCGTGGTGCAGGAGCTGCACGTCGAGCGCGCGGCCACGCGCGGGCTGGTCGGCAACATCTACCTCGGCAGGGTCGCGCGCGTGCTGCCGGGAATGCAGTCGGCCTTCGTCGACATCGGGCTGGAGCGCGCCGCCTTCCTGCATGTCGCCGACATCTGGGAGTACCGCCAGTTCACGCAGGAGAAGCCGCCGCCGATCGAGCGCCTCGTGCACGAGGGCGACACGCTGCTCGTGCAGGTGGTCAAGGACCCGATCGGCACCAAGGGCGCGCGGCTGTCGACGCAGATCTCGCTGGCGGGGCGGATGCTCGTGTACCTGCCGCAGGATCCGCACATCGGCGTATCGCAGCGGATCGAGGACGAGGCCGAACGCGCGCAACTGCGTGAGATGCTCGCGCGCGTCGTGCCCGCCGACGAGCGCGGCGGCTACATCATCCGCACCAGCGCCGAAGACGCGACCGCAGCGGACCTTGCCGCCGACATCGACTACCTGCGCAAGCGCTGGACGCAGATCCGCGAGACGGCCGCGCAGGTGCCGGCGCCGGCGCTGCTGTACCAGGAGCTGTCGCTCGCGCAGCGCGTGCTGCGCGACGTCGTCACCGAGGCCACGCAGACGATCCAGATCGACTCGCGCGAGAACTTCGCCGCGCTGCGGGACTTCGCCGCGCAATACGTGCCACGCGTGCTCGGCAAGCTCGCGCACTACACGGGCGAGCGGCCGCTGTTCGACCTGTACCAGATCGACGCCGAGATCGAACGCGCGCTGGCGCGTCGCGTGGACCTGAAAAGCGGCGGCTATCTGATCATCGACCAGACCGAGGCGATGACCACGATCGACGTGAACACCGGCGGGTTCGTCGGCACGCGCAACTTCGACGACACGGTCTTCAAGACCAACCTCGAGGCCGCGCACGCGATCGCGCGCCAGCTGCGTCTGCGCAACCTGGGCGGGATCATCGTCGTCGACTTCATCGACATGGTCAACGCCGAACACCGCGAGGCGGTGCTGGCCGAGTTCAAGCGCGCGCTCGCACGCGACCGCACGCGGATGACCGTGAGCGGCTTCACCCAGCTCGGGCTCGTCGAGATGACGCGCAAGCGCACGCGCGAATCGCTCGCGCACATCCTGTGCGAGCCCTGCCCGGTGTGCGGCGGCCGCGGCGAGATCAAGACCGCGCGCACCGTCTGCTACGAGATCCTGCGCGAGATCCTGCGCGAAGCGCGCCAGTTCGGCGACGCGCGCGAGTTCCGCATCCTCGCGTCGCAGACGGTAGTCGACCTGTTCCTCGAGGAGGAGTCGCAGTCGCTGGCGATGCTGTCGGATTTCATCGGCAAGCCCATCTCGATGCAGGTCGAGAGCATCTACCACCAGGAGCAGTACGACATCATCCTGATGTAGCGATCGCGCGGCGACGAATCAGGCGTCGAGCATCGCCTGCCTGCGCCCGACCCAACGCTCGACGTGCCTGCGCGCGGCATCGGGCGCGGTCGCCAGCAGCTCGGCCGCCGCATCGCGCGCGCGTTCGACTAGCGCGGCGTCGCGTTCGAGGTCAGCGAAGCGCAGCAGCGGCACGCCCGCCTGGCGCGCGCCGAGCAGCTCGCCGGGCCCGCGCAGCAGCAGGTCGCGGCGCGCGATCTCGAAGCCGTCGTCGGTCTCGAAGATCACCTTCAGCCGCTCGCGCGCCGCGTCCGACAGCGGTTCGTCGAACAGCAGCACGCAGTAGCTCTGCTCGGCGCCGCGCCCCACTCGCCCGCGCAACTGGTGAAGTTGCGCGAGCCCGAAGCGCTGCGCGTGCTCGATCACCATCAGCGTCGCGTTGGGGACGTCCACACCGACCTCGACGACCGTCGTCGCCACCAGCACGTCGAGCGCGCCGGCGGCGAACGCCTGCATCGCCGCGGCCTTTTCCTGCGCCGGAAGCTGGCCGTGCAGCAGGCCAAGCCGCAGCTCGGGCAGCAGCGCGCGCGTGCGCTCGTACATCCGCGTGGCGGCGGTGAGTTCGAGCTTCGCGTCGGCCTCTTCGTTCTCGTCGACCAGCGGGCAGACCCAGTATGCCTGCCGGCCGCGCGCGACTTCGGCGCGGATGCGGGCGAGCACCTCGTCGCGCCGCCGCGTCGCCACGAGCTTGGTGACGACCGGCCGGCGGCCGGGCGGCATCTCGTCGATCACCGACACGTCGAGATCGGCGTAGTAGCTCATCGCCAGCGTGCGCGGGATCGGCGTGGCGCTCAACATGAGCAGATGCGGCGCGAGAGCATTCGCCTCGTCGCTCGCCGCGCCGCGCAGCGCGAGCCGCTGCGCCACACCGAAGCGATGCTGCTCGTCGACGATCGCCAGCGCGAGCTTCGCAAACGCGACTTTCTGCTGGATCAGCGCGTGCGTGCCGACGACCAGTTGCGCGTCGCCGCTGGCCACGCGCGCCTGCGCGGCGCGCTTGTCGGCGGGCTTCAACCGTCCCGCGAGCCAGACGACGCGAACGCCGAGCGGCTCGAGCCACAGCGCGATGCGGCGGAAATGCTGCTCGGCGAGGATTTCGGTCGGCGCCATCAGCGCGGCCTGGCAGCCGGCCTCGATCGCGCGCGCCGCCGCCAGCGCGGCGACCACGGTCTTGCCGCTGCCGACGTCGCCCTGCACCAGCCGGTGCATCGGCACGGCCGCGCCGAGATCGGCTTCGATTTCACTCCACACGCGCTGCTGCGCGCGCGTCAGCGCGAACGGCAGCGCCGCCAGCAGACGCCGCGTCAGCGCACCGTCGCCGGCGAGCGGGATCGACCGCCGCCGCGCGCGCGCCAGCCGCGCCGTGCGCAGCGAAAGCTGTTGCGCGAGCAGCTCGTCGAACTTCACGCGCGTCCACATCGGGTGCGAACGATCGGCGAGCCGCGCCAGATCGGCCCCCGGCGGCGGTGCATGCAGATAGCGCAGCGCCTGTGCCAGCGGCGGCAGGCCGAGCCGTTCGCGCAGCGCCGCCGGCAGCGTGTCGTCGACATCGACGTCGCGCAGCGCGCGCGCGATGCGCGTTCGCAGCCACGCCTGCGGTACGCCCGCCGCGGCGGGATACACGGGTGTGAGCGCCGTCGGCACGGACGCGCCGGGGTCGGCCGGGCGCACGCGCGGATGGACGATCTCGAAGCCGAAGTCCGACGACAGCGCGCCGCCGCGCACGGGGCCGAAGGCGCGGACGCGGCGGCCGACCGCGAGCTGCTTCAGTTGCGACGGATAGAAGTGCAGGAACCGCAGCAGCAGCTCGCCGCTGGCGTCGCGCAGCCGCGCGATCAACTGGCGACGCCCGCGACTGCGGATCTCGACGTCGACGATCTCGCCTTCGACCTGCGCGTCGGCGCCCGCCACGAGTTGCGCGATCGGCGTGATCCGCGTTTCGTCCTCGTAGCGCAGCGGCAGGTGCAGCAGGAAGTCCCAGTCGCCCCGCAGCCCGAGTCTGGCGAGTGCGTCGTGCCGTGAGCCGCGATCCGCCGGGCGTCGATCGTCGGCCGCGGCATGCTGGCCGGCCGCCCGCTGGGTTGCGCTTCTCACGGACAACGCATCACAGCACGAGGATCGCCTCGACCTCGAACTGCGCGCCCTTCGGCAGGCTCGCCACACCGACGGTCGAGCGCGCCGGATACGGCTGCGGCACCATTTCGGCCATGATCTCGTTGACCTTGCCGAACTGCGACAGGTCGGTCAGGAACAGCGTGAACTTGACCGCGTGCGCGAGCGATCCGCCGGCCGCCTTGGCGACCGCGGCGAGGTTGCGAAACGCCTGCCGCACCTGCGCCTCGAAGTCCTCGCCGACGAGCTCCTTGGTGGCCGGATCCAGCCCGATCTGTCCCGACAGAAACACCACCAACCCGGTCTTCACCCCCTGCGAGTACGGACCGATCGCCGCCGGCGCGTCGGGGGTCGCGATGATGTCCTTGTTCATTGTCTTGCACTCCTGATTGCGTTGGCGCGGGCAGTCTAAATGAGCGATCCCGGGCTGCGCTTGCCGGTGCGCGCCATCGGCGACGCGGATGAGCGCGGACGGACCGCACACGGGCGCGCGATCCGTCCGCGCGCGAAAGCGGCGTGAAGGCGGCGCTTCTTGCGCGACCGCACGCCGGCCGCTGACCCAGAATTCCCTTGGCACCGGGGGAGGCGGCGAGGCTGCCACGGCCCGGCCCTCACGTGACGATCGTCCCGCTACGGCGGCGGCCGAACGGAAGGGGGATGCCAGAGGAGGAGGCTGCATGCTCCGGCCACCGCGAAGCCGTCGCCGTTCGGGCTTCACGCTGATCGAACTGGTCGTCGTGCTGCTGATCCTCGCCATCGCGTCCGCGGTCGCGCTGCCGCGCTTCGTGGACAGCGGCGGCGAGGCGCGCCGGGCGAAGGCCGAAGCGCTCAGCGCGTCACTCCGCGCGGCCGTTCGGGCCGTGCGCGCCGCTGCGCTGGCGAAGGGTCGAACCGAGGCCGGCCCGGGCGGCATGAGCCACGTCGATCTGAACGGCGCCACGATCCAGACCAATCACGGCTACCCCGAGGCGTCGCACGCCGGCATCCTGCTCGCCGCAAACATCTCCGCCGACGACAAGGTCACGATCAGCGGCGGCGGTGCCGCGCCCGGCAGCTCGATCACGATCCGGATCGACGGCGCGCCTGACCCGGCACAGTGCCGGATCGTTTACACCTCCCCCAACCACGCGGCGTCGCCGACGATCACCGCGCCGACGATCGAGCTGGCGACGGCCGGCTGCTGAACCGCCGGCGACGAACGGCAGCCGGCGCCGACCATGGACGATCGCCCGAGCGGCGCGGCACGGCGCCGAAAACGGGCCTTTTCGAGCGATCCGCAGGGTGTCGGCTGCCTAGCATCGTTGCAGGCCCATGGCTCGGCCTTCGCTCGGCGATGACCGACGCGGGA
>JBFMFC010000101.1:0-2552 GCA_040752195.1 Pseudomonadota bacterium | reverse complement strand
CAGCGCAAGCTGCTGCAGATCGTGCTGGTCGGTCAGCCGGAGCTCGACGACAAGCTCGCCCGCAGCGACCTGCGCGCGCTCGCCAGCCGCATCACCGCGCAGTACCGGCTCGGGGCGCTGTCGGCTCAGGAGACCGGGGCCTATCTGGCGCATCGCCTGCGCGTGGCGGGCCGCGCGGCCGACGCCGAAGCGCTCTTCCCGGCTGCGGTCGCCGCGCTCGTCCATCGATACGCACGCGGCGTCCCGCGGATCGTCAACATCGTCGCGCACAAGTCGTTGCTGCTGGCCTGCCGTGACCGCGCCACGAGCGTCGGTCCGCAGCACGTGCGCGCCGCCGCCGCCGACACGCCGCACGCGCGACCGGCGACAGCGCTGTCGCGGCTGGTCGCGTGGTGGCAGCACGGACGCATGCGCCACGGCACGCCGGCCTGAGCCGAGACGTGCGCGGCTGGATTCGCGCGCCGGCCGCGCAAAAGGATGAGCGGGCCAGGTCCGGGGGAGAACCTGCCCGCTCGAACGCCTCGGCGACGTGGTCCCTTCGCGAGGCGCCGGAGGAAGTCGTCGGATCTTCGCGTGCTGCGATCCCTCGACGAGCCGCCCGACGGACCGCGCTCAGAGCGTCTTGGCCGACACGCCCTGCGCCGCCGCTGCCGTAGCCTCGGTATCGGCGGACGGCCGTTCGCCGATCACGGTGACCGGCTCGAGCCGCACGATCTGTGCACCGCTCGTCGCGATTTCGCTGACCCGCCGCGCGTAACCGTCGGGCGCCGCGAGCAGCACCAGCGTGGCCACGATACTTCCCGCTACGCCGAGCATCCGGATCGAGTTGTTCCGCGCGTACATCGTTGTTCTCCTTCTCGCCCGCCGGCTGCTGCACGTCGTGAGCGCCGCTGCGTTGGAGCGAACTGTAGGCACCGGCTGTGCCGCGCGCGACCGGAATGCGATGAAACGATCGAAGTGCGCGGTGAACTGCAGCTACGCGGCCCGAGCGGAGCGGAAAACGCCGCGAGCGGCGATGAAGCACGCCCGCACTCGACGAAACCGCGCGCGCGCTTCGACTCCGCGGTTGCGCCCATCGCCTGCTGCGCCATCGCGCCGATGAACGGACCTCAAGAAGCGCAGCCGCACCGCCGAAGCAGCGGATACGGCGCTCCCTGTCCGGCACCGACCCGCGCTCCCGTGATCCTCTTTCTCGACTTCGACGGTGTGCTGCACCCCGATCCGTGCCGCCAAGCGCGCCGGCTGTTCGAGCACGCACCGCGGCTCGCCGAGCTGCTGGAGGGCTTTCCCGAGGTGTGCGTCGTGCTGTCGACCAGCTGGCGCAACGGCAGGTCGATCGACGACCTGGCCGGCCCGCTGGCGGCCCCACTGCGCGCGCGAGTCATCGGCGTGACCCCGACCTTCGGCGCCTTCGTCGCTTCGCCCGGACTGGTGCCCTACCGGCGCCAGGCCGAGTGCCTGCAGTGGCTCGCCGAACAGGGGCAGGAAGACCGTCCCTGGCTCGCGCTCGACGACCGCGCTTCGCTGTTCGAGCCGTACTGCGACCGGTTGATCGAGTGCGACTCGCGGCGCGGCTTCGACGCCGACGCCGCGCGCCGCCTGCGCGCCGCGCTCGCGCGCGAGCGGCAGCGGCTGCTGCGCCGGATCGATACCGTGATCTGAGTCACGCCGCGAGCGCTTGAACGGGGCGCGCGCGCCGCCATGTTGGCTGCAGTTGATCACGCCGGAATGCCGCCATGCTGCTGTCCTGCCCGCACTGTCACGCCAAGAACCGCGTCCAGGAAGATCGCCTCAACCAGACGCCGACCTGCGGCAAGTGCGGCCGCGAGCTTCTGTCCGGCGCGCCCGTCGAACTCGACGAAGAAGCGTTCACCGCACTGATCGAGCGCAGCGAACGGCCGGTCGTGGTCGACTTCTGGGCCGCGTGGTGCGGTCCGTGCCGCATGTTCGCGCCGGTGTTCGCCGAGGCAGCCGCCCGCCGCAAGGAGGTCGTCTTCGCGAAGGTCGACACCGACGCCAATCCGGGGCTGTCGGCGCGACTTTCGATCCGCAGCATCCCGACGCTGGCGGTGTTCCATCGCGGCGCGATGATCGAGCGGGTGAGCGGGGCACTGCCCGCGGGCCGCTTCGACGCCTGGCTGCAGGCGGCCGTCGCGAAGGCGACTTCGAGGGCCTGAACGCCGCTACCGCCGCAGCTCGAACAGCGAGCGCGACGGCTCGGTGCCCTTGAGCGCCGCGGCGATCTGCCGGCGCGCCTTGATGAACGGCGAGTTCTTGGCCTCGACGGCGAGGAACGCGTCGAGGTCGCCCACCTCGCGCTGCAGCCGCGGCACCAACTCGAGGAAGACGTCGGTCAGCTCGGGATCGAACTGCCTGCCGCGCAGCGACTTGATCTCCGCCAGCGCCTCGTGGACCGGCCACGCATGCTTGTACGGCCGCGCGTGGGTCAGCGCATCGAAGACGTCCGCCAGCGCAGTGACGCGCGCGGCGATCGGAATCGCGGTTCCGCGCAGGCGCATCGGGTAGCCGGTCCCGTCCCAGCGCTCGTGGTG
>JBFMFC010000100.1:0-9135 GCA_040752195.1 Pseudomonadota bacterium | reverse complement strand
ACCCGGACCGTCCACGATCCGGCTGAAACTCCGTCCACGATCACGCTGAAACAGCGTCCGCGATCAACCTGAAATGCCGTCCACGATCAGCCTGAAACGCCGTCCACGATGGGCTGAAATACGCACCAAGGCGCTTGTCGAGCGCCTCGTCCGCGCCGCTGACCGCGGCGTCACTGAATATCAGCGCGCTTTCGACTTCGTAGCCGTGCCGGCGAGCAATTTCGGTGCAACGCCGGACCTGGTCCTCAATCGAGGTGTCTCGCTGATTGCTCGTCGAGTATCTTGCGTAGATTGCTGCTTTGGGCATTCATCTCCCTGAAAAGTGCGTTCTTCACTGCTCGCCCGGTGCTTCAGAGCGACCTCGACCAGCAGGTCGATGAGCTCCGAAAGCGGGCCCGAGATCCGTGACTCCATGACCTCTCCCGGTTGATGAAAAAGTTGACCTCGTGCCGCGTATAGCGACGGTCTGGCGGGGCTCGCGAAATCGCGTTCCGCCCAGGTATGCCGTACCCGTGGCGGCGCGCCGCTGCGGTTCGGCGGCACATTGGGAGCGGCAAGCAGGAGAAATCGCACTGCAATGGCTGCGGTCGGCGAGGAGCCTCGCCGAGGGGGCAGGCAGTGCGCCGACGCGTCTAACGAAGCAGCATGGGCGTCGACCAGCGACGCCAGGGCCGACCGTTCACGATGCCGACGATGTCACGGCTGCCGGAAGGAACGTCAGGCTGCCGATCTCTTCGTCAACGGTTGATTGCAGGCGGCCCGAGCGAAGAACCCGACGAAGAACTGCACTGGGGCGCGGCTGGACCACGTGTTGCATGTGCTCAGGCCGCAGATCGCTCTTTGTGAAAGTGCGCTACCGCTGGCTGCCGAAAAATTGCAATCGGGTGTTTACCGCGTTGGCGCGAGCCGACCTCGCCACGGCGCGGCGCCGCGGCGTGGCCGCAGCGCGTCCGTAGCGGCGAAACCGATCCTGCCGACGCCTGCAGCCGTCGGCAAGCCCGAAATCAGCGCCCGTGATGCTGCTTCGGCATGGAAGACGACGATGACACAACCATCGACGGCGCTGACGTTCAGTCGAACGCGATACGCACCAAGCCGCCGCAGCGCCCCTCCTTGTCCGCACCGCCAGACCTGTCCAACCGTTGCCACGTCGCGGCATCCACGACCGAGCACATGGCGAGCGTCACGCTCGTGCCGAGACTAGCCATTCGCGCGGTCGCTCTCGCCCTGGCCCACTCCAGGTACCGCACGCTGTCCTCGGGTGCGTTGGCGGACTCACGCGGGGTGTCCGACTGCTGGGCGGGCACGCAGTGTTCTGGCCAGTCGACGGCAGCGAAAATGAGCCTGCCGTTGCGATAGTTCTCGAGCGCCAGGTTTGCGCGGCCGCGTGAGGCGAATTCCGACACGTAGTGCCGCAGCCGGTCGTCGTCTGTCGCAATCTCGCCGACGTAGAGGAACGCGCCGGCGGTGATGCACACGGCGACGCAGTCGATGGCGCCGTGCTCATCTCTGACCGTTTCGACCTCGACCTGATAGCTCCCGCCAGACGACTGCTCCCACATGTCTTCCGGAATCGTCAACCGAATCCAGTCATCGAACGAGCACATCCCGGGCGGAAGGTAGTTCACGACCGTCGGCAGCTGGCCGATGGCGCCATCGGGATAGATGGCGTAAGCGAGGCGCGGAGCGCGGTCGGGCACTTGCGCGTGTTTCACGGCGCCAGGCTCGCAATACGACGGCCTCGAGTCCGGTTCGGCGGCGACGACCCTCAGCTGCAACATGTCCGCAGCGCTGGCAGGAGGGATGCCGTCTTCGTAGTCGCGCGTCAGCGCCTGCACCTCGCCCAACGTCATACCGAACAGCGGGTGGCGGAAGGACGCGACATCGCCCGCATTGAGCCTGTCAAACAAACAGTCGTCCAACGGATAGGCCGTGATGGTCAGTTCTCCGGCGCATTCGATGGCCACGTAAACGCCGCCGTCGTCATGGAATGTGAGGGTCGCCCACACGTCTCGGTCGTCGATGATGAGTGCTGGACTTTGCCATGACCACTGCGCACCAGTGTGGTCACAAGCAACCAGGCTCAGATACTGCGCGACATACCACGGGTTCTCGGAACGCATGCAAAAAGACTGCAGATACAAAGCAGCTGCGATTCGCTCGACCCGCGATGCCCAGCTGTCCGGCAGCCGGACATACCACCATGCATGTTGGCGCAGTGGAGACGGAAGTGATGCCATCGAATCGCGGTGGAGTTCGAGCAGCGACGGCGCATCGCCCGCGATGTTCATCAGGATGCTTCGTGCCGTGCTGAAGACCTCGTAGGTCTTGAGCGCCGCGTCCAGTGGCATCTTGGCTGGCAGACCGCAATCCCGAGCGAGCTGAAGAAGCTCCTGCTTTGCCTGGTAGCCGTCCCATTCGCACGGGTCGAGGCTGTCCGCATCCAGCGGCGGCTCCGCGGGCCCGACGGCGGTTGGCGTGTCTTCGTTTTGCATTTCAGTCTCCTATGTGATGGATGGGTGTGACGTATAGCGACGGACGTTTTATCCGCGCCGGGCACATGAGCTTCGGGAACTGTGCGGAGCCGTCACCCGTGGCAGAAGGAGTGGTGCCAGCAGGGAGGGGCGGGCTGAATGGTCCATCCGGCGGACATCCGACAGCGCGTCCGCGCGGCGGCGGTCGAAGCGGCGACCGTGGAGCGGTTGCCGCCCCGGATCGGCGCACGACGCGCGGTCAGCTCGGGCTCACGCACTGAGCCCGGCGCACCGGACAATGCGTCGCCATCGCGCAGCCCGTGGGGCGGCGCGCCTGACACGACTTCCGGAGACGACATGCCCATGCCCGAATGCATCCTTCGCCCGCAGGAAGACGAGATCCGCTATCGCGTGGTGGCCCAGCGAACGATCGTGCAGGAGGAGGCGCGCGTCGCCGTTCCGGTGACGCTGCTCGTCAGCACGGCGCAGCTCGACCAGTCTGAACTGGACCGGCGCATCCGCGCGGCGCTAAAGCACTTCATCGATGCCGACTGGGTCTTCTCGCTGGTCCGGCGCGACGGCGAGGCGGTCGGCTACGAGCGCGTGACGCTGACCGCGTGGGCGCGCGTGCCGCACCGGGAGGTGTTCAACCTGACCGAGCGCGCGCGGCGGGCGAGCAGCGAGGGTCTGTCGCTTGGAGAGCCGGAGGTCGACTACGCGCTTCCCTTTGCGCGGTTGAACCAGATCGCGCACGAGCTGCGCGCCGAGATCATCGAGCAGGTCAAGCAGCACCAGGCCGAGTTCGCGGCGTGGACCGGCCGCACGTGGCGCATCGGCAGCATCGGCTTCGGTGCGGCAGGCGGGCTTGCCGACCGGCGCACGTCCAGGGGCGCCTATCGGAGCGACAACGAGGCGTGGTTATCGATGAACTTCGAGGCACGCGACGCCGACGACGAAACCGCCGGTGTCACCGGGGCGGAGCGGATCGGCGTCGTGGCAGAGGTGGTGCTGCGGGCGGCCGCCGGCTGATCGCCGAACTGGCGCACCGCTGCGGCCGGCTTCTCGAAGTCCTCGGGGAATGCTGGCAAACTCGCTATCGTCCACGATGATCAGTGCACGGCGCGGCCACACGGACTCGGAGTAGCGCAAGCGTCAGCCGCATGGCAAAGCTCGAAGAACTGAAACCGCACACCGCCTTGCGTGGCATCCTGCCGGATGCGCTGGTCACCGTCGTCAACGTCCAGTGGTACGGCTCCGAGGCGCTGGAGCTGACTTACAAGACACAGACCGGCAAGGTCGCGAACCAGCTTCTCTACCGGCACGACGAACCGCGGCTCGAGATCGTCGAGCAGGGTCGCCCGTGGAGCTTCGACGGCGATGGCGGGCTGTTCCGTCTGGTCGCCGAAGCGCAACGGATCCGCCTGGCGCACCTGTTCGACCCGCTGCTGGCGATCCACACGTCGAACGTCGAGCCGCTGCCGCACCAGATCACCGCCGTTTACGAAGCGATGCTTCCGCGGCAGCCGCTGCGCTTTCTGCTGGCCGACGATCCGGGCGCGGGCAAGACCATCATGGCCGGTCTGCTGATGAAGGAACTGATCGCGCGCGGCGATCTGCAGCGCTGCCTTGTCGTCTGCCCAGGCAGCCTGGCGGAACAGTGGCAGGACGAGCTGTACACGCGCTTTCACCTGCCGTTCGAGATCCTGACCAACGACAAACTCGAAGCCGCCCGCACCGGCAACTGGTTTCTCGAAGCCGATCTCGTCATCGCGCGCCTGGACAAGCTTTCGCGCAACGAAGACGTGCAAGCCAAGCTGGCTGCGTCCGATTGCCGCTGGGACCTCATCGTCTGCGACGAAGCGCACAAGATGAGCGCCACCTTCTTCGGCGGCGAGATCAAGTACACCAAGCGCTACAAGCTCGGGCAACTCCTTTCGGGGCTGACGCGACACTTCCTCCTGATGACGGCCACCCCGCACAACGGCAAGGAGGAAGACTTTCAGCTCTTCATGGCGCTGCTCGACGGCGACCGCTTCGAAGGTCGCTTCCGCGATGGCGTGCACACGGTCGATGTCTCGGACCTGATGCGGCGCATGACCAAGGAAAGCCTGCTGAAGTTTGACGGCAAGCCGCTGTTTCCCGAGCGCCGCGCCTACACCGTGCCGTACCGACTCTCGAATGCCGAGGCCCAGCTTTACGGCGAAGTGACGAACTATGTCCGCGACGAATTCAACCGCGCCGACGCGCTCGCCAACAACAAGCAGGCGGGAACGGTCGGCTTCGCGCTGACGATCCTGCAGCGCCGGCTCGCCTCTTCGCCCGAGGCGATCTACCAGTCGTTGCGCCGCCGGCGTGAACGGCTCGAAAGCCGGCTACGCGAGCTGCAACTGCTTCAGCGCGCCAATGAGGTCGGCGCGGTCATCGCAGCCGAATCGCCGCAACTGGATGCCGACGACGTCGAAGACCTCGAGGACGCGCCCGACAACGAGGTCGAAGAAACCGAAGAAAACGTCCTCGATCAAGCCACGGCTGCACGCACGCTTGCCGAGTTGCGGGCCGAGATCGACACGCTCAAGCGACTCGAAGCGCTCGCCGGCCAGGTTCGTCGCAGCGGTGAGGACCGCAAGTGGAACGAACTGGCCGGGCTGCTCGCGGAGATCTTCACGCCGGCCGCGATCGCCGGCCGCGCTGCCGAGCCCGGCGCCGAGTACGAGGCAGGCAGTGCGTCCAAGCTCAAGCCGTCCCCGCGCCAGAAGCTTGTCATCTTCACCGAACACCGCGACACGCTCAACTACCTGCATCGCAAGATCGCCACGCTGCTCGGTGCCGAGGAGGCCGTCGTCGTCATTCACGGCGGCATGGGGCGCGACGAGCGCGCCAAGGCGCAAGAGGTGTTCAAGCACGATCCCCAGGTGCAGGTGCTGGTCGCCACGGATGCCGCGGGCGAGGGCATCAACCTGCAGCGCGCCCACCTGATGGTCAACTACGATCTGCCGTGGAACCCCAACCGGCTGGAACAGCGCTTCGGCCGCATCCACCGCATCGGCCAGACCGAGGTGTGCCATCTGTGGAACCTGGTTGCCGAAGAAACGCGCGAAGGCGACGTGTATCGCCGCTTGCTCGAAAAGCTCGAAGAAGCCCGCCAGGCGCTCGGCGGGCAGGTGTTCGACGTGCTGGGCAAGCTCGTCTTCGACGGCCGCCCGCTGAAGGAACTGCTCGTCGAGGCGATCCGCTACGGCGACCGGCCGGACGTGCGCGCCCGGCTCAACCAGGTGGTCGATCAGGCGTTGGACCGCGCCAAGCTGCAAGACCTGCTCGAGGAGCGCGCGCTTGCGCACGACGCGATCGACGCGAGCCGCGTCTTTCGCATCCGCGAAGAAATGGAGCGCGCCGAGGCGCGGCGGCTGCAGCCGCACTACATCGAGTCATTCTTCCTGGAAGCCTTCCAACGCCTCGGCGGCACCGCGCGGCAGCGCGAACCGCGCCGCTACGAAGTGAGCCACGTTCCGGCGCCGATCCGCAACCGCGACCGGGCCATCGGCGTGCGCGAGCCCGTGTTGCCGCGCTACGAGCGCATCGCCTTCGAAAAGCCGCTCGTCGCGCTTCCCGGGCAACCGCTCGCCGCCTTCGTCTGCCCCGGGCACCCGCTGCTGGACGCGACGCTGGACTTGACGCTCGAGAGAAACCGCGACCTGCTTCGCCGCGGCACCGTGCTCGTGGACGACCGCGATGCCGGCACGGCGCCCCGGGTTCTGTTCTTTCTCGAACACAGCATCCAGGACGCGAGCCTCACCCGCAGCGGCGAGCAGCGCGTCGTCTCGCGCCGGGTGCTGTACGTGGAGATCGGCGCCGACGGCGGCGTACGGCATCTGCATTACGCGCCGTATCTGGACTACCGGCCGCTCAAGGAGGACGAGCCGACGATCGACGCACTGCTCGCGCATCCCGCGTGCGCGTGGATCGGCCGCGAGATCGAGAACAGGGCTGTGGCGCACGCGATTGCAACCGTCGTGCCGGAGCATCTGCGCGAGGTGCGCGACCGCAAGCTCGCGTTGATCGACAAGACCGAGGCCGCCGTCAAGGACCGCCTGACCAAGGAGATCAACTACTGGGACCACCGCGCGCAGACCCTCAAGCAGCAGGAGCAGGCCGGTCGGCCGAACGCGCGGCTGAACTCCGCTGAAGCGCTCAAGCGGGCCGACGCGCTGCAGGCGCGGCTGCAGAAGCGGCTCGAGCAGTTGCAGCGCGAACGGCAGATCGCGCCGCTGCCGCCGGTCGTCCTCGGCGGGCTGCTCGTCGTTCCCGCCGGGATGATCGCTGCGATGACGTCTCGCCCGCTGCCGGCCGGGATCGAGCCGGCTGATCGCCAGGCGGCAGCGGCGGCAGCGCGCGCGATCGTCATGGAAGTCGAGCGCAGTCTGGGCTACGAGCCCGTCGACCGCGAGCACGAAAAGCTCGGCTACGACATCGAAAGCCGCGTGCCGGGCACGGGCCGGCTGCGCTTCATCGAGGTCAAGGGCCGCGTCGCGGGGGCGGACACCGTCACGGTGACGAAGAACGAGATCCTCTATTCGCTGAACAAGCCGGACGACTTCATCCTGGCGCTGGTCGAGCTAGGGGGAGGCGAGCGGCACCGGGTGCGCTATCTGCGCCGCCCATTCGAACGAAGCGGTATCACCCTCGACTTCAACGGTGCCAGCGTGAGTTTTCCATTTGCAGACCTTCTACAGCGCGCATCGGAGCCATCGTGACCCGCTGGGCCAGTCCGGTGGTCGACAGCGAAGGGCGGAGCGTACTGGCGGCCGCGCAGACGCACGGCCCGGTCGTGATGATCGCCACGCCGCGCCAGGCGCTACAGTGCCGTCCGGCGGCTCGATGGAAAACCATTGACCGTGACCGGTCGCTGGATGATTTCGACCAGGTGCCGCTGACGGGGCAGGACTCACAGCGCATCGAAGCGATGTTCATCCGCGGCCGAGGGCGGACACCGCTGGTCGCCGACATGTTCATGGCGGCCGACGCGCCTCTGCTTGCGTTTGTCGAAACAGCCGACAGCCAGCGCTTTCGCCTGTTGGTCGCGGGCGGCGACGTCATCGGCATGGTGACCCTGTCGGACCTGCAACGTCTGCCCGTCTATTCGTTGCTCTTCAGTCTGCTCATCGCCGTCGAGGTGCTTTTGGTGGAGTGGATTCGGAACGCCTGTGGCGATCAGGCGGACGCCTGGATGCAGCACCTGGGTCCGAAGCGCAGGAAGGAGATAGAGAGACATTGGAAGGCGGCCGAGGCCAAAAATCTCGGCATCGACCGGCTGTCGTGCGCCAGCTTCGGTCAAGAGATCGCCGCTGCCCGTGGGCTTGGTCTGTTCGCATCGGAGCCCGCGCGGGAGCACGAACTGTTGAGCCTGAAGCAGCTTCGTGACTGCGTCTGCCATGCGATGGAGTTCGCGCCCACAGCAGAATATGCGCTGGAGATCCCGCTTCAGGCGCGCAAGGCGCGGGCACTGGCGCAGTGGCTTGTCGAAAGAATCAACGAAAAAACCCAATGACGGCTGTACACAAAGGACTCGTCGAAGTCGCCCTGCCGCTGGAGGCCATCAACAAGGCGAGCGCACGCGAGGAATCGGTCCACCACGGCCACGCAAGCACGCTGCGTTTGTCACGGGCGCCGCGCCAACATCGAGGCTCGCGATGCTGACGAAGCTGCACATCCGCAACTTCAAGCTGTTCGAGGACGTGGAGATTGAACTCGGCGAGCGCGTCGTCTTCGTCGGCCCCAACAACTCGGGCAAGACTTCGGCGCTGCAGGCGCTCGCGCTCTGGAATGCGGGCGTGCGGCGCTGGGCGGAGAAGCGCGGCTCGGGCAACATCCCCAAGGAGCGCGCCGGCGTCACGCTCAACCGCCGCGACCTCATCGCCCTGCCGGTCCCTGCGGCCAACCTGCTGTGGCGCGACCTGCACGTTCGCGCAGGCTTCCGCGAAGAAGGGAAAACCAAGACTCGTAACGTGCTGATCGAGATCGACGTCGACGGCGTCGATGCCGGTGAGAAGTGGACCACCGGGCTCGAGTTCGACTACGCCAACGAGGAATCCTTTTACTGCCGGTCGCGGCTGGGCGGCGACGGCCGGCGACTCGAAGTGCCTGCCGTCGCCGCCGAGGTCAGGCTGGCGTACCTGCCGCCGATGTCCGGCCTCGCTGCCAACGAGACGCGGCTCGACGAGGGGGCGATCCAGGTCCGCCTCGGCGAAGGCCGCACCGCCGAAGTGTTGCGCAATCTGTGCTGGCAGGCCTTGCAGCGCGGCGGCGACGCCTGGCCACGCATCGTCGAACGCATGAAGAATCTGTTTGGCGTGACGCTCGACGAGCCGCAGTACGTGCGCGAGCGCGGCGAGATCGTGATGACCTTTCGCACACCACGCGGCATTCGCCTCGATCTTGCCGCCAGCGGCCGCGGCCAGCAGCAAACGTTGCTGCTGCTCGCGCACATGAGCGCCAATCCGGGTGCCATCCTGCTGCTCGACGAACCCGATGCCCACCTGGAAGTCCTGCGGCAACGCCAGATCTACGACGTGCTCACGACGACAGCCGCCGAGACCGGCAGCCAGATCATCGCGGCGAGTCACTCGGAAGTTATTCTCAACGAGGCCGCCGACCGGGACACCGT
>JBFMFC010000099.1:0-9204 GCA_040752195.1 Pseudomonadota bacterium | reverse complement strand
TCCGCCTCCGCCCGTCTCGCGCAACCTGGCTCGCCCCGGCATCCGCGCAACTCCCGCGTCCCTCGTGAAATGTCCGGGCTAGCGCGCGGCTTCCGCCTCCGCGAACTCGCGCGCGACGGTCTTGGGCACGCGCGTGACCTGAAACAGGTGCGGCTGACGCGCGTCGGCGCGCAGCACCTCGAAGCGAACGCCGTCGAGTTCGATCGCGTCCCCGCGGTGCGGAACGCGGCCGAACTGGTCGGTGACGTAGCCGCCGATGGTGTCGAACTGCTCGTCCGGGAAGTTCGTTCCGAAAGCCTCGTTGAAGGCCGAGATCTCCGTCAGCGCCTTGACGCGATAGCGGCCGTCGCGTTCGGCGACGATGTTGTCGGCATCCTCGTCGAGGTCGTACTCGTCCTCGATGTCGCCGACGATCTGCTCGAGGATGTCCTCGATCGTGATCAGACCGGCTACGCCGCCGTACTCATCGACGACGATCGCCATGTGGTTGCGGTTGGCGCGGAAGTCCTTCAGCAGCACGTTCAAGGGTTTGCTCTCGGGGACGAAGACGGCCGGCCGGAGCATCGAGCGGATGTCGAAGTTCTTGTCGTGGTAGTAGCGCAGCAGGTCCTTGGCGAGCAGGATGCCGATCACGTGGTCGCGGCTGCCTTCGATCACCGGGAAGCGCGAGTGCGCGGTCTCGATGACGCGCGGGATCCAGGTCTTCGGGTCCTCGGCGATGTCGATCACGTCCATTTGCGGCGCCGGCACCATCAGGTCGCGTGCGCGCAGCTCGGACACCTGCAGCACGCCTTCGATCATCGCCAGCGCGTCGGCGTCGAGCAGGTTGCGCTCGTGCGCCTCGTGCAGCGCTTCGAGCAGTTCTTCGCGGTTTTCGGGTTCTCGGGTGATGAACGCGATCAGGCGTTCGATCAGGGAGCGTTGCTTCTGTGAGGTCGACGGGCGACTCTGCGGAGGTTCTGACATTTTCGTCGGGCACGGCGAACGGCCCGGCTGTTGCGACGCGTCGAGCATATCCGATGCGCCGTCGCTGGCAATGCCGGCTTTTTCGTACCCGGGCGGAGGCGCCCGGTGCCCGGCGGTGATTGGGGAAGATACGGTGAGCCTGCGCTAACTTACGTGTACGGGTCGGCAATTCGAAGCTTGGCCAGGAGTTCGACCTCGCGCGCTTCCATCAGGCGTGCTTCGGCGCGCCGCCGATGGTCGTACCCCTGCGCGTGCAGCGTGCCGTGGATCACGAGATGCGCGAGGTGGGCGCGCACGGTTTTGCCTTGCTCGCGGGCTTCGCGCCTGACCACGGGGACGCAGATCGCGATGTCGGCAACAACCCGCGGCCGCTGCGCGTAGTCGAAGGTCAGCACATTGGTCGCGTAGTCGCGGCCGCGGAAGGCGCGGTTCAGCCGCCGGCCCGCGCGCGCATCCACGAAGCTCACCGCGATCTCGGCGTCGCGCTCGAGCGCCAACTGCACCCACCGGCGCAGCGTGCGTGGCGCGGGCAGTCCGGCGAACCTCTCGCGGCCGTGGATCGACAGCGCGAGCCGCGGCCCGCGGCGCCTCCCACGCCGCGCCGCGTCGCTGCGGCGCGCAGAGCCGCTCATGGCGCCGCGCGCGAGCGGCGCGGTGCCGGCGGGTTGAGGCTCTCGGCCTTCTCGTACGCCTCGACGATGCGCGCGACGAGCGGATGCCGCACGACATCGGCGGCGGTGAAATACGTGAACGCGATGCCACGCACCTCGCGCAGCACGTGCTGGGCTTCGATCAATCCGCTCGAGCTGCCGCGCGGCAGGTCGATCTGCGTGACGTCGCCGGTGACCACGGCCTTGCTGCCGAAACCGATGC
Organism: Pseudomonadota bacterium; assembly: GCA_040752195.1. Taxonomy (GTDB): domain Bacteria; phylum Pseudomonadota; class Gammaproteobacteria; order Burkholderiales; family Burkholderiaceae_F; genus DSNY01. The sequence goes on along the minus strand of JBFMFC010000099.1, from coordinate 7,365 downwards.
GCGTCAGGAACATCTTCATCTGCTCGGGCGTGGTGTTCTGCGCCTCGTCGAGGATCACGAACGCCTGGTTCAGCGTCCGGCCGCGCATGTAGGCGAGCGGCGCGATCTCGATCGTCTGCCGCTCGAGCAGCCGCTGCGTCTTGTCGAAGCCGAGCAGGTCGAACAGCGCGTCGTACAGCGGGCGCAAGTAAGGGTCGACCTTCTGCGCGAGGTCTCCCGGCAGAAAGCCGAGCCGCTCGCCGGCCTCGACCGCCGGGCGCGTCAGCACGATCCGCTTGACGACATCGCGTTCGAGCGCGTCGACCGCGCACGCCACCGCCAGGTACGTCTTGCCGGTGCCGGCGGGGCCGATCGCGAACGCGATGTCGTGTTCGAGGATCGCCTGGATGTACTCGCGCTGCCGCGGCGTGCGGCCGTGCAGGTCGCGCCGGCGGGTGTGCAGCGCGGGCAGCGCCGTGTCCTCCGCCACAGACTCGGTCTCGGCCTCGGCCTCGGCCGCGCGCGCGGCGGCGCGCTTGCGGCCGCGGCTTTCGACGAAGTACAGCTGGATGTCGTCGACTGAGATCGGCCGCTGCGCGCGGGCCAGAAAGTGCTCGAGCACGGCGACCGCCTGCTGTGCGTGCTCGGGCGTGCCTTCGATGCGGAAGCGGTGGCCGCGCCGTCGGATCGAGACGTCCAACTCGTTTTCGATCTGGCGCAGATTGGCGTCGAGGGCGCCCGTCAGGTTGGCCAGTTGCGAGTTGTCCGCGTCGACCGAGTAGGTCAGCACCTTGGCGGCGGTCTTGCGTGCCACGCGGGCTTCAGACGGCGACCGCCGACTCACGCAGCACGACCTCGCCGCGCAGCGAGTGCGGCAGCGCCTGGGTGATGCGCACGTCGATCATCTGTCCGACGAGCCTCCGCGCGCCGCCTGCAAAGTTGACGATGCGATTGTTCTCGGTGCGGCCCATCAGCTCGCGGGGGTCCTTCTTCGACGGCCCCTCGACCAGGACGCGTTGCGTGGAGCCCACCATCGCCGCGCTGATGCGGGCGACGTGCTCGTTGAGCAGCGCCTGCAGGCGCTGCAGCCGCTCGAGCTTGACCTGTTGCGGCGTATCGTCCGGCAGCTCCGCCGCCGGCGTTCCGGGGCGGCGGCTGTAGACGAACGAGAAGCTCGCGTCGAATCCGACATCTTCGACCAGCTTGAGGGTCTTCGCGAAGTCGGCTTCCGTTTCACCGGGGAATCCGACGATGAAGTCCGACGACAGCGAGATGTCCGGCCGCACCGCGCGCAGCCGGCGCACGATCGACTTGTATTCGAGCGTGGTGTAGCCGCGCTTCATTGCCGCCAGCACCCGGTCCGACCCCGCCTGCACCGGCAGGTGCAGGTGGCTCACGAGCTTCGGCAGCCGCGCGTACGCGTCGATCAGCCGCTGCGTGAACTCCTTCGGGTGCGAGGTCGTGTAGCGGATGCGCTCGATGCCGGGGATCTCGTGCACGTATTCGAGAAGCAGCGCAAAGTCGGCCGCCTCGCCGTGGGCCATCCGGCCGCGGTACGCGTTGACGTTCTGGCCGAGCAGCGTGACTTCCTTGACGCCCTGGTCGGCCAGGTCGGCGACCTCGGTCAGCACGTCGTCGAACGGACGCGACACTTCCTCGCCGCGCGTGTACGGAACGACGCAGAAACTGCAGTACTTGCTGCAGCCCTCCATGATCGACACGAACGCGCTCGCACCCGAGACGGCGGGCGGCGGCAGCCGGTCGAACTTCTCGATCTCCGGGAACGAGACGTCGACCTGCGGCGTGCCGGTCGCGCGGCGCCGCTCGATCAGCGCGGGCAGGCGGTGCAGCGTCTGCGGGCCGAACACGATGTCCACGTACGGCGCACGTTCGACGATCGCTGCGCCTTCCTGGCTCGCGACGCAGCCGCCGACGCCGATCAACAGATCGGGGTTTTTCCGCTTGAGGTGCTTGACGCGGCCGAGGTCGGAGAAGACCTTTTCCTGCGCCTTCTCGCGCACCGAGCAGGTGTTGAACAGGATGACGTCGGCCTGCGCGGGATCGTCGGTCGGCGTGATGCCTTCGGCGGCGGCGAGCACGTCGGCCATCCGGGCCGAGTCGTACTCGTTCATCTGGCAGCCGAAGGTGCGGATGTAGACCTTGCGCTTCATCGCGGCGGCGCGCTTAGCGCTGTGGTCCGCTGCGTTCGGCGCCGGGGCCGGCGTCGACGATCCACACGGTCCGGATCAGGCCTTGCGCGTCCAACTCATAGCGCACCGGCGTGCCGGCGGGAACGAGATTGGGCGTAACGGTGAGGTTGTTCGCATTGAAGATGCGTGCGCCCGGTGCCATGCGGAACTGCTTGCCGTCGATCGTGAGCAGCGGAAGCTGCAGTGCCGTCAGGCGTCCTTTCGGCGCGTCGGCCGGGATCTTGCGCACGGCCTGCGCGGCGACGCTGCCGGCGACGAGCAGGGCGACGAGCAACGTCAGCAAACGCGCGTACATGCAGATCCGGGAAAGAGGTGGTGGCGGATCAGGGACTCGAACCCCGGACACAAGGATTATGATTCCTCTGCTCTAACCAGCTGAGCTAATCCGCCTGCCGAAGCAAACTCCGCCGGGCGGCGGAGGGCGCGAATTATCGACGCTGCCCGCAGAGCGGTCAAATGGCGCAGGCGTTGGGACGTTGTCCGCGCGTCTCGCGAAGCAAAGATCGAGGCCGCGGCTCGGCGCCAACGAGCGCCTGCCCGGTGCGGACGCAGTGCGCCGACCAGCCGCGCCACCTCAGGGAATCCGCAGGGTCGGCGGCGTGCTCAGCGTGTGCGTGAACTCCACGCTGACCAGCGTGCCGGGCAAACCGGGTTCCGTCGCGCGCGGGTTGTCGCCCAGACGCAGCAGCGCGTCGTGCTGCTCGGCGATCTCGCGCACGATCGCGAGCCCCAGCCCGCTGCCGTCGACGTTCGTGCCGAGCACGCGGTAGAAACGCTCGAACACGAGCTGCCGCTCGTGCTCGGCGATGCCCGGGCCGGTGTCCTCGACTTCGAGGAAGGCCGACCCCGACTCCGGCGCGGTGCGAACACGGACCGTCACGCTGCCCCGTTGGGGCGTGTAGCGCAGCGCGTTGTCGACGAGGTTCTTGAGCAGTTCGCGCACCAGCGCGGCCACGCCGATGATTCGCACCGGCCGCTCCGGCGCTTCGAAGCCCAAGTCGATCTGCTGCGCCTGCGCGAGCGGATACCACTCGCGCACCAGTTCGCGCGCCAGCGGCACGAGGTCGAACGCCTCGAACGCGCGCAGGTCGGTCGCATGATGCTCGGCCTTGGCCAGCGCGAGCAACTGGTTGATCAGATGCGTGGCGCGCTCGGTCGACGCCGCGATCTGGCGCAGGCTGCGCTTGAGTTGCTGCGGATCCGTCTCGCGCAGCGCCAGCTCTGCCTGCGTGCGCAGCCCCGCGAGCGGCGTCTTCATCTGATGCGCGGCGTCCGCCGTGAAACGCCGTTGCGTCCGCAGGTTCTGTGTCATGCGCTCCAGCAGCTCGTTGAACGAGTTCACCAGCGGGGCCAGTTCTTCCGGCGCGGCGTGCGGGTCGATCGGCGACAGATCGTCGGGCCGTCGCGCCCGGATGCGCGCCTGCAGCGAGTTCAGCGGCGCGAGTCCGCGCGACAGCCCGAACCACACGAGGATCACCGCGATCGGCAGGACGACGAACTGCGGCACGATGACGCCGCGGATGATCTCGTTGGCAAGCTGCGAGCGCTTTTCGAGCGTCTCGGCGACCTGCACGAGCACCGGCTTGCCGCCCTTGGCGTTGCGGAACTCGACCCAGGTGTAGGCGACGCGCACTTCGGTGCCGCGGATCAGGTCCGAGCGGAACTTGACCCGTCCGGGAGTGGGCGTGTCGTGCTCGTCCGGGATCGGCAGGTCGCGGTCGCCGGTGACGAATTCGCCGCGCAGTCCGAGGACCATGTGGTACATGCTGTCGATCGAGTCCGTGCGCAGGATTTGGTGCGCCGGCAGCGGCAGTTGCAGCGTGACCTGACCCCTGGATTCCTTGACGTGGTCGGCCAGCAGCTCGAGGCGCTCGCCGAGGATCCGGTCGAACGGGATGCCGGCGATCGACTGCGCGAACAAATACGTGACCGTGACGCTCATCGGCCACAGCAGCAGCAGCGGCGCGAGCATCCAGTCGAGGATCTCGCCGAACAGCGAGCGCTGCTCGCCGGTGCGGCGCAGCGGGTTGAAGCCGGCGGGCGTCGCCTCGCCCGTCGGCGCGCGGCGCCCCGCGCCGGGGGTCAGCGCCGAAGCGAGCGCGCGCATGTTGGCGCGCCAACCGGGCCGGGCCGAAGGCGGCTGCGGCGCGGGCAGTGCCGCTGGATCGACGGTTTCGTCGGGCATCGTCGGACGGACTCCCTGTGCCTCGGCCGCCCGGGGCGCCGGTGCGCGTGGCCGCTAGGCCGCGCCGGGCGGAACGACGCCCGCCGGCGCGGGTGCTGGCGCATCGTTGGCCGCTTCGGCGGCGACGCGCTCGAGGCAGTAACCGAGCCCGCGCACGGTGGCGATGCGGATGCCACCGGGCTCGAGCTTCTTGCGCAAGCGGTGAACGTAGACCTCGATCGCGTTGTTGCTGACTTCCTCGCCCCACTCGCACAGGTGGTCGACGAGCTGCTCCTTGCTGACGACGCGTCCGGCGCGCTGCAGCAGGACCTCGAGCAATCCGAGCTCCCGCGCAGAGAGCTCGAGCGGCTGATCGTTGATCATCGCGACGCGGCCGGCCTGGTCGAGCGCGAGCGCGCCGTTTCGCAGCAGGCTCTGGTTGGCACCGAGCGCGCGCCGCGTCAGCGCGCGAACGCGCGCTTCGAGCTCCGACAGTGCGAACGGTTTGGCCATGTAGTCGTCGGCGCCGAGGTCGAGCCCGCGCACGCGCTGCTCGACGCTGTCCGCCGCCGTCAGGATCAGCACCGGCACTTTGGAATTGCGCGCGCGCAGCCGGCGCAAGACCTCCAGTCCGGACAGTTTCGGCAGGCCGAGGTCGAGGATCAGCAGGTCGAAGTTCTGCGCGGTCAGCGCCGTGTCGGCCGCATCGCCGGTGACCACCACGTCGACCGCATAGCCGCCCGCGCGCAGCGAGCGCGACAGGCCGTCGGCCAGCACCGGGTCGTCTTCTGCGATGAGGATGCGCACTTGATATGCTGCGGGCCGCCTTGGCGTGGACTTCGCTGCCGGCGGCCTCATGCGGGCAGTCCGCCCTTTGCCGTGGCAGTCTAGGCAGCGGGTCCGAACGCCGCAAGCTGCGCGCGGCGTCGGGCGTCACCGTGCCCCGTACGCCGCAGGGCGCTTGACGCCGATACTGAATGAATCTACAGTGCAACTGTCATTTCATTCAGTCGGTGGCGCGCGGCGCGCCACCTCGATTCGGCGGCGCGAGCGGAGGCGACGATGGACGACGGAAGGAGCGGTTGGGTGGTGGATTCGAAAGAACGGCAGAAGGCCCTGGCAGCCGCGCTGGCGCAGATCGAGAAGCAGTTCGGCAAGGGCTCGATCATGCGGCTGGCCGACGGTGAGGTCGCCGAGGACATCCAGGTCGTGTCGACCGGCTCGCTCGGTCTGGACATCGCGCTCGGCGTCGGCGGGCTGCCGCGCGGTCGCGTCGTCGAGATCTACGGGCCCGAGTCGTCGGGCAAGACCACGCTGACGCTGCAGGTGATCGCCGAAATGCAGAAAATCGGCGGAACCTGCGCCTTCATCGATGCCGAGCACGCACTGGATGTGCAGTATGCGCAGAAGCTCGGCGTCAACCTGCAGGATCTGCTGATCTCCCAGCCCGACACGGGCGAGCAGGCGCTCGAGATCGCCGATGCGCTGGTGCGCTCGGGTTCGGTCGACCTGATCGTCATCGACTCGGTCGCGGCACTGACGCCCAAGGCGGAAATCGAAGGCGAGATGGGCGATTCGCTGCCGGGTCTGCAGGCCAGGCTGATGAGCCAGGCGCTGCGCAAGCTCACCGCGACGATCAAGCGAACCAACTGCCTCGTCATCTTCATCAACCAGATCCGGATGAAGATCGGCGTGATGTTCGGCAACCCGGAAACGACCACCGGCGGCAACGCGCTGAAGTTCTACGCATCGGTGCGGCTCGACATTCGCCGCGTCGGTTCGATCAAGAAGGGCGAAGAGGTGATCGGCTCCGAGACCAAGGTCAAGGTCGTCAAGAACAAGGTCGCCCCGCCGTTCAAGCAGGCCGAGTTCGACATCCTGTACGGCGAAGGCATTTCGCGCGAGGGCGAAGTCGTCGATCTCGGCGCCCTGCACGGCATCATCGAGAAGTCCGGCGCTTGGTACAGCTACCGCGGCGACCGCATCGGCCAAGGCAAGGACAACGCGCGCGACTACCTGAGGGAGCATCCTGAACTGGCGCTCGAAATCGAGAACCAGATCCGGGAGAGGGTCGGTGTCGCGGCGCGCAGCGCGCCGATGGTCGAAGGTTGATCCGGCTTCGATGTGACCGTACGCGCGAAACCGCTGCCGTCGCTGCTGCAGCGAGCGGTCGCGGCGCTGGCGCGGCGGGAACACAGCCGCGCGGAGTTGGCGCGCAAGCTTCGGCGGCATCTCCCGGAAGGCGCCGATCCGGCGCAGATCGACCGCGTGCTCGACGAGCTCGCGGGCAAGGGCATGCTGTCCGAGGCTCGCTTCGCAGCGAGCCTCGTGCGGACGCGGGCGGGCCGCTTCGGCGCAAGCCGCGTGCGGCAGGAGCTCAAGCAGCACGGCCTCGCGCCCGACCTCATTGCGCAGGCGACGGCGGACCTGGCGAAGTCGGAACTCTCTCGCGCGCGCGAAGTCTGGCGCAAGCGCTTCGGCACGCCGCCGCGCGACGATGCGGAGCGCGCGAAGCAACTGCGCTTTCTCGCTTCGCGCGGATTCTCGACCGACGTCATCCTGCAGGTCGTGCGCGGAACGCCCGACGACGGCTGAGAAGCCGCGGAGATGTCGTCCCCAGCCGGCCGCGCAGCGGAGCGGAGCGACTCCCGGCTTCTGGCCGCGCCTCGAGCGGTGCAGCGCCCGCTCGGCATAATCCACGCTTCCGCCAGGACGCCGCAGTTGCGCGTCGCACCGCAGTCACCGCACCGATGGTCACGAATCCACACACCGAACACCCGCTCGGACGCGCCATCGTCGAACGCGCCGGGCTTCTCGCCGCACACTCGGACCAGCCGGACGCGCTGACGGTGACGTATCTGACACCCGCGCATCGCGCGGCTGCTGCGCAGATCGCGGCGTGGATGCGCGAGGCGGGCCTGCAGGTCCACGTCGATGCGGTCGGCAACGTCGTCGGCCGGTACGCCGCCGCGGATCCCGGCGCGAAGACGCTGATCACCGGCTCGCACTTCG
>JBFMFC010000098.1:0-9429 GCA_040752195.1 Pseudomonadota bacterium | reverse complement strand
AGAACGAAGCGCCGCGCTGGCCTGGTTAACCAGGCCAGCGCGAACACCGAAGCAGCACCGAACTGATCAACAACCGGGGGTCAGAACTCAATGTCGTCAGGGGGTCAGTTCTGGATGTCGCTTGACAGCCTGGACTCCGGCACGTCGGGGTCGTGCTTCATCGCAGCGCGCAGGTGCGCGAGCTTCACGTCCGAAAGCAGATCGGACTGCGGCGCGCGTGGTGCGCGTCCGGTGTTGCGGCGGGTGTTGTCGGTCATCGCGCGCCCCCTTGCGCGAGGGCTGCTGCGCGCTTGGTGGCGACTGCGACGCGGACACGCTCGAGACGGTATGCCTCGCACTCGGGGGTACGGGCGGCGTTGAGGGCTAGTGCGCTCTTACGCCCCATGGCGCTTCGTTGCTCGGGGGTGAGGGCCATAGCGGCCTTGCGTGCGCGTTCCGTTCGTTTCTCGGACGAGAGGGCTTCAGCAGCCTTGCACCCACCCTTGCGTCCGACTTCGCGCAGTCGCTCAGGTGTGAGGGAAGCTCTCGCAGCGGCTGCGGCTCTGCGCCCATTCTCCCCACCCCCGCCGCTACTGTCGGACAGGTTGTAGAAGCGCGCGTTGTCGCTCACGCGCCATCGGTCCAGATAGCGCTGCTCGTACTCGCAGTGCTCCCCGGATGCCTTGTCGTCGTAGTCGAGCGCGAAGGTGAGCAGCACACGTTGGAACGCGCCCGCGCCGTACTTGCGGATCGCCGCCTGTAGACGCTTGCCGCTACCCAAGTACCGAGCGTCACGTCCCACGTGCTTCCCGACATAGAAGCAAGCCATGCCCGGTTGCCCGAGCGTAGCGGTGTTGATGGTGAGGTAGATGTGGGGGCGGGCATGCGCACCCTCCACTGGGTGCACCGTCACGCCGAGTTCCGCGCGTATGGCGGAACGTATTGCCGAGAACTTCATTGCCCCTCCGCAGAGGCGCCGCATGTGAGAGGAGCCAGCCCCGGCGCGGCTGCGGTGTGCCGCGTGTTCGGTTTGCAATCGCCTAGGGGCTGGCGCCGCGTGAACGAGAAGGCCCACGCCCGCGCGGCGGGGCCAAGTTTCGACCCCGTTTCGAGCGAAAGGCAAATCCCGATGGAGCGCTTGCCTCGCGCTTTGCGTCAATGCTCGGGCCAGCGTGTTGACACGGCTGGAACCGATCCTATGATGGGCGCTCGCCTATGTTGTACCGGGCGACGCCGAAGCCACAAGATATTGTGGGTGGCGAATTGGCCCGGGAGGGCGCGCCGAGGGGTGACCGCCCCTCGGCACTCCTAGTGCTTGTGGTTGCACTGCCTCCGTCGGAAAGGTTAGCTCGCTAACCCAACAGCCGACAAGCGTTTCCGCAAGTCGCCCGGATTACCAACCTCTCACTGTATGGAGGACGCAAATGTCGCGTTCCAAGACGGTGACGACGAGGATCGGGCGCGATGCCGGCACGGGGCGGTTCATTCCTGTGCGCCAGGCGCAGCGTGATCGGCAGGGCGCGGTCGTTGAGACCATCAAGCGCCCGGCTCCGACTCCCTCGCCGTCCAAGAAGAAGTAGCGCCTAGCGCCGAGGGCGAGTCGCGAGGCTCGCTCTCGTTACTTCATGGCTTGAAGGGAGCTTGTGTGGATCTGAAGACCTTTATTGCAGACACGCTCACGCAGATTGCGCAGGGCGTTCAAAATGCGCAAGAGCAGGCGCGCTCGGCTGATGGCATCGTCAACCCGCCGGTCTTGGCGAAGCTCGATGGCAGCGACTACGTTGGGCACGTCTACGGCGAGAACCAGCTTGTGCAGTCCGTCGAATTCGATGTGGCTGTGGTTGTGACCGAGGCGTCTGGCACTGAGGCCACCGCAAAGCTATCCGTGGCGTCGATGCTCACGCTCAAGGCGGGTGGGCAGTCCAAGGACTCCGCTGAGACGACAAGTCGGATTCGGTTTCGCGTGCCGCTGGCTCTGCCTGTTGACGCTCAAGCCAAGGGCGCAATGAAGGAACTCCGCCGCAAACAGGACGAGGCAGTGCGTGCTCAGCGCCAAGTGAGGAACGCTGGGTTTGCGCGAGCGGGCTGGACGCGGATTGGGTAAGGCATGAACGACCCCAAGTACGTCGCTCCAAAGGTCGACGGGACAGCGTTCAATTGCCCAATTTGTGGGGCGTACGCACAGATGCGGTGGACCGGCGTACGGTTCTTCGAGGTGATGGGACACCATGAGGACACGAGGCACAAGGTTTCGAAGTGCGCGCACTGCCACGGGTATGCACTGTGGGCGGAGCACCGGGTACGCGGCGCTACTGGTGCATGGGTTGTGGGGCACCACTTGGTTCACCCGCCCCGCCTGACTGCACCGGCAGCGGCGCAGGACTTGCCGGAAGCGTGCAAGGCGGACTTTGAGGAAGCGCGGCGCGTTGTCGGCGTGTCTCCGCGGTCCGCTGCCGCGCTCTTGCGACTGTGTGTTCAGCGCTTGTGCATGGAACTAGGCCTGCCGGGCAAGAACCTCAATGCCGACGTCGGCGAGCTAGTGAAGCGAGGTCTACGGCCCGAGATTCAGAAAGCTCTGGACGTGGTGCGGATCGTGGGCAATAACGCTGTGCACCCGGGCACACTCGACTTGGACGACAACCCGGAGATAGCGCAACGGCTGTTCGTGCTGGTGAATGTGATCGTTGAAGCGATGATCACCCTGCCGAAGCAGATACAGGCGCTGTACGCAGCTATGCCGGCTGACGCGGTGGCTGCCGTGGAGAAGCGCGATGGTCAGGTAAAGCCAGCTCAGTAGCTTGGCGCACGGTCAATCAGCCGCCCCGGAGCGCAAACCGCACGTCCGAGGCCAGCCCACCCTGCACCGACCCTCCGGAAAATTGATCCTACGCAGTCCTAAGCAGCCGAATCGGCCCCGGAGGCCTCCGGGGCGCTCGGGGGCTTCGCGGCGGGGCGGACTGTGGGGTGGCTTGGGACGGGGGCGGCCGAGCGCTCTCCGGTGCGTAGGCTGCTCCGGAGAGGCGTCCGTTAAGCTGCCGACCGAAGCGGCGGCAGGGGTACACGGCTCAGCAGCCGAGGGGCCATTGGCCCCAGCGGCAAATGGCTTTGGGTTCCCCCGCAACCAGACAAATCAAGGGCTTCCGTTCGGAAGCCCTTGTCGTTTCCGGGCACGTGCCCGTCTCGTGCCCAAACCGTGCCCATCTTGTGCCGACGGCGGAGTTTGCAGCGCCGGCACGCGACCTTAGGTCCTCCTGCGCTTCTGGTTTTCGGGCACGAACTCGAACAGTTCACCCACCGAGACGTTGAAGTAGGCGCACAGGCGGTCGATCGCATCCAAGTCGATGCGCGAGGCTGTCTCCTGATCAAGCAAGGTGATCGTGTTCCGGTGCAGCCCGGTTTCGCGAGCTACATCCGCGATCTTGAGCTTGCGCTCGCCCATGAGTCGCGACGGGTGGCGCTTGATCACGGCTGGCTCCGAGAAATCTCACCCAAGACGAGGCAACGCCCCCTGACAAGGGTGTTTCGTCTTTCCTGATGTCACTCAGGATGACAAAGCAGCGTGCTGCCGGCCGTTTCGTCGCCCTCGACGATTCGGCATCGATGGGGAGAAACGGTAGATGGCGACGTCTCTCACAACGGCGCTTGCCGACACGGCTGCGAACCGCGCGCGTCAGGTGTGTTTTGCGCGGTCGACGGGCGAGGTCCGGCGCCGCAGAGTGCAGCGGCGGCGCGCGGCGATGTGGGGTAGCGGCGTCGATCCGCGTTGATGGGTCGGGTTGAGCCGACAAGGATCCGCGCTTGCCGGCGGCTCTCGGACACGAGACGTGATTTCACGCTCGCGTCCGTCATCGCTGCGCGTCAGACGCAGAGCGATTCACCGCCGCGGCAGCCACACCAACCGCGGCACCGCATCGTCGTCCGCGAACAGCAGCGCGTTCTGCGCGAAGCGCACGCCCAGCTCGCGCGCGGTGGCCAGCGCGATGCCGAGCGCGAGGAACGAGGGCTCCGCGGGCCAGGCGCCGGTCGGGTCGATCGCCTCGCCTTCGAAGACGAAGGCGTCGGCCGCCACGAGCGCGGCGCGCAGCGTCTCGTTGGCGGCGCGGTTGGCGGCGTCCGACGTGCGCACGCTGCGCGGATTGCAGGCCGTGAGATACGCGGCGGTGGCGACACCGTGCCGGCGCATCAGCGCCGCCAGCGGCTCGGAGGCGACGTCCACGTGCAGATCGAAAGTCGAGCCGCCGGCGTGCACGCGGTAGCGCGTGGCGCGGTAGGCGGCGTCGTAGCGGGCCGGGTCGTTCATGCAAGGTGCGCGATTCGGCGGCGTGTTCGTGACGGACAGGTACAGGCTTCGCGCGGGCCCGGATCCGACCGGTGCGCGGCGAGCCGCGGCGGGGCGCACGGGCCATGCGCCGGTGTGACCGGTCGGCGCCTTCATTGTCCGTCCTGCCCGTCGGCGCAGAAAGCGCTCAGGTGGACGATGCGGTCCTTCGTGCACAGCGCGGCGGCGTGCAGACCGTCGCCTTCGATGCGCACGTCGGTGCCGACGGCCACCGCGGGGTAGGCGGCGGCGGGCGCGGCGGCGATGCGCGCCAGTAGCGCGCGAACCTCGGCCAGGCTCGGCGCGGCCGGCGGGGCGGCCGCCTCCGTGCGCTCGAGCGCATCGAACGCATAGCTGTCGACGAGCTTGGGCAGCAGCCTGGCCAGCGCGAACGGTGTGTCGAACAGATCCAGCCCGACCAGCGCGCCGTCGATGAAGAACGCCGCGCCGACCTGCCGCGGCTGTGGTGCGAAGGCCGCGCGCAACGCGCGCAGGCGCTCTTCGGCGGCATCGTAGACGTCGTGCAGTGCGCTCGTGTCGGAGCGGCACGCGAAGGCGCGCATCTTGCTGTCGATCGAGGACCACACCTCGGACTGGATGTCGCCGCCGGCGCGGCGGCCGGCCTCGCGCAGCGACGCCGAGACGCCGCGCATCTTGGCCCGCCGCGCGCTGGCGTGCAGCTTGCGCCGGCCGCCGGCAAAACGCTGCGAGCGCCACGCCCAGCGGCCGGCCTCAACGCAGGAGACGGGGATCGTCACCTGCTGGCCCGCCGCCACCAGGATCGTGAGATTGAGCACGCGGTTCTGCTTGGCGCCGACGAGCTCCTCGCCATCGATCAGCAGGATGTCGCGGTCGGCGCGGTTGCGAAAGGCGAGTTCCGGCACCGACCCGCCCTGCGAGATCTCGGTCACTTCCGCCAGCCCGGCGTCGAGCGCGTCGTCCAGCAGAAGATAGTCGGGTGCGGCGTCGGCGGCCGCCAGCAGCGGCACCATCGTCAGATGGGACGAGCTGACCGGTGTGCCGATTTCGAGCGCATCGAGTGTCGTGGAAAGAAGCTGCATCGCGGGCCTCCGGCGGGTGATGGGCGACGCCGGCAGTGTGGGCTGCGGCGGGCTCAGGGGGTGAGCCTGTTGCACGCGAGCGGTGGCGATCGGCGCGGATGCGTGACGTGCCGTCGGGGCGACCGCAGCGGTGCACCGGCGCGGATCGCGACGTTCCGTCGGCCGCTCGGACGGCGCCGGCAACGGACACGGTCGCGGCGATCCAATGAAGAACGCGCGAATCGATTGCGCAGGCTCGCGCCCTGAGCCCGGCACCTTGCACAGTCCGGACGCATTCACGCAGGCCCAGCGTGCGTGTGCATGGTGGGCCGATCTACTTCGGAGGACCACGTCGATGCGAACGACCATCTCGAAACTCACGGCAAGCCTCATCGTGCTTCTTTCGCTCAGCCTCGCCGCGTGCGGCGGCGGCGGAGGCGGCGCGCCCGCCGCGTCGCCGCCACCGCCGGCGCAGACCGTCGGCGCCGAAGGCTTCTGGAGCGGCACCACGTCCAACGGTTTCGGCATCCTCGGCGCCGTGCTGGAGAACGGCGAATACTGGTTCATGTACTTCACCAACGGCGTGTTGTACGGCGTCGTGCAGGGCAGCGGCAGCGCGAACAACGGCAACTTCACGTCCACCAACGGGCTCGACTTCTATTTCGACGGCACCGTCACGCCCGTGACCGTGTCAGCCAGCTACCGCGAACGCACGTCGCTGCAAGGGACGGGCACGCCGCCGGGCGGAGGTGCGCCGATCACCTTTACGGCGACCTACGAGCCGAGCTACGACACGCCGGCCACGGCCGCCGCGGTGAGCGGCGCGTGGCGCGGGCGACTCGCCAGTGGTGAGACGTACACGATCAACGTCGGTGCCGGCGGCGCCTTCACCGGTTCGGGCTCCTCGGGTTGCACGTTCGGCGGTTCCATCGTGCCGCGCCCGTCGGGCAAGGCCGTTTACGACGTCACGGTCACGTTCAACGGCGGGGTGTGCCTGCTCGGCACGCAGACCCTCCGCGGCATCGCGGCGGTGACCGGCAGCGGCGCCGGGCAGGTGCTGTACGCGGCCGCGCTCAACGGCGCACGCTCGTCCGGATTCGTCGCGATCTCGATTCGCTAGTGCGGCAGCAATCCCGTTGCGCCGGGCTCACTCGGGATTTGCCCGATGAGCCCGGCGGATTTCGGTCGCATGTTCGCCACTTCTTTCGGTAGCCTGTTCGGCAGCCTGCTGAAAGGATGGCCTTTGCTCATGAACCAGACCGAGCGCTACTACCGGATCGACCAGTTGATCAACGAGCGCGGGCTCGTCTCGTTTGCGGACCTGATGCGCGCGCTGGAGGTGTCGCGGGCCACGCTCAAGCGCGACCTGGCGCACCTGCGCGAGCGGCTGAACGCGCCGATCGTGTACGACCGCGACGCCGGCGGCTACCGTTACGAAAAGCACGCCATCGGTCCGCGCTTCCAGCTGCCCGGGCTGTGGTTTTCCGCCGACGAGTGTCTGGCGCTGATGACGATGCACCAGATGCTCGAGGCGCTGGACGCCGGCGGCTTGCTCGGCCCGCACATCAAGCCGCTGATGGATCGTCTGTCCAAGGCGATGGGCAGCGACGCCGCGCCGGCGAAGGAGGTGCTCAAGCGCGTCAAGCTGCTGCCGTCGCAGCAGCGGCGGGTCGCGCTCAAGTGGTTCGAACTGGTGGGCAAGGCGTTGATGACCCGCCGCCGGCTGGAAATCGACTACTTCACCCGCTACAGGAACGAACACTCCAGGCGCGAGGTCTCGCCGCAGCGGCTGGTGCACTACCGCGGCAACTGGTATCTCGATGCCTGGTGCCACAAGTCCGAAGGCGTGCGCATGTTCTCGCTCGACTCGATCGAGAATGCGCGCCTGCTCGACGCGAAGGCCAAAGAGGTGTCGCTCAAGCAGGTCGACGAGGAAACCGCGCGCGGCTACGGAATCTACCGCGGCACGAAGCTCGCATGGGCCACGCTCGTGTTCTCACCGGAGGCCGCGCGCTGGGTGCGCGCGGAGATCTGGCACGAGCAGCAGCGAGGCCGCGAGCTGCCCGACGGCCGCTACGAACTGAAGGTGCCGTACGCGGATTCGCGCGAGCTGGAGATGGACGTGCTGCGGCATGGGGAGAACGTGGAGGTCGTCGAGCCCGCGGCGCTGCGCGAGAGGATCGCGCACAGGCTGGCCGCAGCGCAGCGGCAGTACACGGCCCGCGGTTGACGCCTGACAGCGAATCGGCGGTGGGTGTCTACCGCGTGATTCCTTCTGAGCCCGCCCGCTCGCGCAACTCCACAAACAGCGCCTCCGCCGCTCCGCGCGCATAGCCGTGCCGTTCGAAGTACGCGGCTGCGGCCGCCATCGCCGCGGTGTGAACGGCGTGTGCCGCGACCGTACGATCGATCCCGGAGAGGTATTCGTCGCGCACGTGGGCGGCGAAGTCCAGCACGGCGTTGGCAAGGGCCTCGATGCAGCCGTCGCGCACGTCGTGCCCCGGACCGTAACGGCCGCGCCGCTGCAGTCGCGCGATGCGCCGCCTGCCGCGCGGTCGCCGTCCGGCGGATGCGAGGGCAAACCAGGCCAGTCCAGTGGCAAGCGCCTCGACGGTCATGGCCTGATGGTCGACACGCGTGCGCTTTGCACCAAAGTACCCCCGGGTGATCGCATCGAGCCACGTCCGCCACGCAGTTTCCAGCATGGCGTGTTCGGCGTCGATGAGCCTGAAGCGCGGTGTGTCCGTCGTCATCGCCTGTCCATCTTCTTCACGGGTGGCGCGAGTCGCGTCGGCTAGTGGATCCGGCGCGCAGTTCCTTCAGGTTGCGGTGGATCGGCAAACTCCAGCGGTGGCCAGTCCAGCCTGAAGACGGCATCGTCACCTGCCAGCGCGCGCTGCCGGATCTGCCTGGCGTAGAAGCCGAGGTGTTCGTCGAAGCCGAAGTCGAGCAGGCGGATGCAGGCTTCGAAGCGGCCGAGCTCGCGCAAGGCTTCGGCCTTCCGCAAACGATCGTCCGGATCCGCCTCCTCGAAGAACTCGAGCAGCGCTTCGAGGTTCGGCGCGAACAGAGCGCCGTACTGCCGCTCGAACTCCGCGCCGTGCTGCTCCCAGTACGGCTTCCAGAAATTCTCCCACCGAGGGTTCCCCGGCAGCTTGCGCCGCGGTAGGTTCAGGCTGTGCCACAGCGCGATGCGCACGTGCCGCCGGCGCTCGCGCGCCGCGAAGCACGGATCGGTGATGGCCTCGGCAAGCACGTCGATGTCGGGCTCGCGGATCAAGGGCGCGCGCTTCCACTCAGGCGCGACGTCCTGCGGCGGCTCTCCGCGGATCGAGCGGTAGAACGGATCGTCGATGCGCCCGACTTCGGTGGCGTCGTCGACCCAGAACAGCCGGCTGCAGCCGCTGCAGCGCGCGATCTTCGGAGGCTCGGGCAGCAGTCGCGCGTCGAGCATGCCGTCGCTCCAGAGTATTGCCCCGCCGGTGCTGACGGACTTGAAGGTCTGCATCGAATGCAGATGCCCGCAGCAGGGGCTGGCGAGGACGAGGGTGGGTCCGGGGGTCGTCATGACTGGGTCTGGTTGTCGAGGACCGGAAGGCCCGTGCCGAAGCGAAGGCACGGCTGCGCGCAAAGCGTCGCATCAAACGGGCTCACTGCGTGAGCCTGCGCGCGCACCCCTTGCGCCGGCGCGCCGCCTTGCTCGGCGCCAGCGCGGGGGTCGACGCCGTGCGCGCCGGGCGCGTCACAACGCGAGCCGGCCGGTTCAGGCGATCGCCGACGCCTTCGCCACATAGTCGCAGAACGCGCACTCGGGCGCGGGCGCCGGCGGATGCTTCAGCGCGAGGCAATCGGCGACCTCGCGCAGCGTCGGCTCGACCCAGCCGGCGTCGCCGTCGTACGGGATCAGCTTCGTGCGGAACCGCAGCACGTCGTCGAACGCGGCGTCGTCCTTGATGCCGTTGGCATAGACGAACCATGCGCGGTCCGCCACCTTCAGCCCGCGATTGCGCAACAGCCACTGATAGAACTCGACCTGGCGCTTGTAGCCGTCCTGCCATTCGGCGTCGAGCGTGACCTCGTCCTGCTTGGCGG
>JBFMFC010000097.1:0-9519 GCA_040752195.1 Pseudomonadota bacterium | reverse complement strand
CCGTTGCCGATCAGCGTGGCCCCCTTGACCGGCGCGGTGACGCGGCCGTTCTCGATCAGATAGGCCTCGGCCATGCTGAAGACGAACTTGCCGTTGGTGATGTCGACCTGGCCGCCGCCGAAGTTGGTCGCGTAGATGCCGTGCTTGACCGAGCGGATGATCTCCTGCGGATCGTGTTCGCCGGCGAGCATGTAGGTGTTCGTCATGCGCGGCATCGGCAGATGCGCAAAGGACTCGCGCCGCGCATTGCCGGTGAGCGGCGCCTTCATCAGGCGCGCGTTCAGCGTGTCCTGCATGTAGCAGCGCAGGATGCCGTCTTCGATCAGCACGGTGCGTGCGGTCGGGTTGCCTTCGTCGTCGACATTCAGCGAGCCGCGCCGGTCGGGGATCGTGCCGTCGTCGATCACGGTGACGCCCTTCGACGCGACGCGTTGGCCGATCCGGCCCGCAAACGCGCTCGAGCCCTTGCGATTGAAGTCACCCTCGAGTCCGTGACCGACCGCTTCGTGCAACAGAATGCCGGGCCAGCCGGCGCCGAGCACGACGGTCATCACGCCTGCGGGTGCCGGTCGCGCGCGCAGGTTGGTGAGCGCCATGTCGACCGCGGTCTGCGCGTACTGCTGCAGCCGCTCCTCGGTGAAATACGACAGGTCGACGCGGCCGCCGCCGCCCGAAAACCCCTGTTCGCGCCGGCCATCCTCCTCCGCGATCACCGTCAGCGACAGCCGCACCAGCGGCCGCACGTCCGCCGCGATCAAACCGTCGCTGCGGGCGATCAACACGACGTCGTATTCGGCGCCGACGCTCGCCATCACCTGCTTGACGCGAGGATCGCGCGCGCGCGCCATGCGCTCGAGCCGCTCGAGCAGCCGGACCTTGTCGGCCGCCGCGAGCGATGCGACCGGATCCTGCGCGCCGTACAGCGCCGGGACTGCACGCGGCGCAAGGCGGGATGCGACCTTGGCGCGCCCGCCGCCCGCGCGGGCGATCGCGCGGGCCGAGCGCGCGGCCTCCATCAGCGCGTCGGGCGACAGGTCGTCGGAGTAGGCGAATGCCGTCTTGTCGCCGACGATCGCGCGCACGCCCACGCCCTGCTCGATGTCGAAGCTGCCGCTCTTGACGATGCCTTCCTCGAGCGAGAACGACTCGCTGCGCGTGTACTGGAAATACAGGTCGGCGTAGTCGGCCCGATGCTCGAAGATCGTCGCAAGCGCCGCGTGCAGCTTCGCCTCGTCCAGATCGTACGGGTCGAGGAGCAGCCGCTTGGCGGTGGCGAGGCGGTCCAGCGCGGGGTCGGTCAGTTTCATGGGACGGGGCTCAAAAGGTCAGGGGTCGGAATTCGGCCGACGCCGTTCGGGTCGAGGTTCTGCGTTCGCACGTGCCGCCGCGCGCGCGATCCCGGAGCCGGGATCCTAACCAAGAACGCGATGCGACAGTGCCGGCAGATCGGCGCGGGTCTGCGCGATGAATTGGGTATCGATGTCGCCGATCACAAGTCCCGGCCCGCTCGCGAGCGATGCGACCACGCCGCCCCAGGGGTCGATCAGCATCGTATGACCGAAGGTCGCGCGGCCGTTTTCGTGCTGTCCGCCCTGCGCCGGCGCCAGCACGTAGCACAGGTTCTCGATCGCTCGCGCGCGCAGCAGCGTTTCCCAATGCGCGCGGCCGGTCGTCGCGGTGAACGCCGCCGGCACCAGGATCAGGTCCGGCGCGCGCCCATCGGCCGCGAGCGCGCGATACAGCTCGGGGAAGCGCAGGTCGTAGCAGACCGAAAGCCCGACCTTGAGCTTTGGCGCGCCCGGCGGCGCGAACTCGAAGTTCACCACGCGTTCGCCGGGCGTGATGGTGCGCGCCTCGTCGTAGCTTTCCCGTCCGCGCGAGAACGCGAACAGATGGATCTTGTCGTAGCGCGCCACGGGCGCGCCGTCGGGGCCATAGACGAGCACCGAGTTCTTCACGCGGTCCGGCTGCGGTGCGGCGAGCGGAACGGTGCCGCCGACGAGCCACAGACCGTGCCGCCGTGCCTGCGCCGCGAGGAAGTCCTGGATCGGACCGCGGCCTTCGGTTTCGCGCGCCGCGACCTTGTCTTCGTCGGCGCGCCCCATCAGGCAGAAATATTCGGGCAGCGCGACGAGCTGCGCACCCGCAGCCGCGGCCTGCGCGATCAGCGCCTCGGCCGTTCGCAGGTTGTCGTCGACGCGCGGCGTCGAGACCATCTGCGCGGCGGCGACGCGCACGGCGTGCGCGGCGATGGGCATCGAAGGAAGAACCGAACTCACGCTGGTTGGATCAGGGCTTGCGGGTCTCGGCGGCATCCGGCGCCGCGCGTTCGCGGCGCTTGACCTGCGGGTCGGTCCACGAGCCGGACACCTCGTACTCGTAGGAGAACGCCTTGGACAGTGGATCGCGCAGCAGCATCTGCGCGAGGAACGTCCCCAAGCCGACCGCCGGGTTCGCCATCAGAGCATACACCAGCGATGCCGACCGGGCGTCGATCTCAGGCAGCACGAGCACATGCAGGTTCTGCGTTTCGTTCAGCAGATCGGTGCTGCCTTCGATCAGCACGGTGGCCGAAACGCCGCGCATCTTGAAGTCGCGCGTCACCAGCACGCCGCCCTTGAGTTCCGCGGTCGCAGTGATCTGGTCGAAGGCGAATCCCTCCGAGAAGATGTCGCGGAAGTCCAGCGCAATGCGGCGCGGCAGCGACTGCAGCGACATCACCGCGAGCAGCCGACCCGCGCCGGCATCGGCCTTGAGGAACTGTCCCTTCGCGGCCGACAGTTGCAGTCTGCCGGCGAGCGACGGGTAGTCGATCGCCAGCGGTGAGCCGCGCCACGACAGCTCGCCGTCGAGCTTGCCGCTGCCGCCGCGCACCGCATCGGCGATGCCGAGCCGGCCGAGCAGCGCGCCCGCGTTGCCGAAGTCGAGCGACAGCGCCAGCGTCATGCGGCGCGGCGCGCTCGGCGCTGCGTTCGCCTCGCGCTCCCAGCGCCCCGTCGCCGTCAGGCGTCCGTCCGGGTTGGCGATCTCGAGCTTCTGCATCTGCCACGCGTTGCCGCCGTTGGCTGCGACGTTCTGCGCGACGAGCTCGAGCCGGCCGAGCTTGCGGCTGCCCAGCTCGAAGCTGTCGGCGACGACGTCGAGCGCGGGAATGTCGACCGGCGGCGCGTCGAGCAGTTCGGCCACCTGATTGCGCTGGGCGTCGGGAATCGCCAAGCGCGCCAGCCGCGCGCTGACGCGCCCGGGCGCCGCGCCGGCGCCCGGGCGCCACGCGAGCGCGCCGGTGGCGTGATCCGACACGACGTTCGCGTCCCAGTGGCCGTCGGCCGCGCGCGTTGCCCCGAGCACCACGTTGCTCATCGCCTTGCCGGCGATCACCAGCTCGCGCACGCGCAGGGCCAACAGGTCGGGCATGCCGTCGTCGCCCGACGGCGCCGCGCCGGGCGCGGCTGGGCCGACGGCGCCTTCGAGCAGCGGCAGCCAGCGGTCGATGTCGAGCCGCGCCAGGTTCACGCTGACGAGCACGCCGGTGTCCGGTGCCGGGACGACTTCGCCGACGCCGATCGCTCCGCGCAGCACGCGCATCGCGCCGCTCGCGTCGCGTGCGCGTTCGAGGCGCAGCGCCAGCAGCGCGCCCGCGGTCACGCGCAGGCTGTCGCGGTCGGTTGCGACCGGCGTCAGCTCGAAGCGCAGCGGCAGCGCTTCGGAGGCGGCTTTGCGCGCCGGCGCGGGCAGATCGAACGACCAGCCGACCAGATCGGAGTCGATGCGGATTTCGGGTCGCTTGCCGCGCACGGTCACGCTGCCGGTGTAGCGCGCCGTTCCCTGCGCGCGGTCGAGCAGCCGTTGCGCGAGCGCGTGGCCGACCGCGCGCTTTGCACCCTGCGGCGTGGCCGTGCCCGCGGCGGTGATCGTGAGCGCGCCGTCGGCCGCCGTCGCTCCGTCCAGCCGAACCTGCCCGCCGACGAAATTCGCGCTGAGGTTGACCACGCGCAGCGAGCGTTCCGTAAACTCGACGCGCCCCGCCGCTCGCGCAAGCGGCGGGATGTCCTGGCCGAGCGCAATGTCGCTGTTCTGCAGCGCCAGCGCGCCGGCCACCTGTGCTGCGCGCGTGTTGTCGAGCGGGATGTCGAGCTTCAGTTCGAGCCGACCGGTGCCGCTCGCTTGAGCCCCGGCGAGGAAATCGCCCAGCCAGCCGCCCACCGGCGAAGCGTTCACGTAGCGCAGCATGTCGGCGATCGGCCCGCTCGCCACACCGCCGATCAGCAGGTGCGCCTCGCGCGCGCCCAGATCGGGAATGGCGACCTTCACCTTGCCAAGCTGCACGCCGTAGATCGAGCCCCGCTGTCCGGTGATCGACATGCGCTGCCGCTCGAACAGCAGCTCGCCGTCGATGCCCTCGATGCGTGGCCACGACGCAGCGCGCGCCTCGGTTGATCCTGCGGCGCGGCTGGCGGCGGGGACGTAGTCGAGGACCCCGTTGCGCACGCGCGCAGCGACGCGGAATTCGCCGCTTGCGGGGTCGCTGAAGGGGAAGTCCCACAGATCGCCGCGCAGCCTGAAGCTGCCGTCGACCGCTTCGCCCGCGACCAGCGCGTCGCGCAGCCAGGCGCGCGTGTTGGCGCCGGCCACCAGCGGCACGTACCGGTGCGCGGCGCTCGCCCGCGCGTGCACGATGCGTCCGGACAGGTCGACCAGCCCCGGCCCCTTGCCGCCGCTGCGGTACGAGCCGCTGGCGTTGAGCTCGAGATCGTCGTTGGACGCGGAAAACGCGTCGACGCGCAAGTCGAACCGGGGCCGCACGGTCCAGTACGCGCGCGTGGCGAGCTGGCGGAACGACAGCCGCGGGTCTTCGAACACGCCGGGGAAGACGAGCACGGCGTCGCGCGCGTCGATCTGCACGGTGCCGCCGGCTTCGGTCGCCTCGATCGAGCCCGCCAGATTCTCGAAGCCGGGCAGTCCCGCGCGCGGTCTGCCGTTCGCGTTGAACGGTGGGTCCGCGGACTGGCCGCTCGATCCCAGCCCGTCGAAGCGCGAACGGAGCGAAAAGCGGCTCGGCGCGTCGGGCGCGCCGTCCCACGCGAGCTTCAGACCCGACAGCCGCCCGCGCACCGCATGCCGCGCCGCGAACGCGCGCAGCTCGCGCGCGAGTGGAACGTGCGCGGCGAGCGCGCTCAACGTGTCGAGCGACAGGATGCTCGCTTCGAGCTCGCCGCGCGGCGGCCTGTCGTCGTCGGCGCGCGTCAGGCGCAGCCGCAGGTCCGTCGGCGGCAGCGCGAAGTCCGCCGCCTGCAGCGAAAAGCGCGCGAGCGCCAGCTCGTGCCCGCCCTCGAAGTCGTTGCCCCAGATGCGCTGCGTGAAGCGACCCTGCATGGCCGACAGGCGCAGCGGCTCGAGGTCGGGCGCCAGCCGCGCGTCGACGTCGACGAGCGCGAGATCGGCCGTGACGCGGGTGGCGGCGAGCGCGTCGAAGTCGAGCCACGCGCGCAGCGCGCCGTACGCGCGGGCGATCTCGATCGATTCCGGCAGCGCGCGCGCCAGCCGCGCGATGCGCGCGACATCGGCGTAGTCCATCTGCGCGAACACGCGTCCCGACCAGTGCCGGACGTCGGACGCGCGTTCGCCCCAGCCATGGTCGAACCGCGCGCGCACGTCGATCAGACCGGCGAGATCCGCCGGCGGCCGCGCCTGCAGCGCGAAGCGGTGCGAGCGCAGGCCCGCTTCGAGCACGAGGTTCACGTCTTCGAGCGCGAGCGTCTGCGCATTCGCCTGCGTCTCGTCGGTGTAGCGCAGCGTGGCGTGGCGGATCGCGACGTGCCGCTGCGCGAGCACCCAGTCGGCCGCGCCGCCGGCGCCGCCGCCGGCGGCGGGGTCGATCGTGAAACCGGCCACCGCGAAGCGGCCGCCGGCGAGCCGCCGCACGTCCAGCTCGGGTGCGAGGATCGACAGCGATGCAAAGCGCAGACCCAGGGTCGGCACGCTGACCCACGAAATCGTCGCCTCGAGCTGCGGCAGCGCGAGCCGCACTTCGCCGCGCGCGTCGAGCAGCCGCACGTCGTCGAAGCGCAGGTGCGGATTGAACGCGCGCCAGTCGGCGTCGATGCGGCCGACGCGAACATCGGCGCCGAGCAGCCGGCTCGCCTCGCGCTCGAGGGCCGGCCGGTATTCGTCGATGCGCGGCATCAGCCAGTAGCGCGTCGCCAGCAGCAGCGCGCCGAACGCGAAATAGGCGATCACGGCCGCGACGAACGCCGCCTTGAACGTCCAGCGCAGCCCGCGCACGCAGCCGGCGCCGCAGCGCTGCGCGAGCGTGCGCTCGGTCGCCTCGATCGCGTGTTCGACCGCGTCTTCGACGGCGTGCTCGATTTGCGCGAGCGCGACCGTCGCGGGCGAAGCGCGTTCGGGGCGGGGTTGATCGTCGGGTTTCACGCGGAGCGCAGGCGCGTGCGGGCGGGCACACGGGTTAGGCGCAGGCAGGCGTCGTTCGGTTCCATGTTGCGCCGATGACCCAAATACAATGCGCCCGGACCCCCTTCGCCTTCGTTTCCCGGTCTGCCGGGCGCTTTCGAATCGTCGACGCCTGCGGTGAACGCGCAGCGCGGGCGGTTCGCCGACCGAGGCTAGCACAGCGACTACTCCGCCCGCCTTGACTTCCGACACGAACGAGTCCATCGAAGCCGGCTGCGCCGCGGCGCTCGCGCTGTCGCGTTACGTCCAGCGCGCGCTCGCGGCCGAGCTCGGCGCGCACGCCGACGACGTCGCCAAGCGCTCGCGCCTGCGCGAGCTCGCCGGCGAAGCCTGGACGCGCGAGCGGATCGAAGCGGCGCTCGACGCGCTGCTGCCCCGGATCCGGGCCGGGGCCGGCGCCGACGCCGCCGCGGAAAACTTCGCCGAGCAGCTCGCGGTCGCGCTGCGCCGGGTGCGGCGGCAGGTCCTGCTCGCAGTGATCGCGCGCGACTTGGGCGGCGTGGCGCCGCTCGCGGAGGTGGTCGGCACGATGACTGCGCTGGCGGAAGTCGCCGTCCAGCGCGCGGTCGCGGCGCATGCACGCGCGCTGGCGCGTATGCACGGCGTGCCGACGAGCCACGACGGCGTGCCGCAGGATCTGCTGGTCGTCGCGATGGGCAAGGGTGGAGGCGGCGAACTCAACGTTTCGTCCGATCTCGACCTGATCTTCGTCTACGACGAGGACGGCGAGACGCGGCCGGGCGGCGAGTTCGCCGAGGCGCGGCGAGCGCTGACCAACCACGAGTTCTTCGAGCGGCTCGGGCGCAGGTTGATCGCGGCGCTGTCGGACGCGACCGCCGACGGCTTCGTCTTCCGCGTCGACATGCGGCTGCGGCCCAACGGCGACGCCGGTCCGCTCGCGGTGTCCAACGCGATGCTCGAGGAGTACCTGATCCGCCAGGGCCGCGAGTGGGAGCGCTTCGCGTGGCTGAAGGGCCGCGTGATCTCGGCGCCGGTGTTCGCCGACGCAGCGGCGTTCGATGCGCAGTGCCGCGCGCTCGACCAGCTCGTCCGCCCGTTCGTGTTCCGCAAGTATCTCGACTTCAACGCGATCGCCTCGCTGCGCGAACTGCACGCGCTGATCCGCGCCGAGACCGAGCGCAAGCGCGCGGCGCGCGCCAGCGCGCAGGACAACGTCAAGCTCGGCCGCGGCGGCATCCGCGAGATCGAGTTCATCGCGCAGACCTTTCAGGTGATCCGCGGCGGGCGCGACGCACGGCTCAGAAACCGCAGCACGCTCGCCACGCTCGCCACGCTGGCGCAGGTCGGCGCGCTGGCGGCGCCGATCTGCGAGCGTCTCGCGGCCGCGTACGAGTTCCTGCGCCGGCTCGAACACGCGTTGCAGTATGTCGACGACGCGCAGACGCACCTGCTGCCGAACGAACCCGACGAGCTGGCGCGCATCGCGGCGATGCTGCGGCTGCCGTCGGCCGACGAGCTGCGGCGCCGCTTCGACGAGACGCGCGAGTTCGTCGCGCGGACGTTCGACGCGATCTTCCTCGCGCCCGACAACGGGCGCGACAAGCGCGACAACGGCAAAGAGGCGCTCACGCTCGGCGAGCCGCTTGCGCGCCGGATGGCGGAGCTCGGCTACGCGAGTCCGGCCGAGACCGCGCAGCGCGTCGCCGACGCGCTCGCCGCGCGGCGCGTGGTCGCCGCAGCCGAATCGGTGCGGCGCGCGATCGAAGGGCTCGTGGCGCGCGCGGTCGACGCGGCGGCGGACGCCGCGCGCGGGGTGGCCGACGGCGGCGCGCCGCACGTGACCGGCGTCGCCGCCGACGAAGTGCTGACGCGCTTTCTGCGGCTGATCGACGTGATCGCCGGGCGCAGCACCTACGTGGCGCTGCTGAACCAGTACCCGCAGGCGTTCGCGCGCGTGCTGCGCGTGCTGGCGTCGAGCCGGTGGGCGACCGATTACCTCGCGCGCCACCCGATCCTGCTCGACGAGCTGCTCGACGAACGGCTCGCGGAACGCGAGATCACGCTCGACTCGTGGCCGGTCTGGGGCGCCGAGGTCGCGGCGCAGCTCGCCGAGCACGAAGCCGAGCTGCGCGACGATCCCGAGCGTGCGATGAACCTGCTGCGCGACGCGCACCACGCGCAGGTGTTCCGGCTCCTGCTGGCCGATCTCGACGGGCGGCTGACCGTCGAGCGGCTCGCCGACCACCTTTCGGCGCTGGCCGACGTGACGATCGCACTCGCGCTCGCGATGGCGTGGAAGACGACGCCGCGCCGGCACCGCGAGCTGCCGCGCTTCGCGGTGATCGGGTACGGAAAGATCGGCGGCAAGGAGCTCGGTTACGCATCCGACCTCGACCTGGTTTTCGTCTACGACGACGACCATCCCGACGCGGCGGAGATCTACACGATGCTCGCGCGCCGGCTGATCACCTGGCTGTCGGCGCAGACCTCGAGCGGCAATCTGTTCGACGTCGACCTGCGGCTGCGGCCGAACGGTGAAGCGGGGCTGCTCGTGTCCTCGTTCGAGTCTTTCGAGCGCTACCAGCGCAACGACGACGGGCTCGGCGCGTGGACCTGGGAGCACCAGGCGCTGACGCGCGCGCGCTATTGCGCGGGGTACGCGCCGCTCGGCGCCGCGGTCGAGCGGCTGCGCAACGAGGTGCTCGCGCGCGAGCGCGATCTGGCCAGGCTCGCAGCCGACGTACTCGAGATGCGCAAGCGCATGCTCGACGGGCACCCGAACCGCTCGCCGCTGTTCGATCTGAAGCACGACCGCGGCGGCATGGTCGACATCGAGTTCATCGTCCAGTACCTCGTGCTCGCGCACTCGCACCGGCACCCGCAGTTGCTCGGCAATCTTGGCAACATCGCGCTGCTGAAGATCGCGGCCGAGCTGGGCCTGATCGACGCCCGTCTGGCGGCGGCCTGCGCCGACGCGTACCGGCTCTACCGCAAGCTGCAGCATGCGCTGCGGTTAAACGGCGCGCCGTATGCGCGCGTTCCGCACGCCGATGTGCAGCCGCAGATCGACGCCGTGCGCGCGTTGTGGCG
>JBFMFC010000096.1:0-9653 GCA_040752195.1 Pseudomonadota bacterium | reverse complement strand
CGTTCGACGTGCTGTTCGCGATCACCAAGCACGGCCTGGTTCCGCCGTACGCACCCGCCGGGTACGCGACCGACATGCCCGCCTTCGAAGGGCGACTGAGCGACGACGAGATCTGGTCCGTGCTCGCGTACATCCGCAGCCACTGGTCCGACAAGGTGCGCGCGACGCACGACGAGCTGCAGCGACAAGTGGCGGCGCAGCGCGCGCAGGCGACGAGGCGCTAGATGAGCGGCCCTGTCGGCAGGCCGGATGACCATGCGCGTGCGCGCGCCGCCCGCCGGTGTTCGCCGTGGTCCGCCGCACCGAGATGTCCGACCGGCGTCAGCCGGCGGAACAGCGGCGATCGCGTGGCCCCCCTCGTGCGTTGCCGCCCGCCACGTACGGTCGCGCGGCTGATCGACGCTGCCGGTGAGCGCCGGTCGCTGTCGCGCGCGACGGCCACGGGCGCCCACCTCGACCGCCCGGCCCGGCGGTTGCACGAAACCGGGCGGTCAGCGCGCAAGCACGCGAACGGTGCCGACCATGCCAGCTTCCCAGTGACCTGGAAGCAGGCACGCGAACTTGAAATCGCCGGCCTGCGTGAACTGCCAGACGATCTCGGCGCGTTGGCCCGGGCCGATGTGTGCCATGTACGGCGCGTCGTGCACCATGCCAGGGTGCTTCTTCATCAACCGGGCGTGCTCCTGCAGTTCCCGCTCGGTGCCGAGCACCATTTCGTGCATGATCCGGCCGCCGTTGCGCACGACAAAGCGGATCGTCTCGCCCTGCCTGACCGCGATCGCATCGGGCGAGTAGCGCATGGCGTCGCTCATGTGGATCTGCACGATCCGCGACACCCGGCTCGGATCGCCGCTGCGGCCGAACAGCGTTTCGAGCGTCTGCGGGTCGGCGCCGGCCGCGCGCCCCGCTGCTCCGTGCGCGTGGGCCGATCCGCCGACGGCGAGCAGGACGGCGGCCGCGAGCGGCAGAGCGGACTTCATGACATGGCTTCCTTGTGGCGCCGGGAACGCTCTGGCGCAGGCCGCAGCATAGGAAAGCGGCTTCGTCGCCCGGATGACCCGCCGATGACGTGTTCGTCATTCTTCGGTCAGCCGACGGGCGGAGTCGTCTGCCTACGATGCGAGGTCGGCTCCTGGGGGCCTTGGACTGATCACACGGTGGGCTGAATGCGGGTGCTATTGGCTGAGGACGAGCGGCAGGCGGGCGAATACCTGGTCAAGGGACTGCGCGAGAACGGCTGCGTCGTGGACTGGGTGCGCAACGGCACCGACGCCGTGCACATGGCCTCGACTTCGAGCTACGACGTCGTCGTGCTGGACGTGGGTCTGCCGCAGATGGACGGTTGGGAGGTGATCAAGCGCCTGCGCAGCGAGAGCCAGACGCCGGTGTTGTTCCTGACCGCGCGCGATCGCGTCGAAGACCGCGTCAAGGGGCTCGAACTGGGTGCCGACGACTACCTGGTCAAGCCGTTCGCGTTCTCCGAGCTGCTGGCCCGGGTGCGCGCGCTGCAGCGGCGCGGAAAACAGCAGGAACCGCACCTCATGCGAGTCGCCGATCTGGAGGTGCACCTGCTGCGCCGGCGCGTCGAACGCGGCGGCCAGCGGATCGATCTGACCGCCAAGGAGTACGCGCTGCTGCTTCTGCTGCTGCGGCGGACCGGCGAGGTGCTGTCGCGCACGACGATCGCCGAGCAGGTGTGGGACATGAATTTCGACAGCGACACCAACGTCGTCGAAGTGGCCGTGCGTCGGCTGCGCGCGAAGATCGACGATCCGTTCGAGAAGAAGCTGATTCACACCGTGCGCGGCTTCGGCTACGTGCTCGAAGACAGGGACGGATGACGGTCGTCTCGCCGACCCCACCCGGACCCGTTGCGTCGTCCGCCATGCTCGGCCGCGCCCTGCGCCTGTCGCTTGCGCTGCGCCTGGCGCTGCTGTTCGCGGTGGGTTCGTCGCTGCTGCTGCTGTCGCTCGGCACCGGTCTGGCATGGATGCTGCGCGCCCAGCTCGAAGCGCGCGATCACGAGGAGATCGACGGCAAGACGGAGCTCGTGCTGCATCTGCTCGGGGAACTGCGAAGCGCCGAGCAGATCGACGCCCACCGGACCCGTTTCACCGACATCGTCATCGGGCACCCGCACCTTGAGCTCGGCCTGCGCGAGGGAGCGCGCTGGCTGATCGAACCGATGCCGGAAATCCAGGCGCTGGCCAATCCGTCGCGTGCCGACGATGTGCCGCACTGGCCGCGGGTAGGGACGTATCGGCTCGGCGCAGACATCTGGTGGCTGCGCCGCGTCGACTTCATCGCCGAGCCCGACCGCGCCTTCACCGCCTACATCGGCGTGCACGTCAATCCGGCGCAGCAACTGCTTGCGCGCTTCATCAAGACGATGCTGGCGGTCGGCGGTTTCGGCGTGATCGCCAGCACCCTGCTCGGCTGGTTCGTCGCGCGACGGGGACTGGCGCCGATCGCGACGATCGCGCGCGAAGCCGAACGGGTGACGGCGGACCGGCTGGGCGAAGCGATGCGCGCCGAGGACGCACCGGAGGAGATCCGCGGTCTCGTCGCCGCGATCAACCGCATGCTCGACCGACTGAGCGCTTCGTTCCGGACGCTCGAGGAGTTTTCGGCCGACATCGCGCACGAGCTGCGCACGCCCCTGAACAACCTGATGCTGCAGACTCAGGTGACGCTATCGCGCCCGCGTTCGAAGGAGGAGTACCAGGAGGCGCTGCACTCCAACCTCGTCGAACTGGAACATCTGCAGCGCATGGTCGCGGACATGCTGTTCCTGGCGCGGGCGGACCGCGGCATGTTCGAGCTCAAATGGGAGATGGTGGATCTGGCGTCCGAGGCGCGCAGCGTGGCCGAGTACTTCGAAGCCGCCGCCGCAGAACAGGGAAAGCACATCGAGGTGACCGGCTCGGCGAACGCGACCTGCGACAGGACCATGACGCGCCGCGTGCTCACGAACCTGCTGTCCAACGCGGTTCTTTATTCGCCCGCCGGATCGAACATCTCGGTCAGGTTGACGCAGCCGGACGCCGAGTGGGCAGTCGTCGAGGTGTGCAATCCCGCGGCCGCCATGTCCCAGGACGAGTTGCGACGGCTCTTTGCGCGATTCACGCGCGGCGCCACGGCGGGCATGTCCGACGGCGTCGGCCTGGGTCTGTCGATCGTCGCGTCGATCATGCGACTTCACGGCGGCACGGTCAGCGCCGAAAGCGTCCCGTCGGGCGTGTGCTTCCGCATCGCCTACCCGCTCGCGCGAGCAGCCGGCCGCTGACCGCACGATCCGCCGCGCCTCCCGGCAGGGCCGCACGGGCGTTCCGGGTGCGCGCCGAGTCGGCGCTCGCGCACCGCGCTCAGCGGCCGCCGTCGCGAGCAGGATTGGGCGCCACGTAGACGCGCAGATCGGTCCCCGGCAGGAACCCGGGCGGCAGTATCTGCGCCAAGTCGAAGCTGCCGATCGACCAGGTCGCGAATGTCCACGCAAAGGCCTTTTCGCCGTTGCGCAGCAGAACGGTCTCGTCCTGCTGCACGTTGATCCAGCGCGTCGCGCCGTTGATCTCGATCGTTCGCTCGGCCGTCCGTGGCGATGCCGGAACGCCGTAGCGCCTGACGTCCGCGAGCGACCGCCCGACTTCGGTGCGCGCGGTCGCGATCGGGTCGAGGCGGGGGGCGTTGCTTGCGCTTGCGGTAGGCGCAGGCTGCGCGGCAACGACGCCGGCGAGCCCCGACGCCACAACCGCGAGCACGCTGTGAGCGAGTGTCATGTTCTTCTCCCGTGAGGCAGAGCAGCAGACCGATTCCGCTTGCTCCATCCACGTGCCGAAGGCTAGACACCGCTCCGTACGTCGCGGTGACGGCGCCGTTACGTTTGCGCAAGCCCGCAGCAGACCCTGTCTGCGCACAGCGCGATCGGCGCTGCGAGGTGTCGTACCCCTGCGCGCACGTTCTTCTCGCAAGAACTTGCCGCGCGCATGCGCCGCGTCAAGCGCGTCGAGCGCCTTGCCGGCCGCCGCTCGACGCGACGGTCATGCGGGATGCCGCCACCGCAAGCATGCGCGTGTTGCAGGCGCGCCCCTCGGCGCAGGGGGCGCGCCTGCGTCGGCTAGAAGCGGTGGCGAATGCCGATGCCGACTGCGGTCGGATCGAACCCGAGCGGCACCGTCGTCGAGCTCTGCAGGCCGGTACTGGTCGAATCGGTGAGCAAATACTGCGCGTTGGCGTTGTTGGTCATCCGCGCCACCGCGAAGTGCAGGTCGGTTCGCCGCGAAAGCTGATACACGTAGGCCAATGAGAGCAGCCGGCCGTCACGATTCGAGGCCGCCTTGTCGTCGATCCGCCCGAATGAAGCCATCACCGTGCTCGTCGGGCCGATCTTGCTCTCCAGGGCGAGATAGTAGTTGCCGAAGTCGACCTTGTTCGTGGCTGCGTCGTTCTCGAAGGTGCCGTAGCTGGCGTACGCCTTCACCACGCCGAAGTCGTATGAGGCACCCACCGTGTTGTGCTTCTCCTTCGGCGTCGCGCCGACGTTGGTCGTCCCACGGATCTGCTGGTGCGCGTAGTTGACGGTCAGGCCGCCGGCCGCGTACTGCACCGATCCGCCGAGGTTGTTGCCGGCGTTCTTGTCGACGCCGGCGACATTCGTCTCGCCCGGCGCATACAGCAGCCGCACTTCGAGGCCACCGAACTTGGGAGACGTGTAGACGATCGCGTTGTCGTTGCGGATGACGACCCGCGGGAAGACGTTGTTGATGTTGCCCACGGTGCCGTACTGCAGCGGGTCCATCGCCAGCGTTGTCCAGAATTCCGGCGTGTACTGACGCCCGAAGGTCAGCGTGCCTGCGTCCGACGACAGGCCGACATAGGACTGCCGGCCGAACAGACGCCCGCCCTGACCGGAGACGCCGGTGTCGGCGCCGAAGCCGCCCTCGAGCGTGAACACGGCCCGCAGGCCGCCGCCCAGGTCTTCCGAACCGCGCAGCCCCCAGCGCGAGCCGGAACTCATGCCGCCGCCGACGCTCAGGCCGGTTCCCGCGTTGGTCTTGTCGATGCGGATGCCCGAGTCGATCAAGCCGTACAGGGTGACGTTCGATTGCGCAACAGCCGATGTGCTCAGCGCGGCCAGCGCTGCCAAGTACGCAAGTGATTTCATATGCTTCCCGGTTGGTGGTTGTCCATGCGCGTCCCGAAAAATGCGGACGGGCACAGCCTAGGAAAAAAACCCGAGGGCGCTCGCCTTCCTGCAAAAACGCGCGGGCTCGTTCTGGAATCGGGCAGCGCTTTCGTCCACCCGCGTCGCAAGAACAACACCACCGGCCGAGCCGGCTGCACTCGACGGTTCGCACATGACGCGCGGATGACACCCGTGTAAGCGGACGGCAAGCGTGCCGTAAGGGCGCCGCTCCTACGCTCACCGCGAGGCGCGCTTTCAGCGCGTGACGCCCAGCGACAGGGGGATCGGCTTGAAGCGAGAGGTGCTATCGGCGCTGACGGCCGCGCGGCGCGGCGCGCTCGCGGCGCAGGTGTTCGTCGGCCGCTGCTACCTGCACGGCGCCGAGTCGTTCCCGCGGCAGCGCGCCACCGGCATTCGCTACCTGTCCGCCGCCGCCGCCGCAGGGGATCGCGCGGCCGAACAGGAACTGGCCAACTCCCTGAGCCTGGAGGAAGTGGTTCGCCATCGGCTCGTCGACCTGCTGCGCGGCGCCGCGTTCGCCGGCAACGCGCAGGCCCAGTACAAGCTCGGCCTGTGGCTGCTGACGGACGATCGCACGCACGAGGAAGGCGAACGCTGGCTGCGGCGCGCGGCCGAGTCAGGGCTCGCGCCCGCGCGCGTGGCCCTGGCGCACCGCCTGCTCGCCGCGCCGTCTGCGCGCGGGCACGACGAGGCCGTGCGCCTGCTTAAGGCCGAAGCGATCGCGGGGAACGAGGAAGCCTGGTTTCCGTTGTCGCGCGCGGCGCTGACGGCGGGCGATCTGCGGTTGTTCGCGAGTGCGTTGCGACGGGCGTGCGAGCGCCGTTGCGCGCTGACGCTCGACGCGGCGCGCCTGGTCGTCGAAGCGTTGATGCTGGAACGGGCCGGCCGCATCGATCCTGTCCTCATTGCGGCGGAGACGCTGCGTGCGGCGCTGGAAGCGTGCGCCGAGAACGAAGTGCCGGAAGCGCTCCTCCTGCTCGGACGGGTACTGGCCGGGCTCGACGAAGATCTGCGCGAGCGCGTCGCGCTGCCGGGCAGCCGCAAGCTCGGGCGCGGCATCGCACTGCTTCTGAAAGCCGCCGACGCCGGCCTGGCGGAAGCGCTGGTGGCGCTCGCCGACGTGCACGAACTGCATCGCAGCCTGCCGTCGAGCATGCGCATGGCGCGCTACTACCTCGAACGGGCCGCCGAGCGTGGTATCGACGCCGCCGTGCTCAGGCTCGGACGCATGCTGCTTGCCGCGGCATGCACGCCGAGCGACCTGGTCCGGGCGGTCGAAGTGCTGCATCCGCTGGCGCTGCGCGGTCACACGATCGCTGTGCAGCTGCTGGCTACCCTGGTCAGCAAGGTCGACGGCGACGAACAACGCGCACAGCACCTGCTGGCGATGATCGCGACCCAGAACGCCCTGTTGGCCGCCCGACTGGCGCTGGCACGCGCCTTCGGTCTGACCCGGCACGAGGCACTGACCCTTGACGTGATCCGCGCCCAGCGGCCCTGGGGCCTGTGGGTCGATCCGAGCCCCTTCTTCGCGCAGCGGCGCAAGAGCACGCCGCGCGCGGTGCCGGCCCTGACCCCGTCCGCACACCATGCGATGGCGCGCGCCGCATCGCTATTCGAACGCGTCGACGCGGGGCCGGCGGGTGCCGAAGGCGACTACCGTGCGCGCGTCTACGCGCTGCGGACGACCCTCGCGCGCGTCGGCGCCAGCGAGGGGCTCTTTCTGGTACGCGCCTCTGTACGTGAACTCGATGCGCTGCGCGGCGGGCGCAAGTGGGCGCAACGTCACGGTGCCGCGGTTCCGGCGGGTCCGATGCCGGGCGCCCGCGGCTCGGACCGCCGCACGGTCGACGTTCGCACCTTGCAAGAGCTCGCGGCCTGAGCGACGGTCGCCGCCCGTCGTCGGTGCGGGTGCCGACTCGCCACGCAGCGGCGGACCACGGCAGGGCTGCGCCGGGGTGGCGCAGCGTTGACGGATGCGAGTCGGGGCCGCCGTGCAGGGCGCGGCGCTCGTGACACGAAGGCCCGCTGCGAAACGTCTCCCGCCGGTTGTTGCAGAACCGTAATCGGAGGGTCAGCGCCGCGTCGGTGCACCGCTCCTAGAGTGTCGCCATGACGTTCAGGCCTGATCGCCCACCATCGAGCGCTCAGCACTGGGTTCGTCAGTCAACTGAAAGGAGCACGAATCATGTCGACACGTAAAGCGGTTCTGGCGCTGGCCATTGCCGGTCTGTTCGCGGCACCGGCGGCGTTCGCCACCGGCGGATTGGATTTCGTCGGCGGCGAGGCCGGATACAGGAGCCACCCGATGCCCTCCGCCAAGACGCGCGCCGAGGTGCAGCGCGACCTCGAACGCTTCACCAGCAATCCTGTGACGGCCGACGGCATGCGCTTCGTCGGCGGCGAGATCGGTTGGGTGCCCGACGCCGCACAACGCCCGGCAGCGACGAAGACCCGCGCCGAAGTGAAAGAAGAGCTGCGCGACTTCATCGCGAATCCGGCCTCGGAGGGCGGCTGGCGCTACGTGGGCGGTGAAGTCGGCTGGGTTCTCGACCCGCCCGCAGCACGCGCTGCAAGTCGACTCGCCGGCGCCGCGCGGTAAGGCGCGCCCTCCCCGCGCGGACCGCAGCGGGCGGAGCGACGGGGCGGCGCGCCGCGCGGCGCACCGCCCCGCGGCCCTTGCCGCTCGCTTGACCGCGCGCTTGCCAAGAACAGCCCGGGATCGGCACCGCCGCGGATGCGTGCGGTGCGTGGCGCGTACGCGCGCGGACGCAGGTCGCCGACCGGTCGGCCGACACCGTAAGCGGCGCCTTCGAAAGCACGGCTCGCGCGCGGACTCGTGCAACAGGCAGCGGCCGGGCGCGCTGCGCTCGCGCGACCGCAGCGGGCGAGGTGCGCGCTGCTCCCCCGCGCGGACCGGCGTGGGGCTTGCATGCGTGCGCACAGGAGCCCGCTGGTCGCGCCGCACACGCGTCGGCGTCCGTGCTCCTACGCGTCGCCGCCGGTCACGCGCGGGGGGACACGCGGAACAAGTCCGCGCGCGGCTTGTCCTATCGGACGACGCCTGGCGAAGGGAAGAACGATGAAAGAGACGACCTTGGCGATGGCGGTCGATCAAGGCGTGCGATCCAAGCGCCAGCGCGCGCCAACGCGGGGTGAAGCGTTGCCGGCGCGGACAGGCGCAGCGTGCAACTCACCCACTTCGTCCCAGTGCATCGGCGACCACGCCGCAGTCGGCGTGCCCGCCGTGCGTCCGCGCTGGCGGCCGACTCGGCGCGCGAACGGCGCGGCGCCAGCCGACGGCGCCGGCGGCGTGCTCGGGCAGCGCCGCGAGGCGGCGGGCGCGACCGCGATGGACCAACCGGCCGGAGGCACGCGATGTCGATCGGAAGCTGGCTGACGCCGCACTGGGTCTGGCCACTGCTCGCCTACCCGGCGTGGCAGGCGGCGAATTCGTGCCCGCTGCTTTGGCTTTGCGCGGCCGGCACGGCGGCGGTCATGGGCGTGCTGGCTGCCGCGCTCGCGATGCTCCGCGAGCTGGCGCTGATACCCGTGTGGGCGCCGCCTGATTGATCAGGTTTTCAACGGGAGGACGTATGAACTGGAAACAGGCCGCGGTTGCCGCGGCAACCGTGTTGAGCATCGGTGCGATCACCGCGTACGCGCAGCAGAGCCAGGAGCCGCCGCGCACCATGGGACCCGGAATGATGGGACCCGGAATGATGGGCGGCGGGCCAGGCTATGGCCGCGGGTGGCGCGACGACGACGACGACCGCTGGGGCTGGGGCATGATGGGTGGCCGCGGCATGGGCATGATGGGCGGGCGCGGCATGGGCCCCGGCATGATGATGGACGGCATGGGCATGATGGGCTTCGGGCTCGGCGCGATCGGCCGGCTCGACCTGAACGAGAACCAGCGCCGGCAGATCCTGAAGATCGAAGACGAACTGCGCCGCAAGAACTGGGAGCTGATGGGCAAGATGCACGACGAGATGGCCCGGATGCGCGACGCAATCTGGTCCGACAAGCGCGACCGCGCGGCGATCCTCGCCGCCAACAAGCGGATGTCGGAGCTGCGCCAGCAGATGCTCGAGAACATGCTCGACGCGGCCGACAAGGCCGAAGCGGTGCTGACGCCGCAGCAGCGCGAGCAGCTGCGGCGTTTCACGTCGTGACGGCTGGGAGTTTCCGATGATGAACGGCTACGGCATGGGCGGCTGGTTCGGCATGGGCCTGTGGTGGATCCTTGTCGTCGTGCTCGTGGTCATCGTCGGCATGTGGGCGTTCAAGCGCGCCGGCGACAGCCCGTCGGCGCCGCGCGAATCCGCGCGCGACATCCTCGACAAGCGCTACGCGCGCGGCGAAATCGGCCGCGACGAGTACGAGCAGAAAAAGCGCGACCTCGGCGGCTAATAGTTCCTGCGAAATAAATGTCCTATCATTGCGGACG
>JBFMFC010000095.1:0-9943 GCA_040752195.1 Pseudomonadota bacterium | reverse complement strand
GCCGTGCGAGGCCCAGCAGGCCGTTCAGCGGCGTGCGGATCTCGTGGCTGGTGTTCGCGAGGAAGGCGCTCTTGGCGCGGTTGGCGGCCTCGGCCTCGTCGCGTGCGGCGGCCAGCGCCCGCTCCCACTCGCGCCGTTCGGTCACGTCCTCGGCGATCCAGATCGTGCCGCCGCCCGCCGGGTCGTACGGGTCGATCGCGCGCGCGCGCAGCCGGCAGAGAAAGGTGGAGCCGTCTCGCCGCCGAACCGTCGCCTCGAAATCGACCGCTTCGCCGCGCGCGAGCAGCGGGCCGTAGCGGCGCCCGACTTCGGCGTAGTCGTGCGGCGTGGGCCAGACCACCGCGCCCGGCTGTCCGACCAGTTCTTCCGGCGGCCAGCCGAGCATCTCGGCGAAGCGCGGATTGACGTGCTGGAGCACGCGGTCGCGCGTGAACGCGATGCCGACCGAAGCATTGTTGAACATCGCCTCGTACTGCAGCCGCGCCTGCTCGGTCTGCGTCACGTCGCGCGCGATCGTCACCGCATAGCGCGTGCCCTCGAGATCGAACAGCGCGCTCGACAGCACGACCGCACGCACTTCGCCGTCGGCGCGCGTGAGCCGCATCGGGAAGTCGCGCAGCCGGCGCTCCGCGAGCAGCCGATCGATGAAGGTCCGGCGCTGCTCGAGGTCGGCCCAGATGCCCAGCTCGGCCGCCGTACGGCCGCGCGCCGCGTCGACCGGGATGCCGGTGATGCGGGTGAAGCCTTCGTTGGCGAGGACGATGCGCCCGCTCGCGGCCTCGGTCACGATGATGCTGTCGGCGCCGGCCTCGAAGAGCTGCGAGAACATCGCCTCGGAGCGCGCGAGCCGCGCCTCGGAGCGCTTGCGCTCGGTCAGGTCGAAGTAGATCGACAGGCTGGCCGGACCGTCGCGGTGGTCGACCCGGACGACCGACGCCTGAACGAACAGCTCCTGGCCGTCGCGGCGCTGCATGCGGATCTCCGCCGTCGGCACCGAGCCGCCGACCGGGGTGGCCTCCATCTGGGCGATCCGCTGCGCCGAGAACAGCCGCGACTCCGGATGGTTCAGCTCGACCATCGCGAGCCCTCTCATCGCGTCGGCCGATTCGTAGCCGAACAGCCGCGCCGCCGCGTCATTGGCCTGCAGCACGAAGCCGCGGCGGTGGATGATGAAAGGCGATGGCGAACGCATGAACAGCTCGCGGTAGCGCCGCTCGCCCAGTTCGAGCGCGCGCCGCGCCTCGAACTCTTCGGTGACGTTGCGGCCCACACCCCAGTAGCCGCGGAAGCGGCCCTGCGCGTCGAAAACGGGCTCGCCGCTGATGCTGACGAAAACCGGACGGCCGTCGCGGTCGAGCCGCCGCATCACGAAGTTGCGGAACGGCCGGTGCGCTTCCAGGTCGGCGCGGTGCGCGGCCCATTGCGCGTCGGTCAGTTCCAGCTCGGGCAGCTCCCAGCGCGTCCTGCCCAGATGGGTGTTTGCCGCGATGCCGGTCTTGCCCTCGACCGCGCTCGAGATGTAGGTGAAGCGGAACTGCTCGTCCTGCTCCCAGTACCAGTCGGAGGCGATCGCGAGCAGCGCGCGGAAGCGGCCCTCCTGCGTCTTCGCCTCGGCGAGCGACGAACGCACGATGCGCGCGAGCATCCAGGAAAACGCGAGCGCCAGCGCGAGCAGCAGCAGGTGCGTCAGCAGCCGCCTGGCGAGCGGCATCGCGCCCACGAGCGCCACACCCGGCAGCCAGCCGCGCAGCTCTGCGACGTACATCGCGAGCAGCGCGGCCAGGCACAGCGCGGCAAAGACCATCGCGACGCGCATGCCGACGACCACGCCCGCGACCAGCACGACGATCGCATACGCACCCAGCAGCAGCGCGTGGATGCCGAGCCCGGCGGCGACGGCGTGGAGCGTCGCGCACACCAGCGTCGCACCCAGGCCGCCCTGCACGCCGCGCCGCACGCGCCCGCGCCGCGCTAGAACCGGGGCGCCCGCCAGCAGCAGCGCGTACGCCAGAGCGGCGGCCAGACCGACGTGCCGCATCGCCTCGACCGCGCTGCCGCTCGGCGACAGGACCAACGCCGCGGCAGCCACGCACACGACCGCGGCGATGCCGAAGAAGATCCGGGCGACGAGCGCGGGCACGCCGTCCTGCGACGCGCTTGCTGAAACGGAGTGGGGAGCGGCGGCCATCGTCGAGGAGGACGTGACCCGACGTCGGTCGCGCGGATGTCCGTCCCCAGCGCGCACTGTCGCACTGCGGGTGACGCGGCGACGGGGCGAATTCGAGCGAAAAGGCGGGGTAATTCCGCCGCGGCCGCTACATGGAAATCGACCCCTCCCGGAAGTCGGTCTTGCCGAGCCAGACGTTGAGAAGAACGGGCCGCCCCGCGCGGGCCAGTTCACGCGCGCGAGCGAGCGCGGGCTCCACCTCGGCAGCGGTGCGCACCGCGATGCCCGCGGCGCCGAAGCCCGCGGCCACGCGGTCGTAGTCGGTTCGCGCGAGCGCCGTGCCGACATCGTCGCCGAGCAGCTTGACCTGCTCGCGCGCGATCTGCGTCCAGCCGGCATCGTTGCCGACGATGGCGATCACGGCGATGCCGTGCCGAACGAACGTGTCGAACTCGGCCAGACTCCAGCCGCACGCGCCGTCGCCAAACACGATCCACACCTCCGCGCCGGGCCGCGCGAGCGCAGCACCCAGCGCGAAACCCGCGCCGACGCCCAGTGTGCCGAAGACGCCCGGGTCGAGCCACGCGAGCGGCGCGCGCGGCCGGACGATGTACGAGGCGGTCGCCACGAAGTCGCCGCCGTCGGCGACGAACACCGCGTCGTCGCCGGCGACGCGGTCGAGCGCCCGGAAAAACGCGAGCGGATTGACGTGCTCGCCGCGGGCGGCGGCGTCGCGGTCGATTTCCGCTTCGCGCGCGGCGTCGCGCGCGCGCAGTTGCGCGAGCCAGTCGGCGCGCGCGATCGGTCCGGCTTTGGCCGCGAGCGCCTCGAGGAACAGGCCCGCGTCGCCGATCGCGGCGAGATCGGGCCTGCGGTTCATCCGTGCTTCGCGCGCGCTGCGATTGGCCGCGATGAGCTTTGCGGAGCGGCGCACGTGGCGGCCGTAGTCGAGGCGGAAGTCGCACGGCACGCCCGCGAGCAGCACGCAGTCGGCTTCGCGCAATGCCTGCCGGCGCTGATGCCGCAGTTGCAGCGGATGCTCGCGGCCGAGCAGCCCGCGCGCCATGCCGGACAGATACACGGGGATACCGAGCCGCGTCACTGCGGCGGCGACCCGGTCGGCGGCGTCGGCGCAGGCGAGCGCCTGGCTGCCGATGACCGCGAGCGGCCGCTGCGCGGCCGAAAGCAACGCCGCTGCGCGCGCCACGCTCGCGTCGGATGCGCGCGGCGCCGGTACGGCGCGCGCGCGCGCCGACCACGGCGCGGCGGACCCGGCGAACATCTTCTCGACGTGCCGGTTGAGGTACCAGCGCAGCAGCCGGTCGGCGAGCGTGCTGCCCTTGCCCGCGGCGTCGGCGTACCACTGGCGGATGGTCGCTTCGTCGTACAGCAGATCGACCGGGCACTCGACGAAGGCCGGTCCCGGCACGCCGTCGCGCGCGGCGGCGAACGCCTCTTCGACCGCGGGCGCGAGGTCGGCGACGCGCGTGACCTTGCGGAACAGCTTGACGTGCGGCGCAACCAGCGGACGCTGGTCGATGTCCTGGAGCGCGCCGCGCCCCTGCAGCGCCGTCGGCGCGGCCCCGCCGAGCAGCACCAGCGGCGACTGCGCGAGCTGCGCGTTCTTCAGCGCGGTGATCGTGTTGGTGAGTCCCGGCCCGGCCGTGACCACCGCAACACCCGGCGTGCCGGTCAGCCGCGCGACGGCATCGGCGGCGAACACCGCGGTCGCCTCGTCGCGCACGTCGACGACGCGGATGCCGCGCGCCTTGGACGCCGTCAGGATCGGCGAGATATGACCGCCGCACAGCGTGAAGACGAACTGCACTGCGTGCGCCTGCAGGACGGCGGCGACGCGGTCGCCGCCGTGGGTTGCGATCGGTTCAGGCTTCATCGGCTCCCCTTTGGCCGGCGGACGCGGAACCCTTCATCGCCCTTGCCGCTGCACCGCGCGTCGCGTCGACGGGTTCATGCGCCCTTGGCCCGCGCGATGTGTTCCTGCACGAGCAACTTGAAGTCGATCTTGCCGACACGCGTCTTCGGCAGCTCGGTGCGGAACTC
This sequence comes from Pseudomonadota bacterium, assembly GCA_040752195.1. Classification (GTDB taxonomy): domain Bacteria; phylum Pseudomonadota; class Gammaproteobacteria; order Burkholderiales; family Burkholderiaceae_F; genus DSNY01. The sequence goes on along the minus strand of JBFMFC010000095.1, from coordinate 5,715 downwards.
GATCTCGCGCGGGCACGACCACTTGATCAGGTTCTGCTGGCAGAACTCGATCAGCGCCCGCGCGGTGGCGTCGTTCGCCTGCGCCGGGTCCTTGAGCACGACGTAGGCCTTGACGCGCTCGACCTGCGATTCGTCGGGGACGCCGACCACGCACGCTTCGGCCACCAGGGGGTGGCGGTACAGGACGCCCTCGACCTGCGCCGGATACACGTTGAAGCCGGAGGACTTGATCATGCGCTTGAGCCGCACGGTGAAGTAGAAAAAACCGTCGGCGTCGCGCCGGCCCAGATCGCCGGTGTGCAGCCAGGTGCGGCCGTCGGCGTGCACGCGCAGCGTCTGCCGCGTGGCCTCGGGATCGTCGAGATAGCCGAGCATGACCGCCGGCCCCGACACGCAGATCTCGCCCTCGTCGCCGACCAGCGCTTCGTCGGTCGTACCGGGCACGCAGATCTTCGCGAGCATGTCGGGGAAAGGCACGCCGATCGAGCGCTCGCGGTATTCGTTGACCGGCATCGCCATGATCGCGGTCACCGCTTCGGTCAGCCCGTAGCCCTCCAGCAGTTTGACCTTGCCGCCGCGTTCGGCGACGAGCTTCTCGAAGCGCTCCTTGACCGGGCGCGGCAGCGTGTCGGCGCCGGAGAAGGTCGCGCGCAGGCACGACAGATCGGCCCTCGCGAGCGAAGGGTCCTTCGCCAGCGCGTCGAACAGCGTCGGCACGCCGACCAGCAGGTTCGGGCGCTTCCTGCGCAGCAGCTTGGCGACGACCTTCGCGTCGAACACCGGCACCAGGATCGAAGTGCCGCCCGCCATGAACGCGGCGTTGACGCACACGCCCAGGCCGAAACCGTGAAAGATCGGCAGGATCGCGAGGATCGAATCGCCGCGCCCCATGCCGCCCCACGCCGCCGCCTGCATGCCTTCGGCGATCAGATTGCGGTTCGACAGCACGATGCCCTTCGGCAGCCCGGTCGTTCCGCCGGAGAACAGGATCGCCGCGGCATCGTCGGTCTTCGCGTCGGCGCGCGGCGCCGGCGGGTGCGACGCGCGCATCAGCTCGCTCCACCATCGCACGCGCGGGTCGGCCGGCACCGGCGCGATCTTCCGTCCCTTGGTCAGCCAGAAGCCGAGCTTCTTGACGGGCGACAGGTAGTCCGGGATGCGCGCCAGCACGATGCGTTCCAGCGGCAGCGCCGGCCTGACCTCGGCGAAGCGATCGTAGAACGCGTCGAGCGTCAGCGCCGCGCGCGCGCGGCTTGCGTTCAGGTAGTGCTCGATCTCGGGCGGCGTCGACAGCGGATGGATCAGCGCCGGCAGCACGCCGAGCTTGTTCGCCGCGTAGAACGCGATTACGCCCTGCGGCGCGGTCGGCATCGAGATCAGGAAGCGGTCGCCGGCTTTCAGCCCCAGCGCGGCCAGCGCGTTCGCGCAGCGATCGATCGCCTCGACGAAGTCGCGATACGTGCAGGTCGTGTCGAGGAAATCCCACGCGATCGCGTCGGGCTGCCGCTGCGCGCTCGCGACCAGCGCCTCGTACAGCGTGACGCCCGGATAGTCGAGGCTCGCCGGCACGCTGCCGTAAAAGCGCAGCCAGGGACGATCGCTCGCCATGGTCTCCTCTTCTCGCTCCGGTCGCGCGCGGCGGCGGGCTCGTTGCTATGTCGTCATTCGCGCGCCGCCGCCCGAACCGACGACAGCGGCGAGACAGTCCGGGCACAGGCAGCCGGCGGCGGCGTCCAGACGCTCGAGCGGCGCTGCCGGAAGCCGCGCGCACCAGCAGCCTTCGGCATCGTCGATCCCGCAACGGAACGCGGCGCCGCACCGGGCGCAGCGCGAAGCCCTGGCAGCCGCCTCGTCCATGCGGCCATTCTTGCACGCCTGCGACAATCGGTGCATGTCCCGAACGCCGTCGCGCGCGCTGGCGTATCTGCCGCTGCTGGCCTCGATGTCGCTGGTCGGCGTCTACGTCGCGCTGTCCAAGCCGCTGGTGGCGGCGATCCCCGTGTTCGCGCTCGCCTTCCTGCGTTTCGGCATCGCCGCGGTCGCGATGATCCCGTGGACGCGGCGCGCGGCGGGCGAGGCGCCGCTTTCGCCGCGCGAACGCCGGCAGCTCTTCACGATGTCGTTCTTCGGCAACTTCCTGTTCTCGATCTGCATGCTGACCGGCGTGTCGCTGACGACCGCGACCGCCGCCGGCGTGATCCTCGCCACGCTGCCCGCGGTCGTCGCGGTGCTGTCGCGCATCGTGCTCGGCGAGCGGCTCACACCGCGCGCGCTCGCGGCCGTCGCGCTGGCGGTCGGCGGTGTCGCGCTGTTGCAGTTCGCCAGGCCGGACGAAGCGGCTGCGCGCTCGGCCACGCTGCTCGGCAACCTGCTCATCTTCGGGTCGGTGCTGTGCGAGGCGACCTACGTGATCCTCGCCAAGCGGCTCGCCGCGACGCGCACGCCCTTGCGGGTGTCGGCGCTGATCAACCTGTGGGGGCTCGCGCTGATCGCGCCGTTCGGCCTGTGGCAGCTCGCGCGCTTCGAGTTCGGCGCGCTCGGCGCCGGGCACTGGGCGCTGCTCGTCTTCTATTCGCTCGCCGCGAGCCTGTTCGCGGTCTGGCTGTGGATGGCCGGCATGAAGCACGTTCCGGCGAGCCAGGCGGGCGTGTTCACGGTGGCGCTGCCGATCGCGGCCACCCTGGTCGGCGTCGGACTGCTCGGCGAATCGTTCACCGCGCTGCACGCCGCCGCGCTCGCGCTCGCGGCGTCGGGCATCGTGCTGATCACCACCGCGCGCGCAGCCGGATAGTTCAGCGCGCCCGCGCGAGCGCGGCGTCCAGCAGCGGCAGCACGAGCGAGCGCGCGTCGACGCGCGCGCGGATGCGCGCGAGCAGCAGGAACGAACCGATCAGCTTGCGGTGCAGGAAGATCGTCTCCGGCGGCGGCGCCCGCAGCAGTCCGCGCCGCACCGCGAGGTCGTAGCCGAGCGCCCGCACGCGCGCCGGCAGGTCCGACGCGGCGAAGTCGTACGGGCCGCGCCGGCGCAGCGGTTCGCAGACGAGCAGGATCACGTCGACCGCAGCGCGCACGCGCTCGGGCGGATCGTCGCGCGTGACGTAGCCGATCGCGGCCGCATGCCGCGCGATCGCGTCGCGGTCGCCGTCGATCGCCGCGCGCGTGATGCGCGCGTAGTTGGCGACGAACGCCGGCGTGAACACGCGCGTCGAACCGAAGTCGAGCAGCACGACGCGCCCGCCCGGCTGCACCAGGTAGTTCGCGAAGTTCGGGTCGGTCTGCATCACGCGGAACTCGAAGAGCTCGCGGAGCATCAGCCGCTCGAGCAGCGCGCCGACCGCGTCGCGCCGCGCCTGCGGCACGCCCTCCTCGGCCAGCGACTCCAGCGGCGCGCCCTCGACGTAGTCCATCGCCATCACGCGCACGGTCGTGAAATCGCGATGCACGCGCGGAACGACGAGCAGCGGCTCATCGGCCACCAGCCTGGCGAAGTGTTCGAGGAAGCCCGCCTCGGCGCGGTAGTCGGCCTCCTGCAGCAGTTGCCGCTTCGCCTCGGCGACGAGCCCCGCGATGTCCAGGTCGAGCGGCAGCAGATTGAACAGCCGCAGCAGCGCGGCGACGTTCTCGACGTCGCTGGCGATCGAGCGCGCCACCCCCGGGTACTGGATCTTCAGCGCCAGCTCGCGTCCGTCCACGGTGCGCGCACGGTGCACCTGGCCGATCGACGCGGCGGCGATCGGCTCCCAGTCGAAGCGCGCGAAGCGCTGCTCCCAGCCCTTGCCGTATTCGCGCCCGAGCACGCGGCGCAACTGCTCGACGGGCATCGGTGCCGCTTCGGCGCGCAGCACCGCGAGCGCCTGCGAGAACTCCGGCGGCAGCACGTCGTCGCCCTGCAGCGACATCAGCTGCCCGAGCTTCATCGCCGCGCCGCGCAGCCGCGCGAGCCGCTCGGCAAGCCGTCGCGCGTTCGCGGCCGACAGCAGCGCGGGACCAGCGGCGGGCTGCTGCCGCGCGAGCCGGCGCAACCCCTCGAGGGCACCGCCCACCGCGAGCTCGCCCGCCGCCAGCCCGAGCCGGGCGAGACGGCCGAGACGGCTCTGCGGCACCGGCGCCGCTTTGCGCTTCACTTCGTTTCCGCAGGAGCCTGCGCGCGTCGGCGGGCGAAGTCGACGAACCAGTCGAGGCTCGCCGGATTGGCCATCGCGTCGGGATGCGCGACCTTCTCCAGCGGATGGCCGAGCAGCAGCTTCTTGATCGGCAGCTCCATCTTCTTGCCCGACAGCGTGCGCGGCACCTCGGGGATCGCGATGATCTCGTCGGGTACATGGCGCGCCGACAGCGCCGCGCGGATGCGTGCGACGATCCGCTGCTTCAGCGCTTCGTCCAGCGCCGCGCCCGGCCGCAGCACGACGAACAGCGGCATGTAAGAGGCGCGGCCGAGATACTCCAGATCGACGACGAGCGAGTCGAGCACTTCGGGGATCGCCTCGACCGCGCGATACAGCTCCGCGGTGCCCATACGGATGCCGTGCCGGTTGATCGTCGCGTCCGAGCGGCCGTAGATGATTGCGCCGACCGCCTCGGGTCGCGGCACGAGCCGCAGCCAGTCGCCGTGCCGCCACACGCCCGGGTACGTGTCGAAATAGCTTTCGCGATAGCGGCGCCCCTCGGGGTCGTTCCAGAAGTAAAGCGGCATCGAAGGAAACGGCGCCGCGCACACGAGCTCGCCGACTTCGTCGATCACCGGCCGGCCGGCGTCGTCCCACGCCTCGACCTTGAGCCCGAGCGCGCGGCACTGCATCTCGCCCTCGTACACCGGCAGCGTCGGCAGCCCGGTCAGGAAGGCGCCCGCCAGGTCGGTGCCGCCGGCGATCGACACGAGCCAGACATCGCGCTTGACGTGCGAATACACCCAGCGATACGCCTCGGGCGGCAGCGGCGAGCCGGTCGAGCCGAGCGTGCGCAGCGAATCGAGTGCGGCGATCCGGGCCGGCTCGATGCCGGCCTTCATGCAGTTCGCGTAGAACGCCGCGCCCGCGCCGAAGAAGTCGATGCGCTCGTCGGCGACGAAGCGCCACAGTGCGCCAAGGTCGGGGAAGCCGGGGTTGCCGTCATACAGACAGCTCGTCGCGCCGACCAGCAGACAGCTGAACTGCACGTTCCACATGATCCAGCCGGTGCTCGTGTACCAGTGGAAGCGGTCGCCCGCCTGCACGTCGCGGTGCAGTCCGATGCCCTTAAGCGCCTCGATCAGCACGCCGCCGTGGCCGTGCACGATCGCCTTCGGCACGCCGGTCGTTCCCGACGAATAGACGACCCACAGCGGGTGATCGAAAGCGACCTGCTCGGTCGCGAGCTGCGCGTCGCGCGCAACCAGCTCGCTCCAGGCCAGCGCGCCGCCGAACGCGGACGCGCGGTCCGGCCCGCCCAGCAGCGGCACGATCACGGTGTGCGCGAGCGAGGGCAGCGCGGTGCGGATCTCGGCGACGACCGCCGCGCGGTCGTACGTCTTGCCGCCGTAGCGATAACCGTCGCACGCGATCAGCACCTTGGGCTCGATCTGGCGGAAACGGTCGAGGACGGCGACCGGCCCCATGTCGGGCGAGCACACCGACCACACCGCGCCGACCGACGCGCACGCGAGGAACGCGACCATCGTCTGCGGAACGTTCGGCAGATAAGCGACGACGCGGTCGCCCGGCGCGACGCCGAGCGCTC
>JBFMFC010000094.1:0-10336 GCA_040752195.1 Pseudomonadota bacterium | reverse complement strand
TCGCGCGCGAATGCGTGCCGTGCACCAGCGCGCCGCGCGGCCGGATCGCGGAGAAGTCGTAACCGACGCCGCCGCCGCGCCGCATGGTCTCGGCGGCCTGCTGCAGCGCTGTGTAGATCGACGGCAGCCCCTGGCCGTTGACGCCGCTGATCGCGTCGCCGACCGGCTGGACGAAGCAGTTGATCAGCGTGGCCGCGATCTCGGTGCCCGCGGCTGAGTTCACGCGGCCGCCGGGGATGAAACCGTCGACCATCACCTCGTAGAAGCGCTGCTCCCACTCGGCGCGCGACTCGGGCTTCTCGACCGCGGCGAGCCCGCGCGCGACGCGGCGGCGCACGTCGTCGACGGTCTTCTCGTTGCCTTTGGCGTACTTCTCCAGCAGCACGTCGACGGAGATCGGCTGTTCTTCGAGCAGCAGTTGGGCCTTATCGAGTTTCATCGATGTTGTCTCCTGGGCAGCGGCTCTGCGGAGCAGCACTTGGGCGCCGAAACAGAAGCAGCCGCCCGCGATCGCGAAGTGATTTCAGTCGGTTTCGTGGAGACTACACCCGCCGCAGCGAGCCGGGAAAAAACACAAGATATGGGCTGGCTGACCGGCGGTCCGCCAATATCTTGCGGTTTGCAAGCGGTTTCGACCGGCGGCCAGATCCGCCAGCCGTGGCGGCGCACGCGGTCGATATACTCGCCGCAACGCGACGGACCGGAGCGCCGCCATGAACCTGCAGCAGTTCCGCTTCCTGCGCGAGACCGCCCGCCAGAAGTTCAACATCACCGCGGCGGCGCGCGCGCTGCACACCTCGCAGCCGGGCGTCTCGAAGGCGATCATCGAGCTCGAGAGCGAGCTGGGCGTGTCGATCTTCGCGCGGCAGGGCAAGCGCATCCTGGGACTGACGCCGCCCGGCCAGCAGGTGCTCAACGCGGCCGAGCGGATCATGCAGGAGGTCGACAACCTCAAGAAGCTCGCGCGCGACTACGCGGGCTCGCCCGAGGGCACGCTGCGGGTGGCGACGACGCACACGCAGGCGCGCTACGTGCTGCCGCCCGTCGTGCAGAAGTTCGCGCAGAAGTATCCGAAGGTGCGGCTGAAGCTGCTGCAAGCCGATCCGCCGCAGATCGCCGCGATGCTGGCGAGCGGGCAGGCCGATATCGGTTTCGCGACCGAGACGCTCGCCGAGACGGCGGGGCTGAAGTCGATTCCGGTGTACGAGTGGCAGCACGTCGCGATCGTGCCGCGCGGGCACCCGCTGGCGAAGTTCGCCGCCGCCCCGGGCCGGCTCACGCTGAAGGAGCTGGCGCGTCATCCGCTCGTGACCTACGAAGGGCACTTCGCGGGGCGCAGCCGGATCGACGCGGCGTTCGCCGCGGCCGGAATCGAGCCGTCGATCGTGCTCGAGGCGATCGACGCCGACGTGATCAAGACCTACGTCCAGATCGGCCTTGGCGTCGGCATCGTCGCCGGTGTCGCGGCGCAGTCGCAGAACGAAGGGCTGGTCGCGGTGCCGTGCGGCCACCTGTTCGGGACCAACACGGCGCGGCTGGCGGTCAAGCAGGGCGCGTATCTGCGCGGCTTCGTCTACGCCTTCATCGAGCTGCTGGCGCCGGGCTGGGACAAGCGCCGGCTCGAGGAGGCGTTTCGCAGCTGAGGCCGGTTGCCGGCGGACTAAACTGTGCTGCGGCGATACGCAATATCGGATCAGGAGACGAGCATGAGCGCACCCGCCACTTCCCGACAGTTGCCGACCACCAAGGCGGCGGCGGCGATCCCGATTCACGGACTGCATCACTTCGCGTACCGCTGCCGCGACGCCGAGGAGACGCGGCACTTCTACGAGGACATCCTCGGGCTGCCGCTGTGGCACATCATTCAGTCCGACTACGTGCCGTCGACCGGCGAATACTGCCCGTACACGCACATCTTCTTCCGCATGACCGACGGCTCGTGCGTCGCTTTCTTCGACCTCGGCGACGACGTCGCCGCGGAGCCTTCGCCCAACACGCCGGCGTGGGTCAATCACCTGGCGCTGCGGGTTGACACGGTCGAGCACCTGGAGAAGATCAAGGCGCGGCTCGAGTCGCACGGAATCGACGTGATCGGCGTGACCGACCATCACATCTTCAAGTCGATCTACTTCTTCGACCCGAACGGCATCCGGCTCGAACTGACCGCGCAGCTCGCATCCGAGATGCAAATGCTGCAGGAGTCGAAGACGGCGCACGCTCGGCTGGCGGAGTGGACGCGGCGCAAGAACGAGTGGCGCAAGGAGCGTGCCGCGGGCAAGGCGGCGGCCCCGCTCAAGCCGCAGCAGAACGACCGGCCCGAGGTCGCCGCGCGCGCCAAACAGCGCGCATGAAGGTCTGCATCGTCGGCGCCGGCTCGGTCGGCGCCGTGATCGGCGGCAAGCTCGCCGCGACCGGGCACGACGTCGCGCTGATCGCGCGCGGCGCGCACCTGGCGGCGTTGCGCGAAAGGGGCCTTGCGCTCGTCGATCACGTCGACCGCTACACAGGCACCTACCGGCTCGCGGCGAGCGACGAGCCGGGCGACTTCGGCGTGCAGGATCTCGTCGTGATCGGCCTGAAGGCGCACGCGATCGGCGCGATGCTGCCGCGCATGCGCCCGCTGGTCGGGCGCGATACGGTCGTCGTGCCGGCGATCAACGGGCTGCCGTGGTGGTATTTCTACAGGGAGGGCGGGCCGCTCGACGGCGCGTGCGTGCGCGCGCTCGACGCGGACGGCACGATGTTCGAATCGCTCGACTGTGCGCATCTGCTCGGCTGCGTGGTGCACATCGCCGCCGAGGTGCGCGCGCCGGGCGAAGTGCATCACACCGGCGGCCGCCGGCTGATTCTGGGCGAGCCGGACAACTCGGACTCGCGGCGCCTGCACGCCGTGTGCGATGTGCTCGCCGCGGCCGGGTTCGAGGCGGTCGCGTCGACGAACATCCGGCTCGACGTGTGGACCAAGCTGCTCGGCAACCTGTCGTTCAATCCGATCGCCGCGCTGACGGGCTATCTGATGAACCAGATCTGCGCGGACGAAGGCGTGCTCGAAGTCATCCGCGCGATGATCGTCGAAGGGATGGCCGTGTCCGAGCACTACGGCGTGCGCGTGCCGATGACGCCCGAGCAGCGAATCGACCTCGCGCGCCAGCTCGGCGTGGCCAAGATCTCGATGCTGCAGGATCTCGAGCAGCGCCGGCCGCTGGAGCTGGCCGCGGTGGTCGGCGCGGTGATCGAGCTCGCGCAGCGCGCCGGCATCGACGTGCCGACGATCCGCCGGGTGCACGCGCTCACGCTTGCGCGCGCCCGGGCGTTGGGGCTGGCCTAGCCGGACCGCGGATTGCGGATCGCGCGCGACGCACTAAGCTCTTGCCGACGTCCGACCCCCGACCCTCGAATTCAGATGCCCGACGATCACACACTCGATTCGTCGGTCCGCTCGGCGACCGTGGTCACCGGCGGCACGTACGAGTTGCCCGTCTACCCGTTCACCGAGCCGGCCGAGCTGCGCGGCGAACGACTGCGACATTCGGTCGTCATCGTCGGCGCCGGGCTGACCGGACTGACCGCCGCGTGCGACTGCGCGCTGCGCGGCATCCCCGCGGTCGTGCTCGACGAGGACGACACGGTCGGCGTGCGCGGGGCCGCGAGCCGCGGCATCTGCTACGCGCAAAAAAGCCTCGAGATCTACAAGCGGCTCGGCATCCTCGACCGCATGCTCGCCAAGGGCATCCAGTGGTCGGTCGGCCGCACCTTCGCCGGCGACGACGAGGTCTACTCGTTCGACCTGAAGAAGATGCAGACGCACAGCGTCTCCGAGCAGCCGCCGTTCATCAATCTGCAGCAGTTCTATCTGGAATGGTTCCTGGTCGAGCGCATCTACGAGCTGGGACTGGTCGAGCTGCGCTGGAAGAACCGGCTGATCGAGATCGCGCCGAGCGACGATCACGTCGTGCTGACGGTCGCCACACCCAGCGGCCCGTACACGCTGGAGGCGAGCTGGGTGATCGACTGCTGCGGCGCGCACAGCGTGATCCGCGACAAGCTCGGCGTGCCGGTCACCGGAAGCAGGATCCCGGACCGCTGGTGCATTTCGGACGTCCGCTTCGAGCGCGAGCCGCCGGCCGAGCGCTGGACCTGGATCGAGGCGCCATTTAACGAGAACCGCGCGGTCTGGCAACACCTGATGGCCGACCGCGTCTGGCGGCTCGACTACCAGATGCCGGCCGACGCCGACCCCGAGGCGATCTCGCGTGCGGAGGTCGTCGCCGACCGGCTGCGCCGGCAGTTTGGCCCGGACGTGAAGTACGAACTGGTCTGGGTCGGGCCGTACGCGTACCGCAGCCTGTGCATGGACACCTTCCGCGTCGGCCGCGTGCTGTTCGCCGGCGATGCCGCGCACGTGATGAGCCCGTTCGGCGCGCGCGGCGGCAACAGCGGCATCCAGGACGCCGACAACCTCGTGTGGAAGCTGGCGCTCGTACTGGAGGGCAAGGCGCCCGAGCGGCTACTCGACAGCTACGCGGTCGAGCGCCGCGCGGCCGCGCTCGACAACATCCGCATCACCAACCGGACGACGCGCTTTCTGTCGCCGCCCACTGCCGTCGAGAAACGCTTCCGCGACGCGGTGATCTCGCTCGCGCGCGAGTTCCCGTTCGCGCGCGGCTTCGTCAACACGGGCCGGCTGTCGTCACCGACGCGCTACGAAGCGTCGCCGATCGCGGTCGGCGAGCACGCGGGCGCGCACGTGCAGAACGTCGCGCTGACCTTGCCCAACGGCGCGCGCGGCGATCTGGTCGAGCTGCTGCAGTGGTGCGACCACGCGGTGCTCGGCTTTCTCTACGTCGATCTGGACGGGTACCTGGCGCGAGAACTCGAGGGGCTCGAGCAGCGCTACCCGGTTCGCTTTTTCTGCGTGCGGACCGAGGAGGGGCGGACCTGCACGTTTCCCACGGTGATCGACGACGAAGGCAAGCTCACCGGGCAACTGCACGCTGCGCCGGGCGCGGTCGCGCTGGTGCGCCCGGATCTGTACCTTGCGGGCACGCTCGACGAGCCGTCGGCCGACGATCTCGAGCGCGCGCTGCGCAAACTCCTGGCGATCGAATGAACACGACCTTGCAAACTCAGTTGAAGATCGGCGACCCCGACGGTTTCTACGAGAAACTGCTCGACGCGCACCGTGGGCTCAGCGACGAGCAGTGTGCGCAGCTCGACGCGCGGCTGATCCTGCTGCTCGCCAACCAGATCGGCGACGACCGCGTACTCGCCGAGTGCATCGAAGCGGCGGCGCGGCCGTTCGCGCAGGCAGCGCGATGAACGCGACGGTCGCCTTCATCGGGCTGGGCGCGATGGGCGGCGCGATGGCGAGTCATCTGCTCGCCGCAGGCCATCGATTGCGCGTGTACGCGCGCCGCGCCGAAGCGATGCAGCCGTTCGTCGAGCGCGGTGCGATCGCGTGTGCTTCACCGGCCGAAGCCGCGCGCGGCGCACAGTTCGTTTTCACGAACGTCACCGCCACCGCCGACGTCGAACAGGTGCTGCTGGGCGCGGGCGGCGTGATCGAGACCGCCGCACCGGGAACGATCGTGATCGACCACAGCACGATTTCGGCGCTCGCCACGCGCGCGATCGCGGCCAGGCTCGCCGCGAAGGGCATCGACATGCTCGATTGCCCGGTGTCGGGCGGGGTCAAGGGCGCGCAGGCGGCCACACTCTCGATCATGGTCGGCGGCAAGGCCGAGGTGCTGGAACGCGCGCGGCCCCTGCTCGAGAAGCTCGGCGCGACGATCACCCACATCGGCGATCACGGCGCCGGGCAGGTCGCCAAGGCGTGCAACCAGATCGTGCAGGTCGTCAACATCGAGGGCATCGCCGAGGCGATGCTGTTCGCGCGCGCCAACGGTGTCGACTGCGCGACGGTGCTGCGCGCGTTGCAGGCGGGGTTCGCCGGCAGCAAGATGCTCGATCTGATGGGACCGAAGATGGCCGGCCGTGATTTCGCGGCCGGGATCGAGGCGCGGCTGCACCAGAAGGACTACGGGCTGATCCTCGAGATGGCGCACGAAGCGGGGCTGGCCATGCCCGCCGTCGCGATCGTCGCGCAGCAGCTCAACGCGCTGGTCGGGCAGGGTTGGGGCAAGCAGGACACCAGTGCCTTGCTGAAGGTGCTGGAGGCGGCGAACGGCCGCTAGGGCCTGTTGGCGTATGGATCGGGTCTGCGGCGGGTCGGGTTGGGCCGCAGGGCGAGGCGCGGCGAGGGGACCATTGCTACAAGCAAGGACCCGAGCCGCAACGACGCCATGCGGCCCAAGGCGGCCCGCCCCTCAGGGTGATCCCCGCGACGTCACGCCGCGGCAGGCTTCGCTGCCGCGCAGGCGAGATCACGCAGCGCGCGGGCAGATGCGGGGATCACGCGGACTTGAGCCATGTGCCAACAGGCCCTAGAACCGGAACCCCAGCTTCGCGCCGAAGGTGGCTGTGCCGCCGGTGCTGTCGGCCTCGAACGCGAGGTTGGCCAGCCCGAAGTTCACGTTGACGCCGCCGAACACCTTGGTCTGCGTGAAGTCCTCGCCGCGCAGGCCGGGCACGCCGCGCGGCGTGCTCTTGACCCAGACCTGACCGATGCCGCCGTACGGCGTGACGTTCGCAAAGCCCTTCGAGATCGAGATGTCGAGGCTCGTCGTCTCGAAGTCGAGCTGATCGACGCCGGTGAGCCGCGTCAACGTGCCGCGGATCGCCACGGCCGGCGTGAGCGTGCTGCCCGGCAGGATCGCCCAGCGCAGTTCGCCGCCCGTGTAACGGATGTTGGTCCCAGGTACCTGCGAAAACGCGACGCCGACGTCGAGGTTCAGCGGCAGCCCCTTGTGCAGACGCAAGGTCGGCACCGGCAACACCGACGGAATGTCGCCGCCGGAGCTGGCTTTGTCGAAGATCGCGGCGTTCTTGAGCTTTGTGCCGGTCACCGCGGCGCCGAGGTCGAAGCCCGTGATGCCGAGCGCCTCGGACGGGATCAGCGGCTTGAACGACAGCGCCGCGCCGAGATCTTCGGACAGAAGCCGGAACTCGTTCTGCGACAGAAGCTGGATCGAATCGATGTCTGCGGAATACGCGGGGGCGGCCGCTGCGATCCACAGCGCGAAGAGGGCGACGTGACGTTTCATGGGGGCGACACTCCGGTGATCGGTGCGAACGACGCGAAGTATCGGGTCCCCGGTCGCGACCAGCGTTGGCGTCGATCACGCATCCTGGCGAGGCCGTCGGGCTGAATCAGGTTTCGACGCGTCGGCGCACCAGTTCGATCGCCGCATCGAAGAGCGGGCTCGCGGGGCTCGCCAACTCGTCGCACACCGTCAGGTGGTTGCAGCCCGGCATCGGCACATCGCGCACGAGGTTGGCGGACCAGCGCCTGCCGATCAGCGCGTTCTGCCGGCGGAACTCGCTCGACTCGAGCGCGCCGACCGCGGTGTACAGCGGCGCCCGCGTGGCCGGCGGCATGTACGCCGGCGAAAGCCTGCGGGCGCGAGCGACATCGAGCTTCAGATCGACGTTGACGAAAGGCGCGTACACCAGCGGCTCAAGGTCGTACAGCCCGCTGATCGCCAGCCCGCCCTTGACGAGGTTGCGCGGCAGGTCAGGCGCGTAAACGTCCCACAGCGCGGCCATCGTCATCGCGGTCAGATGCGCGCCGGCCGAGTGCCCCGATACGTAGATGCGGTTGGGGTCGAAGCCGTACTGGTCGGCGTTGCGGTACAGCCAGGCGAGCGCGCGCAGCGTCTGGCGGACGATGTCTTCCAGGGGAACCTTCGGCGCGAGGCCGTAGTTCGGCAGCGCCACCGCGATGCCATGGTTCACGAACGGCGGCGCGACCCAGGAGAAGTCCGACTTGTCCAGCGAACGCCAGTAGCCGCCGTGGATGAACACGAGCAGCGGCGCGTTGTCGGTGCGGGTGGGGAACAGGTCGAGCTTTTCCGCGCTCGATTCCCCGTACGGCAGGTCGACGAGGCAAGGGCGCAGCCGGCGCGTGGCCGCTGCCTGCTCGGCCCAGCGCGCGAAGATCTGCGGATGATCGGGAATGGCGGCGCGCGCGTTGTACTCGCGCTCGCAGAATTCGACCGTGTATTTCATCTTGGTGTCGGCAGCCAGACGGCGCAAGGAGGCCGCAAGTCTACCGGCCGCCGCTCCAGTCAACTTGAAGGCCGCCCGTGCGGCCAGTACAATTCGCCGCCTCTTGGGGGACGTAGCTCAGCTGGGAGAGCGTCGCGTTCGCAATGCGAAGGTCGGGAGTTCGATCCTCCTCGTCTCCACCATCAGCTTCCAAAGGGCCGCCGCTGGCGGCCCTTTGCATTTGCGGCCCGAGCGGGTCGGCCCAATTGATGGATGCCAGGAAAACAAACAGGGCGCCGAGGCGCCCTGTTTGCATCCGTGTGGCTGGAGAACTCAAGCCAGCACTACATCTCCGAAGCCACCTCCGATCTGAGCGAGCTCGGCCAAGCTCAGCTCCACGACCACTTCTTCGGCTGCGACAACTTCCATTTCGACGACTTGCTGCTCCATCGGAATCCTCCAGCCCTGTTTGCGGTTTCGTTCGAGTTAGCCCTAAAGAAGCTCGCTTTTCTGCCGATCAGCGAGTTCCGGGAACTGTAACCGTGTCGCGCGAGTAAAGGCAAGGCCACGCGGCCGTGCCGTTCCGTATTCGCCACAATGAGCGCCTCAGCCGACGCAACCTCCGCCACCTTAGGCCCCACGCCTCCGGCCAACACGCGGGAGGACGCTATCGTTTGCTCGGCTCTCCTCGACGAGCTGCGCCAAGAGCGCTCAAGGTGTGGCGAAGAGGAAGCCCGTCGTTTTGCCGAGGTCGGTGAGTTCCTAATCGGCCTTGACTTGGCGAGCGGCAGCCCAGCGCGGGTCGAGTGTCTGCTGGCGGTCGCGCAGCACTACTTCCTTGCGTGGCGGCCCGTTGCGGCGCTTCCGGCCGCGGAACGCGCGGTCGCGCAGGCGAGGGTGCTGGGGGATCCGGCGCTCCTGCGCAAGGCGCTGACGTTTCTCGGCGCGATGCGAATGGAGACGGGCAACCTGCCCGAAGCGACGGCCAGTTTTTCCGAGGCACTGGACATTGCGCAGCACCTTGGCGATGCCGGCGCCGAGGCGCCGGTCTGGAACAACCTTGGCTTGGCGTTGCAAAACGCAGCGCAACACGCGGATGCGATCCAGTGTTTCGAACGCGCAGCGACGCTTGCCCAGAGATCGCCGGCTTTTGCGTTTGTTCGACGCTCGGCGCTCTCGAACATCGCTGGCTGCGCCCTGCACCTGCATGACGTCCGCACGGGCATCAAGGCGGTTCGCGAGGCGATCGAACTGAACCCGGACCCGCAGTCGGCGACCGACTGCCTGTCGCGGGTGATTGCCGAGTCGAATTACGCGCGTCTGTTGCTCGAAGTCGGCGAGACCGGGCATGCCGCGGAGCACTGCGAGAAGGCGCGAATGTACGCTGCGAAGGCGCCGACCGCGCGGGCGGAGGTTGTCGCATCGACGACCAGCGGCCTGATCGACGTCCACTCGGGCCGGATCGACGTCGGTTTGACGCGGCTGAAACGCACGCTCGAACAGGCGCGGCAAAACGTGCGCTCCGAAGTCCGGGACGCGCTGTCGGCCTGCGTCACCGGCTACGAAGTCGCCGGCCAGCCGGACGTCGCGCTCGTGTATCTGCATGAACTGCTGGCGCTGAACAAGGACGCTAAGCAGGCGCAGGTGCTGATGCACCATCGCGAGCACATCGCGCGGCTGGAACGGGCGGAACAGGGGGCCGAGACCATCGATCACACGCTCGCCTGGCAGCAGGGCAAGCTGCGCGTGCAGCTCGGCGAGCGCGAGCTGGTGCGCAACCGGATCCTGCTGCTCGAGCAGCAATCGGTGGCGGCCGAATTGCACGACGACACCACCGGCGAGCACTGCTACCGGGTCGGCCGGCTCGCGTCGATCCTCGGGCGCGAGATCGGACTGGAAGACGACGTGTGCTTCCTGATCGATCTGGCCGCGCGGCTGCACGACATCGGCAAGCTGGTCGTCCCCGACGCGATCCTGCTCAAGCCCGGCCGGCTCACGCCGGGCGAGCGCGAGATCATGGAGACGCACACGACGGCCGGCGCCGAGATCCTTGCCAAGACGAACGTGCCGCAAATGCACGTGGCCGAGGAGATCGCTCTCCATCACCACGAGCGCTGGGACGGGACCGGCTACCCGATGCGCCTGCGCGGAACCGCGATTCCGATCGCCGCGCGCGTCACTGCGCTGGCGGACGTCTTCGATGCGCTGACCCACGCGCGGCCGTACAAGC
>JBFMFC010000093.1:0-10396 GCA_040752195.1 Pseudomonadota bacterium | reverse complement strand
AGACACGCGGACACGCGTCGCGAGCAAAGTAGCAAGGGCGTCCCGGCGCCGGTCGGGCGAAAAGCGGATCGGTCGATCGCCTTTCCCGCCGTGACCGTCTCACGGCAACCGCCCCGCCTGCAGCATCGATTGCGCCAGCAGGCTGGCGGGAACCCACACGACCCGGTCGTCGAACACCGCGGTCGGGGTGCGCTCCACGAAGATGGCGTCCCCGTCGTGGTTCTCCTGCTCGTCGGGGTCGGCGCTGGCCGCCAGCGCCGCGCCGGTCGGCAGGCGGGCGCCGGCCCCGTTCGGTCCGTGGTCGACGATCACCGCCGGCGCGCTCGAAACCAGCGCCGCGCCCGCGGCGCCGACGCGAACTTCGTTGTCACCCGGCGAACACAGCGCGAAGGCCGCCTGCGTCGGCGCCGCCGTCGGCGGGACGGCGCAGCCGTATTGTGCGGGCGGCCGCGCGACCACGGTGCGCGAATGAAGCGCGCTGACGCGGTAGGTGAAACGCCGGCCCCACGCGTCCAGCTCCGGCAGACCCAGCGTCGCCCAGGGCAGGACGCCCACCGGCCCGCCGCTGCATCCGGCCGGCGTAGGCGGCCGCTCCTGCCCTGCGCCGGGCGCGCCGCTGGCCAGCGCAGGTTGCGCCGGACACGGCAGCCGGCCGTTGATCGCCGCGAACCCGAGCAGGGCTTGGCGCGCCTGCGCCAGCAACCGTTCGGTGTCGCGCTCCTTCTGTGTCGCGCTTTGCGTCACCGTGAGCGCCAACAGTCCGCTGACGGTCAGCGCGACGATCACCAGACCGATGGCCAACTCGATCAGCGAAAAGCCGCCGGCGCTGCGCCGGCGCCGGCACGATCGATGGCGACTTTCCATTGCGGCGTCCCTCCTCAGCAACCCGCGGGAAGCGCCAGCAGCGCTGGGTCGAGCGCCAGCGCGCGGTCGTTGCCCGCAGCCTCCAGATAGTCGGCCTGCGCGTAGTGCCCGCCGCACACCGGCGCCGCACCGCTCGCCGCGCGCGACTGCCCGGCGAGCGCGAGGCCCGGCGCGATCACGCGGGCGGCGGTCGGTCCGCGCTCGTACCACAGGCACTCGCCATGGCCGTCGCGCAGCGGCGCGATGCCGAGGGTCCGCCACGGCAGGCGGCCACGGCTCACGCCGGGGCAGGACGGTGCGGCCTGGCCTTCGGAAGCGCCCTGGTCCGGGCACGGCAGGTGCGACTGCACCGTTCCGACACCCTGTTCGCAGCGTTGGGCACGCGCGTAGCCCGCCAGCGCCTGCGCGGCCTCGGCGAGCGCGCGCTGCGACTGGCCGTCGCGCACGGTCGCGTCCTGCGGCGGCTGGCCCGCCGCGAACAGACTCACGACCGCCGCCAGCAGCACCAGCAACAGCAGCAGCGCCGCCGCGCCGCGTTGCGTCTTCATCGGGGCTTGCGCGCGCCGGAGCGCACGACGGTCACGCCGCTTTCGACGCGCCCGCTCGCCGGATCGACACGCGCGCCGACCGGGGCGTCCAGCACGCGGCCGTCGGGGCGCTGCAGCCGCGCGGCGCCGTCCGTGAAACGCGCGACGAGATCCCCGACGCGGGTGCCCTCGTCGCGCTGGCGCCCGTCGATCCAGCCGGCCACACCGCGGCTGCGGGCGCGGATCGTCCCCTGCACGTGCAGCACGCGCGTGTCGGCTGTTTCGCCCGCGCCGCTGGCGGCGGCGCCGGCGCGCTGCGCCTCGATCCCGCGCCGCTCCTCCGGCGTGAAAAACAGCCGCGGCAGCGGCTGCGCGCCGGACGCGGCGGCGAAGCCGTGCAGCGCCAGCAGCGCGGCCGCGTGCGCGATGACCCGCCGATTCACGACGCGTTCTCCCGCGCGCCGGTGAACACGCTCCAGCGCAGCGTGCAGTCGAGCGTCAGGCCCGGTGCATCGGAGCGGCGCAGGAACGCGCAGCGGCGCGGCTGCAGAACGCCGTGGCGCAGCTCCTGCAGAGCCGCCAGCAGCGCGAGCGCCTCCTGCTCATGGATGCCGGCCAGGGTCAGCCTCAGGTTGAACTGACGCAAGCCGTCGGGCGCTGCGGAGCCCGGCTCCGCAGCCGCCGGCTGAACTGGTCCCAGCTCGTAGTTGGGCTGCGGCAGCCGCAGTCGCGCGGCGGCTGCGTGTACGGATTCGATCAGCGCCACGGCATCGGGCGCGCCCAGGAATCCGCGCTCACGCAGGGCGCGGTACTGATCGATGGCGACCGACGGCGCGCCGAAAGCCGTTAGCGTCTGCAACTCGCCGCGCCGCACCTCGAACTGTTGCACCAGCGCCTCGGATCGCGCGCGCGCCTGCACGTGCGCCAGCCAGCTGCCGCCGAAGGCTGTTCCCCCGGCGGCAAGCACCGCCGCGGCCAGCGTCGCCGCGCGCCGCACGCGCGCGTGCCGCCACAGCGGGGCGTCGGCGCGGCGGGTCATCGGGACGCCTCCGTCATGCGCAGACAGTAGGCGAACGGCTGACTGCGCGGCGCGTCGCCGCCGCCGCGCAGCGGTTGCGTCTCGAGCGTCAACGGTGCGCGCTCGGTGGCGAATGTCACGCCGGCAGTTCGGTGCAACGCCGCTTCGAAGCGGACCCGGTCGGCCTCGATCGCCCGCAGTCCGGCTTCGTGCGTCTGGCCGCGGATGCGCAGCACGGCTGCGCCGGGCTCGCCCTGCGCGACCGCGCACGCGCCGGCCTCCGGCGCGCCGGCCGCGTCGGCAACCTGCCACTGCGCTTCGTCCAGCCGCCAAGTCGCGGTCGTGGCAAACGCGCCGGCGAGCGCGCGCAGCGCGGATTCGACCCGCGGCGCCCGGCGCGCCTGCTCGTCGTACACGGCCAGCGCCGCAGCGACCGTCTCCGGCGCCAGCCCGGCACGCGCGTACGCTGCCAGCGCCTGCGTCCGCTGTGCGTCGGCTGCCGCCAGCTCGCGTTCGAGCCGCAGCACTTCGGCGCGCTGCGCGCCCGCGAGCTGCAGATGCAGCGTCGCGCCGACGGCGGCGAGCAGCGCGCAGGCGCCTGCGCCCGCGTGCAGCGCGCGCGCCGCGCGCCGCGCGCGCCAGTGGATGCGCACGGAGTCCGGCGCGAACTGCGTGCGCGGCACCGCGCGCGCCAGCAACTCGAGCAGGGCCGGCAGGCCGTGCACCTGCGGATCGGGCACGCCCCGCAGCCTCGGCCCGGGCTGCCACTGCAGGGCGGCGCCGGCCGCGCGGGGGTCGGGCTGTACGCCCCACGCCCACGCGGTGATGCGTTCATCGGGGGCGAGCAGTCGCGTGTTGCGCAGGTACTGCACGGTGCGTTCCAGCTCCCGCGGATCGTCGGCCGACGATTCCGCGCCGAGCGCATCGGCGACCAGCCGCGACACGATGGGGACGCCGCCGCTGACGAAGACGTGCCGCACGCCGGCCGGCGTGCGCAGTACGACGAGGCCGCGCGCGCGGGCGGCCCCGGCACGCCGCAGCCACCATGCGGCGAGCAGCGCAACGCTCCAGATGCCCGCGACTTCGATGCCCTGCGCGACCGCGTCGCGGGTGAAGCGATCGATCGGCTCGGCCGGAAGCGCGCACAGCACGTGCGTCGATTCGGCAGGCGCGCGCCCGCTTGCGAGCGGCAAGGCCAGTCGATACGGCGTGTCCGGAAACTCCTGCGCCAGGCGCCTTTTCAGCAGCGATGCACGGTCGCGCCAGCCGACGGCAGGCAGCTGCAGCGGCACATACGATTCGTCGCCGAAGTCGGCCACCACCCGCACCGGCCGGCGCGATGCCGTCGCGCCGTCCGGCGCCGTGATCGGGCCGGCGTGACTGAGATAGACGATGTGCGGCCGCATGGCCCGTCCCTACGCGCGGATGCGGCCGACGGTTTCGTACACCGGGCCGAGCACGGCGACCATCACCCACGCCAGGATCAGTCCGAGGATCAGCGTCAGCGCCGGTTCGATCTTCGTCTGCAGCCGCGCGATCGTCTCGTCGGCGTCGCGGGCGAAGAACTGCGTGGCGTGATCGAGCGCGGCGTCCAGCTCGCCGGAGCGCTCTCCCACGCGCAGCATGCGCAGCAGTGTGGCCGGCATCAACCCGGTCGCGGCGAACGCCTCGGCCAGGGCCGCGCCGCGCTCGATCATCTCGCCGGTGCGGCCGACCGCGTCGCGCAGCACCGAGTTGACCAGTGCGGTCTGCGCCTGCCGCAGCGCGTCGATCAGCGGAATGCCGGACCGGTACATCAGCCCCAGCGTGGCCAGGAAGCGGGCCAGATCGAGGTTCTTCAGCACGTCGCCCAGCACCGGGGCGGCGAGCAGCGCGCGATCGACCCGGCGGCGCACGGCGGCGCTGCGGCGCGCGGCGCCGAGCAGCGCGACGACGGCCGCGACGGGCAGCGTCACGATCAGGTACCAGTAGCCGACGAAGACCTCCGAGGCGGCGATCAGCAGCCGCGTCTGCAGCGGCAGCGCTTCGCCCATGGTGCGCAGGAACTGCACCAGCTGCGGCACGAGATAGATCAACAGGAAGGCGACCGCGCAGAACACGACGACCGCGACGAAGGCCGGGTAGGCAACGGCCTTGCGCACCTTGGCGACGAGTTCCTCGCGCCATTTGAGCGATTCGACGATGCGCGCCAGCACGGCCGTGAGCGTGCCGCTCGTCTCGCCGGCGCGCATCAGCGCGACGATCTGCGGGTCGAAGACGGCCGGCTGTTCGGCCAACGCGTCGCCGAGCATGGCGCCGCTTTCGATTCGCTGGACGATCAGCGCGACCACGCGCCGCATGGCGTCGCTGCCTGCGCTTTCGCCGATGTCGGCGAGCGCTTCCAGCAGCGGCACGCCGGCTTTCAGCAGCGTGTGCAGCTGTACGAACAGATCGAGCCGATCGCGCGCCGGCACGCGCTCCTGCCGTCGGCGCCACGACCGCCGCTGCGCCGTTACGCGCGCGCGCACCGTGTGCAGGCCGAGGCGCGCCAGCCGCGCATCCAGATCGGCCTCGTTCAGCGCCGCCATGCGCCCGCTGAACACGCGCCCGTCGGCGCCGACGGCGCGGTACTCGAACTGGGTCATGCGGGCTCGACCTCCGTCAGATCGACCACGCGCGCGGCCTCCTCGAACGAGGTCTGGCCGTCGGCGATGCGGCGCAGGGCGTCGCGCGCGAGCGGTTCGAAGCCGCGCGCCAGCAGGTGGCGCTCGACCTCGGTGAGCGTCGCGCGCCGCGCGATCAGCTCGTCGACCGCGCGATCGAAACGCGCCAGCTCCATCAGCGCAACGCGCCCGTGGAATCCGCGTCCCCCGCACCGGTCGCAGCCGACCGCACGGTACAGCGCGGGCGGCGGGTCGAGGCCTGCCGCAGCGAACGCAGCGCGCTCAGCTTCGCCCGGCGCGTACGGCTGCCGGCACTCGCCGCACAGACGGCGCACCAGGCGCTGGCCGACGACGCCGATCACGTTGCCGCTGACGGCTTCCGGCGCCACACCCAGATCGAGCAGGCGCGGCAGGGCACGCAGCGCCGAGTTCGCGTGCACGGTGGCGAAGACCTGGTGACCGGTCATCGCGGCGCGCAGCGCCATCTCGGCGGTATCGCGGTCGCGGATCTCGCCGACCAGGATGATGTCCGGATCCTGCCGCATCAGCGAGCGAATGCCGTCGGCAAAGCTCATGCGTACCGCCTCCGAGATCGCGGTCTGCCGGATCAGCGGCATCGCGTACTCGACCGGATCCTCCAGCGTCATCACGTTCACGCCCTCGTGGCTGCGGTCCTGCAGGATCGAGTACAGCGTGGTCGTCTTGCCGCTGCCGGTCGGCCCGGTGATCATCAGGATGCCCTCCGGGCGCGCCAGCATGCGCTTCAGCAGCGCCATCTGCTCCGGGCGCAGGCCCAGGCCGTCGATCGGCACGATGCTGCGTTTGCGGTCCAGCACGCGCAGCACGATGTTCTCGCCGTGCACGGTCGGATGCGCCGCCGCGCGAAAGTCCAGTTCGCGACCGGCCAGCACGCGCGCGATGTGGCCGTCCTGCGCGGCGCGGCTTTCGGCGATGTTCATGCCGGCCATGATCTTCAGGCGCACGACCACCGCCGGCCAGTGCCGCTTGTGCAGCGCGCGCACCTGGGCCAGCACGCCGTCGATGCGGTAGCGCACCCGCACGAAAGAGGCTTCCGGCTCGAAGTGGATGTCGGACGCCCCGGCCAGCACGGCATCGGTGAGCAGCACATCGACCAGGCGCACGATCGGGTGCTCGTATCCGGCGGCGGCATCGAGCGTGGCGGCGTCGGCCGCACCGGTCTCCAGCTCCTCCAGGATTCCTTCGATGGTCAGTTTCCGCCCGTAGAAGCTCTCGATCGCGTGCGCGATCTCGGCCGGCGACGCCAGCCGCCAATGCGGCTGCGCGCGTGTGGCCAGATGGGCGCGCACCTGGTCGATCGCGACGATGTCGTTCAGATCGGCGATGGCCAGCGTCAGCGTGCGAGTGTCGCGGTCGAACCCGATCGGAAACACCCGATGGCGGCGCGCGAGCTCCTTGGGCAACAGCGCGAGCGCCTGCGGATCGGGGATCAGTTGCGCGAGCGAAACGGCCTCGGCGCCGAGATTCTCCGCCAGCACTTCGCGCAGCGATTCCTCCTGCACGAAGCCGAGCGTGGCCAGCACCTCGCCGAGCGGACGGCCGCGCTGCCGCTGCTCGATAAGCGCGATGCGTAGCTGGTCGCGGCTGATCAGGCCGCGTTCGACCAGCTGTTCGCCGAGCCGGCGTTTCGGTGAGCCGCCGTCCATCAGGGCTGTCTTGCGAGCTGCCGCTGTTCGGCGAGCGCCCGTGCGCGCGCCGCCGCCACCGACGCATCGATCACCGGCTGCGGATCGGCGGCCGCCAGATCCGCGGCCCGCAGGTAGGCGACCCGAGCGCCTTCGCCGTCGCCGAGCTGGTCCAGCGCCACCGCCAGGTTGAACGCGTAGTCGGCACGTCGCGGCGCGAGCTTCGATGCCGACGCAAACGCCTGCCGCGCCTCGCTCCAGCGCCCCTCGGCGGCGAGCAGCCGTCCGAGAGCCGCATGCAGGCTCGGCGAATCGGGCCGGCGCGCCAGCGCCGTGCGCAAGAGGCTCGCCTGCGGCGCCGGGTCGCGCCCGGCGCTCAGCTCTACGAGTGCGGCCAAGGCATCCGCATGGTCCGGATCGGCCTGCAGCACGCGCCGATAGCCGGTCACCGCGCGCGCGCGATCGCCGCGCGCTTCGGCCAGGAACGCCAGGCCGAACAGCACGTCGGCGTTGTATGGATGGACCTCCGCCAGGCGCGCGTACAGGCGGCTTGCCTCGTCGTGGCGTCCGGCGCGCAACGCGGCGTAGGCGGTTTGCAGATCGGGCGACGGCGATTTCTCGATCTCGACCACGGGCGGCGCGGGCACCGCGCCGGTGGTTGCCGGCGCCGCCGCGACGCGTACCGGCGGCGTGCGGCGCGCGACAGGGCGCGCGGCCGGCGCGGCGCGCGGCGCGGCTGCGGCCGACGCCTCGGCGCGAAGCACCTCGCTCGGCTGCGCTTGCGCGAGATCGCCGCTGGCCGCCGGCGCCGGTGCAGCGGCCTCGCCGGGCGCCTCGGCGGCCGGTTGGCCAACCGGCGGCGCACCGCGTGGCTGCGCCTGCAGCCAGAGCCAGCCGAACGCGATTGCGATCGCGGCCGCAGCGAGCGCGGCTACCGGAGTCCAGCGAACGCGACGCGCACCGTCCGGCGGGGCGATGGGGCCGCCGGGCGCCGACGCGTCGCCGGGCGCCGTCGCGGTCTTGGCGCGCGCCGCATCAGCGCTGCGCAGGGCCTCGATCAGAAGGCTCATGGGCGTTTATCGGGCTTGGCGGCCGGGTTGCGCTCGGCGAAGAAATCGGGTCCCGGCAGCGAGGAGGCGAGCGCGCGGAAGTCGCCGGCGAGGCTGGCGTCGCGCACGATGGTCGGCCGCAGGAAGATCACCAGTTCGCTCTTGCTCGCGCGACGGTTGCGGTAGCGGAACAGCTCGCCCACAACCGGCAGGTCGGCGGCACCGGGCACCGCGTCGTCGCCGCGCTCCACGCTGTCGCGCATCAGCCCGCCCAGCACCGCGATCTCACCGTCGCGCACGCGGATGATGGATTCCATCTCGCGCGTCTGGATCTGCGGCACGCGCGAACGAATGTCGGGCAGATTGGTGCCGCCCTGGCGCGCCAGCGCGACGGTGAGCGCCACGCCGGGGTCTTCGACGTACCCGATCAGGCGCGAGATCGTCGGCCGCAGGTTCAGCACGATCTCGTCGTCGTCGCCGATCTGCGGCGTCACGTTCATCAGGAACCCGACCGGAACGGTGTTCGGCGTCGAGCTGACGGTGAACGTGGCGGCGGCGCTCGCGGTCGCCGGCGTGTAGTTGGCGTTTAGCGTGAAGTAGACGAAGTTGTCGACCACCTTGATCAGCGCGGTCTGGTTGTTCAGTACCGAAACCTTCGGACTCGACAGCACGCGCGTGCGGCCAAACGACTCCAGCAGCTGGACCGCCGCGGTCACGCTGGTGCTGCCCCAGCTGCGTGCAAACGACAGCACCCCCAGCGCCGGCACCAGCCCGGAGGCCGGCGTGCCGCCCGGCAGCGGGTCGGTCGTGCCGGCCGGCTGCTGGGAGAAGCGGAACGTCGTGCTCTTGTTGCGCAGGATGTCCCAGCTGATGCCCTGCTGGTACTCGTCGGACAGATCGACCTCGACGACCGTCGCTTCGATCAGAGCCTGGCGGCGGGCCGTTCCGAGGAGTCGATCGACGAACTCCTGCACGCGCGCGTGCTGTTGCGCGGTGGCGCGTACGGCGATGGTGCCGGTTTCCGGGTGCGCGATGACGGAGGCCGCCTCGCGATACAGGCTGCGCCGCGGCGCCGCCGCGGCCGGCTTGGCGCCCTTGTCGGCGGTGCCGGCCGGTGCCGCCACGGGCGGTTCGCTGTCGGCCGCCTCGGCCGGCAGCACCTTGTCGGTCTCGCGCAGCAGGCTCTGCACCGCTTCTACGAGGGACTGCCAGAAGCGGTTGTTCGACACGTTGACCATCTCGGTGCGCGCGTTGTTGCCCGCGCCGCCGCCGCCGGCGCCGCCGGGGCTGGCCACCTGCGTCGCGGTGCTGATGTGGCTGGTGACGTCGCGCTGCATGTTCAGGTAGTCCACCCGGTACAGCCGCAGATACGGGCGGTCCGGTTCGACGACCAGCACACCATCCTCGATGCGATAGCGCATCGGCACCTGGCGCGCGACGCGCTCCAGGATCTGAGGCAGCGTCTGATCGACGGCCTGCAGGGTCACGACGCCTTGCACCTCGGGATGGAGGTCGAGGTTCATCCTGGCGTCGCGCGCCAGCGTGAAGAGCAGCTCCGCGACCGACACGTTGTGCACGGTGACGCGGTACGTCTCCTGCGGGCGTAACGGCTGCGGCACCGGCGGCACACGCGCCTCTGCCAGCGGCGGCGGTGCGCTGCGAACGGGTTCTGCGCCGGCGCGCTGCAGGTGCTGCGGCGCCGGCGCCAGCGGTTTGGAGGCACACGCGGCCAGCGCGAACGACAGCAGGCAGGCGAGCGGAGCGAGTCCGTTCATCGGCGCCCCCAAACGGTGACGGCGGCATGCGCGAAGGCACGCTCGAACCACGCGCGCAGCGCGCGCGGCGGCGCCAGATCGAGGTCGTGCTCCGAGCGGGCCACGTCGCGCGGCGACACGCAGCGGCCGCCGCGCGTGTAGCAGGCCAGCAGCGAGCGATCGGCGAGCACGTTGACGCGCCGGCTGCGGCCGGCCGAGCGGCGCGCGATGCGCTTCAACGCCCCCGGCTCGAACAGCCGCCCGCCGCGGTGCCCGGCCACCTGCAGGCGGAAGTTGACGTAGTCGGCGACTTCGTCGGCACGCAGCGGCTGCAGCCGGAAGTGCTGCACGATGCGGTCGCGCAGCGGGCGCATCGTTTCGCGCGCCAGCGTGGCCAGCAGTTCGGGCTGCGCGAACAACGCGACCGTCAGAAGTTTGCGCGCGCCCGTCTCCAGATTCGTCAGCAGGCGGATGCGCTCCAGGGCATCGGGCGACATCGCATGTGCCTCGTCGACAAGCACCGCCACCCGCCGCCCGCGCGCGTGGCGTTCGATCGCCGCCCGCTGCAGTGCTTCCAGGGCCGTCGGAACGGGGTCCGCGCCGAGGTCGCGCGCCGCCGCCGCGACGAGCTGCTCGCCGGCAAGAGATGGATTCGGCAGGAACACCACGTCGAGATCCGCCGGCGGCTCGTCGACCAGCATGCGGCACAACAACGATTTGCCGGTGCCGACCTCGCCGGTCACCAGCACGATGCCCTCGTCGTGCGCCAGCGCATGGCGCAGTGCGTGCAAGGCGTCGCCGCGTCCGCCACCGGCATAGAAGAATCGCGCGTCGGCCGTGATCTTGAACGGCGCCTCGCGCAGGCCGTAGTGGGCCAG
>JBFMFC010000092.1:0-10628 GCA_040752195.1 Pseudomonadota bacterium | reverse complement strand
CTTTCGTGACCGCGTCGGCCGCGCTGCGGCCTTCCTGCTCGATGCTCAGATAAGCGAGTTCCTTTTCGGCCTCGCACGACGAGCACTTCACGCGAACCATGTTCCACTCGGTTTCGCACAGCGCGCAGTGCAGGTAACGCAGCGCGTTCTGCGGGCCGATCCGCAGCACGCTCGCGACCGGGCGCGTGGCGCACACGGGGCAGACGGTGGCGACATCGCACTTTTCGACGTCGCCCGCTTGGAGCGTGGCAGCGAGCCGGGAGAAATACACCTGCAGCGCGGCGCCGACGAAAGGAACGAAAGCCGCATCGGCGTCGAGCGTCGTGCCGACGATCAGCCGTTCGGCAAGCGTCTCGAGCGCGTCGTCGTCGAGCGCTGCGAGCTGCGCCAGCGTTTCGCGCAGGGCGCCGCTCGCCGAGCGCCGCACGATGGCCACGATGTCGCGCAGGTCGGCGCGCCATTCGGCACCGCGCTCGTGCGACTGCGCCGACAGCGGCGGCATGCCGTACTGGCGGCTCGACACGAGCATGGACTCGGCGACCGGCGCGGCTGCGCGCGCCGGCAGCACGGCGTGTTGCGCGCGCGCGATCTGCGCCATCGCGCGCAGGTAGTCGGCCATCGGGTGCCCGTTGGCAAGCGCCTCGAAGCGGTCCGCGCGTTCGGCGTAGCGCTGCGCGTTGGTCGGCAGCACGACGCGCGGCGACTGCGGCACACGGCCGATCGAGCCATCGGTGATGATGGGGGTCGGCAAGGACGTCTCCGGTGCTTGGTGATCGACAGAAAAAGACGGCGGCCGCAGCCGCCGTCTTCATCGCGAGGATGGGACTACTTGGCGCCGGTCACGCGACGGTACCACAGCGGATGGTGGTGCTTGGCCCACGCGTGGCTCACGGTGCCGCGGGTCATCGCGCGCAGACTGCCGCGGACCCAGAACAGGCCAGCGTAGACGTGCACGACGATGCCGACGATCAGCACGAACGCGGCCAGCATATGAACCACCGCCGCGATGCGGATCAGCGGGATCGGGAAGAAACCGGCGAAGTACGGCCGCCACAGGATGATGCCCGATACGAGCAGCAGCACCATCGTGACGACCATCGTCCAGAACAGCTGCTTCTGTCCGATGTTGTACTTGTCGATCTCCGGCAGGTTGTCGTCGCGGTTGTTGATGACGTCGCGCAGGCGCTTGCGCCACTCCCGGTCGTACGGCTGGATGATGTTGTCCTGCCAGTAGCGCATCACCATGAACAGGAAGAACACGAACATCAGCACGCCGAGGAACGGATGCAGGATGCGCGCCCACACGCCGCCGCCGAGCAGCCACGCCAGGAAGTAGAACGACGGGTGGAAGAAGGCGAGCCCGGAAGCGGCGAGCAGGATGAACAGGATCGCCACGATCCAGTGGTTCGTCCGCTCGCCCGCGCTGTAGCGCGGCACTTCGCCGCTTTTGTTCACGACTTGGCTCATCCCTTGTCTCCCTGTTCGACTTCCTTGGGACCGCGCGTCACGTAGTGGAAGAACGCGCCCAGCACCGCCAGCCCGAGCCCGATCGACAGCAGCGGCTTCGCCACGCCCTTCCACAGGCTCACCCACGGGCTGATCTTCGGATCGCTCGGCAACCCGCTGTACAACTCGGGGGTGTCGCCATGCTGCAGCACGTACATCACGTGCGTGCCGCCGACGCCCTGCGGGTCGTACAACGCCGCCTTCTGCAAACCGCGCTCCTTCAGATCGTTCACCCGCTTGTTACCGCGCGCGATCATGTCCTCCTTGGCGCCGAACATGATCGCGCCGGTCGGGCAGGTCTTCACGCAAGCGGGCTCGAGACCCACGGCGACGCGGTCCGAGCAGAGCGTGCACTTGTACGCCTTGTTGTCCCTCTTGCTGATGCGCGGAATGTTGAACGGACAACCGGCGATGCAGTAGCCGCAACCGATGCAGTTCTCGGAGATGAAGTCGACGATGCCGTTGGCGTACTTGACGATCGCACCCGGCGCCGGACAGGCCTTCAGACAGCCCGGATCCTCGCAGTGCATGCAGCCGTCCTTGCGGATCAGCCAGTCGAGATGGCCGTCGGCGCGCTGCACCTCGGCAAAGCGCATCACTGTCCACGACTGATCGGTCAGATCGACCGGGTTGTCGTACACGCCGATGGTGGTGCCGATGTTGTCGCGCAGGTCGTTCCACTGCATGCACGCGACCTGACAGGCCTTGCAGCCGATGCACTTGGAGATGTCGATCAGCTTGGCGACCGGCGTCACCGGGCCGTGCATGCCGCCGTAGCGGACCGACGGCGGGGTGGTCGTCGTGGCCGAGCGTTTCTGAACATCGAGTGATTGCATGATGTCCTCCTATGCCTTCTCGATGTTGACCAGGAACGCCTTGTATTCCGGCGTCTGCGAGTTCGCGTCGGCGACGTACGGCGTCAGCGTGTTCGCGAGGAACCCGTCCTTGGCCACCCCGACGAAGCCCCAATGGATCGGTATGCCGACCGTGTGCACCTTCTTGCCGCCGCAATCGAGCGGCTTGATGCGCTTGGTCACGACCGCTGCGGCGCGGATCTCGCCGCGATTGCTGCGCACCTTCACCATGTCGCCGTTGCGGATGCCCTTTTCCTTGGCCAGCTCTTCGCCGATTTCGACGAAGGGGGCGGGCTGCACGATCGCGCTGGACTCGACGTTCTTGGTCCAGAAGTGGAAGTGCTCGGTCAGCCGATACGTGGTCGCGGCGTATGGGAACTCGTCGGCCTTGCCGAAGGATTCCATGTCGCCCTTGAACACGCGCGCGGCCGGATTACTGAGCGCCTTCTTGTTGCCCGGATGCAGCGGGTTGTCGCCGAGCGGCGTCTCGAACGGCTCGTAGTGCTCGGGGAATGGACCTTCGGCCATCAGCCCCAGCGCAAAGAGCCGCCCCACACCCTCCGGCGTCATGATGAACGGACCGGCGCCGCTATCGGGCCCGAGGTCGGGGCGAATGTCCGGAACGTCGATCCCGGCCCACGCCGTGCCGGTCCAGCGGATGCCGGGTCGGCTCGGATCCCAGGGCCGTCCAGTCTTCGGGTCGGTGCCCGCGCGGTTGTACAGCACGCGACGGTTGGCCGGCCACGCGAACCCCCAGTTCAGGTAGTTGCCCAAGCCGCCCACGTCGCTGGTGTCGCGCCGCGCGCTGTTGTTGCCCGCCTGCGACCACACGCCGCAGTAGATCCAGTTGCCGCACGAAGTCGAGCCGTCGTCCTGCAGCAGGCCGAAGCCCGGCATCTGCTCGCCGGCCTTCACCAGTACCTTGGTCTTGTCCTTGGGATCGACGACGTCCGCCAGCGCCCGGCCGTTGATCTCGCGCAGCAGCTCCTCGGCGCTCGGATGCGCCGGATTGCCGTACGCCCAGGTGACCTTCAGCACCGGATCCGGGAACTTGCCGCCGTCTTTCTGATACGCGGCGCGGATTCGCGTGAAGATGCCGGCGATGATCTCGCGGTCGCCCTTGCCTTCGCCGGGGGGTTCGGCGCCGGCCCAGTTCCACTGCACCGTGCGCCCCGAGTTCGTATACGAGCCCGTGTCCTCGGCAAAGCACGCTGCCGGCAGCCGGATCACCTCGGTCTGGATCTCTTCCGGTTTGACGTTGTTCAGCTCGCCGTAGCTCTTCCAGAACTCCGCGCTGTCGGTCTGCAGCGGATCGATCACGACCAGGTACTTCAGCTTGGCGAGCGCGGCGCCGAGCTTCTTCTTGTTCGGCAGTGCCGCCAGCGGGTTGAACCCCTGCACGATCAGGCCGTTGACCTTGCCCTGGAACATGCGCTCGAAAATCGCCAGGATGTCGTACGCCGCGTCGCGCTTCGGCATCCAGTCGTAGCAGAAGTCGTTTTCCTTGGTCGCGGCATCGCCGTAGTACGCCTTCATCAGGCTCGTGTGCCACTTCGGGAAGTTCTGCGGGAAGTTCATCGAGCCCGGACGCAGCGCCTTGGGAGTACGAGCGGCGAGGTACTTCTCGCGCGTTTCATCGGCATCGGTCGGCGCCGACAGGTAGCCCGAGAGCACCTCCGAATAAGCGCACATGTCGGTGATGCCCTGGACATTGGCGTGCCCGCGCAGCGCGTTGACGCCGCCGCCCGCACGCCCGATGTTGCCCAGCAACAGCTGGATCATCGCCATCGTGCGGATGTTCTGCGAGCCGACCGAATGCTGCGTCCAGCCCAGCGCGTACAGGATCGTCATCACGCGGTCCGGCGTGCTCGTCGAACCGATCATCTCGGCGACCTTCAGGAACTGCTCCTTCGGCGTGCCGCAGATCTTGCTCACCATGTCGGGCGTGTAACGGCTGTAGTGCTTCTTCATCAGCTGGTACACGCAGCGCGGGTGCTCGAGCGTCTCGTCGACGACCGCGTAGCCGTCCTTGCCGATCTCATAGCCCCAAGTTGACCGGTCATAGGCGCGCTTGCTGTCGTCGTATCCCGAGAACAGCCCGTCCTTGAAGTCGAAGCCTTCCTTGACGATGAAGGACGCGTTGGTATACGCCTTGACGTAGTCGAGGTGGATCTTGTTGTTCGACAGCAGGTAGTTGACGACACCGCCGAGGAAGGCGATGTCGGTACCGACGCGGATCGGCGCATAGTAGTCGGCGACCGCCGCCGAACGCGTGAAGCGCGGATCGACGACGACGAGCTTCGCCTTGCGATGCTCCATCGCCTCGGTCACCCACTTGAAACCGCACGGGTGTGCTTCGGCGGCATTGCCGCCCATGATCAGAACCAGGTCGGTGTTCTTGATGTCGACCCAGTGGTTGGTCATCGCTCCCCGCCCAAACGAAGGGGCCAGACTGGCCACCGTCGGGGCGTGTCAAATACGCGCTTGGGTATCGAGCGCGACCATCCCCAAGGCACGCGCCATCTTCACCGTCAGATAGCCGGGCTCATTGCGCGTCGCGCTGGACACCAGAAGTGCCGTCGTATTCCAGCGGTTGACGGTGACGCCCTTGTCGTTCTTCTCGATGAAGTTGGCGTCGCGGTCCGCCTTCATGTGCTTGGCGATACGGTCGAACGCCTCGTCCCACGAGATGCGCTTCCACTCCTTGCCGCCCGGCTCGCGCAACTCGGGGTACTTCAACCGATTGGGGCTGTGCACCATGTCGAGCAGACCGGCGCCCTTCGGGCACAGCGTTCCGCGGTTGACCGGATGGTCCGGATCGCCCTCGATGTGGATGATCCGGCTCTTTACGTTCTTCGCCTTGTCACCCAGGCTGTACATGATGACGCCGCAGCTCACCGAGCAATACGGACAGATGCCGCGCGTCTCGGTCGTGCGCGCCAGTTTGAAAGCTCGTACCTCCGCCAGCGCCGCCCCAGGCGACATCCCCAGGCCGACGATGGAGGACGAGCCCATTCCCGCAGCGCAGATCCTGAAGAACTGCCTGCGGCTCATGGGTGCATTCATGAAGCCTCCAGTGTGATGACCAACCCCGCCGAGGTTCCGGCGGCCCCCGATCAAGCGCCGCGCGTTGGCTCCCGCAGCACTGCCAGCATGCTAGGTTGTGAAATGAATCCTCACAACCCGCATTGCAGCAAATTCGCTTGACCGAATCCGACGGTCCGACCGGCAGGATGGCCGAAGCATCTCGTGCGGGCGCAAAAACCGGCCTTCCACGGCGGGAGGTCGCCGCCGCGCGTCGCAAGGCAGGCGCCGGCTCGGTGTTTTCCCGAGCCGTGCTGGGTCGGCCGATGCGGCGGACCAGTCGGGAACGACAAGAGCCACCGGAGACCATGCCCATGCACAAGCGACTGAAGCCTTACTGCATCGACCGTCCGGGCAAGCTAAGCCTCAAGGACTTCGACCCGGCCGCCAAGCCGCTGTCGGCGGGCGACAAGGCTGAGGACAAGGAGCGCGTTGCGGAGATCGCGAAGGACCTCGGCCGGCTGCAGGACAATTTCTACGCGCTGCGAAAGGACAAGCTGCTGCTCGTCTTGCAGGGGATGGACACGAGCGGCAAGGACGGCACGATCCGCGCCGTCTTCCAGGCGGTCGATCCGCTCGGTGTGCGCGCCGTGAGTTATCGCGCGCCGACCGCCTTCGAAGCCGACCGCGATTTCCTGTGGCGCCATCATCGCGACGTTCCGGGCAAGGGCGAGATCGTGATCTTCAACCGCTCGCACTACGAGGCCGTGCTGATCGAATACGTGCGCGGATGGATCGACGCCGCCGAGCGCGAGCGCCGCTTCGCGCGCATCGTCGACTTCGAGCGGCTGCTCGCCGACACCGGCACGACGATCGTCAAGTGCTTCCTGCACATCGGCCATGAGGAGCAGCGCAAGCGCCTGCAGGAGCGCATCGACGATCCGCGCAAGCACTGGAAGTTCAACCCGCAGGACCTCGAGGAGCGCAAGCTCTGGCGCAACTACCAGGACGCCTACGAGGCCGTGCTGCGCAACACCGCCACGGCCCATGCGCCGTGGTACGTGGTCCCGGCCGACAGCAAAACGCACCGCAACCTGATGGTCGGCACGATCCTGCGCGAGACGCTGCGGCGGCTCGCGCCCGAGGGTCCGCCGCCCAATCCGACCTACCGACGACTGCGCGTGACCTGACGCGGTCGGCCTCGCTTGAGAGCGCCGAAGAGTCGAAATCGGTCGTCCCCCTGCGCCTTTTCCGGGGTTGCGGCAAGCGGCGCGGCCCTAGCCTTCGATCGGAGAGAACCGCCGCAGTCGGCCTCCTCGCCGACGTCCGCGCGACCATGGACATCTTCACGATCACGATCTCGGCGATGCCCGCGCATACGACGGCGGCGCTGCGGTCGATGCTGCTGCTGCTCGAGCCCGCGCTCGGCGCGCGCTGGCAGGTCGTTGACAAGCCGCCGGCCGACGTCGTGCTGCTGCCGGCCGAAACGCTCGCGCGCCTGAAGGGCGTTGCGGGCGGACCCGACGAGCTGCCGCTGTACCTGGCGCTCGGCAACGACGGCGAACGTCCTTCCAACGCATACGCGATGCTCAAGCGCCCGATCACGCCGCCGCGGCTGGTGGAAGTGCTGCATCTGGCCGAGGGGCTGATCGAAAAGCTGCGGGCGCCGCACGACGACCTGCTGACGGTGCCGCTGATCGAAAGCCTGGAAGCCGAGGGCAAGGCGCAACTGGCGCCGGCGACCTTCGACAGCCGCGTTCGCACCACCCTGCGCGCCGCGACCTGGAGGTTACTGCAGGATCCGATCGCCGCCACGCTGATCGACAACGAGCGCCGTTCGATCTTCAGCCACCTGCCCGGCGCCGGCTATCACACGCGGCTGACGCTGGCCGAGTTCGCCAATGTGTTCCGCGACAACCCGCCCGCGGTGCTGGTCGAGCTGTCCGGCCCGGAGCGCGACACGCTGCGACAGGCGCGCGACTTCAAGCCGTTGCGCGAGCTCGAGTGGACGTTCTGGATCTGCAGCCGTTCGCCGTGGCTGCGGCCCGAGCTGTCGCCCGAAAAGCGCTACCGCCTGCGGCGCTGGCCCGACTTCGGCCGTCTGCCGCACTACCAGGCCGACATCCGCATGGCTTCGGCGCTGATGGCGCAAGCGATGACGCTGCAGCAGCTTCGCAGCCGCGCGGGCGTACCGCCGGAAACCGTGATGAACTTCCTCAACGCGACCTATGCGGTCGGCGCGCTGGTCGAAGTCGACGCTGCGGCGGTCGCCGCGCGCAGCGCGCCGCGGGCGGCGGCGCCGGCCGCCCCGACCGGGCTGCGCGGCCTGATCGCCAACCTGCGGCGCCGGTTCGGCCTGGCGGGCCCGAAGCCGATCGCGAAGCCGGCCGTCGCACAAGCCCAGGACACCGCGTGAGCGTCCGCTCGAACACCGCGCGATGAACACCTACCGCATCGTGTTCGCCGGGCCGGTCGGTGCCGGCAAGACGACCGCGATCGGCGCGCTGTCGGACGTGCCGCCCGTCACGACCGAGGTCGCCAGCGACGAAGCGGTCGCCGTCGGCAAAGAGACGACGACGGTCGCCTTCGACTACGGACAGGTGCTGCTCGACAGCGGCGACGTCGTGCAGCTTTACGGAACGCCGGGACAGGCCCGCTTCGACTTCATGTGGCCGATCATCGCCGACAACGCGCTCGGCGCGATCATCCTCGCCGACAACTCGCGCGCCGACAGCATCGCGCTGACGCTCGACTATGTGCGGGAGTTCGCGCCGCGCATCGTCGCCGGCAACTGCATCGTCGGCGTCGGCCGGACCGAGACGCACCCCACGCCCACCGTCGACGACTACGCGGACGCGCTTGCGGCGGCGGGCTTCGAACTGCCCGTGATGGCCATCGACGCGCGGTTGCGCGAACACGCGCTGCTGCTGCTCGAGGTGCTGCTCGCGCGCCTGGAGGCCGTGCGCGATGTCCAGTAGACCGAAATCGCCGGAACCGCGCACGGTGCGCAGCTTCTTCGCCGCGCGGTTGGCCGAGTTGCGCGCGGCGATCCCTTCGGCGAAGCTCGCGGCGATCGCCACGGAGGACGGATTGCTGTCGGCCACCGACGGCGACGCCGAGCCCAGCCCGCTCGACCGTCGCGGCGCCGTGCTCGCATCGCTCGTCGCGGTCGCCCGCACCGGCGGGCACGAAATGAGTCTGGGCGACGCCGCCTGCATCCTGATCCTGTGTACCGACGGCGCGCTGATCGTGCGGCCGTTCGGAACGACGCGCCGCCGGCTGCTGATGCTGCTGCTGGCGGACCCGCGTGAGTCGAGCCGGGCCGTCGCCGCCGCACATCGGCTCGCGCTCGACATCGAGGCGCGGCTCGCCCCGGCGGCGCCGCCGAGCTGAACCTCAACGTGCGATGTGCGCGGACTTGAGCTGCTGGTCGATCGTCATGCCGCGCTCGTCGGCGTAGCGAACACGCACTGGCAGCCAGCACAGCGCAGGCGCGAGCCAGACCTCGAGCCGGTCGTGCCGGTCGTTGCCCGGCGCATCGGCCGGGCGCTCGAGCTTGACGGCGTCGAACCGGCCGGCCGGCAGTTCGAGCGTCTCGGCCCCGCGCCGCTCGAAGCGGTACACGCTCGCATGGCGCACGCCGGCGACCGGCACCTCGGCGAATGACGCGGCAGGCTGCAGCTTCGCCAGCCGCCCGAGCTCGAGCAGCAGGCTCAAGCGATCCTGCATCCGCGGGCGCGTCTCGGCAGGCTGCGCCACCGCGCTGAAGCGCACGCGGCGCGCGCGCCAGTCGAATGTCGCCGTCTCCTGCGGACGGCGCCCGCGTTGCTCGGTGTATTCGACCGGCACCAGCCCGCCCGCTGCGACCAGGCCGCGCGAACTCTGCCGCGCGTGATAAAAGCCGGCCGCGTTCGTCTCGGAGACGAGCACGTAGCCGTCGCCGTCGCGGGTCAGGACGAGGTCGCTTTCGCCGGTGATCCAAAGCAGCGAGCGCGTCGCGGTCGCCTCGAACACCAGCCGGAACGGCGGCGGCCAGGCGGCGGCGTCGCCGCACTCGGCGCTCGCCTGCTCCGCGGGCGGCAGCAGCGCCAGCGCGAACGCGACGAACGCGCTAGCGCGCCGGATCCGGCGCGGGCTGCGATCCATCTTCGATCCGCATCAGCACGTTTTCGGTCGTCCGCCCGCGCCGGTCGGTGAAGCGCAGCTTGACCGGCAGCCACTGCAGTGAGGGCGCGAGCCACACCTCGATGCGCGAGTCGGCGCCGCCGACGCTGCGCGGCCGCTCGATCTTGCGCGCGGCGACTGCGCCGAGCTCGGTGACGATCGTCTCTTCCTCGCCGACGACGAACGCGTAGGTATCGACGCCGTCGGGGCCGGCGACCGGAAACTCGATCGCCGCGCCGGCGCGAAAACGCTCCGGCAGCCGCTGCGCGAGCACCATCAACTGGAACTGGAACGACAGCCGGTCCTGGATGCCTTCGCGCAGCTCGCGTTCGAACGAGCGCGTGCTGAACGTCACGCGCCGCCGGCTCCAGTCGAAGTTGGCCGCTTCCGCCGAGCGCCGGATGCGTTTCTGCGTGAAGCGCTCGGGCGCGAGCCCGAAGCGGCGCATTGCGCCGGTGGACTGCAGCTCGAGCGCCGTGATGCCGAGCGCAACCGTCGCGAGCCGCGCCTCGTAGCGGCCGTCGTCGCCGAGCGACCATGCGATCGACGTCTCGGCCGTCAGCACCTTGTATTCGGAGCCGCTCGTCAGGTACACGTAGGTCGCGCGCGCCGGCAATCCGCCGGGCAGCACACCGGTTTCGGCGAGCTCGGCGGCGAGGTCGGTACCGTCGATGCGCTCGGCGGGCAGCACCGGATCGTCCGTCACCACGGGAACGACTTCAGGCGCTGCGGCCGGCGCTTCGCTCGCCGGCAGCGGCGCGGGTTCGACCGGCGGCTGCTCGGCTGGCGACTGCTCGGCGGGCGGCGACTGCGTCGACACCGGTGCCGGCTCCGGTGCGGGTGCGGCATCGGGCGTGGGCGCGACGATCGGCGGCGGTGCGGCGACCCGCTGCGGGCGTTGCGCGCGCCGGACCACGGGTGCCGGCGGCGGAGGCGGCGGCGGCGCGAGCAGCACCGCCGTGACCGTGCGCGCGGGCCGTTCGTCGACCGTGGCTACGTCATCGGCCGCGCGCTGCATCCCGCCGAGCACCCACCAGTGCAGCAGCAGCGAGGCGGCGAGCAGCGCGACCGCGCGGCCGA
>JBFMFC010000091.1:0-10758 GCA_040752195.1 Pseudomonadota bacterium | reverse complement strand
CCGCGCGTTCGACCAACCTCGCGCGGCTGTACGCGGAGTACCGCAGGACCGTGCGCCGGGTGCGCGCGTTGCAGGACGTCCTGCTGCCGGAAGTCGAAAGCGCGCTGGCGACGATCGAGTCAAGCCTCGAGGAACTCGAGCAGGACGAGTTCGGTTTCCTGCGGCGTGCGGTGCGCGGCGAACGCGGCGGCGCTGTCCGATTTGGGCAACAGCCCACGCCCGACCTGTAACGCAGCCCGTTTCGAAGTGATCCGGTCGGAGCGCGTCTGACCGACTCGTCGCCCCGGACCTTGACTCGAATCAAGTCGCGGCAAGGGCGAGCGTCTAGCTTGACTGCGAATCGCGGGCCCAGGTACTCGATCTGCCAGGGACTCGGGCGCGCCATGATGTCGCGTTCGACTCGGACGCGCTCTCAAACGGGAGGAAACGCAATGAGAGCGAAGTGCATTACCCGGCTATTGGTCGGCGCTGGCCTTCTGGCCGCTGCACAGGGAGCAACGGCGGGCCAGATCGTCGGTTCGGCGCATGACTTCAGCAGTAAAGGATGGGGCAGCAGCGAGATCTGCATCTTCTGCCACGCCCCGCACAACAACGCGAACGTCGCCGGCGACGTGCTGTGGAACCATGCTCTGTCCACCGCCACCTACACGCTGTACAGCTCGCCAAGCATGAATGCAACCGTCACGCAGCCCGGGGGCGTGTCGAAGCTATGCCTGTCCTGCCACGACGGCACCGTCGCAATCGACAGCTACGGCGCGCGGACCGGAACGAATTTCGTCACCGGCGGGAAGAATCTCGGCACGAACTTCAGCAATGACCATCCGATCGGCATCACGTACGACGCCGCGCTGGTGACCGCCGACGGAACGCTGAAGGCGACGACGACCGCTGTGACCATCGGCACCGGCGCGCAGACGAAGAGCGGCACGATCGCAAGCGTGCTTCTGTCGGCCGGCAAGGTCGAGTGCTCGTCATGCCATGACGTGCACAACACGTTCACCAGCGGCGGCGACCTGCTGAAGATCGCCAATACCGCCAGTGGCCTGTGCTTGACCTGCCACGGCAAGTGACGGGTTGAATCGCAGCGCCGGATCGGCCCTCTCGGTCCGGCGCAGTGCCGGGCCCGCAGCGGCCCGCTTTAGGGTCCTCCGCCAGGCGTCCGAGCCGGGTTTGCGCTCGTGGCGCGCATGGCCGAGGACCCTGTTCACGTCACGTGCACCCGCGGCCGGCGGGAACGTTTGCGCAACGTCAGAGGGGGCACGCCGTGGCGCGATGAGAATTCCGGTGTCGGATCCAGGATTCGAATCAAGTCAACCATGGCCGTGCGCGACGCCTTTGCTCGCCTGAAACCGCACTGTTTCGTGTCGCGGCGGGCCGGTATCGCGTGGTTGAGCGCACTCGCGCTGCTGGCAAGCTGCGCAGCGCCGCCGACGGGCGAGCGCAGCGCGCCGAAAGCCGTGTTCTACCCGGCAGCGCCCGAACCGCCGCGGATTCAGTACCTCACCAGCTTCGCAACCGAGCGCGATCTGAAGGGCCTCGACAGCGGATTCGCCCGCTTCATCGCCGGCGAAGACAAGAGCGCGGTTCGCCTCGTGCTTCCGTACGGCGTCGTCGCCTTCGAAGGCAAGATCTACGTGATCGATACGCGCCGGGCCGAGATGCTTGCGTTCGATCTCGCGAAGCGCACTTTGAGCAGCTTTCCGGGAAGCGGCGGCGGGCGGATGAAGCGGCCAATCAACCTGACGATCGATCGCGACGGGACCAAATACGTCACCGACACCGGCCGCGACCAGATCCTTGTGTTCGACCGCGACGACCGCTTCGTGCGGGCCCTCGGTTCCCCCGAGCAGTTCCGGCCCGTCGATGTGGCGATCGCCGGTGACCGGCTTTACGTGGTCGACATCAAGAACCATCAGGTACACGTGCTGGACAAGCGGACCGGTCGGCTGCTGCACAAGTTCGGCCAGGCAGGGTCCGGGCCCGGCGAGTTGTTCCAGCCCACGAACATCGCGATCGGTCCTGACGGCGATCTGTACGTCGTCGAAACCGGCAATTTCCGCGTCCAGCGCTTCAAGCCCGACGGCACCGTCGCGCGGAGCTACGGCACCATCGGAAACACGCCTGGAACGTTCGCGCGGCCCAAGGGCATCGCGGTCGACCGCGCCGGCCGGCTGTACGTGTCGGACGCGGCATTCCAGAACGTTCAGATTTTCTCGAACGACGGCCGGGTTCTGATGGCCTTCGGGCAACCGGAGGGCGACTTCTCCGGCTTGAGCCTGCCCGCAGCCGTCAGCATCGACTACGACCACGTCGCGGCGTTCCGGCGCTATGCCGACCCAAGGTTTGATCTCGAATGCGTCGTGCTTGTCGCGAGCCAGGTCACGCCGAGCCGCATCGACGTGTTCGGCTTGGGCAGGATGCAGGGAATGCCATATCCACCTGAAGCGCCGCCCTTGCCGGCGCCTCGCACGCGGTGAATCCGCCTGCGAGGCGGCGAACCCCCGATGGGCAAGGGCCATGTCGACGCCGAGCCCGCCATCCGCCGATGCGGCGCGTCTGCGCGCGCCGCGGCGCCGCAACCGGCGCAGCCCTCGATGGCGACCGACCCGCGGGGACGGCGGCGCGCAGCCTACGCGGTTGCTCTGATGCTGACGTGTTCAGCGACCGCCGCGGAAGACGAGTTCGCCTGGTTCCGTGTCACGGGCATCGAAGGCCATGTCGGCAGCCGATACGTGAGCGACGCGGCCGACAACGCACGCGCGGGCGTGCAGTCGTCGCAGAAGCAAACCGACCTGCGCGGGGAGGTCTTCGTGCTGACGCACAGCTACGTCTACCACCCGAACTTCCTGCTGCTCGATCTCGGCGCGGGCCCCGTGTTCGAACGCGGCACGTCGGTGCTCGACGGCGTCGAGACCACGTCGCACGCGAACCTGTACGACCTGACGGCGCGCGCAGCCTTCCTGCAGGAGAAGCCGTACCGGGGCAGTGTCTACTACGAACACCTTAATCCGACGCTGAGCGTCAGCCCGGGGCAGGTGCTGAGTCAGGAGTCCGAGGCGTACGGGCTCGACTTCTCGCTGCTCGATCCCGTGAGTCCCGTACCACTGCACCTGAGTGCGGCGCGCTCGCGCCAGCGCGGCAGCGGCATCGACCGTGTGATCGACGATCGCCTCGATCAGGCGACGCTGCGCGGCGGGCGCGCGTTCGGGCGGGGCGGATACACGCAGTTCACGTACCACGTGACTCAGCTCGAGTCGCGCAGCGGCAGCCCGCAACTGCCGACGCAACGCACTCTTTCCGGCGGCGAGAACGCGGGCATCGACACGCGCATCCAATGGGGCGAGCGGCGCCAGTACGACTTCCTGAACCTGCTGACCTACAGCCGGCAGTCGTACTCGGTGGCGCCGGTCGAGGTACCCACCGTCAGCGATGCACGCGCGCTGCTCCGGTTTCAGGCGCAGCCGTCGAAGGCCTTGACCGGCCTCGGCAGTTTCTCGTACGGCCAAAGCCAAAGAGGGAACCGGACCGCCCGCAACCGCGACGCTGCCGCGGGGGTCACGTACATCTCGTCGCCTGAATTGACGGCTTCCCTGGGTGTGCGCGCCGACGACAGCCGCGCCACCGAGCTGTCGGTCGACTCCGCGGGCGCAGATGCCTCGGCGCAGTACACGAAGCGCACGTCGTTCGGGACGGGCGCGGCAGGCTACGCGATTCGGTACGAGCGGCGGGACCAGACCGCCGCACTCGCGCAGGTGCAGGTCGTCGGCGAACGCGTGACGCTCGTCGGCACGACGCCGGTGACGCTGGCGCGAACGCGCGTGATCGCCGGCAGCGTCGTGGTCAGCAATACCACGCGCACGCAGACCTACGTCGACGGCGTGGATTACGTGTTGACCGTCGTCGGCATCGAAACGCGCATCCAGCGCACGGTCGGCAGCAACATCTTCGACGGGCAAGACGTGCTGATCGACTACACCTACGACGCCGGCGGCACCTTCGCCAGCACGCAGATCGACCAGACCGTCAACCTGAACTGGACGCTGCAGCGCTATGGCAGCACCTACCTGCGCTACTTCGACTCCACCCCGCGCCTGACCGCAGGCACGCCGACGGTGCCGCTGAACAGGGTGCGCAGTACGCTGATCGGTGCGCGAATGGACTTGGCGCTCGAGTTCGGTCCGCTACAGGGCATCGGCGGCTTCGTCGAGCACGAAAACCGGCTCGAGACGATCGCGCCGTACGTGCGCACCAGCCACGAAGTCTACGTGCAGACCGAGATCCCGGGCGTGACCTACGCCGGGCTGCGCCTGTCGAAGCGGGGCAATCGTGTCGACAGCGAAACGCCGACCGGCGATTCGGACTTGGTGGCGTACGACGTCTCGGCGTGGTGGCGCAACGCCGCGGGGCTCGATCTGTCGGCCTCCGCCACGCGCGAGCGAGAGCGCGCCGCGCCGTTGCCGCGCACGCGGACGAGCGGTCTGGTGCGCGCCGTCTGGCGCGTGCGCCAGTTGACGACAACGCTGGACGTTTCACGCGTGCGCGACGAACAGCTCGGCCAAACGCAGACGCGGACGTTCGGTCACCTGCAGGTGCGGCGGGAGTTCTGACGATGCGGCGCACGCTCGCCTTCGCTCTGGCGGCGCTGCTGGCGGCGGGATGCTCTCCGATTGCCGTGCCGCAGCCCGATGTGGCCGACACTCACCAGCCCCTCGTTTGGCCAGAAGCGCCAGAGCCGCCGCGCATCCGTTTCGTGCGATCGCTGACGCGACCCGAAGACCTCGGCATCCGCAGGAGCGTGCTGCAGCGGCTCGCCGATCTGCTCCTCGGCGCCTCCGAAGTCACACTCGTGCGGCCGATGGGGGTCATCGCCGTCGGCCAGGTTGTGTACGTCGCCGACCCCGGCGCGCAGGCCGTGCACCGGTTCGATCCGGGCGAAGGCCGCCATGACCTGATCCGCGCTGCCGACGGCAGTGCGCTGACGTCGCCGATCGGACTCGCGCGTGACGCCGACGGCACGGTGTACGTGACCGACTCGGCGCGCCGAACCGTGTACGCGATCGCGCCGGGCGCGACCGCTGCGACGGCGGTCGCGCTGCGCGCAAAGCTGGCGCAACCGACCGGCATCGCGCTCGACGCGAGGTCAGGCCGGCTGTTCGTCGTCGATACATCCGCGCATCACGTCAAGGTCTTCACGCGCGACGGCCGGCTGCTCGCGACCTTCGGTCGGCGCGGCGCCGGCGACGGCGAGTTCAACTACCCGACTCTCATCTGGCGCAGCTCGCAGGGGCGGCTGTACGTCGCCGACTCGCTGAACTTCCGCGTCCAGATCTTCGACGATGACGGCAACTACGTCGGCAAGTTCGGCCGCCCCGGCGACGGCACCGGCGATCTCGCTCGTCACAAAGGCGTGGCGACCGATAGCTTCGGGCACATCTACGTGGTCGATGCACTGCTGCCGGCGCTGCAGGTCTTCAAGGACGACGGGCGGCTGCTGCTTTCGATCGGCGGCATCGGGCGCGCACCGGGCGAGTTCTGGCTGCCGGCCGGCATCTTCATCGGCGACGAGAACACGATCTACGTCGCCGATTCGTACAACCGCCGCGTGCAGATCTTCCGCTACGTCGGAGGGCCGACGTGAACCGTGCGGCACTTTGCGCCCGTGCGGCCGCCGCGACCATCGTCGCCGCCGCGGCGACATCCTGCGCCCCGGGGGCGAGCGCGGCCGGCATCGCAACGACCAAGCACAACCTCTCGGTCTCCGGTCCGGGAACCGTCAAGGCCGCGGCAGAGACCGAAATCTGCATCTTCTGCCACGCGCCGCACAACGCGTCGCCGGCAGCGGCGCTGTGGAACCGCCGCCTGCCGGGCAGCACGTACACGCCCTACACAAGCTCGACGACCAGGAGCAGCC
The DNA here is from genome assembly GCA_040752195.1 of Pseudomonadota bacterium. Classification (GTDB taxonomy): domain Bacteria; phylum Pseudomonadota; class Gammaproteobacteria; order Burkholderiales; family Burkholderiaceae_F; genus DSNY01. Next base: position 4,847 of record JBFMFC010000091.1, on the reverse strand, counting down.
CCGGGCAGCCGAACGGCTCGTCGCTGCTGTGCCTGAGCTGTCATGACGGCACGATCGCGCTCGGCGAGGTGCTCACACGCGGCGCGCCGATCCCGATGGCGGGCGGCGTCACGACGATGCCGGCCGGCGCAGGGCGGCTTGGCACCGATCTGTCGGACGATCATCCCGTCTCGATCGCCTACACCGCCGCGCTCGCGTCGGCGCGGGGTGAACTCGTCAATCCGGCAACCTTGACCGGCAAGGTGCGGCTCGACGCCGGCGGCCAACTGCAGTGCCGCGCCTGCCACGATCCGCACGACGACACCAACGGCAAGTTCCTTGTCGCCCCGAACCTCGCGTCGGCACTGTGCCAGACCTGTCACGTCAAGACCGACTGGGCGCTCAGCGCGCATCGCACGTCGGGCAGGACCTGGAACGGTGCGGGAACGAATCCGTGGCCGCACACGAGCTGGACGACAGTGGCCGATAACGCCTGCGAGAGCTGCCATCGTCCGCACAGCGCGGGCGGCCGGCGCGGGCTGCTCAACTACGCGATCGAGGAGGACAACTGTTATCCGTGCCACAACGGCAACGTCGCGGCGAAGAACGTCCAGGCGGAGTTCAGCAAGCCGTCGCGCCATCCGGTCACGGCGTTCACCGGAACACACGATCCCGTGGAGGCGGCCGTCGCGACCACGCGGCACGCCGAGTGCGTCGACTGCCACAACCCGCACGCGGCCCGCTCCGGGACGGGCGTGCCGAACGGCCCGCTGGCGGGCGTGCGCGGCATCACGATCGCAGGCGCACCGACCGACCCGGCCACGGCCGAGTACGAGATCTGCTTCCGCTGTCACGCCGACAGCACCAACAAGCCGCCGTCCCGCACGACGCGCCAGATCGCACAGACCAACACGCGCCTGGAGTTCGGCACGGCGAACCCTTCGTATCACCCGGTCGCCGGCGTCGGCCGCAGCACCAACGTGCCGAGCCTCATTCCGCCGTGGACCACGGCGAGCACGATCAAGTGCACCGACTGCCACAACAACAATGCCGGACCCGGCGCCGGCGGCACCGGGCCGAGCGGTCCGCACGGATCGACGTTCACCCCGCTGCTGGAGCGACAGTACGCCGTGACCGACAACACCTCGGAGAGTGCGACCAACTATGCGCTCTGCTACAAATGCCACAGTCGGACGAGCATTCTCGGCAACCAGTCGTTCCGGGAGCACAGCAAGCACATCGTCGGCGAGCGCACCCCGTGCAATGTCTGCCACGACCCGCACGGCATCAGTGCCACGCAGGGCAATGCGGTCAACAACAGCCGCCTGATCAACTTCGACACGGTCGTCGTGCGGCCGTCGTCGAGCGGCATCCTGCGCTTCGAACAGACCGGGACGAACCGTGGCCTCTGCTACCTCACCTGCCACGGCGTGAACCACAACCCGAAGTCCTACTAGCTTCGCTTTCGTCGACAGCAACGTTCGATGGCAACCCCGATACAAGCCCGCCGCAGATCGCTCGGTTGTGCTCTCGCGGTCTGTGCTGCCGCCGCTTGGCTACCTGCGGCCGCGCAAGAGGCGGAGTGCCTCAGCTGCCACGCGGACCTGGTGGATCAAAGGGTCGTCCATGCGCCGCTGCACCGGGCCTGTCGGACCTGTCATGAGGGACTCGACGCCGGTTCTGTGCCGCACAGGGGCCAGCGGGCGGAGGCGCAGTCGCAGTGCGCGCGCTGCCACGCGCCGCAGGGCTTCCAGGGCAAGTTCACGCATGCGCCAGTGGCGGCGGACAAGTGCACGCTTTGCCACACACCGCATTCGTCCGCAGACGCGGGACTGCTCGTTCAGCCTGGTCCGTCGCTGTGCCTGTCCTGCCACGCCGATGTCGCCCAGCGACCGCACCTGCTCGCGGGCTTCGGCGGAAAAGGGCATCCGCTGGGCCACGAGAAGGGCACGCATCCGGTTGAGGACCCGTTGCGGCCGGGGCGGCCGTTCGGCTGCACGAGCTGCCACGAGCCGCACCGAAGCGAATATCCCAGGCTGAGCCGTTTCGGGTCGGGCTCACCGGCGGGTATCTGTCGGCAATGCCACAAGATCTGAGGGCGCGCGCCAAGCGATGCGCAAGCGCCGCGGAAACCTCGGAAGCGCACCGCGATGAAGCGCCCTTCGCGCGCGCGTAGAAGTGCAGATTGGATCGTCGCGGCAATCCATTACAGACAGGAGGCTCTCTGCATGACACCCGCACTGTCGAAAAAGCTGCTGCCGCGCGCGAGCGGGGCGCTCCTGACCTTGCTTTCACTCACCGTCTCACCGGCGCTGCTCGCGCAGGTGCCGTCGCGGCTGGCGCCATACACCGCCGAGCCGCCACCCGTTTCGACGCACGCGCCGTACACCGCGGGCGAATGCAGCCTGTGTCATCAGAGCGCGGATGCCAGGCGTCCCGGTCCGTTGATCAAGCCGTCGCCCGGACTTTGCCTCGGCTGCCACGACGAGTTCGCGCAGGTGCTGACCCGCCCGCATACGCACGCGCCGGCGCGCGAGGACTGCACGGTGTGCCACAACCCGCACGACGCGGCACAGCCCAAGCTGCTGCTGGGCGAGCCGCGCGCGCTGTGCGGTGAATGCCATGTCAACGTCGTCACGCTCGACCAGAAGGCGAAGGTCAGGCACGCGGCCATGTCGGCGCCCGGCCAGTGCTCGAACTGCCACAACGCGCACGGCAGCGGGGTCGCGCGCCTGCTCGTCGCTCTGCCGTTCGACCTGTGCGTGGGCTGCCACGACCGTGATGGCCGCGTCGACGCCGCAGGCAGGAAGCTGCAGAACGTCAAAGCCTGGCTCGATGCGAACAAGGTCTGGCACGGCCCGGTCGCCGACAAGGACTGCAGCGCCTGCCATGCGGCGCACGGCAGCGACCACTTCCGCCTGCTCGCGACGAACTACCCGCCTGAGTTCTACGCGCCGTATGACGCCCGCAACTACGCGCTGTGCTTCGGCTGCCACAACGAGAGAGCCTTTTCGACGCCGCAGACGACCACGCTGACGAACTTCCGCGACGGGGCGCGCAATCTGCACTATGTCCACCTCCACCAGGGCAGCCGGGGGCGAACCTGCCGCGCCTGCCACGAGGTGCACGCCTCCTCGCAGGCGCACCATATTCGCGACGGTGTGCCATACGGCGCTTCGGGCTGGGTGCTAAAACTCAACTACACGAAGACCGATAGCGGCGGCTCATGCGACAAGACCTGCCACGCGAAAAAGGCGTACTCGACCCGCACCGCGCCGTGATGACCCGTGCGCTTCTGACCCGCTGGACGCTCGTCAGTGCGCTCGTTGCGACCGCGGCCGCGTTCTCCCCGGCGAGCGACGCCCGCGCGCGCATCGGCACGCCGGTCGCCGATCTGGAAATGGCGACGCTGGACGGTGGACGCGTCCGCCTGCTGGCGAAGGACGCTGTGACCGTGCTGTTGTTCTTCCGTCCGCATCAGGAGCACTCGCGCGAGACGCTGCGCGAGATGGCGGATTGCCGCAGGCGCCTCGCCCGAGCGTCGGTCCGCTGGGTAGCGATCGTTTCGAGCGCGGCGCCGCCGGACGCCGCCGCTGCCGTCGTCCGTGAGGCGGGCGTCGACGCACCCGTGCTCGTCGATCGGGACGACGCGCTTTACGCCGCGCTCGGCGTCGCCCTGCATCCGGTCGTGGTCATCGTCGGGCGTGATCACCGGCTCGCGGCGTTCGAGCCATACCGCTCGGTGAACCTGTGCGCGATCGTCACGGCGCGCATCCGGCGCGCGCTCGGCGAGATCTCCGACGAGGACGTGCAGCTCGTGCTCGCGCCGCCGAAGGCGGTCAGCGGCGGTGACGCCGCCGCCGCCCGCAGCCACCTCCGCCTGGCCGAGGCGCTGTTCAAGGGCGGGAACCCCGACAAGGCACTCGAATCCGTGCGCAAGAGCCTGGCATTGGACGCTGCGCTCGCGCCGGCACACACGCTGCTGGGCAGGATTCTCGCCGCACGGAGCAACTGCGCCGATGCGATCCGGGCGTTTCGCGCGGCACTCGCGCTCGACCCCGCCGACGCGGACGCGCAAGCTGGCATCGAGCGCTGCAAGGCAGCGCAGTAGCGGGGTGCGCAGCGGCGCGCGCGACCGCGGGCGTCAGCGCTGCCGGTGCAGTGTGGCGACGCTGCCGACGGCACCGACGAAGAGAACCCGGCAGGCGCGGTCGCTGCCGCACATCACCGATCGCGCCAGTTCCTGCACAAGCGCCAAGTCGGTCGGCGCACGGTGCAGGGGAATCCACCAGATTTCGTCCGCGTAGCGTTCCGGCGCCTCTCGTACCAGTCGCGTCACGTTGCGAGCGGCGTCGGGACGCAGGAGCTCCGTCCGAATCTGCCGCGCGTCGACGCGCTCATACGTGGCGTCGGCGAACTGCCCTGGAACTGCCTGCTGCAGCTGGCAGCGAATCGCCTCTGCCTGGCTCGACTCCAGGCCGCAGATCCACTCGATAAGTTGCGGCGGCGCGTCCGCCAATGCGATCCCGGCGCGCATGGCGCCGTACAGCACGAGCGACAGAACGGCCCTGCGCAACATGACGCGATCCTTTCCGCAATCCGGCAAGCGACGATGGGTCACGTCCGGTTTTTCGGCAACGTTCGCCCGAACCTGACATGCCGTCTGCGCTTTTGTGACACGCGGCAGCGTCAGGGACCGACGCGATCGGCGTTGGGGTGCGGAGAACCGCGCTGCAGGCGAGGCGCGGCGCCGCCCGCGGTGTTTCCGTCACCCGAGGCCGAGGCGTGCCGCGCCGCGCACGCGCGCGTGGCCGCGCAGCTCGTTCGCATCGCCGCGCGTTCGACCAACCTCGCGCGGCTGTACGCGG
>JBFMFC010000090.1:0-10762 GCA_040752195.1 Pseudomonadota bacterium | reverse complement strand
CCCAGGCCATGGGTGCGCGACAGCAGGGTGAAATCTTCGCATCGGCATGGCGCCAGACCATGGTGGAGGCCATCGACGAGATCGCCCGTGCACTCGCGGCCCTCGGCAAGCCCGAGCCGTCCAGCCCCGATCTGAAGGCGAGCGACGACTTCCTCGACCCGCTGTTTCGCAGGTTCTTTGAAAAACTCGAGCTGCCGAATCTCATGGCCGTGCCAACTTCAAGGCGCAGGCGCGCAGCACATCGACCGCGAACTGCGGCAGCGGGGTGCTCGCCCGGCGCGTCGCCGCGAGGGCGGATCCGTCCGCCGGTGCAGCAGCGGACGGATCCGGCACGCGGTCGAGACTGTAGCCGTGTAGGTGCCTGCGGCCGAACCGGGCGCACACGGCCGACTGGGCGGGTTGCCTGCAACGAAAGGAACGTCGCGAACGGCGTGCGGCGGGATGCCGCTCGGCGACGCCAGGACGAGGGCCAGCGCGATGGACGACCCGCCCTGCGGTGGTGCTGCGCAGCGCCGCCCCGATCCGCATCGCTGATCGGCGATCGCCCGGCGGCGACGGGGTATGAACTCCAGCAGATGTGCCGGCAGTCGACGCTGCAGCTCGGCGTCATCCGCCCGCGTTTGCGCCGAGGCGGCGAGTGAGGGCGTGTGGGCCATGACCATGGGTGCATCGTTATGCCCTTTGCCTGCTGCACTCAACCACGAGAGCCCGGGTTTTGGGGGCGCTTTCGTGAGCGGTTCGTCGGTTCGAAGGTCTCAGAGCCAGCGGCCACAACGCGGTCGCAGTGACCGAAGGTCGCGACGGGGTTTTGCGGAACGACGGGTTCCGCGCAGCGATCGGGACGTTCTTTCGGGAAGCGGATGTGACGGAGCTCGCCGCCGCGCGTGCTGCTGGGCCGTGGGGTCGTCACGACCGAGTCTCGCAAGGGGTTGATTTCGCTCGCTTGAGGCCGATTGGCAACGCGGGACAGCGCAAGGCAACGCTGCACATGCGCAGGAAATGCGCGCTCTCATAACCCGGGTCGAAGGTTCAAATCCTTCCCCCGCAACCACGTTTGCCTTCCCTCTGCCTGCCCTCTGCGGCAGGCAGAGCGAGCAGGCCACTTAGGTCCCCCCACAGTTCGGCAATCAAGGCGTTACCGGCCGGCACCAGCCGTACCTCACCGACCAGCCGCTGCACGTTCTGCCGGGCTAGGTACACCTCGCGCTGAGTGCTCAGGGGCAGGTCGTCAACCAGCGCCCGGTACCGCTCAGCGGCTCGGGGCAGCAGGGTGGCCACGTTGTCCGCCGGCGCTGCACTGGCCGCTGCGAGGGCAGACGTGAGGCGTTCCTTCTCAGCCTCGGCGCCGAGCAGCTGGGCCTTGGTGCTCGGGGTGATGATGCCCGCCTCAATGGCCCGCATCAGATTGCCGATGCGCTCCTCCACCCGCCTCAATTCGGCAGTGAGGCGTGCGCGCTCGGCGCCACCGCCGGACTGCCGCTCGCGCTGCAGGCGGGCGTACTCCTTGGTGAACGCTGCCAGCGCCTCGGGGGCCAGCAGGTCGTCCCGGATGTGCCCGAGGAGCGCCCGCTCCACGTCGCGCCGAGGCACCCGCAGGCGGTTGCTGCACCGATGCTCGCCGACGCGCTTCCAACTCCGGGCGCAGGCGTAGGTGCTGCCGTTCGCCATGATGAAGTTCGCACCGCACAGCCCGCACTTGAGCAGGCTGCTGAACAGGTAGCTCGGGTAGCGCCCGCGCCCGCCAGTCGCCTTGCTCAGCCCCGCCTTGACGGCTGCTCCTCGGGACTGCGCACGCTCGCGCTGCCGAGCCTTGACGCGCTCCCAAAGGGCGTCGTCCACGATGCGTAGCTCCGGCACGTCCCGCACGATCCACTCGTCCCGTGGGCGCTCAACGGGCACGTGCGTGATGGTGACCTCTCCGCCTCGGATGATGGGCTTCTCCTGCCACTCGCGGCGGTTCCAAATCTGCTGCCCGACGTACAGCGGGTTGTTCAGGATGCCGGTGCCAAGGCGCGCATCGCCATGGATGGCGGAGGGCTGCCACCCGCCCGCGCGGTTCGGATTCGTGCGGTTCCACGACGAGCCGGGCGAGGGCACGCCGTCCTTGTCCAGCAGTTCGCAGATCGTCTTGGGGGCGTGGCCGTCGGCGTACAGCGTGAAGATGCGCCGCACGACTGCGGCCTCAGCCTCATTCACGACGAGCCGGTGCTCCAGCAGGACGGGCTTGCCGTGGCGGTCGCGGCGCGTCGGGTCGTACGCGCGATGCACCCCGTAGCCGTAGCTCCGACCGCCAGTGGGCTCGCCCTTGGCAGCCTTCATGCGCAGCGCGTCGTGCGTCTTGATGCTGATGATCTCGCGGTACTGCTCGTTGAAGGCAGCCTCCACGTTGACCATCATGCGGTTGGCCCGCTGGCGTGTGTCGGTCGTGCCCTTGGCCGCCACCAGCGCCACGCGCCAAGCGCGCAGGCGGTGCAGGGTCATGGTCAGGTCAGGCACGCTACGGGACAGGCGCGACGAGTCCTCGACAAGGATCACGTCAAAGCACCGAGCCTCGGCGTCGCGCAGTAGGCGCGCGCCCTCGGGCCGCTGGTTGATGTACGTGCCGCCGCTCACCTCGGGGTCGCTGTACACGCCGACAACCGTCCAGCCCGGCTCGCGGGCAACTCGCTCGCGGCAGACCTCAAGCTGGCGCTCTATGGAGTCGCCGTCCTGCTGCGTGGTGCTGTAGCGGGTGTAGATGGCGACGCGCACCAAGGCGGCGCTGTTCGTTTGGTTCTTCATCATCTCCCCCATCAGCTGAGGCACACGGCCAGCGTGTAGTCGGCGTCTCCGTCGTCCGTGACGCGGTCCATGTCGTGGTAGTCGCTCGGCACCACGCGGCACAGGCCGATGTCGGTCGGCTCTTGGGCGACCGTGGTCCGCCAGTAATCGCCGTAGTTGTAGGTGAAGCGCACCGGCAGGTCGTCGCCGAACTCGGCGGCTAGTGACTCAAGGTGGGTGATGAGTTCGCGCACGTTCATCTGTTGGCTCCTGTGAAATGCCCCGCGTGACGGTGCGGGAGCGCGAAGAATCATTAGCCCTCTTGCTGCAATGCGGGAAAGTATTTTGCCCACGTGGATCGGAGCGACAGAGCGCGGAGTGCTCGGTCGCTCCGGTGTCCGACTGCTACGCCGACATCGGGTCGCCAACGCCCACGCGGCGCTGAATCGCGACTCGCAGGCGATCAAGCTGCTCAATGGTGACTTCGGCATCTCCGTCTGCAATCAGGTGCGACTCCAATGCGTCCACAAGTAGGTCCAGGTGCATCCAAGCAGGAAGCTCGTCCAAGTCATCAGCCGGGGGTGGCAACGTGTCGCGCCTCTTCTTACCCATCGCAGTTCCTTTCGTGTGTTGCCGCCCGTTGCGGCCGCACAGAATCTGGCAGTTGCGGCGATGGGCTTGGGGTGTCAACCGTTGACGGACTTGTGTCGCGTTGCGCGGCGGTGAGCTACGACCGGAGAGGCCGCTCCCACACGCCGCGCCGGGGGAACCACAGTCGCCAACATCGCCACCGCGACCGCCATAGTTGGTCTGCGTTGTCTGGTCGCCAATCTGGCCGGTCGTCTGCAACCACGCGCCACCCAGCCCACCACTGCCAATGCCGGCGTAGCTGCCCGGCGCTCCGGCCGCAGGCTGACGCACGTAGAAGGTGCCGGAGCCATTGCCCGGCCCCGCAGGGCCGCCCGCTCCGCCCGCGTAGCCGCGTCCACCACCGCCACCGCCTCCGGCGCAGAGGCCATAGGTGCCGTCGCCGCCGCCACCCCCCCGCACCTCCACCGCCGCCATACAGGTAGCCGACGGTGTTGGTGAAGGTCATCGGGTACTGCAAGTTGAGCGCGGGGCCACCGGCCGCGCCCGCCACGCCGGAAAAGCCCGGCGATCCACCCGCACCACCCGCGCCCGAGGCACCGACGATGTACCCGTTGTTGATGACCCGCAGCGTTGAGTTCGCGGGCCAGCCGGTGCCGGTGTCCATCGCCGCCTGCGCGGTTGAGTTGGAATACACCACGACACCAGCGCCCACGGTGACAATGACCTCCACCACGTCAGTGGGCGCTGCGCCGAGTGCTGCGACAACCGCGTTCCAGATGTTGTAGTTCGCGGTGTCGGCGCTGATGGTGAGGTTGATGGGCTCGGCGGCTGTGTAGAACTGCTTCCGCACTCCGCCGTCATTCACGAACCCCTTGCGCACTTCCTTCCACTGCGTGCCATCGCGAACGTGGAGCTTTCGCACGCGCTTCCGCGTCTCGCCATCCTTGACCTGAAACATCGGCATGGCACGGGCTCCTCAGGTTGGACGGGGCAGGCGCGGGCCGCTGCGGGGGAGCGGTTGGCCGGCCTGCACGGCGGCAGTGGACTCGTGCAAGGCTGCGATGTCGGCGCGCATTCCCTCCACCTGGACGCGGAGGTCGTAGACGTCGGCGGCGAGCTTGCGCACCGGGGCGAGTTCGGGGTTCGCCTTCACCAGCTTGACGAGCGCGTCGTCGTAGCCGTCGGCGGCTCGGCCCACCGCCCGGCTGGCGGAGGGGTCGAGCGCCTTGAGTAGTCGGGCCTGTTGCTGCTTAGACATAGCGCGCTCCTACACGGCCGCGCCCGTGGCCGGGTTACGCCACGTTGCGCCGTCCCACACGATCAGCGCGCCGACCGTGGTGTCCAGAAAGCGCCGGCCAGCCGAGAGCGCTGCGCCTGCGGGCGTGGCAGTGAAGTTCGGGCGCTCGGCCGTGGTGCCGACAGCCTCGACCCGTGTCCAGCCGTTGGCCTCCAGCGCGTCGGCGTCGTGGTCGGGCACGTCATAGACGGTGCCCAGGGTGCCGACGTAGCTGCGCCCGTTCACAGTCATCCTGCGTTTGCCGGCGTCGGTCGGGGGGAGCATGCGAGTGGTCATGGTGTTTGCCTTTCTCCGGCTTCGTGCCGGGCAAGTTCTTCCGCCATAGCGGCGGCAATGGTGTCCAGCGCCGCAGGCGTGACCTGCTGTAGGTCGCCGCGTGCGATGGGCAAATGCGTCACTTCCAGAGCCTTGATGAGAGTGCGTTGAGCGGTAGCGCTCAGGCGAGGGAACGCCCGCCGCACGAGCGCTGTGTAGATACCGATCTGCCATTCGGGGCGTGGGCATGTGGCGTCCACCACGGCACCTAGCGCGTCCACCGCGCCGGGCGCGTGTCCAATGGATCGGATCAGGTGCGCTTTGAGGGCGTCGGTGATGGCAGCCTCATCAACGGGCACGACGGCGTATGTGGGCACCTTGGGCGGTGCGTCCATTGGTCGGCGTAGCTTCATGTGGTGTCCTCCTGTCACTCGGGAGCGGATTCCGCACACTCGCGGAGCACTTCAAGCAGCACTTTCATCTCGTCGTCAGGCACCTGGCGTGTGTACGGGATCAGCACAGCATCCAGCGGTAGGTGCACGCGGGTCCACTCGGACACACGCCCCTGCAGGGCGCGGGCGGCGGATTGCGTCTGCGCACGCTCCGCAAGCCTCGGCAGCAGTTCTGCCGCCACCGAGGCCAGCGTGGCGGCGGGGGGCGCGGCAGCCGCTGCCCGCTCCAGGGCTGCGATGCGGTTTGCGAGGGCGGGCATCAGGCCTCCACGACGCCAAGCTCGGCCAGGTGGGCAACGACCTGCTGCGCTGCCTGCGCCTGCCGCTTGTCGTCCAGGAACGTGACGTAACCCGTGGTCTGTAGCTGCGTGGGCGGAATCTCAACGCTGCGGATGCGTGCAAACGACGGCGGAGCGATGGCTTCGCGACCGGGCGCGAGCTTGTCGTACATCAGGTCCGCCACCGCGTAGATGCTGGCGAGCAGGTCGACCTGCTTCTGCAGCAGCGCGCGGCGCTCGGCGTCTAGCTGCTCGGCGTAGGCGCGCAGTGCGCGGTACTCGGCATCCTTCAGCGCCGCGCGGGCAGCATCACGCCGCGACTCCAAGGGCCGAATGCGCCGGTCAAGCTCCGCCAGCGCGAGCGCTACGGCGCGCTGCTCGGCAGCCTCGCGGTTGTCGTTGGATGCGGTCTCGGCCAGCGCAGCGTCCACCGCGTCACGCTGACCATGGCCGAGAAAGTAGTCGGCGGCGACGCGGGCGAGTGCGGGGCTGTCTGCCGCCGTGGCCTTGGGGCCGCCACGGGCGGCACGGTGCGCGCGCATCTGTGCGCCGCGCAGCGGAGCGAGTTCGGCCTCAAGCGCGGTGATGCGCTCGCGGGCGGCGTGGATTTTGGCGATGGCCTCCTCCAGCGGCGTGGCCGGCGCGGGGGCGGGTTTGGGTTTGCGTTGTAGGAGCGGCATGGCGGGTTACCTCGTGCGCTTGTTGAACTGCGACCGCATCACCTTGGTGAGCGTGTCGGACTGGTAGGTCGGGAGAGGTTGGTCCCAAGAGCGGGACAACTCGTGGGCCTCGTCGGCCGAGAGCGGAGACACGTCCACACGGAGCCACGGGCCGTCTTCCGTCACCTTGGCGAGGAAGTAGCCCGTGCGCTCCGACCAGCGAATCTGCTGCGTCATGTCGGCGTCGTACTTGGTGACGGCTGCGTGCGTGTCGCGGTCGTGCAGCGAGTAGTGCACGCCGTCGATCTCGGCCACGTAGTTGGAGGGTGGATAGAGGGGCAGGGTGCGATTCATGGTTGCCTTCCCGTTGCGGGGCCGCGATTCAAGCGGGCCGCAGCTTTCGGTTGATGGGACTGGGGGGTTACGGCGCTTTGCCTTCCGGCGACGGCGCGGGCCTGAGCGCGCGCCGCCTGCGCGCCTGCGGGCGGCAGTGCGGGGGTGGGTGCGTCAATCGTCCGAGCGTTGGCGGAGGTCTCAAGCGCCTCCACTCGGCGCAGTAGCTCGTCAACCTCAATGACGCGCGACAGGTTCGCGATGGCGCGCATGATTGAGTCGGCCTGGTCCGGGGTGATGCGGCCTGCCGACACGGCCGCGAGTACGACAGCGCCCATTTCTGTCGCGCTGCCGACAAGCGGAGCGCCGAGGTCAATGGGCGAGTCCGTCACCTTCGGTGTCGGGATCACCTTGTCGAGCAGGAGCCGCATCATGTGGGTGTCACCGGCGAGCGCCATGGCGAGCGCCTTGGCGGTGAGTTCCGGTACGTGCGGCTCGATGAGTTCGCGGTACTTGGTGCGCCGATCCACGATGCCCTTGGGTCGGCCTGCGGGGTTGGGGCTGGGTCCGCCCTTCACTGCTTTTGGCACGAGTGCTCCTTCTGTGTTCTCTTCATTCGCGCGCGAGAGAACGCGGGCGAGTCGGGGGTGGCGGGGCAGGGGCTACGTGGGCGACGCCTACTGCACCGAGCGCTTCGCGCACTCAGGGCAGGGGCGAAAGCAAATTGGTGATATTGGTGATTGGTGATTGGTTTGATAACTCCCCTATGAAAATCAAACTTCTCGAGGACCAGTTTCCAAACCATCACCAATACGCCAATATCACCAGTGGGTTTCGCTCCCCCGGTGCCCCCGTCGTGTCGGAGCGGGCACCGCCCTAAGCGCCAAGCGCTCGGCAACGCCGTATTGGTGATCGCAGTCGCGGCCATGACTTCGCTCAGTACTTCCGGCCACCGGGAATTACAACGAGGGGTGTTCCGGTGGCCGTCTTGCCCCGGAGCCGCAGCCCGGAGAACATGGTTACGTTCTCGTTTTTGCCGGTCTGCTTGTTGTGGCGCGTGGTTGCGCGCTTGCGGTGCCCGCGCTCTTGCATGCGTCGGGAGAACGCATTGGATGAGAACTGCCGCTCGTTGTTGCGCTCGGCCCAGTTGCAGTAGGACAGGAACAACTCATGGAAGTCGCTCTCATGCTCCGCGCGGCCCACGTCGCAGCACTCGGAGATCCAGCGCCCGAGTAGGTCTTGGTCAGTCAAGTACACCTTGGTTGCGACGAGCACCGACTCGGGCGGGCGCAGCCCCGTCGCGTACCACCGCCGCGCCCCCTCCAGCACCCAGTTCAGGATGCCGGCGCTCTGGCGCAGCAGCCGAGCCTCCAGGACGTCTTTGTCCTCGCGCTTGCTGTCGGGGATCACGACCTCGAAGGGGAGGCGCACGATTCGCCGGACCATGGCCGCGTCGCCGCCATCGAAGGACGGCAGGTGATTGGTGATCAGCACCGGCTTGAACTGCGGCCGGAACGTGAAGGGCTTGCCGTAGATCGGGCGCACCGTGAGCGGGTCGCCGCCGACCATCAGCTTCACAAGCTCGGTGTCGAAGGCTGCGCCCTCGGCGCTCTCGTACAGCGCCAGCAGCCGAGCGCCGACGGTTTCCACCAGTTGGTAGTGCCCGCCGCGCTCGCGACCACGCTTGGTGACGGCATCCGAGCCGATGGACGTGGCATAGCCGCCGAACAACTTCTGCAGCACGCCGACAGTGGTGCTCTTGCCGTTCTTGCCGGTGCCGTCGCAGATAAAGAACTTCTGCTCGTTCACGCGGCCCGTCAGCAGGTAGCCGAACATGCGCTGCGCGAAGCGCACCTTCTCCTTGTCGCCGCCGAGCAGGTAGGTGATGAAGTCCTCCCACTCCGATGCGCGCGCCCGCTCGTCGTACGGAGCGCCGAGCACCTTGGTGTGTAGGTCTTGGCGCGTGGAGCCGCGCGATTCGCCCGTGCGTAGGTCGATGGTCACGCCGTTGGCGGCATTCACCGTGTCCAGGCAGGTGTCGAACTCGCCGCTCGTGCGCGCCATGTGCTCGTCGGCAGCGGCCAGACGGAGCGCGCTAGTCATCACGTCCGTGCGCGAGCAGGCGTTCCAGAACTGGAAGGCTGCCTTGCGCCTCTCGGGCACGCGCTCGGTCTTCACTTCATCCAGCAGCCCGTCCACCACGGCGATCATGCGGCGCAGTGCTTCGGCGTCCACGTCGGGGCGGAACCGCCCCTCGCTTGGCGTGTAGTGCAGCCAGCCGACCGCGCCGTCATGCACATACAGGCTGTCGCCTTGGTATCGGCGCACATACCGCCGCGCTAGCCCAAGCTGCGTGCGCTCCTCGGCCTTGTCCTCCTCGGTCGGCGGCTCCACCGGCTCGGTGGCCAGCGCCAACCACGCGCGACCCGCTCGGCGCATGGCGCGAGGGAACCCGTTCGCCACAAGGAAGTCATCAGCGCCCTTGGTCTCCAGTGGCAGGCGCACGCGGAGCACCGTGGCACCACGCCCCTTCAGTTCAGCGCCCAGTAGTCGTTCCTCGCGGGCGACGTCGGGCTTCTCAACGATGTCGGCGTCGTAGGCGACGATTACCGTGCGACCCGGCCATGCGAACTCGTCCCACTGGGGCAGTGCACCGCCGTACTCCTTGGACCGCCAGCAGGCGACACCGCCCACGCCGATGGCGGGGAAGCCGGCCTTGCAGAGCGAGGCAGCCTTCTTCTCGCCCTCCACCACGTAGAGCGGCACGGTCGGGTCGGCCTGCACCGCTGCCCAGTCCACGCCGAGCGGGGCAAGGTACAGGTGCGGCGGTGCGCCATCGGGCTGGTCGTAGCGCTGGGGCTTGCGACCCGGGCGCGGAGTGTGAAAGCGGTCGCGCCAGTAGCCTTCAGTGCCGAGGTACGGAATGCGATAGCCCGAGCGCCATCCGCCGAGTTCGGTGATGCCGAGCGCCGTGGCGTCGTCGGCGGTCAGGCCGCTGCGCGCCAGGTCATCCAGCGTCGCCTGCGACAGTCCTTGGTGTTTCATGCGTTTCCTTGAGCAGGCCCATCGCGCAGCGCTGCCTCGCGGTACGCGCGGATCAGGGTTTCGGGCTTGGGGTCTTGGCCCTTGTCATGGACGACCATAACGATGGCTGCGTCCGGTGCTTCGCTGAACACGTAGGCGGACACCGTCAGCCCGAGTTCTTGGAAGCGTTGCAGGTGCGGATTCAGTCGCGGGTGGTCGAGCACCTGTGGCAGCCGGCGCGCAGCGGCGAGGACTTGGGCGTCGGTCATTACCGCTGCCCCTCCCGTGCGTTGCGCGTGTCTTCCTCGAACGCAATCCGCGCCAGCAGGCGCGCGAGTTCCAGCGCGGCCGGATGCGGCGGACGGCGTAGGGGGCGTGGGGCGGAAAAAGAACCCGCCGCGCCCTTGTCGGAGCGCGACGGGTTAAGAGCGACGGTTCCTGCGACGCCGCTAGGTGCACCCACGCGGGGTTCGGATTGAGGAGTGGCGCGGTTCATGGCGGCGAACTATGAGCCGCCGCGCCAAATCAGAGGGGCGTCAACTGTTGACGCCCTTATGCGTAGACAGAGCCGCGCGCAGAACTGGCGGCTCAGCGCCGACGCGCGTCAGCCTTGTAGACCTCGCTGAGCCAACCCGACAGCGTCTTGCGGTTCACAGTCATCACCGCTGGATGCTTGCCCTTGACGGACTGCTTGATGGCCTCAGTGATGTGAGGCGGTAGACGCTGCTTCACACCCGCTCGGTACTGGAGCAGCCAAGATGGATAGTCCCGGTGCGCTCGTAGTGCCTTCTGCACCGCGTCCTTGATAGGTTCGCGGTCGGCGTTGCGAGTCATGGCAGAGGCTTTTCCTGCCTGACTGAATGCGGCTTGCCGCCCCGTCTTGAGTCCCTGCTCATAGTCTCGCGTGGCGCGCGCGACGGCACCCACCTCGGCGAGGTAGGCTGCCTCCAACTGCTGTAGTGCGGTTTGTATGTCCGCCTGTCGCCTGTGTCAGGCGACATGAAAAACTGACCCCCTGGCGCCATTGAGAACTGACCCCTTCGACCGGAAGGAGGTCTGGATGGAAGAAGTGATCGAACAAGCTCCGTTGGTCGAAGTGGGCCGGGGGAGCGA
>JBFMFC010000089.1:0-10834 GCA_040752195.1 Pseudomonadota bacterium | reverse complement strand
GCGGCACCAGACCACCGCCGCCCGCGACGACCGCCTCGCCGACGCGGCTCACCATCGAGGCGGCGCGGCGCGCGCCGGCCGTGGCGCGCCGAACGTCGGCCAGCGCGGCACGCAGCTCCGCGCGCTCCAGTTCCGCGCGCAGCTTGAGCATTTCGAGCCGAAGCTCAAGCGTTTCCGTCCGTGCGCTCATCAGCCCACACCCGGTCCGGCGAGCGAACGCGGAGTGAAGGAGTGCCTCGTCATCCTCGGCGGCTCCCGGCGCTCCGCGTCTGCGCGTTCGCTCATGTTCTTGGCGCCGCTACGTTCGCGGTTCGTCGCCGGCCGCGCGGGAGCCCGCGAGCGCATCGCGGTCCTTGGCCAGCTCCTGCAGCGTCTGCGCGAGCAGCGGCGGCGCCTGCCGGACTTCGCGCTGCAGGCGCGCCAGCACCCACCACGCCGCGGCGGCGAACGACACGGCGAGCGCGACCAGCGTGAGCGCGCCGGCGCGCTCCCACAACGCGAGCACCAGCCACGCCGAAGCCGCGGCGGCTGCCAGCAGTGCCAGCAACGCCCCCGCGAGCGCCAGCACCAGCCAGCGCACCAGTTGCGCGCGCGCCTGCGCAAGCTCGACCGAAGCGAACTCGGCGCGCGACAGCAGCAGCGCGAGCGACGCCGCCGACAGGCGGCGCACGGCGTCCAGCGGCGAAGACACGGTCAGCCGTTGTGCGCGACGTTGTCCCGCGGCTCAGCGCCGCGCGACCAGCAGCCCGATCAGGAAGCCGACGCCGGCGGCCACGCCGATCGCGCCCCACGGGTGCGCGTGCACCCAGTCGTCGGTGGCGCGCGCGGTGGCCTTCGCGGTTTCGGTCACGCTCTCCTGCGCTTCCTGCAGCCGCAGTTTCGCGCGGTGCAGCGCCTCGGCGGCGCGCTCGCGCAGTTCCTGCGCCTGCTGCCCGCTGGCAGTCGCGGCCTGCCGTAGCAGCGCGTCGACATCGTCGAGCACGGCTTTCGCGTCGGAAACCAGTTTTTCGCGATTCACGCTGTCCATCGCAGTCCTCCTTCGCGCGGGGGCGCCCGGATGCGCCCTTCGCTACATGCTAGGTGCCGAGTTTCGCACGCGCTTGACCGTCATCAATCGGCGTTCTGCCGTGCCCTTACGATAAATGCCGCAGCCGCGCCGACCCGCTGCAGCGGCGCCGCACAGCGGGGTTAAGCTCGCTGCGCTTCGCACCGATCCGCCCCACCGACCAACACGTATGGAAAACCCGGGCACGCGTTTTTCCCTCGAAGTCCGGCCCTGGCTGCCGCCGCGGCTCGCGCGGCTCGCCGAGCTGGCCGTCGATCTGTACTACAGCTGGGACCTGCCGACGCGCGGGTTGTTCGCGCGCCTCGATCCGGCGTTATGGGAAGCGTGCGCGCACAGCCCCAAAGCGTTTCTGAACCAGGTCGATCAGAAAAAGCTCGAAGCCGCCGCCGAAGATCCCGGCTATCTGTCCCACTACAACCGCGTCATCTCCGCGTACGACACCTACCTGGCGCGTCCGCCGCGAGCGCCGAACGGCACGTGGCTCGGCAAGGACGATCTGGTCGCGTACTTCTGCGCCGAGTTCGGCTTTCACGAAAGCCTGCCGATCTACTCGGGCGGCCTCGGCATCCTCGCCGGCGACCACTGCAAGGCGGCCGCCGACGCGGCGCTGCCGCTGGTCGGCGTGGGCCTGCTCTACCGGCAGGGCTACTTCACGCAGGAGATCGACGCCGACGGCAATCAGCGCGCGACCTACCACGATGCCGATTTCGACGACCTGCCGGTCGCGCCGGCGCGCAGCGCCGCCGGCGGCGAGCTGCACGTCGCGGTCGAAGTGGCCGATCGTGTCGTCCAGGTCAAGGTCTGGCTGTCGCGCGTCGGCCACGTCAAGCTCGTGCTGCTCGACACCGATCTGCCGGAAAACAGCGAACACGACCGCTTCATCGCGCACCGCCTGTACGGCGGCGACCGCGCCACGCGCATCGAGCAGGAGATCGTGCTCGGCATCGGCGGAGTGCGCGCGCTGGCCGAGCTGGGTTTGCAGCCGACCGTCTGGCACATGAACGAGGGACACGCGGCCTTCCTGGTGCTGGAACGCGTGCGCCAGTGCATGCAGCGCCATCAGCTCGATTTCGCCTCGGCGCTGGAGGCGGTCGCGGCCGGCGCGGTGTTCACGACGCACACCGCGGTGCCGGCCGGGCACGATCACTTTCCCGAGGACATGGTCCGGCACTACTTCGGCGCCTACTGCCGCACGCACGGCATCGACTTGCAGGCGGTCCTCGCGCTCGGTCGCACGCCGATGGGCCCGGAGTTCAGCATGAGCGCGCTGGCGCTGCGCGGCTCGCGCCTGCGCAACGGCGTCAGCCGCATCCACGGGCGCGTCAGCGCAAAGATGATGCGCGACCTGTGGCCGCAGGTACCCGCCGAAGAAAATCCGATCGACTACCTGACCAACGGCGTGCACGTGCCGACGTTCCTCGCGCCCGAGTGGTTCGACATCTTCGACCGCTTCCTCGGGCCCGACTGGACGCAGCGGCTGTCCGATGCCGAGTACTGGCAGCGCGTGCACGCGATTCCGGATCACATCTTCTGGAGCGTGCACCAGTACCTGAAGGCGCAGATGCTGCAGCTCGTCGCGCGCCGCATCCGGCGGCAGGTACAGCGCGCGCACGGCTCGGAAGCGCACGCGGACCGGCTGCTGCGCTTCGCCGACCCCAACGACCCGAAGGTGCTGACGATCGGCTTCGCGCGGCGCTTCGCGACGTACAAGCGCTCGACGCTGCTGTTCGAGCAGCTCGACCTGCTCGAGACGCTCGTCAACGATGCCGACCGCCCGCTGCTGTTCATCTTCGCCGGCAAGGCGCACCCGGCCGACGTGCCGGGCCAGGCGCTGATGCGGCGGATCGCCGAAGTCGCACGGATGCCGCGCTTCGAAGGCCGCATCCTGCTCGTCGAGGGCTACGACCTGCGGCTCGCGCGCCGGCTCGTCTCGGGGGTGGACGTCTGGCTCAACAATCCGATCTATCCGCTCGAGGCCTGCGGCACCTCGGGCATGAAGGCCGCGATGAACGGCGTGCTCAATCTGTCGATCCGCGACGGCTGGTGGGACGAGGGCTACGCGCCCGGCAACGGCTGGGCGGTCACGCCGATGCCGGAGGATCGTCCGCAGGACGCGCGCGATCGCGGCGAGGTCCGTTCGATCTACGAGATCCTGCAGGATCAGGTGATCCCGCTGTACTACGCGCGCGGCCCGATGGGCTATTCGCCGGGGTGGGTCGAGATGGCCAAGACAGCGATCGCCACGCTGCTGCCGCGCTTCAACACCGAGCGCATGATGAGCGAGTACGTGACGCGCTTCTATGCGCCGGCGGCGGATCTCGGCCGGCGCGTGGCCGCCGAAGGCTACGCGCGGGCGCGCGAGCTGGCGCACTGGAAGGAGCGCGTCTACGCGCGCTGGCCGGGCGTCAAGCTGCAGCGCGTCGACGATTCACCGCGGCGCATCGCCTACGGCGAGGGCGTTCGCATCGCGGTCGCGGTGGCGCTGAACGGACTCGCTGCGAACGATGTCGTCGTCGAGCTGCTGGTCACCTGCGGCACGCACGTCCCGACCGAAGACTGCCCGCGGTCGCTGCCGCTGGTTGCGACCGGCCCGGCGGACGCGGCCGGAACGCAGCGCTACGAGCTGCAGTTCGTCCCGGAGGGCTGCGGCAAGTTCGAATACCGCATCCGCGCCTACCCGCATCACCCGCTGCTCGTGCACCCGTTCGAGCTGGGGCTGATGTTGTGGGTGTGACCGCGGGCCGGGATCCGTCGCCCGTTCGCGGACGGCAGGCGGCGGCCGCTCGCCTCGCGTTCAGGTGCCGGCCGATTCGCGCCGCGCGATCTGCGCGTACAGCCGCGCGTATTCGGCGGCCGAGCGCCCCCAGCCAAAGTCCCTGGCCATGCCGTTGCGCTGGAGCTGTCGCCAGCGATCGGCGTCGCGATACGCCGCGAGCGCGCGCTCGAACGCCGCGCACAGGCCGTCCGCATCGATCGGCCGGATATGGAACCCGCTCGCGGTTGCGTCGGCGAGCGTGGCCTCGGTGCAATCGACGACCGAGTCGACCAGCCCGCCGGTGGCGCCGACGATCGGCACGGTGCCGTAACGCTGGCTGTACATCTGGTTGAGCCCGCACGGCTCGAAGCGCGAAGGCATCAGCAGCATGTCGGCGCCCGCTTCGGCCAGGTGCGCGAGCGCCTCGTCGAAGCCGATGTGCACGCCGATGCGCCCGACGTTTCGCGCCGCCAGCGCCTCGAAGCGAAGCTCGATCGCGCGCTCGCCGCTGCCGATCACCACGAGCTGCGCGGGCGCATCGACCAGGGCTTCGGCGCAGTCGGCGACCAGATCGGCGCCCTTCTGCTCGGTGAGCCGGCTCACCATCGCGGCGAGCGGCTTCGCCGCGTCGATCTCGAGCCCGAAGCGGCTTTGCAGTGCGCGCTTGTTGGCGCCCTTCGCGCCGAGCGAATCGGCGTCGTAGTTGGCGGCGATCAACGGATCCCGGCGCGGGTCCCACCGCAGCGTGTCGATGCCGTTCAGGATGCCGTGCAGCACGTCGCGCCGCGCCGCGAGC
Organism: Pseudomonadota bacterium; assembly: GCA_040752195.1. GTDB lineage: Bacteria > Pseudomonadota > Gammaproteobacteria > Burkholderiales > Burkholderiaceae_F > DSNY01. Next base: position 6,217 of record JBFMFC010000089.1, on the reverse strand, counting down.
AGCCCTTCGAGCCCCATGCCGAGCGGCGCCGACTGGATCTCGCGCGCGTAGGTGGGGCTGACGGTCGTGATCGCGTCGGCGTATTGCAGGCCGGCCTTCATGAACGACAGCTTGCCGTGGAACTCGACGCCGTCGATCGACCAGCTCGACGCCGGCAGGGCGAGCCGCGCATGCCAGCGCGCGTCGAACAGGCCCTGGAACGCGAGGTTGTGCACGGTGAACAGCACCGGCGCGCGCGGCCTTTCGGAAAAGCGCACGTACGCCGCGCCGAGCGCGGCGTGCCAGTCGTTCAGGTGCAGCACGTCGGCGCGCCAGTCCGGGCCGGCGCCGCGCACCAGGAGCCACGCGGCGGCGCGGCCGAGCTGCGCGAAGCGCAGCGCGTTGTCCGCCCAGTCCTCGCCCGACGGATCCTGATACGGGCCGCCCGGCCGGTCGTACAGCGGCGGGCAGTCGATCACGTAGACCGGCACGCCGTTGTCGAGCTCGGCATGCAGGACATCGGCCGCGGGCAGCTCGCCGAGCGCATCGATGCGCGCCGCCGGCTTCGCGCCGGGCAATGCCGCGATGACCTGCGGATAGCCCGGCAGCAACACGCGCACGTCCAGCCCGAGCGCGCGCAACGCGCCGGGCAACGCGCCGGCCACGTCCGCCAGCCCGCCGGTCTTGACCAGCGGAACGCACTCGGCGGCGGCAAAGAGGATGCGCTGCGGCATGCGGCGATTGTCCTGATGGAAGTCAAACATGGCCAGCACCGGGCGCCGTCACGAGCGCGCGCCGCGCGGTGCGCTTGGAGTAGGCTTTGCACGAAGCTTCGCGTGGGTCCGCAGCATCGGCCGGAGGATAGGAGAGGCCATGAACGACGCAGAATGCCTGCATCTCGGCTACTGCCCGTATCGCAACGACCCGGAAGGCCCGCCGCGCGGCAGCCTCGCACGCGACACGATGGCGATGGTGCTCGCCGGCGGTCGCGGCAGCCGGCTCGGGCCGCTGTCCGAATGGCGCGCGAAGCCGGCGATGCCGTTCGCCGGCAAGTTCCGCATCATCGACTTCACGCTGTCGAACTGCGTGAACTCCGGCATCCGCCGCATCGGCATCTGCACGCAGTACAAGGCGCAGAGCCTGATCCGCCACGTGCAGCGCGGCTGGTCGATCTTCGACGGCCGCTTCAACGAGTTCGTCGAGCTGCTGCCCGCGCAGCAGCGCGTCACAGTGCAGTGGTACGCGGGCACCGCGGACGCGATCTACCAGAACCTCGACATCCTGCGCATCCAGGATCCGAAGTACGTCCTCGTGCTGGCCGGCGATCACGTCTACAAGATGGACTACTCGAAGATGATCGCCGAGCACGTCGCGCGGCGCGCCGACATGACGATCGCCTGCGTCGACGTGCCCCTGGCCGACGCGTCCGCGTTCGGCGTGATGCAGGTCGACGCCGACGACCGCATCGTCGGCTTCCAGGAAAAGCCCGCGCACCCGCAGCCGCTGCCCGACCGCCCGGACACGGCGCTCGCCAGCATGGGCATTTACTGCTTCAGCACGCCCTTCCTGTACGAGCAGTTGATCCGCGACGCGGCGACGCGCACTTCGTCGCACGACTTCGGCAAGGACATCATCCCGCATGCGATCCAGCGCGGTTACCGCGTGCTCGCGCACCGGTTCGCGAAGAGCTGCGTCAACATGGTCGGCGACCGCCCGTACTGGCGCGACGTCGGCACGATCGACGCGTACTGGGAGGCGAACCTCGACCTCGTCCACGTCACGCCCGAGTTGAACCTGTACGACGAAAGCTGGCCGCTGTGGAGCTACCAGGAACAGCTGCCGCCGGCCAAGTTCGTCTTCGACGACGAGGGTCGGCGCGGAATGGCGATCGATTCGATGGTCTCCGGCGGCTGCATCGTCAGCGGCTCGACGGTGCACCGCTCGCTGCTGTTCTCCAACGTGCGGGTGCACGAGTACTGCAGGATCGAGGACTCGGTGATCCTGCCCGACGTCGTGATCGAGCCGCACGTGGTGCTCGAGCGTGTGGTCGTCGAGAAGGGCTGCCGGCTTCCGGCGGGGCTGCAGGTCGGCGTCGATCCCGAAGCCGACCGCCGCCGCTTTCTGGTCACCGAGCGCGGCGTCACGCTGATCACGCCGCAGATGCTCGGGCAGGAAATCCACCACTTGCTCTAGCCGCGTCACTTCGCGCCGCGCACGATCGCCGCGCGCCGCCGCTCGCCGCCCGGCCGTCGCGGCGGCAAGTGGTCGAGGCGGACGCGGAGCCCGACGAACGCGAGCGCTTCTTGCAGCCGCGTTGCGGTCGACGCGGTCGGTCAGGCTGGGCATCTGGCGCGCACTTGCCCTTGCGGTCGGGTCGCGCCGACCCGCTACAGCGTCGGGCCGCGCGGCTCCGCGAAGGTCTTCTCGTGGATGGCCTGGCACGCGAAACACCGGGTCGCGATCGGGTTCGCGTGCAACCGCTCGAATTCGATCTCGCCACCGCAGTCTTCGCACTGGCCGTACGTCGAGTCCGCGATTCGATCGAGCGCCGCGTCGATCGCGCGCAGCTCGGCGACGTCGCGCGAGACTTCGGCATGGTCGAGGTCGGACAGCAGGTCGGCGACCGCGCGGTCGCCCGGATCGGTGACGGGCCCGGCCAGTTCGCCGAAGGTTTCCTCGCGGGCGCGCGCCGCCTCGTCGTGGGTCTCCGCGATCAGCGCTTCGCGCCGCTCGCGCAGCGCGGCTTCGAGTTCATGAACCTGTTCGGGTGTCAGCGGCATCTCGTGTCCCTCCCCCGCGCGCGGTGAATCGTCCGGTCGGCTCCGACGGCCGGGCGCGCGGCCTGTTTCACGGCAAAGTGTTGGCCGAATCCGTACCCGGCTTGTTGAGCGAGGCCAAAAACGCGCGCGATCACCGTCGCCCGGGGTCCGGGTTTGCCGCCTCGCGCAATCACGCCATGCCACGATTGATGCGGCTCAACCCGGCGGCGCGCCGTGGCGCTAGAAGAATGGAAAATTGGGTCCGCGGTGAATGGCCCGGCGCCGCCTCGGTGCGGCGCCGCGAACCGGTGCGTCGACGCGTGAACCCCTGCGGAGGCGGACATGAGCATCCCGATGGTGGACCTGAACGCCGAGTACGCGCTGCTCGAGCCGGAACTGCTGCCCGCGGTGAAGACGGCGCTCGCTTCCGGCCAGTACGTCCACGGCCCGAACGTGCGCGCGTTCGAACAGGAGGTCGCGCGCTATCTGGGCGTGCGCCACGCGATCGGTGTGGCCTCGGGCACCGATGCGCTGATGCTGGCGCTGCGCGCGGCCGGCGTGGGCCCCGGCGACGAAGTGATCACCACACCGTTCAGTTTCATCGCGACGGCCTCCGCGATCGCGATGACCGGGGCCAGGCCGGTGTTCGTCGACATCGATCCGCTGACCTTCAACCTGGACCCGGCCAACGTCGAGGCGGCCATCACCCCGCGAACCCGGGCCGTTCTGCCGGTGCATCTTTACGGCCAGGCCGTCGATCTCGAGCCGTTGCTCGCCATTTGCGCGTGCCACGGGCTGCGGCTGATCGAGGACTGCGCGCAGGCGATGGGCGCGGACTACAAGGGGCGCAAGGTCGGCGCCTGGGGTCACGCGGGCTGTCTGTCCTTCGACCCGGGCCAGACCCTGGGCGCGTTCGGCGACGGCGGCATGGTGGTCACCGACGACGACGCGCTGGCGGCCCGCGTCCGCATGCTCGCCAACCACGGCAGCGCCAACCGCGACCACCACGAGGTGCTGGGCTGCAACAGCCGCCTCGACGAGCTGCAGGCCGCGGTGCTGCGTGTGAAGCTGCTGCACCTGGACGAGTTCAATCGGCGGCGCCGCGATAACGCCCGGCGCTATCGCGAGGCGCTGGCGGGCGTCGCCGTGCAGCTTCCGGTCGAAACGGGCCTGGGCACGCACGTGTACCACGACTTCACGATCGCGACCGACGAGCGCGAACGAATCCGCGCGGCGCTCGACCGGCAGGACATCGCAACCGCCGTGCACTATCCGGTCCCGCTGCACCGCCAGCCGCTCTGGCAGGACGCCTACGCCGACGTGCATCTGCCCCATGCGGAGCGGGCGGCGCAGCGCGTGCTGTCGCTGCCGATGTCGCCGCTGCTCAAGCCGGCGCAGATCGAAGCGGTCGCGGACGCGATCGCCGCCGCGCTCGGGACGAGGCGCCGCGCGCGCATGCCGAGCACGTAAGCCCGGGCCGGTGCGACCGCAGCGCGCCGGGGTGGGCCGAGGCACCGGTCGACCGGCGGCTCGACGCCGCTGCGCGACGGTCGTCTCGGTGCGATGCCGAGCGACGTCTCGGCGTGGACCGGGGCGATGCAGACAGCCCCGCCCGCGGTGCGGTAGCCTTCGCCGGCTGACGCAGTCGACCGCTGACGGCGCAGGCACGGGCGCAGCGACGCGCCTCGGGGAGAAAGAATGACCGAGCAGACGAAGAAAAACGCGGTCGCCGCGTCGCGCACCGCCGATGCGATTGCCGGGTTCACGGCGCACGAAGGCGGGCGCGCCGAGACTTCGCGGCTCGCCGACAGCGTCGCGTTCCTGCGCGGGTTCCTGACCCGGCCGCTGGAGGTCGCCTCGGTCGTTCCGAGTTCGGTGTTCCTCGAAGAGCGCGTGGTGCGCGCCGCCGGGCTGGCGAACGCGCACTGCGTGGTCGAACTCGGGCCGGGAACGGGCGGCACGACCCGTGCGCTGTTGCGCGCGCTGGCGCCGCACGCGCGGCTGCTCGCGATCGAGTTGAACCCCTCTTTCTGCGCACGCCTGCGCCGCCGCATCGACGACGCGCGGCTTGCCGTGCAGGCCGGCAGCGCCGAGGCGCTGGCGGAGCACCTGGCGCACCGCGGCCTGCCGGCGCCGGACGCGATCATCTCGGGCATTCCGTTTTCGACGCTGCCGCCGGATTCGGCGCAGCGAATCGCGGCAGCGATCCACGCGTGCCTCGCACCCGGCGGCCGCTTCGTCGCCTATCAATTGCGGGCGCACGTGGCGAGTTACGCGACGCCGTACCTCGGCCAGCCGACCGTCGAGTGGGAGTGGCGCAACGTGCCGCCGATGCGCGTGTTCCGCTGGGTCAAGCCGCGCGCGCGCGAAGCCGCCTGACCCCGACGCACGCGCCGCGCCGGCGCGCAGCGCCCTACCCTCGCCGGCGCCGGCGCCGCCTCGTGACCTCGGTCAACGCGGCGAGAACGGCGACCTCGAACAATGGCACCGAGGCGCCCGAGAGGCCGCGCCAACGCGACCGCGGCGCCGCGCAGCGGGCGGGCGAGCCGATGCGCTCGCCGCTCGACCCGCGGGAGGGAACAAGCTGATGAAGATCCTGATCCCCTACGACGGCAGCCGCCACGCGAAGGCCGCGGTCGCCTTCGTCGCCGCTCGCGCCGTGCCGATCGGCACGCAGCCGAGCGTGCTGCTGCTCAACGTGCAGGAGCCGGCGCTGACGGCTTTCCCCACCCCGCAGAGCCGCGCGCGTCTGGCCAATTTCTACAAGGACCGCGCGAACCGCCTCTTGCAGCCGGCGCTCAATGCGCTGTCGAAGGCCGGGATCGAGGCCAAGTCGACCCATGTCGTGGGCACGCCCGGCATCCGCATCGCGCGCGTGGCCGCCGCCAAGCGGGTCGACCTGATCGTGATGGGTTCGCACGGCCGCACCGCGCTCGCCGGCATGCTGCTCGGCTCGGTCACGCAGACGGTGCTCGCATTCGGCACCACGCCCGTGCTACTCGTGCGCGACGCGCCGCCGCCCGCGCCGGGAGCGCTGCGCATCGGTGTGGCGGTCGACGGCAGCCGCTACGGCGAAGCGGCGGTGCGCTTCCTCCTGCAGCACCGCGAGTGGTTCGGCGAAGCGGCGCAGATCACGGTGCTGCACGCGGTTCCGGAACTGCCGTTGCAGTTGAAGACGCTGCTGGAAAACCTGGCGAGCACGAGCTTTACGCACGAGAAGGTGCGCGCGCTGCGCAAGCAGGCGTGCGACGAGGCGATGCGGTCGGCGCTGCGGCTGCTCGGTGCGGCCGGCGTCGACTACCGGATCGAATGCCTGTCGGGCAACCCCGGCGACGCGCTCGCCGACTATGCGCGCAAGAACCTCGATCTGCTGGTGATGGGATCGCGCGGGCAGGGCGCGTTCAAGGCCGCGGTGCTCGGTTCGGTCGCCACGCGCGTGGCCGCGCATTGCGCGACCCCGCTGCTGCTCGTCCGCAAGG
>JBFMFC010000088.1:0-10928 GCA_040752195.1 Pseudomonadota bacterium | reverse complement strand
GTCTCCACCCGTATCAAGATGGGCCAGACGTCGAACGTGTACGCGGTCGTCAAGGCCGACGGCAAGTTCTACGTCGCGTCCAAGGAAGTCAAGGTCACGCTGGGCGGCTGCGGCGGCTGAGCAGGATCGAACGTCAAGCGAGCAAAGGAGCCAACATGCCTGATCCAATGCGAATCCGCGCCACCGCGCAGCCCGATGGAGTCGAGGTGCGCGTGCTGATGAGCCACGAAATGGAACCCGGCCAGCGGCGCGACGCCAGCGGCAACCTGGTGCCGCCTCACTTCATTCAGACGGTCACTGTCACGCACGCGGGCCGCACCGTGCTGTCGGCCGAGTGGGGGCCGGCGGTGTCGAAGAACCCGTACCTGCAGTTCAAGTTCCAGGGCGGCAAGAAGGGCGACGAAGTCGTCGTCACCTGGGTCGATAACAAGGGCGAGACCCGGACGGACAAAGCGACCATCAACTGACGCGGTGCGCGCGCCGGTGCCGACGGACGCGTGCGGTGCCCGCAGGCGCGTACCCAAACGACTCGGAGACAGATGAAGCATTCATGCATGTGACTGCGCGCGGAGCGGTACCGGCTTTCGCGCGGCTGCCGAGCAAGCAAGACGTTGACGCTGACCTACGTCCCGCAGAGGACGGGGTAGTTATCCGACAAGCCACAAGGAGCACCGATGACAAGGAGACCACCCGCATCGTTGATGCGAACCCTGACGCTGGTTCTTGCGGGCGCCGGCCTGGCGCTGGCGGCGGCAGGCGCGGCGGCGCAGGACAAGGACAGGACCATCCAGGAGATCGAGCGCTATCGGCAGATGCTGCAGGATGGCAATCCGGCCGAGCTGCTGGTCGCGCGCGGCGAAGAACTGTGGAAGACCAAGCGCGGCCCGAAGAACGCCTCGCTCGAACAGTGTGACCTCGGCCTGGGACCCGGGGTGGTGAAGGGCGCGTACGCGCAACTGCCCCGCTACTTTGCCGATGCCGATCAGGTGATGGACTTCGAGGCGCGGCTCGTCCACTGCATGGTCACGCTGCAGGGATTCGAGCGCGCGGCGGTGACCAAGAACCCGTTCTCCGGCGCCGGCCAGCGCGCGACCGACATCGAGTCGATCGCCGCCTACGTGGTCGAGCAGTCGCGCGGAATGCCGATCGCGATACCCCAAAACCACCCCAAAGAGAAGGCGGCGTTCGAGCGCGGCAAGCAGCTCTTTTACATGCGCGCGGGACCGTATGACTTCGCCTGTGCGACCTGCCACGGTGTCGATGGCCAGAGGATCCGGCTGCAGGATCTGCCGAACTTCGAAAAGCCCGAACCCGCGCAGCGCGCGTTCGCGACCTGGCCCGCGTATCGCGTTTCACAGGGCGCGTTGCGCACGATGCAGTGGCGGCTTAACGACTGCTTCCGTCAGCAGCGCTGGCCCGAGCCGATCTTTATCTCGCAGGGAACGATCGACCTGATCACGTTCCTCGGCGTCAAGGCCACTGGCGGCAAGATGGACTCGCCGGCGATCAAGCGCTAACGGAGGGCACCGCGATGAAATTCAGACTCGTCATGGCCGCCGCCGGCGCGGCCGCTGTCGCCGGTTGCGCGTCGATGATGTACACGCCGCCGACCAAGGAAGAAACGCTTTCGGTCATCAAGTCGAGCTTCAAGGATCGGGGCATCGCCAAGGTCGATCGGCTGAATCAGAACGAACTGCAGCGCATCTGCTCCGAAACGCACAACAACCCGCCGAAAGACGTGCGCGAACGGCTCGAGAAGGCCGCGCTCGCCGCGGTCAAATACCCCACCGACGGCAAATGGCTGGGCGACTACAAGCAGGGCGAGCGCGTTGCGCAGACCGGCGTCGGCCTGCAGTGGAGCGACAAGCCCGGCACGCCTGCCGGCGGCAACTGCTACGCCTGCCACCAGCTGTCGAAGGCCGAGATCTCGTTCGGCAACATCGGCCCGTCGCTCTACAACTATGGCAAGCGGCGCGGCAACACCGAGGAGACGCTGCGCTACACCTGGGCCAAGATCTGGAACACGCACTCGTTCAATGCCTGCTCGTCGATGCCGCGTTTCGGCGACGCCGGCATCTTGACCGAAGCGCAGATCAAAGACGTGATGGCGCTGCTGCTGGATCCGGCCTCGCCGGTCAATCAGTAGCGCTGGGCAACGTGCCAGCGGGGCGGCGTCGGGCTGGCGCCGCCCTTTTTTTGGGCCGCTGGAGCGCGATGAAACTCGTCCGCAGTCTGCTGCTGGCACTGCTCGCGACGGTGTTGCCGGCGGGCGCCGCGCACGCGGTCGACCTTGGCGATCGCGTCGCGTGGTCCGACGTCGCGCTGGTCGACGGGCGCGTGCTGCGGGCTGCGGAGCTGAAGGGCAGGACCGTCGTCGTCGAATTCTGGGCGACCTGGTGCCCGTTCTGTGCGACGCAGAACCCGCACATCCAGAAGCTGCACGCGCAGCACGGCGGCAAGGGGCTCGTCGTGCTGACGTTCGCGCTCGACCGGGATCCGACTGCCGTGCGCAGGTACATGGCCGAGCGCGGCTACACGTTCGCCGTCGCATTGGCCGGACCGCAGTCGGAGTCCTGGTTCGGGCGGCGCAGGGCGCTGCCCGAGGTGTACGTGGTCGATGCGGAGGGCCGCATCGTGTTCCGCGAACTCGGCGAGATGTTCGCCGAAGACGTCGCCGCGCTCGTGCGCTTCGCGGCGAAGCAGTGACCGCAGGGGGACAAGTCCGATGTCGATGAATCGACGCGAGTTCATGCAGGTGCTGGCGGTGGCCGCCGCGGCCGGCATGCCGATCGCAGCGCGCGACGTGCTCGCGCAGCAGCCAGACGCCGCGCGCAGACTCTACGACGTGCCGCGCTTCGGCAACGTGCACTTTCTGCACTTCACCGACTGCCACGCGCAGCTCCTGCCCATCTACTTCCGCGAGCCGAGCGTCAACCTCGGCGTCGGCGACGCGCGCGGCAAGGCGCCGCATCTGGTCGGCGAGCACCTGTTGCAGCGCTTCGGCATCGCCCGGGGGTCGATCGAAGCGCACGCGTTCACGTATCTCGACTTCGAGGCAGCGGCGCGCACGTACGGCAAGGTCGGCGGCTTCGCGCATCTGGCCACGCTCGTCAAGCGCCTGAAGGCGTCGCGTCCCGGCGCGCTGCTGCTCGACGGCGGCGACACCTGGCAGGGTTCGGGCACCGCGCTGTGGACAAACGGCCAGGACATGGTCGACGCCTGCAAGCTGCTGGGCGTCGAGATCATGACGCCGCACTGGGAAATGACGCTCGGACAGAAGCGCGTGCAGGAGATCGTCGAGCGCGACTTCAAGGGCAGGATCGACTTCATCGCACAAAACGTCACGACCGCCGACTTCGGCGACCAGGTCTTCCCGCCCTACGTGATCAAGGAGGTGAACGGGGTCAAGGTCGCGGTGATCGGGCAGGCGTTCCCGTACACGCCGATCGCCAACCCGCGCTACCTGATCCCCGACTGGAGCTTCGGCATCAAGGACGAAACCATGCAGAAGCACGTCGACGAAGCGCGCGCCAAGGGCGCGCAGGTCGTCGTCGTGTTGAGCCACAACGGCATGGACGTCGATCTGAAGATGGCTTCGCGGGTGCGCGGCATCGATGCCATTCTCGGCGGCCACACGCACGACGGCGTGCCGGCGCCTTCGATCGTGAAGAACGCGGGCGGGCAGACGCTCGTGACCAACGCCGGCAGCAACGGCAAGTTCCTCGCCGTCCTCGACTTCGACGTCAAGGGCGGCAAGGTCGCCGACTATCGTTACAAGCTCCTTCCGGTGTTCGCCAATCTGCTGCCGGCCGATGCGGAGATGGACGCGTTCATCAAGAGGGTGCGCGCGCCGTTCGAGGCGAAACTCGGCGAAAAGCTTGCCGTCACCGAGGGCCTGCTGTACCGGCGCGGCAATTTTAACGGCACGTTCGATCAGTTGATCTGCGATGCGCTGATGGCGGTGAAGGGTGCGCAGATCGCGTTTTCGCCCGGCTTCCGCTGGGGCACGTCGCTGCTGCCGGGACAGACGATCCTGATGGAGCACGTGATGGACCAGACCGCGATCACGTATCCGTACACGACGCTGTCCGACATGCCGGGCGAGATGATCAAGACGATCCTCGAGGACGTCGCCGACAACCTGTTCAATCCCGATCCCTATCTGCAGCAGGGCGGCGACATGGTGCGCGTCGGCGGGCTGCACTACACGATCGATCCGAACGCGACGATGGGCAGCCGCATCTCCGACATGCGGCTCGACGGCAAGCCGATCGACCCGAACAAGACCTACAAGGTCGCCGGCTGGGCCCCGGTCGCGGAAGGCGCGCGGGGCGAGCCGATCTGGGACGTCGTCGCCGGCTACCTGCGCGATCAGAAAGTGCTCAAGCCGCGCCGGCTCAACTTGCCGACGATCAAGGGCGTGCAGGGCAATCCCGGAATCGCCTGAGCGCGGCTTGCCCGCGGCGCGCGCATGGACCCTTGGCGGCTCGGACGACGGCGCTGGCTCGCCGCGCTGCCCGCGTTCGCGTTCGCCGGTGCGGCCCGCGCGCGACCGGCGGCGCATGCGATGCTCGAACCGATCGACGACGTGCGCGCGCTGCTCGCGCGCGTACGGCGCGAGCGCGTGCCGCTGCTGCTTTTCTTCAGCACGCCGGGCTGCCCGTACTGCATCGAAGTCCGGCGCAACTACCTGGCGCCGCGGGCGCGCGACCCGCGCGCCGGCGTGCTGATCCGCGAAGTCGACATCGTCAGCCAGCGCAGCTTCATCGACACCGACGGCACCCCGATTACCGAAGCGCGTTTCGCCGCGCGGTTCCGTGTGCGCGTCGTTCCGGTCGTGCTGCTGGTCGACGCAAACCTGGCTCCACTCGGCGAACCGCTGATCGGCCTCGATGGCGCGGGTTTCTACGAAGGCTACCTCGCCAGCGCGATCGAGGCCGCGACCGCGAAGCTGCGCGCCCGCTGAGCACCACCGCGCACCGCGCGGCCCGCACGTGCGGCACAATGCGCGCCTTCGGAGGCGTGGCCGAGCGGTTTAAGGCAGCAGACTTGAAATCTGCCGTGGGGGCAACTCCACCGTGAGTTCGAATCTCACCGCCTCCGCCACCGGTCGCCACAAGAAGACTCAAGTCCCGCCCGCGTCCGCCGCATGCCGCCCCGCCTGTCGCTGAGGAACGTCAGCAAACGCTACCCCGCGGTGCTCGCCAACGACGCGGTGTCGCTCGAAGTCGCGGCCGGCGAGATCCATGCGGTGCTCGGCGAGAACGGCGCCGGCAAGAGCACGCTGATGAAGATCGTCGCGGGGGAGGTGCAGCCGGACGCGGGCGACATCGCCTTCGACGGCCGCACCGTCGAGATCGACAGCCCGCAGGCCGCGCGCGCGCTCGGCATCGCAATGGTGCACCAGCACTTCGCGCTGTTCGACACGCTGACCGCGGCGGAGAACATCGCGCTCGGCCTGCCGGCCCCGACGTCGTCGGCCGAGTTGCAGCGCGAACTCGGCGAGGCCTCGGCGCGCTACGGGCTGGCGATCGACGCGCAGCGCCGCGTGCACGATCTGTCGACCGGCGAGCGCCAGCGCGTCGAGATCCTGCGTGCGCTGCTGGCGCGGCCCAGGCTTCTGATCATGGACGAGCCGACTTCCGTGCTCACGCCGCAGGCGGTCGACGCGCTGTTCGCCACGCTGCGCGGGCTAGCCGCCGACGGGGTCAGCGTGCTGTTCATCAGCCACAAGCTCGACGAGATCCGGCGCCTGGCCGATCGCTGCACGGTGCTGCGCGCCGGCCGCGTCGTCGCCACGGTCGATCCGAAGCGCGAAAGCGAAGCGAGCCTCGCGCGCCTGATGATCGGCGCCGAGCCGCCGCAGATCGCCGCGCACGACACGCCGCCGGGGCCGCCGCGACTGGTCGTCGACGGCCTGCGGTTGCGCGGTGAAGACGGCGCGCCGCTTGCCTTCACGGTGCATGCCGGCGAGATCGTCGGCGTCGCGGGCATCTCGGGCAACGGCCAACGCGCGCTCGTCGCGGCGCTCGCCGGCCAGGCGCAGACCGACGCGGACGCAGTGCGGCTCGACGGCCGTTCGCTGCACGGTCTCGGCCCGCGCCAGCGACGCGCGCTCGGGCTGCGCTACGTGCCGGAAGAGCGGCTGCGCCACGGCGCGGTGCCGGAGATGACGCTCGCGGAAAACGCGCTGCTGACCGGCGATTCGCTGCATCGGCACGGATTCATCCGGCCGGCTGCGATGCGCGACTTTGCGCGACGCGTGATCGAGCGTTTCGACGTGCGCTGCCCCGGACCCGACGCCGTCGCCGCGACCCTGTCGGGCGGCAACCTGCAGAAGTTCATCGTCGGGCGCGAGATCGAGAGCGCTCCGCGCGCGCTGATCGTCGACCAGCCGACCTGGGGGGTCGACGTCGGCGCGGCGGGCGCGATCCGCAATGCGCTGATCGCGCTACGCGCGCGAGGCTGCGCGATTCTCGTCGTGTCCGAAGAGCTCGACGAGCTGTTCGAGATCTGCGACCGCATCATGGTGATGTCGCGCGGCCGGCTTTCGCCCGCCGTGCCGGCGCGCTCGCTGTCGGTCGAAACGATCGGGCGCTGGATGTCCGGCCTGTGGGACACGCACACCGCTGCCGGAGCCGCGCCGTGAGACTGCCTTTCGCACTGGTACCGCGCGCCGCGCCGTCGCGGCTCGCCGTCTGGCTGTCGCCGCTGGTGGCACTGGCGGCGACCGTCGCGTGCGGAATGCTGCTGTTCGGTGCTCTCGGCAAGAGCCCGTGGCAGGCGGTCGGCGTGTTTTTCGTCGAACCGCTCGTTTCGGTGCGCGGCTGGGGCGAAGTGGGGTTGAAGGCGACGCCGCTCGTGCTGTGTGCGGTCGGGCTGGCGCTGTGCTTTCGAGCGAACATCTGGAACATCGGCGCCGAAGGGCAGTTGATCGCCGGCGCGATCGCCGGCGGCGGCGTCGCGCTGCTCGCAACTCAGGACTCGGGCGGTGCGGTCGTCGGCGCGGTGATCGTCGCCGCTGCTGCGGGCGGCATGGCATGGGCCGCGCTCACGGCCTGGCTGCGCGACCGCTTCCACGCCAACGAGATCCTCGTCAGCCTGATGCTCGTGTATGTCGCCCAGCTCCTGCTGAGCTATCTGGTGCACGGTCCGTGGCGCGACCCGACGGGCTTCGGCTTTCCGCAGAGCCATCTCTTCGAGCGCGCGGCGCGCATGCCGATCGTGCTCGCGGGCACAAGGCTGCACCTCGGCTTCGCGCTCGCGCTGCTGGCGGCCGCTGCGGCGTGGGTGCTGCTGGCGCGCGGCTTCATCGGTTTCCAGTTGCGCGTGGCCGGCCTGGCGCCGCAGGCTGCGCGCTATGCGGGATTTTCCGACCGGCGCATCCTGTGGACTGCGTTGCTGGCGTCGGGCGCGCTCGCGGGCGTCGCCGGCGGCGTGGAGGCCGCGGGTCCGGTCGGACAGCTGACGCCGTCGATCTCGCCGGGGTACGGCTTCGCGGCGATCATCGTCGCCTTCGTCGGGCGGCTGCATCCGGCGGGGATCGTCGGCGCGGCCTTCGTGATGGCGCTGTTTTACATCGGCGGGGAGCTCGCCCAGTCGCGGCTCGGACTGCCGTCTTCGCTGACCGGCGTGTATCAGGGGCTGCTGCTGCTGTTCCTGCTCGCCTGCGACACGTTCGTCCATCACCGGCTGCGCTGGCGGCACGCCGCCGCGGCGGCGCCCTGAGGCCGGCCGGCATGGAAGCGCTGCCGCTGCTCGTCGCCGCCACCGTCAACGCGGGCACGCCGCTGCTGCTCGCCGCGCTGGGCATCGTGGTCGCCGAGCGCAGCGGCGTGGTCAACCTTGGCATCGAAGGGATGATGCTGGTGGCCGCGATCGTCGCTTTCGCGGTCACGCATGCGACGCACTCGTACGCGCTCGGCTTTGCGGCCGGCGCGGCTGCCGGCGTCTTGCTCGCCGTCGCGTTCGCATGGTTCGCGATCGGGCTGCACACGAACCAGTACGCGACCGGGCTCGCGCTCGCGCTGTTCGGCGCCGGACTGTCGGCTTTCATCGGGCTGCCGTATTCGGGCGAAAGCCTGCCCGCGCGCGCGGCGGACGGCATCGCCGGGCTGCGCGAACTGCCCGCGCTCGGCGCAATGCTGTTCTCGCACCACGCGCTCGTCTACGCCTCGTGGGCGCTGGTCGGCGGGGTCGCGTGGTTCCTGTATCGAACGCGCTGGGGGCTCGTGCTGCGCGCGGTCGGCGAGTCACCCGAAGCGGCGCACGCGCTCGGCTATCCGGTACGTGCGATCCGGGTCGCCGCGCTGGCTTTCGGGGGCGCGTGCGCGGGACTGGCCGGCGCGTACCTGTCGACGATCTACACGCCGCTGTGGGCCGAGGGCATGGTCGCGGGACGCGGCTGGATCGCGCTGGCGCTGGTCGTATTCGCGACCTGGCGGCCGGCGCGCGTCGTCGCCGGGGCGTACCTCTTTGGCGGCGTGACGATGCTGCAACTGCATCTGCAGGGCGAGGGCGTGCAGATCCCGTCGCAGATCATGTCGATGGCGCCGTATCTGGCCACGGTCGTCGTGCTCGCGCTGATTTCGCGCAATCCGCGCTGGATCCGGCTGAACATGCCGGCTTCGCTCGGCAAGCCGTTCAATCCGAACGCCTAGCCCGGATATTTCACGAGGTCGCCCCCGTCTGCGTGCGTTCTGCCTCGGTGAATCGGCGCTTTTCGCACGCAAGCGCTCGATCCAATTTGTACCGCCGGGGCTACGCGGGTTTGCGCGGCGCCGGGCCGGCCATCTTGCGCTCAACTCCTCGCGCGTGCCCCTCGGCACGCGACTGCGGCCGTCTCGCGCAACCTGGCTCGCCCCGGCATCCGCGCAACTCCCGCGTCCCTCGTGAAGTATCCGGGCTAGCCCGTGCACGCGGCTCGCTAGAATGCGCCGCTTGCGCGATTGACCCGTTCACGGAGATGCAACCGATGAAGCTGACGTTCCGAGTGATCGCCGCGGTGGCCGCGGCGCTGCTGGTCGCCGCCTGCGGCAAGAAGGAAGCGCCGGCGCCGCAAGCCGAGGCGAAGAAGGAAGAGGCGAAGCAGTCCCAGCCGCTGAAGGTCGGGTTCGTCTACGTCAGTCCGGTCGGCGATGCGGGCTGGACCTCGCAGCACGACGCGGGCCGCAGGCAGATGGAGCAGGCGTTGGCGGGCAAGGTGGTCACGACCTTCGTCGAGAAGGTGCCCGAGGGGGCCGACGCGGAACGCGTGATCCGCGACCTTGCCGCGCAGGGCAACAAGCTCATCTTTACGACCTCGTTCGGCTTCATGAACCCGACGATCAAGGTCGCCAAAGAGTTCCCCGATGTGAAGTTCGAGCACGCGACCGGCTACAAGAGCGCGGCCAACGTCGGCACGTACAACATCCGCTTCTACGAGGGGCGGTATCTGGCCGGCATCGTCGCGGGCAGGATGACGAAGACCAACACGCTCGGCTACGTCGCCGCGTTTCCGATCCCCGAGGTCCTGCAGGGCATCAACGCCTTCACGCTCGGCGCGCGCAGCGTCAATCCGAAAGTGCAGGTGCGCGTGATCTGGGTGAACTCGTGGTACGACCCGGGAAAGGAGCGCGACGCCGCCAACACGCTGATCGGGCAGGGCGCCGACGTGCTGACGCACCATACCGATTCGACCGCGGTCGTCGC
Organism: Pseudomonadota bacterium; assembly: GCA_040752195.1. Lineage (GTDB taxonomy): Bacteria > Pseudomonadota > Gammaproteobacteria > Burkholderiales > Burkholderiaceae_F > DSNY01. The sequence continues at coordinate 1,238 of JBFMFC010000088.1, read as the reverse complement.
CGCCGCCGAGGAGAAGGGCCGGATGGCGATCGCGTATCACTCGAACATGTCGAAGTTCGCGCCGAAGGCGCAGATCGCGGCGGTCACGCACCACTGGGGCGCGTATTACACGAAGGTCGCACAGAGCGTGCTCGACGGCACGTGGAAACCATCGAACCTCTGGGGCGGCATGAAGGACGGCATGATCAAGATCGAGGCGATCAGCCCGTCGGTGCCGAAGGACGTCGTCGATCTGGTCAAGGCGAAGGAAGCCGACATCATCGCCGGCAAATTCCATCCGTTCACCGGACCGATCCGGACCAACACCGGCAAGGAAGTCATCGCAAGCGGGCATCTGACCGACGAGCAGCTCGGCAAGATGGACTTCTACGTCGAGGGGGTCGTGGGCAAAGTGCCGGCGGGCGGGACCTGATCGCGCATCCGGCCCCGTCCCCGCCGAGCGGGGACAGCGGACCGATGCCTGGCTGCGACAGTCATGCCCAGAACCGCGCTGCGCGCCACGCTGTTCGACCTCGCCGACGATCCGCTGCGCTCCGATCGCGCGGCGCGCGTGATCGAGGACGGTCTGCTTCTGATCGACGGCGGGCGCATTGCCGCGCGCGGAGAATTCGCGGCGCTGCGAGATGCGCTCGACGCCGACGACGAGCTGCTCGACTTCACGGGCTGCATCGTCACGCCCGGTTTCATCGACGCGCACATCCATCTGCCGCAGGTCGACGTGATCGCCTCGCCCGCGCCCGGGCTGCTCGAATGGCTCGAGCGGCACACGTTCCCGGTGGAGGCGGGGTACGCCGATCCCGCGGTCGCTGCCGAAGCCGCACGCTTCTTTCTCGACGAGCTGGCGCGCCACGGCACGACCAGCGCGTGCGTCTTCGGGACGGTTCATCCGGCCTCCGTCGACGCGCTGTTCGCCGAGGCGCTGGCGCGCGACGTTCGGCTCGTCGCCGGCAAGTGCCTGATGGACCGCAACTGCCCCGAATCGTTGCGCGACACCGCCGAAGGCGGTGTGCGCGACAGCGCTGATCTGGCCGCGCGCTGGCACGGCGAGGGCCGGCTCGGCTATGCGATCACGCCGCGCTTCGCAGCGACTTCGACGCCGCGCCAGCTCGAACTCGCCGGCGAACTGGCGCGCGCGCGGCCGCAGCTGTACATCCAGAGCCATGTCGCGGAGAGCCCCGAAGAGGTGCGCTGGATCGCCGAGCTGTTTCCCGACGCGCGCAGCTATCTCGACGTCTACG
>JBFMFC010000087.1:0-11279 GCA_040752195.1 Pseudomonadota bacterium | reverse complement strand
CCGACGATGCCGGTGGCGGTGGCGAACAGCGCGCACGTGGCGATCGTGGCCACCGCGAGCGACCCCGGCACGCGCGCCAGCGACAGATGCAGGCTCTTGAACAGCCGCTCGATCAGCGCCGCGCGCTCGACCAGGTAGCCCATGAACACGAACAGCGGCACGGCGATCAGCACGTCGTTCGACATCACGCCGTAGGTGCGCTGCACGAACAGGTCCAGCACCTGCCGCACGGCGGTATCGGGATCGACGCTGCGGTAGGCGAGCCAAGCGAAGGCCACGCCCATGCCCATCAGCGTGAAGGCCGTCGGGAAGCCGAGCATGATCGCCACGACGATCAGCGCCAGCATGATCAGGCCGAGGTGGCCGTTGGTCAGGTTGCCCCACGGCGTGAAGAAGACGATCGCGGCGACGATCAGCCCCATCAGCGAGAAGCCGAACCAGAGTTCCTTGCGGATCTTCATGGCCGCTCCTTGGCCACCAGCGCGTCAAGCTTCTCGATGTCCTCGTCCTTGACGTGCACCATCTCCTTGAGCTTGTCGACGTCGACTTCCTCCACGTCCTCTTCGCGCGACGGCCATTCGCCCTGTCGGATGCAGATCACGCAGCGGACGATCTCGACCAACCCCTGCAGCAGCAGCACCGCGCCGGCGATCGGGATCACCGTCTTGAACGGGTAGATTGGCGGACCCTCGGCGGTGATGTTCGAGCTTTCCTTGATCGCCCACGAGTCGGACGCGTAGTAGTACCCGGCGTAGGTCAGCGCGATCACGCCGGGCACGAAGAACACCACGTACAGCACCAGGTCGATCGACGCCTGCGTACGCGGCGCGAGGAAGCCGTACAGCACGTCGCCGCGGACGTGGCCGTTCTTGGCCAGCGTGTACGCGCCCGCCATCATGAACAGCGTGCCGTACATCATGATCATCACGTCGAACGCCCACGCGTGCGGGCGGTCGAGCGCATAGCGGGAGAACACCTCCCAACTGATCATCAACGTCAGGCCGACGATGAGCCAGGAGAAGAAGTGGCCGACGAAGGTGCTCACCTTGTCGACCGCGAGGAGCAGCTTTTGCATCGGGGGTCGCGCCGGCGGTTCGCGCCGGTGTCAGTGAAACGGCGAAAAAACCGCCGCCCGGCGGTCGGCCGGGCGGCGGCGCGCGACGTTCCTGTCAGGCCTTCTTGGCAGGCCCCTTCTGTGCGGGCTTCTTGCCGAAGTAGTGGTTGTAGGCCATCCGCCGCTGCACGTTGGTGTCGAGGTCCCAGCGCACGGCGCGTTCGGCGAACTTGCGTTGCGACTCCTCGATCTCGCGGAACAGCGCGTTGTCGGCGCGCTTCTTGGCGGCGGCGTCGTAGGCGTCAAGCTGCGCCTGCAGGATCGCCGGCGGCGTGATGTAGAACTTCACGCCCTGCTTTTCCTGCATCTCGATGTAGTCCTTGCTGTAGCGGTCGATCGCCTTCCAGCTCATGTCGGCGCTCGCGGCCTCGACGGCGTTTTCGATGATCGCCTTCATCTTCGCCGGCAGCGCGTCGAACTTGGTCTTGTTGAACATGATCTCGAACTGCTCGGCGTTCTGGTGGTAGCTCTGCAGCATGCAGACCTTCGCCACGTCGGGGAAACCGAGGATGCGGTCCGAGGTGGCGTTGTTGAACTCGGCTGCATCGAGCAGCCCGCGGTCCATCGCCGGAACGATCTCGCCGCCGGGCAGCGCATTGACCGCCGCGCCCATCGCGGTGAACACGTCGATCGAGATGCCGACCGTGCGGAACTTCAGGCCCTTGAAGTCGGCGGGCTTGGAGATCGGCTTCTTGAACCAGCCGAGCGGCTGCGTCGGCATCGGGCCGTACGGGAACGACACGACGTTCGCGTTGATCGACGCATACAGCTTGTTCAGCAGCTCCTTGCCGCCGCCGTACTTGTGCCAGGCGAGCAGCATGTTGGCGTCCATGCCGAACGCCGGGCCCGAGCCCCACAGCGCGAGCGCGTTCTGCTTGCCGTAGTGGTAGACGAGCACGCCGTGGCCGCCGTCGAGCGTGCCCTTCGACACCGCGTCGAGCAGGCCGAACGCCGGCACGACCGCGCCGGCGGGAAGCACCTCGATCTTGAGCTCGCCGCCGGTCATGTCGTTGACCTTCTTGGCGAAGTCGAGCGCGTATTCGTGGAAGATGTCCTTCGCCGGCCAGGTCGACTGCCAGCGCATCGAGATCGGACCGGTCTGGCCCTTGGCGATCATCGGCGCGCCGAGCGTGACCGCGGCGGCGGCACCCATGAATTTGCGGCGCGCGGGTTTCGCGTCCTTGGTCTTCAGGAAGTCCATGTTGTCTCCTTCGTGGTGTGGCTTGGTATCGAACACGCGGCCCGTGTTGCCGTCGGCGTCACGCATCGCAGGTCCTGGTCGAGCCGCTGCCAGAACCGGTGATCGCGCCGGATTCTAGAAGAATCCTCCGTCCGCAGGGGAGACAAACCGCAGCGCATCCGGCCCGGGTCAATCCCTACGCACATGGTCAGACACGCCCCGTGCGTGCCGACATCCGGCTCCGGCACGGCCGGCGGTCAGAAGAAACCGACGCCGACCTGGAACAGCTTCTCGATGCGCGGAATCAGCCGCTTGTTGGCGACGAACAGGATCAGGTGGTCTTCCGCCTCGACCACCGTATCGCGATGCGCAATCAGCACGCGCGCCGCCTCGCCCTGCCCGCGCACGATCGCGCCGATCGTCGCGCCTTTCGGCAGCTCGATGTCCTCGACTTTGCGGCCGACGACGCGCGAGCTCCTGGCATCGCCGTGCGCGATGATCTCGAGCGCTTCGGCGGCGCCCCGGCGCAGGCTGTGCGCGACGACCACGTCGCCGCGGCGCACGTGCTTGAGCAGGTTCGACAGCGTGGCGTGGCTCGGCGAGATCGCGATGTCGATCTGGCCGCCCTGCATCAGTTCGCCGTAGCTCTTGCGGTTGATCAGCGCGATCGTGCGCCGCGCGCCCATCCTCTTGGCAAGCAGCGCGCTCATGATGTTGTTCTCGTCGTCGTTGGTCAGCGCGATGAACAGGTCCGTTTCGGCCACGCCCTCCTCGTCGAGCAGGTCTTCGTCGGTGGCGTCGCCGTGCAGCACCAGCACCGCCGACGACAGCTGCCCGGCGAGGTATTCGCAGCGGCGCTTGTTGGCCTCGATGATCTTGACGTTGAACCTCTCGGGCGTGCCCACGCCCTCGCCGGTGTCGAGCGCGCGCGCCAGCCGCAGGCCGATGTTGCCGCCGCCGGCGAGCATCACGCGCCGCACCGGCTTGTCCATCCGGCGCAACTCGGCGAGCACGGTGCGGATGTGCTCGCTGGCGGCGAGGAAGAACACCTCGTCGCCGGGCTGGATCATCGTGTGCGCCTCGCACTGGATGCTGCGGTCGTTGCGGAAGATCGCGACGATGCGCGTGTCGACGTTCGGGATGTGCTTGCGCAGCGCCTGGATCGGCTGCGACACCAGCGGGCCGCCGGCGAACGCGCGCACCGCGATCAGCGACGCCCGACCGTCCGCGAATTCGAGCACCTGCAGCGCCTCGGGAAACTCGATGAGCTTCAGGATGTAATCGGTGACGCTCTGCTCGGGCCAGATGATGTGCGTCGCCTTGAAGCCCTGGTCGCCGGTGAGCTCGGGGTGCTCCTGCAGCTCGGTGTTGCGCACGCGCGCGATGCGGGTCGGCACGTTGAACAGGTCGGCGGCGATCTTGCAGGCCACCAGATTCGTCTCGTCGCTGGCGGTGACCGCGATCAGCATGTCGGCGTCTTCGGCGCCGGCTTCCTTCAGCACGGACGGCATCGTTGCGTTGCCGACGAGTCCGCGCAGGTCGTAGCGCGCCTGCAGGTCGGCGATGCGCGCGCCGTCGGTGTCGATCACCGTGATGTCGTTGGCTTCGGAGACGAGGCTTTCGGCGACCGAGGTGCCGACGCGGCCGGCGCCGAGAATGATGATCTTCATCGGGTGTTCAGCAACCGCCCCCGCGCCGGCGCCTGGTCCGGTCAGTTCGATCCACCGCCGGATTCGCCGCCCGTTTCGGGTCCGTTGCGTTCGGCGCGCCGGGCGCCGCGCCCGAGCTCGACGCCGAGCTGCTTGAGCTTGCGGTACAGGTGCGTGCGCTCGAGCCCCGCGCGGTCCGCGACGCGCGTCATGCTGTAGTTCTCGCGCGCGAGGTGATACTCGAAGTACATGCGCTCGAACTGGTCGCGCGCTTCGCGCAGCGGCTGGTCCAAGCTAACGCCGCCCGACCCGGCGAAACTGACGGTGCGCACGCACGCGCCGTCGGGTCCGCCGGCGGGCTCGGCCGGCCGCGCGGCCGCCGCTGCGGGTGCCGCCGGTGCCGTGCGCAGATTGCGCATCATGCGGCCGCGCTCGAGGCCGCTTTTGACGGCCGCGAGCAGCCGCGCGAGCGCGATCGGCTTTTCCAGGAAGTCGAGCGCGCCGAAGCGCGTCGCCTCGACGGCCGTGTCGATGGTCGCGTGCCCCGACATCATGATCACGGGCATCGTCAACTGCCCGTTCGACGCCCACTCCTTCAGCAGCGTGACGCCGTCGGTGTCGGGCATCCAGATGTCGAGCAGCACCAGGTCCGGCTGCTCGGCCTGCCGCAAGCGGCGAGCGACGCCGGCGTTCTCCGCCGTCAGCACCGCGTGCCCTTCGTCGGACAGGATCTCGGACAGCAGTTCGCGGATACCGATTTCGTCGTCAACGACCAGAATGGTGGCCATGCTTGCAGGGCGGCACGCCGCCGCGTCAGTGCACCGCCGCGCCCGCGGCGGCCGAGGCTGCCGGCGCGGTCTGCGCCAGTCGCCGGAAAACGATGATCACGGTTGCGCCGCCTGCGGATCCGGTGCTGCGATTGATCAGCTCCACGCGGGCGCCATGTTCGTCGACGATTTTCTTCACCATCGCCAGACCGAGCCCGGTGCCGCTGGGCTTGGTGGTCACGTAGGGCTCGAATGCCCGCCTAAGTATATTCGCCGGGAAGCCCGGACCGTTGTCCTCGACCGAAAGGCGGACCGCCGAAGCGGCGGCAGCGTCGTCGGCGCGCTCGCCGCGCCGCTCGCGCACGCTGACCAGCGCCGTGCGCAGCACGATCCGCCCGCCGCGCGCCGCGCCGGCAGTGGCCAGCGCGTCCTGCGCGTTGGCGATCAGGTTGTGGATGACCTGCCGCAATTGGGTGGCGTCGCCCTCGATCGGCGGCACGTCGGCACCGAGCGCGAGCTCGATCTGCGCGCCCGTCGGGCTGACTCCGCGGCCGTGCTCGACGCCGTACAGCGCGGCCACTTCCTCGATCAGCGCGTTCAGATCGAGCGGTGCGAGCTTGGCCGGCGGCAGGCGCGCGTAGTCGCGGAAGTCGTCGACCATGCGTTTCATCGCAGCGACCTGGCTGACGATCGTCGCCACGCCGCGCGCGAGCACGTCGGCGTGCTCGGGCGGCAGCGCGCCGGCGAGCTTCATGTGCAGCCGTTCGGCGGCGAGCTGGATCGGCGTCAACGGGTTCTTGATCTCGTGCGCGAGTCGCCGCGCGACTTCGCCCCACGCGAGCGCGCGCTGCGCCGAGATCACCTGCGTGATGTCGTCGAACACGACGACGTAGCCGGGCCCGTCCTCGAGCGGCAGGCGCGAGCCGCGCGCCAGCAGCGCGAGCGGCTCCGCGCCGGCGGCCGCGCCCGCGCGCGGCACCTGCATCTGTTGTTGCCACGAATCCTTCGGCGACGCCGACAGCTGCTGGTCGGCGAAGGCGCCGGCGATCTGCTCGGCCATCGCCGGCACCAACGTCGAGAACGGCTCGCCGACGTGCGGCGTCAGCGCCAGCCCCAGGATGCGGCTTGCGCCGTGGTTGGCGGTGACCAGCCGGTAGTCCTTGTCGAGCACGATGACGCCCGCCGACAGGTTGGTCAACACGCGCTCCAGGTAGGCGCGTGCGTTCTCCAGCTCGCGCGAACGCGCCTCGACGGCGTCGCGCGCCTCGGCGAGCTGGCGCGTCATCGCGTTGAACGATTGCGTCAGCAGGTTCAGCTCGTCGCTGCCCTTGTACTCGCGCACCGGCCGGAAGTCGCCCTCGGCGACCGCCTTGGTGCCTTCGGCGACCTGCAATAGCGGCGCCGTCATCGAGCTGGCGAGCAGCACGCCCGACGCCATCGCGGCGAACACCGCGAGCAGCAACGTCAGCGTCAGCGTGACCGTGTAGATCTTGCGCAGCCCGCTGCGCGCGAGCGACAGCTCCTGATAGTCGCGGTAGCCGCTCTGCAGCGCTTCGGCGTGTGCCGCGACCGACGGCGGCACGTGCTGCACGAGTTGCAGGTAGCGCGGCTCGACGCGCACCGGCGGGGCGGGCTGCAGCGCCGCGCCGGCGGCGGGCGGGCCGCGGCGAGTCGGCGCCGCCGCCGGGCCCGTGGCCGGGATCGGCACGATCACCCGCGTGCGCAGGCCCGCGCGCGGCTCGGTCGCGAGCGGATCGCCCTCGATCACGGCAAAGCTGCGCTGCGTGCGCGCCTGCCGCAGGTGGGCCGCCGTCGGGATCTCGGGAACGAGATCGCCGATGCGTGCGCCGCTGGCGCCGATCAGGCGGCCGCTCGCGGTGACGATCAGGGCCTCGTGGATGCCGGCGCGCTCGCGCAGCCGGTCGAGCGCCTGCAGCTGCTGCGCCTCGGGCACGTCGGCCAGCTCGAGCGCGATCGCGCGCGCCTTGGCGGACACGTCCGCGAGCTGCGCTTCGAGCACCGCGCGCCCCAGCGACAAACCCGACTCGAGCGCGCGGTCGACGCGCACGTCGAACCACGACTCGATCGAACGCGACAGAAACTGGACCGAAACCACGTAGATCAGCACGCCGGGCAGCACGCCCATCAGTGCGAAGGCCACGGCGAAGCGCGTCATCAGCCGCGCGCCGAAGCGCCCCTGCCGCCAGCGCCGGACGAGCCGCACGACGAGCGCCAGGACCAGCACGAAGAGGAGCGCCGCGATCACGCCGTTGATCGCCAGCAGCACGGGGTAGTTGCGTTCGAACGCCTGCGTGTTGCTGCTGGCCGAGGCGAGCAGGAACAGCAACACGCCGCCCAGGGCCAGCGCGCCGAGCAGCCCGTAGCGCAATACGCGGCTCGCGGCGGCCATGACTAGCGCAGCAGCTCGGGCGGCACCGGCACCGGGCGCCACTCCGAAGCGAGGTTCCAGTCGCGGTTGGTCAGCGCGTCGACCTGGAACGGCTTGGGCAGTTGCGAGATGTCCAGCCGCATGCGCGTCTGCGCGCGGTAGTCCTCGCCCCGGTGCAGCACGCCGGCGTCGATCACCTTCCAGCTTCGCACGCGCCGCAGCGTCGCGAGCGCCTCGGCCAGCGTATCGAAGGGCTGCGCCAGCGTCCCGCGCGCGAGCCGGTACTGGCGCGTGAGCGGACTGTAGGTCAGCCGATAGGTCAGCGCCGTGCCGACCAGCTTGCGGTCGAACCAGTACCAGCGCGTCCGGTACAGCTCGAAGTCGATGACGAAGTACAGCGCAATGCCGCGGTTGACCGCGTCTTCGAGAACGGCCGGCAGCTCGAAGTCGAATTGCGCATCGAGGAGCGCGCCGCCTTCACCGTCATCGGGCGCGCGCAGCGCGGCCTCGGCGACCGCGATCCCCTGCGCCGCGGCGGGTCCGGCGGGCGCGATCGCCCACAGCCCCAGCGCGAGCAGCGCGCCGCGCAGCCAGGCGCGGCGCGGCGCGGCGCCGACGCGGTTCGCAACGGCGGCGGTTCGGCTGGGCGCACGCAACATGGGTCCGCGATCAGATTTTCTCGAACAGCGCAAGGAAGAACCCGTCGTGCAGCAGCGGCCGCGCGGCCGGCGCGTGGCCCGCGGACGCGGCCGGAGCGCCCGCCAGCGAAGCGGGCAGCAATTGCAGCGTGTTCGCCGTGTGCCCGGGCAGCGGGACCGGCCGGGCATCGGCATGGCGTTCGACGAAACGCTCGGCCTGGCGCGCGCCTTCCTCGGGGAAAACCGAACAGACCACGTAGAGCAATCTACCAGCGGGCTTGAGCAGCGGCCACAACGCGTCGAGCAACTGCGACTGCCGTGTTGCCAATTGCGCAACATCGGAGTCACGACGCAACCACGGGATGTCCGGATGGCGCCGCACGACGCCTGAAGCGGTGCAAGGCGCATCGAGCAGGATGCGGTCGTACCGCGCGGCCGCCGCGTACGCGCCGGTGTCGGCCGCATCGGCCACGTGCAGCGTGATCGTCGCGTGCTCGCGTGCGCGCAGCCGCGCGAGGTTGGCCTCGATGCGCTGCGCGCGCTGGGCGTCGATTTCGACCGCATCGATTGCGAGCGCGTCGGCGAGCTCGGCGAGCTGCGTGGTCTTGCCGCCGGGTGCCGCGCAGGCGTCGAGCACACGCTGTCCGTCGCGCACCCCGAGCCACTGCGCGGCAAGCTGGGCGCCCGCGTCCTGCACCGAGACGAGGCCCTCGGCAAAACCGGGAATCGCCTCGACCGGCCGCGCTTCGTGCAGCCAGACGGCGGCCGCACCGACGCGTGTGGCCGCGATGCCCGCGCGCTCGAGCCGGCGAAGGTAGTCGTCGACGCCGATGCGCCGCACGTTCACGCGCAACACGAGCGGAGGCGGTTCGCGCTGCACCTCGAGGATCGCCGTCCACTCGGCCGGATACGCGCGGCGCAGCCGTTCGATCCACCAGCGCGGCGCGTTGTAGCGGACCGTCTCGTCGCGCTGCGCCGCTTCGACCAGCGCGGTTTGCCGCCGCAGGAACTCGCGCAGGACCGCGTTGATGAAACCGGCCGCCGCACGCGTCGCGCGATCCGCCTTCGCGGCGGTGACGGTCTGGTCGACGACCGCATAGCCCGCATGGCGCTGCGCGCGCAGTTGCGCGAGCCCCATCGCGAGCAGCGCGGCCACCGGCGGCGCGGGCGGCGTGCGCGCAAGTTGCGCGATCAGCGCGTCGAGCAGCGCGAGGTTGCGCGTGGCCTGGTAGGCGATGTCCTGCGCCGCCGCCGCCACCCGCGGATGCGGGGCCGCCACGGCCGCAGCGGCGGCGTCGAGCGCGCGATCGAGCGCGACGCCCGCGCGGAAACGCTGCCACGCCGCCGCGGCCACGCGCAGCGCGTCGGCGAGCGGCGGCGCGCCGGCGGTCACGGGCACCGCGTTCACGGCGCCGGCTCCGCCTTGACGAAGACCTCGCCGGCAGCGATCGGCAGGCCGGCGAGGAACTCGCGCGCCGCGAGCCGCTTGCCGCCGGCGCGCTGCAGCTCGGTGACCACCAGCACGCCCTCGCCGCAGGCGATGCGCACGCCGTCGGCGTTCGCGGCGAGCACGGTGCCCGGCCGGGCCGGCCGCGGCGACGCGGCCGCACCGGACGCGCTCGCGGGCAGCGCGTGCGCGCGCCAGAAGCGGATCACCTGCCCGCGCAGCGCGCTGCATGCGACCGGGAACGGGTCGAAGGCGCGCACGCGGCAGGCGAGCCGCTGCGCGGGCTCGCTCCAGTCGAGCCAGGCTTCGCGCTTGTCGAGCTTGCGTGCATAGGTCACGCCTTCGGCGGGTTGTGGCCGCGGCTGCAACTCGCCGCGCGCGCCGCGCACGAGCGCGTCGACGATCATCCGCGCGCCGAGCGCGGCGAGCTTGGCGGTCAGCGTCGCGGTCGTGTCGTCGCTCGCGATCGGCAGCCGCTCGGCGACCAGCATCGGCCCGGTATCCAGCCCTGCGTCCATCTGCATCAGCGTGATGCCGGTTTCGGTGTCGCCGGCCTCGATCGCGCGCGCCACCGGCGCCGCACCGCGCCAGCGCGGCAGCAGCGAGGCGTGGATGTTGATCGCGCGGATCAGCCCGGCCGGCGATGCAAGGCCGCGCGGAATGTCGAGCACTTCCTGCGGCAGGATCAGGCCGTACGCGGCCACGACCAGCACGTCGGCGTCGACCGACCGCAGCAGCGCGTGTGCGGCCGCCGCCTCGGCGCCCCCTTTCTTCGGGCTCAGCGTGGACGGCGTTTCGACGCGCAGGCCGTGCGCAGCCGCAAGCTGCTTGACCGGACTGGCGACGAGCTTCATGCCGCGCCCGGCCGGTCGATCCGGCTGGGACAGCACGAGGGCAATCTCGAAGCCGTGCGCCGGCGCGGCATCGATCAGCGCGGCGAGCGCAGCTGCGGCGAATTCCGGCGTGCCGGCGAAAACGATGCGCATGCGCACAGTTTATTGAACCGCGTTGGCGAGTCGCGCTCGGCGCAGCCGCCCGCTTGGGTTGCGCGCTGCCCGCGTCGTACTATCGGTGCGACCGGACTTGCCGCCGCAACGCAGCCGTGAAACCGCCGAGCGGGCTCGACTCGCTGTTCCTTCATCTCGAAACCGCCGCGACACCGATGCGCGCCGGCGCGCCGTCGCGACCGCGCGCACCTGCGCACAGCCGGCGCAACACGGCGCAGACATGAAGCTCATGCAAACCGCATCCGACGCCGCGGCCAGGCGCGCCATGCACTACCCGGAACATTGGTACGAGTTCGGCCCGATGCGCGCACCCGGGCTGCTGCGGCTTGCGCTCGAGTGGCGCGTCGTGTGGGAGTACGGCGCAAGTTGGCTCGCGCTGCCGCTGCTGGCCCATGCGCCGGAGGGCGACGGCCATCCGGTGCTGGTGTTCCCGGGGCTGCTCGCCTCGGACGCGTCGACGCGACCGCTGCGCCGCTTCCTCGAAGGACGCGGCTACGCGGCCTACGGCTGGGAACAAGGGACGAACCGCGGCCCGCGCGCAGGCGTGCTCGACGCATGTCGCGAGCGGATCAAGGAGATCCGCAAGCGGCACCGACGCAGACTCAGCCTGATCGGGTGGAGCCTTGGCGGCATCTACGCGCGAGAGCTCGCCAAGGAGTTCCCGCGCGACGTGCGTTCGGTGATCACGATGGGAACGCCGTTTACGGGGCACCCGAAGGCAACCAATGCCTGGCGCCTGTACGAGCTGGTCACCGAGCACCGCATCGGTGCACCTCAGATCCACGAGCCGCTGCGCACGCCGCCGTCGGTGCCGACGACTTCGATCTACAGCCGCACCGACGGCATCGTCGCCTGGCAATGCAGCGTCGAGAAAGTCACGCCGCTGCACGAGAACATCGAGGTCGAGGCGAGCCACTTCGGCATCGGCGTCAATCCGCTGACCTGGTACGCGATCGCCGACAGGCTGGCCCAGCCCGAAGGCGCCTGGAAACCGTTCGACCGCAGCGGCGTACGCGCGTGGCTGTACTGGGATCCGAAGCGAAAGACGTGGTACTAGCCCGGCGCGCGATCCGTCGCTCGCAGCCCGT
>JBFMFC010000086.1:0-11375 GCA_040752195.1 Pseudomonadota bacterium | reverse complement strand
GGGCGGGCGGGCCCGCGCGGCCCGCGCCGCGGGCGCATCGCCAATCCATGCTTTCACTCCTGCGTCGCGCCGCGGCCGAAGGGCGAGAGTCGCTGCGCGACTCCACGTCAGCGGCCGGCGGCCGGCTCAAGGGGGAAGGACAAACGGAAGCACACGCCCGACGGATCGCTTTCGGCGGTAACCGTACCGCCGTGAAGCCGCATGATCGACGCCACGATCGAGAGACCCAAGCCGGCGCCGTCAGACGCGCCTGCGGTAGAGCCTCGCGTGAACCGCGCAAAGAGTCGGCGCAGCTCGTCCTGGGACATCGGGGGCGCGGGATTTCGCACTTCGACGATCGCCCGCGCTGCGTCCGGTTGCGCCAGCCTGACCGAGATGCGCGACCCACTGGGCGAATAGTGAAGCGCGTTGGACAGCAGGTTCGTGAGCGCGCGCCGCGTCATTGTCTTGTCGCAGAGGGCGCTCGCCGAGCCAGTCACTTCGATTCGTTTTCCCTGTTCTGTGGCTGCCGCTTCGAAGTACTCGGCCACGCTGCGCGCCTCGGACGCTAGATCCACTCTCTCCACCTTCAGTTCGACCATGCCACGGTCGGCCCGCGCCAGAAACAGCATGTCTGAGACCATGCGCCGCAGATGCTCCAGTTCGGCGAGGTTGGAGTGAAGCGCCTCCTGGTACTCCTCGCTTGAACGGGGCCGCGAAAGCGTGACCTGGGTCTGAAGCATCAGGTTGTTCAATGGCGTGCGCAGTTCGTGTGCGATGTCGGCCGAGAACTCCTCGAGTGAGCGGAAAGAGGCTTGTAGGCGGTCAAGCATGCGGTTAATCGCGCCCACGAGACCCAGTAGCTCCTGCGGCGCGTCCGCGGCTCGCATCGGTTCCCCCAGCCGTTCCGCCGTCACGCGTTCAGCCTCGCGGGCGATCTTCGTGATCGGTGCGAGCCCTCGTCGCGCGACGAGCCAGCCGAGCAAGGTGCTGGCGATCACGCCGAGCCCACCGACGGCCAGCATCGTGTTGACCAAGCGCGCAAGCAGTTGCTGCGTGGGCGTGACATGCACACCGACGTAAGCGGTGAAGACGCGGTCGGGCTCAGCGAGGAAGTCGATGCGCCGCAGCCACCAGTTGTTCTCGCCCAGCTGATACGCTCCAAGCTGCGGCGCGTGCGGAACGGGGTCGCTGCCGGACGGACCGGTCAGCGCCCGGATGTCGGGCATCGGTTCTACCAGCCAACGCGATCCCTGCCGCAGACCGAGCTGCAGGTGCGGGTGCCCGATGACGATGTCAGCGAAGCGGGTCGGGTTGGCTGCAATCTTCTCGGCGGTTCTCAGTTCCCCGAACAGATGCAGCACGACCTCGGTCTTGCCGTCGATCTCCTCGCGATCGCGCGCTTCGAGCTGGATTCGCACCAACCAGGCCAGACCGACGCCGAGCGCCAGCAGAAGGACCGACGATCCCAGCGCGAACAGCAGCGCCAAGCGCAACGCCAGCGACGGATGGAGAGCACGGCCGAGCACGGACGACGACAAAACGGATCCTGGCGGCGTGTTTGGGGCGGCCGTCGTCAGCCCCTGTCCTCGAGCACGTACCCGAAGCCGCGTACGGTGTGAATCAGCTTCTTCCCGAATGGATCGTCGATCTTCGCGCGCAGGCGGCGCACGGCCACTTCGACGACGTTGGTGTCGCTGTCGAAGTTCATGTCCCACACCTGTTCGGCGATCGTCGTGCGCGACAGCACCTCTCCGGTCCGGCGCAGCAGCAGAAGCAGCAACGCGTACTCCTTGGCCGTGAGGTCGATTCTGTGCCCCGCACGCTCGACTCGGCGGCGTAGCACATGCACCTCCAGATCGGCCACGCGCATCACGTGCGGCTCCTGATACTTCCCACGCCTTTGCAACGCACGCAGCCGTGCCAGCAGTTCGGAGAAGGCGAAGGGTTTGACTAGATAGTCGTCAGCGCCGAGTTCGAGTCCCTTGACGCGGTCCTCGACGCGGTCGCGCGCGGTAAGGAAGAGCACCGGCGTCTGGCTTTCACTGCGGACGTGCTTGATCACTTCCCACCCATCCATCTGAGGCAAACCAACGTCCAACACAATGACGTCGTAGTTTGACGTCGAGGCCATGTGGACGGCGTCAGTGCCGTTGCGAACCCAGTCCACGACGCAGCCGTTCTCTCCCAGCCCTTTGACCAGATATTCGCCTGCGTGGCGTTCGTCTTCGACGAGTAGCACTCGCATGACGTGCGTGCCCCGTATGTCCTGAGAAGGTGGCGGGTCTTACGGAATCTTATGGAACGGGCCTTGCATCGTAGGCAGACAACCCGGCGGGCGCGTGATAGATAACTTTCGAACAAGTCATCGGCAGGTCATCTGGCGGATGAAGCCGCTTTTCTGTGCTGCGGTGTCGGCTCGGTTCGTGTCCCCCACCGTGGTGCAAGTCCATGGTGCGCGCAAGGGCGCGGAGGGCGCAGCCCGGGGTGGCTTTGCGCGCGGCCGCGTCGCTGAGCGCGCTGGCGGAGGGTGTCCGAAGTTCTGTGTGTGAGGCATGGGATGAGCGACAACAGGAGCCTCTATGCCGATGAAGAGAAAGACGACCAAGGCGGCCGGGGCCGCTGCGGTGGCGCTGCCGCCGATCCCCAAGGAACTCTTCGACGGCAAGATCATCGCCATGTACGCGCGCGGCATGGCGATGCGCGAGATCCACGCCTTCCTGCGCGAACAGTACGGTCGCGAAGTCGGTCCCGAGTTCATCAGCGCCGTCACCGACGCCGTGATGGCCGAGGTCGGTGCCCGGCAGTTCCGGCCGCGGGAGGCGCTGTACCCGGTCTTCTTCTTCGACGCCCCGCGGGTGAAGATCCGCGAGGACGCGGTGGTGTGCAACAAGGCGATCGACCTGGCGCTTGAGGTGCTGCCCGACGGCACGCGCGAGAACCTGGGAATCTGGATCGAGAACACCGAGGGTGCGAAGTTCTGGCTCAAGGTCTTCAGCGGCTTGAAGACCCGCGGTGTTGCCGACATCCTGATTGCGGTCACCGACGGGCCGAAGGGCACCGGCGAGGCGCTGGGCGCGGTGTTCCCGGCCACGACGCTGCAGACCTGCAGCGTGCACCTGATCCGCAACAACCTGGACGACGCGAGTTGGAAGGACCGCAAGCTGCCGGCCGCGGCACTGCGTCCGGTTTACACGGCCCCGAGCGCCGACGCCGCCGCCGATGCGCTTGACGAGTTCGAGCGGGGACCCTGCGGCCAGAAGAGCCCGACCGCGGTGGCTGCCTGGCGCCGCGCCTGGAACCGCGTGATCCCGTTCTTCACTTTCGCGCCGGCGGTGCGGCGGGTGGTTCAAACCACCCACGCAATCGACAGCGTCCACAGCCGGCTGTGCAAGATCATCGAGACGCGCGGGCGCTTCCCCAGCGACGATGCCGCAACCAAACCGATCTGCCTGGCGTTGCGCAACATCACGGCCGACCGGGGTCGAGCGGCCAAGGAATGGCGCGAGGCGATGAACCCATTCGCGATCGCCTACGGCGATCGACTCACGAGAGCGGCCGCGTGCGAATGCGACCCCGACTCGCCCGCCGCGTCGGTCGTTCGTCGCAAGCGACGGCCGCCGCCGTGGACAGGTCTCCGAGGCGCAGCACACACAGAAGTCTTGACGCCCCCTTTCCGAGTAGCGCGCCCGCCCTGGCTCGACCGGTACGACGTCCGAAACGGATGACACGGCTGCGCGAACGAGGCTCGCGGCGCACTCACCATTGCGGCTATCCAGATCGCCGACGGAATGGGTCATTCTAGCGCCTCGTGGTCTGCGCCCGCTGCGCCGCGACCTGACGTTGCAGCTCGTCGTGTGTCGCCCGCACTTTCTCCGACCAGCGGCTGCGGATGTAGGCGAGCACGGACCAGATCTCGTCGTCGCTCAGTCGCCCTTCGAAGGCGGGCATGTCGGTCGCGTACCCGGCGGGTGCGTACGGCGGAACCAGGCCGTGCTTGGTGATCGCGAACAGCACGTCGAACGGGTGATGCCAGGTGTGGCCGCTGTCGTCGTGCGGCGGTGCCGGCAGTTTTCCGTCGGCGCGGCGCGTCCTCCAGTCGGGCTGGCCTTCGAGGTTCGCGCCATGGCACGCCGCGCAGTGCGTGTCGTACACGCGCTTGCCGGCGGCGATGCGGCGCGCGTCGTTCATGTCGGGAATTGCGCCGTCCCCGCGCGCATTGCCGCGCTGCGCGGCGTCCCACCAGATCAGCGCGGCGACCAGCGTGACCGCGACGGCGAAAGCGGCGTAAATCCAGCGCAACCGTGCGCTGCTTGCCGCGGTCGGCTTCATCGGTCCATCTCCGTTGCCGTCGTGCCTGCGTGAGGCGTCGCGGCATCCGGCGAATGCTCGTGCGGTAAAAGGGATCGGACCGTCATCGCGTCGCTCACGATCGCTGGCCGTTCTTCCTACGTGCCGATGAGCTGGCGCAGCGCCGGCCATGCTTCACGCACGACCTTCTCGCCGAAATCGATCAGCGCGCGCTCTCCGCTTCCCATCGCAAGCGAATGCACGTCGAGCCGGATCGCATGGTCGGCGCGCCGGACCTGTTCGGCGATCAACTGGTTGACCATGATGTGGAACATCTGGAACGCCATGCCGGTGATGCCGGTCACCGCTTCTTCGTACGGCCGGTACGCGACGTCGATCGCGATGACGAAGTCGGCGCCGAGTACGCGCGCGGCGTCCACCGGCAGCGGCGCCGTCAGCGCACCATCGACGAGCTGGCGGCCGTCGATCTCGACCGGTTCGTAGCGGATCGGCACCGCGCAGGACGCGGCGACCGCGGGCGCGAGGGCGCCGCGCGTCAGGATCTCGCTGCGGCCGGTCGCGAGGTTGGTCGCGACTGCGGCGAACGCGATGTCGAGCGACTCGATGCGCGCGCCGTTGGTGCGCTCGTCGATCAATCGCTCGAGCCTGCCGAGCCGCGCAAGCCCGTAGCGCGGCAGGCGCCAGCGATCGGCTTCACGCCACGACACGTCGAGCGCGGCCGCTTCGATCTCCTCGACGGGCAGCCCGGCGGCCCACAGCGCGCCGGCGATCGCGCCGACGCTGCAACCCGCGATCGCGTGCGGGCGCAAACCGAACTGCCGGAATGCGCGGATTGCGCCGACGTGAACGAGCCCATGCAGGCCGCCGCTGCTGAACGCGATGCCGACGCGGCGCGGTCGCACCTTGCCGCGCGCCGCCGCCGGCCACAGCGGCGCGGTGGCGGCCAGCCCCGCCGCGCGCAGCGCGTCGCGCCGCCCCTTCATCGCGCGCTCAGGGCGCGGGTTCGATCGCGGTGACGACGTAGGTGCCGCCGTCTTCCTTCGCCGCGCGGAATCGCACCTTGTCTCCGACCTTGACCGCGTCGAGCAGCTTGGGGTCGCGCACCGTGAACACCATCGTCATCGGCGGCATCTCGAGCGACTTGATCTCGCCGTGGCGCAGCGTGATCTTGCTCTGCTCCTTGCTGACGCGGCGAACTTCGCCGTTGGCCATGTCGGCGTCGGCGGGGGCGGCTTGCGCGGCGACTGCCAGCGGCGCCAGAAGCGCGGCTGCGATCAACGCGCGGCGGAATACGTCGATGCTCATGTCAATCCCCTTGTCCACTCGAAACGACTTTGATCGAACCCACCATCCCGGCCTCGAAGTGGCCCGGGATCAGGCAGGCGAAGTAGAACTCCCCGGCCTGCGTGAACTGCCAGACCATTTCGCCCTTCTTGCCGGGGGGCAGATGGACGATGTAGGGCGCGTCGTGTTCCATCGTCGGGTGCTTCTTCATCCACTCGGCATGTTCGCGCAGTTCGTCCATCGTTCCGAGCACCGTCTCGTGGAACACCTTGCCCTGGTTGGCGACGACGAAGCGGATCGTCTCGCCCTGCCGCACGGTGATCTTCGACGGCGAATAGCGCATCGTGTCGTGGCCGCTGATGCGGATCGTGCGCGTGACCTTCTTCGGATCGCCGGTCCGCCCGAACGCCTTTTCGACCATCTCGAGGTTCGGACCGTCGGCGTGCGTCTGCGTGCCGTGAGCAAGCGCTGCGCCGGTCGCGAAGAGCGCGGCGATCAGAAGGGTGGATCGGTGCATGAGAGTTCTCCTTTGTCAATGTTTGCAAACGGTCGACGACCGTTTGCGGCTCGAAACCCCTCTGCCCCGAGGAAGGGGATCAGGGACAGAAGGGGCGGGGAAGGGCTCATCGATGCGAGTGCGAGTTCGGCTTGCGGACTTTCAGCTCGATCTCGCGCAAGCCGGTGGCGCGCCCCGTGGCGGGATGGATTTCCGTGGCGCGCGAGGTCGGCGCGCGCACCGGGTTGGCGCTTTCGCCTTTCCACTCGTACGCGCGCGTTCCCGCCGGGTGCTTGTAGGGGCCGGGGTCCTTGTAGTCGCCGCGCGCGAGCCCTTCGCGCACCTTGACCACGGTGAACATGCCGCCCATTTCGAGCGGCCCGTACTGGCCGGTGCCCGTCATCATCGGCAGCGTGTTGTCGGGCAGCGCCATCTCCATCTCCTGCATGTCGGCCATCCCGCGTTCGCCCATCACCATGTACTCGGGGATGAGCCGGTTGATCTGCGTGACGACCTCGCGGTGATCGACGCCGATCATCGTGGGCACGTCGTGCCCCATCGGGTTCATCGTGTGATGGCTCTTGTGGCAGTGGAAAGCCCAGTCGCCGGGCTCGGTCGCCTCGAACTCGATCGCGCGCATCTGGCCGACCGCCACGTCGACGGTGACCTCGGGCCAGCGCGAGGCGGGCGGCGTCCATCCGCCGTCGGTGCCGGTGACGACGAACTCGTGACCGTGCAGATGGATCGGATGGTTGGTCATCGTCAGGTTGCCGATGCGGATGCGGACGCGGTCGCCCAGCCGCACCGGCAACGGGTCGATCCCCGGGAAGCTGCGCGAGTTCCACGTCCACAGGTTGAAGTCGAGCATCGTGTTGATCTTCGGCGTGAAGGCGCCGGGCTCGATGTCGTAGGCGTTCAGCAGGAAGCAGAAGTCGCGGTCGACGTCGGCGTAGCCCGGCGTGCGCTTGGGATCCTTCGGATGCGTGACCCAGAAGCCCATCATGCCCATCGCCATCTGCACCATCTCGTCGGCGTGCGGGTGATACATGAAGGTGCCGGGGCGGCGCGCCTCGAACTCGTAGACGAAGGTCTGCCCCGGGTTGATCTGCGGCTGCGTCAGTCCGCCCACGCCGTCCATGCCGTTGGGCAGGCGCTGGCCATGCCAGTGGATCGACGTGTGCTCGGGCAGCTTGTTGGTGACGAAGATGCGGACCTTGTCGCCTTCGACGACCTCGATCGTCGGCCCCGGAGACTGTCCGTTGTAGCCCCACAGATGCGCCTTCATGCCGGGCGCGATCTCGCGCACGACCGGCTCGGCGACGAGATGAAACTCCTTCCAACCGTCTTTCATGCGGAAGGGCAGTGTCCAGCCGTTGAGCGTGACCACCGGGTTGTACGGGCGGCCAGCGCTCGGAGCGAGCGGCGGCGCCATCGTGGCCCCCGGGGCGACCACTGCCTCGGGCACCGCGCCCAGCGCCGCGCGGGTCACGCCGGCTGCACCCAGCAGCACACCGGCACCCGCAATGAAACTGCGTCGTGATGTCATCGAATCCTCTTTTCGATTCAGTGCGCCTTGTCGGGCGCCCCACCGGCGGATGCGCGCGCCTCGATCGCCGGTGCGGCGAGCGGATGGCCGAGCAGCGCGGCCTGCAGCGCGGCGTCGGCGAGCCAGAAGTCGCGCTGCGTCTCGATCGATTGGATCACCGAGCCGATCTGCTCGCGCGCGTCGGCGAGCAGATCGAAGACGCCGATCAGCATGCCGTTGTACTTCAGGAGCATTTCGTCGGCGATGCGTTTCCTCAGCGGCACGATCTCGTCGCGGTAGTGCCGCGCCAGATCGTATGCGGTGCGATAGCCGCCGTAGATTTCCCGCAGCCGCGACTGCGCTTCGACGGCGACCTGCGCCGTGCGGTGCAGTTGCGCCAGATAGATCGACTGCGCCTGCGCGCGGCGCGCATCGCCGAAGTCGAACAACGGCAGCGGGAACTCGATCTCGTACCCTTTCTGCGGCGGCTTGCCGGTTTCGCTGTTGCGCACGCCTGCCAGATGAAGGCCGTCGATCACGCTGGTGGCGCGCGCGAGCCCCAGGCTGCGCGCGGTGAAGTCCAGTTCGGCCCGCGCCAGCCGCACGTCCAGCCGCTCGGCGAACGCGCGGCGTGCGACTTCGGCTTCGTCGCGCGGCGTCTTGGGAAGATCCGGCAGGCGATCGGGCAGCTTCAGCCGCGCGGCCTGCGCGCCGTCGAGTCCGAGCGCGCGGACCAGCGCTTCGCGCGCACCTGCGGCGGCGACCTGCGCGCGCGCGTACTGCGCGGCGGCGTCGGCGTAGAAGGCCTGCTCGCGCGCGCGCTGCAGTCGGCTGTAGTTGCCGACCGACTGCATCCGCCGCGCGAGCTCCGCGCTCGCTTCGGCGGCGCGCATGACCTGCTCGAAGTACGCGGCCGACTGCTGTGCGGCGACGGCGCGCACCCAGGCCGCGCGCGCCTCGGTGGCGGCGGCGAGCACGCCGGCTGCGGACTGCAGGCGAAGCTGCTGCTGCCTGTGCTCGGCGATGCGCGTGCGCGCGGGCAGTGTCAGCAGGTCGAGCAGCGAGAAGCTCAGTGTGCGGCCGATGTCCTTGTCGGTGGCGCCGCCTTCGCTGCGCACGAGCCGCTCGAATGCGAACACGGGATTGGGCAGCCGCGCCGACTGCGTTGCGGCCGCCGAAGCCGCGTCGGCCTGCGCCAGCAGGCTCTGCAGCGTCGGACTGTATGCGAGCGCGATGCGCACCGCGTCGTCGGCCGACAGCGGCGCAGCGAGCAGCCGCTCGACTTCGGCGGCGGCCTCGCGCCGCGCCTCGTCCGTCGCGAGGCGCGCGACGTTCGCGCCCAACGCGTCCTGCGAGAACGCCTGCAATTGTGCGCGGTCGGCTTCGATCGACAGCGTCGCGCAACCCGCGAGCAGGACGGCGGCGGCCGCCGCCGTCGAGATTCGGATTGCGCGGCTCACCGTTTGCCTCCGTGATGAGCGTCGTGCGAGTCACGCTGCGCCGGCGCCTGCTGCGCCGGCCTGCGCAAAGCCTGGTAGGACTCGCGGCTGTACGCCTGCCAGCCGCCGACGCGACGAACGGTCTCGTTGGCTTCGCGCCAGGAGGCGACGGGCTCGTCGGCGAAGGCGCGGTAGTCGCGCAGCGGCGAAACGTAGCTGGGCAGTGCGCCGGTGCCCTGTCCGGGCGCGGGTGGATCGGCGGTACGGCCCTGCGCAAAGGCGGCGGTCCACGCGAAGACGAGCGTAGCCGCACATAGCGATGTGGATCGCGACATCGGATTCCTCGGGTCGATCAATGTTGCGCGGGCCGCCAGCGGGCACCGCACGGGGAAACCGCGGGGGTCCGCCGCGGCTGCGAAACGGGACTACGCGCGCCGGGTCGGCGGCGGCGAAGGAACGTCGAGGACGATCGAAACGAAGTGCGCGACGAACGCGCTCGGCGCGCGCGGCGCGCAGTGGCCGGCCTCGAATGCCGCCAGCGGCGGCACGATTGACGCCATGCCCAGGTGCGGGCAGGCGTGCTCGTGCAACGTGTTCGCCGGCGTCGACGCATCGTGTGAATGCGCGTCGACGCCGTCGTGTACCTGCGCGGCGGCTGCATACACGTGCCCGGCGTGCATCGGGCCGGGCGCGTGCGCAGCCGTGTGCACGTGCTCCGGTGCGCCGACGATCGGCACGACGCCCGCGGCCACCGCTTTGAGCGGAAGCACGAGCGCGAGCACGATGAGCAGGATTCGGCGCATGCGCGGAGTTTAGCGGCAGGGACCTGACGTTGACCACCTCCCGTCGGAGGGGTTCCATGCCCGATAAACGCTGGGGGATTAGACTCCGCCGCATGGATGACTCATTGCGTACCGCGCTTGCAGTCGTGCTCGCGGCCATCGCCGGCGGGTCCGCCGCAGGCGACGGGTTCCGCCTGACGATCGGCGCCGGCAAGTTCGACGAGCACTGCCTGAAGGTGGAGGCCGGACGGACGATCGCGTACCGCTTCGAAGCTGACGGCGCGGTCGACTTCAACATCCATCATCACCGAGGCAAGGAAGTGCTGTATCCGGTCAGGCGCGCGGCCACGAAGAGCGCGGACGCGACGTTCCAGGCCGAGTCGAGCGACGACTACTGCCTGATGTGGGAAAACAAAGGAACGGCCACCGTGACGGTCGAGGGCCGGGTCGAGCGGCGCTGACTCAGCCTGCCCCCGGCCGTTGAAAGCGCCGCAGGTCGCGCGCGACGAGGCGGCCGTCGCGATCGAACAGCGATTCCGGCTGTTGACGGGCGCGCGTGGGGCGTGGCTTTCATCAGCGACCGCCGCAGGCCGCCTGCGCTGCCGGGCGTCCATCTTCGCGCAAGCTTGCATGCCGACGGCCGAAGCGATCGAAGTCGAGCTGAAGCTCACTGTTGCGGCCGCCGATTTGCCGCGACTGCGCCGTCGCCTCGAACGCTTCGGCCGCGCGCGGCGCATGCGCTTGGAGACGATCTACTACGACACGGCCGACGGCCTGCTCGCGGCGGCCGGCTTCGCTCTGCGAATCCGTCGCGTGGGCCGGCGCTGGATCCAGACGCTGAAGTCGGAAGCCGGGTCATCGGCGCTTGCCCGCCGCGGCGAATGGGAATGGGCGCTGGCACGGCCGCGCCTCGATCGCGCGCGCCTTGCGCAGACGCCGGCCGCTTCGTTGCTCGCGCCGCGCGTGCGCCTGGTCGAGCAGTTCCGGACGCGGTTCGTCCGCGACACCTGGATCGTCGATCGGGACGCGGCGCGCATCGAGGTGGCGCTCGACGTCGGCGAAATCATCGCAGGCGATCGCGCGGATGCCATTCGTGAACTCGAACTGGAGCTGAAGTCGGGTGCCGCCGAGGCGCTGCCCGCGTTCGCGCTTGGCATCGCGCGCGCCGGGCGCGGCGGGGCGATCGCGCTGCTGCCGTACGGCGATTCGAAGGCGCGGCGCGGACAACGGCTCGCCGCGCGCGCGCTGCCGCAACCCGTGAAGGCGAATGCGCAGCGGCTTTCCGCCGGCGCGCGCGCCGACGACGACGCCGAGGCGGCGCTGAAGCGCACGATCGGCCGGGCGACGGAGGTGCTGCTCGCCAATGCGCACGGCGCGCTGGCGCACGACGACCCGGAATTCGTCCACCAGGCGCGGGTCGCGCTGCGGCGCATGCGCTGCGCGCTGCGGCTGCTGCGCCGGCACGTCGAGGTCTCCGCGCGGCTCGCGGCCGACCTGCGCTGGATCGCGCGGGCGCTCGGTTCCGCACGCGACTGGGACGTGCTGGTGGCCGAGTCGCT
>JBFMFC010000085.1:0-11792 GCA_040752195.1 Pseudomonadota bacterium | reverse complement strand
GGCAGCACCGCGCGCAGCAACGCCTCGCAGTCGGCCTGCGACATCACCCGCGGCACCGGGTAGTTGAAGTCGGCTTCGCGGCAGGCCGCGCGGGCCAGTTGCGGGATGTCCTCCTCGCGCAGCGCGTCGAGCGTGCGCGGGATGCCGATCCTGCGGCTCAGAGCGTCGATCGAGTCGATGAACTTCTGCGCGAGCTCGGCTTGCGGTTCGTCCGCGCCGCCCAGCTTCGCGTGCCGCGCGAGCGCGGCGAGCTTGTCGGTGATCGCGTCGCGCGAAAACCGCAGCACGTGCGGCAACATGATCGCGTTGGCCAGTCCGTGCGGCGTGTGGTACTTGCCGCCGAGCTGGTGCGCGATCGCGTGCACGTTGCCGACGTTGGCGCGCGTGAATGCCAGCCCCGCGTACGTCGAGGCGAGCGCCATTTTTTCGCGCGCGACCAGGTCCTTGCCGTTTTCGCAGACGATCGGCAGGTTCTCGAAGATCATGCCGACGGCGGCGAGCGCCATGCGGTCGGTGAACGGCGTGCCCCAGTAGCCGATGAACGCCTCGATCGCGTGCGTCAGCGCGTCCATGCCGGACGCGGCGGTCACCTCGCGCGGCAGCCCGACCATCAGCTCCGGGTCGAGCGCGGCCATCTTCGGCACGATGCGCGTATCGGCGATGACGAGCTTCGCTTCGCGCTGCGGGTCCGAGATCACCGCGGCCACGGTCACTTCGGAGCCCGTTCCGGCGGTGGTCGGCACCGCGTAGATCGGCGGCGGAGCGTGCAGGCCGCGAAAGTAGCCGACCAGTTCGCGCGGGTGCTTGCGATTCGCGGCGGCCAGCCCGATCGCCTTGGCCGCGTCGATCGCCGAGCCGCCGCCGATCGCCACCAGCGCATCGCACCCGGCGTAGCGGAACACCTCGATGCCTTTCTCGATCACCGGGATCGGCGCGTCCGCGGCGATCTCGTCGAACAAGACGAAGCCTTCCTTCGCATCCGGCCGGCCGCCGCCGAGCGCGTCCGTCAGCGGCTCGACCAGTCCGAGCTTGGCGACGACCGGGTCGGTGACCACCATGATGCGGCGGTGGCCGAAGCCGGCGATCACCCGGCCCAGCCGCGCGCTCGCGCCGGGACCGACCAGCAGCGTCGGTTGCGGGATCGGCAGCACGCGCGTGACCAGCCCGGCGATGCGCTTCGCTGCCGGCAGCCCGACCGTGCGGGCGAACTCACCGAGCCTGTTCGGAATCAAAAGCATTCTCCGCAAGCTGTGATTGACTGATCGTCCGAGCGCACCGCGCGCTCGGCGCACGGGCATATTTCGGCACGGATTTCAGATGAAGACTGTGATCGGCGTCAGCCTCGGCGCACGCAGCCAGGACTTCGAGTTCACCACCCGCTTTCTCGGGCACCGGATGACCGTGCGGCGGGTCGGTGCGGACCACAGCGCCGAGCGCGCGGCCGAGTTGCTGCGCCACTGGGAGGCGCGCGCCGACGCGATCGGTCTGGGCATCGCCGGCGACGCCCGCACGGCGCTCGGCGGCGCCGACGGCGACCCCGGCATGCAGCTCGCGCAGCTCGTCACGCGCGTGCCGGTGACGGCCGGCGCGCGGCTCGGCGAGATCTTCCTCGAATGGGCGGTGCGCCACGCGCAGATGAGTCTGCGCAACTACTTCAATAACACGAAGGTGCTGTTCTTCTCGGGCACCGCGGACTACAAGCTGGCGATGGCGCTGTCCGAGTACACGGACAACCTGCAGTTCGCCGACCCGGTGCGCCAGCTCGGCGTTCCGAAGCTGCTGACCTCGCTCGACGCGCTGACGCTGTACATGCGAGGCGTGCACTACGTCGCCGACTGGAAGCCGCGCCGACTGCCGGCGGCGCCGGTGCTCGAATGGTGGGCGGGCCACGTGCTGCGCAAGGCGATGGCGAGCGCCAACGTGATCGTCGCGCCCGTG
Source organism: Pseudomonadota bacterium (assembly GCA_040752195.1). Classification (GTDB taxonomy): domain Bacteria; phylum Pseudomonadota; class Gammaproteobacteria; order Burkholderiales; family Burkholderiaceae_F; genus DSNY01. The sequence continues at coordinate 9,854 of JBFMFC010000085.1, read as the reverse complement.
CACGAGCTGGACGGGTTCGGGATCGAAGAGCTGGCCGGCAAGACGATCATCACCTCGACCGTCAACGACGAGCGCATCGCGCAGTTCCGCGACAAGGGTGTGCACGTGGTGATCGACGGCGCGCCGTTCATGGCGGGCCACGTGCTCGGACCGCACCTGCTCGACGCGATGATCGTCGCCGCCACGGGGAAGGCGCCCGACGAGCTGCTCGACGACGACTACCTCGACATGATCACCGAGCTCGCGCTCGAGCCCCGCATCATCTATCCGAACGGTTTCAAGCGCGTCAACCGCTTCGCGTTCGTGATCCACCCGCTGTCGCAGGAGTACTTCAAGGTCGTCAAGCCGATCGAAGTCCTGTCGCGCGTGTCGCCGCCGGTGTTCCTGGACTCGGTCGAGAAGATCATGGCGTACGCGCCGCCGTTCGTTTACTCGCGCGTGACCGGGATCAAGTCGCCGACCGGTGTCGAGGCCGAGGGCTGGCTGATCTCAGTCGGCGGCACGCCGCGCGAGATCATGAGCCGCAGTCCCGAGTTCACTTACCGACGGCTGCTCGACGCGGCCAAGATGGCGCGCAAGCTCGGCGCGCAGATCATGGGGCTCGGCGCGTTCACCAAGGTGGTCGGCGACGCCGGCGTAACCGTCGCCAGGCGCGCGCCGCTGCCGATCACGACCGGCAATTCGTACAGCGCCTCCGGCGCGCTGTGGGCCGCGCACGACGCCGTGCTGCGGATGAAGCTGCTGCCGATGCCCAAAGGCAAGGCGCGCGTCAAGGCCAAGGCGATGGTCGTCGGCGCGACCGGTTCGATCGGTTCGGTCTGCGCGCGCCTGCTGGCCAAGGCCGCCGAGGAGGTCTACCTCGTCGCGCCGGACGCGGCGAAGCTGCTCGCGCTGAAGGAGTCGATCCTCAAGGAGACCCCCGACGCCCAGCTTCACCTCGCTGCGCGCGCGGACAAGTACCTCGCCGACATGGACATGATCGTCACCGCGACTTCCGCCGCGGGCAAGAGGGTGCTCGACATCATGAAGGTCAAGCCCGGCTGCGTGATCACCGATGTCGCGCGCCCGCTCGACATCCCGCCCGAGGAAGTCGCCAAACGCCCCGACGTGCTGGTGATCGAGTCCGGCGAGATCCAGGTGCCCGGCGACGTGCAGATGAAGAACATCGGCCTGCCGAAAGGCGTCGTGTACGCGTGTCTGGCCGAGACGATCGTGCTCGCGCTCGAAGGCCGCTTCGAGAACTTCACCGTCGGCCGCTCGATCGAGTGGGAGAAGGTGCGCGAGATCTACAAGCTCGGACTGAAGCACGGCATGAAGCTCGCCGCGATCTCCGGCGTCAACGGTCCGTTCAGCGACGAGGACATCGAGCGGGTACGCCAGCTCGCGCTCGAGGCGCGCGCGAAACAGGCGGCGGCGCGCAAGCGGGCGGCGGCGCGAGCGGCGCGCCGGCCCGCCGCCGGGTCCCGCCGCGAGGCCGCCCCCAGCAGGGCCAGCGCGGCATCGGCGGCGGCGCCGCACTGAGCGCCCGGTACAAACCGGTGCGCCGCAACGCGCCGTGGGCGCCGCGGGCGCGGACATGGCGGCGCGTCGTATACGATTGATGCGTTGCCCGGGCGCGTGCCGCCGATCGCGCGGCGCGCCGCTCGGCCGGAGCGATCGGCGGGAGACGGGACATGGATACGCGCATGGTGGCGGGCAGTCCGCTTTATCTGCTCGAACGCAGCGACGTCGGACTGGTCCAACTCGACCGCGACCTCAGGGTCGTCGCGATGAACAGCTTCGCGCGGCGCACGCTGCCAGTCGAGGACAAGCAGCCGTTCGAGAAGATCGTGCTGTCGTTCCATCCCGAGCGCTCGCAGTCCAAAGTCAGGTTCCTGCTCGACCAGGCCGAGTGCCCGGTCAGCAACCCGCCGCCGATGACCATGATCATCAACATCCCCGAGCGGGTGCTGCTGGTCAAGGTGGCCAAGATGTCGAACCAGAACGACGACACGACCGGCTACACGCTGGTGTTCTACGACATCACCGAGCAGGTGATCCGCGACGACCCGGGCACACCGCGCGCCGACCACAAGCGGCAACTGCTGAAGATCCCGACCGTCGCGGGCAACCGCATCGTGCTGGTCGATGCCTCCGCGGTGCGCTACGTGCGTGCCGAAGGCCACTACACCTGGGTGCATACCGCGCAGGGCTTGAGCTTCTGCAATCTGACGATCGGCGATCTGGAGAGCCGGCTCGATCGGGGATCGTTTCTGCGCATCCATCGCAGCTATCTCGCGAACCTCGACTTCGCCGAGCAGATCGTTCGCGACGAAGGCAAGGTCCTGCTGAAACTCGCCGGCGACGACCGCGGATTGCCGGTGGCGCGCGCCAGCGTGCCGCGGCTGCTCGAACACCTGGGCATCGGCGAAGCGCTCGGCGAGCGCTGACCGCGCAAGGCACTTTCGACTCCTCGTGCGCCCGACGGCGCAGTTCGTGTTCGTCCGCGTGCGGTTCGTGAAAGGCCGCTCCATGGTGCGGCGCGTCCTCGCTATGTTCGATGGCCACGATCGGGGGCGATCAGACCCCCGGCGACCAAGGAGACGACGATGATTCCAGCCGGATTCGAGTACCACGCGCCACGCTCGGTCCCCGACGCGATCAAGCTGCTCGGCGATCTGGGCGCCGACGCGAAGCTGCTGGCGGGCGGCCACAGCCTGCTGCCGATGATGAAGCTGCGCTTCGCGGCGCCGTCGCACCTGATCGACCTGGGTCGCATCCCAGAACTGCGCGGCATCGCGCAGGTGGGCGACGAAGTCCACATCGGCGCGATGACCACCGAGAACGACCTGCTGTGCTCGAAGCTGCTCGCCGACAAGCTGCCGCTGCTGGTCGAAGGCGCGGGGCTGATCGCCGACCCGCAGGTGCGCTACAAGGGCACGATCGGCGGCGACATCTCGCACGGCGACCCGGGCAACGACCATCCCGCTCTGATGCTCGCGCTCGACGCATCGTTCGTGCTGGCGGGGCCGAGAGGCGAGCGCACGGTCAAAGCCGACGGCTTCTTCCTCGGGCTGTATTCGACGCAACTCGAACCCGACGAGATCCTCACGCGCATCCGCATTCGGATCCCGCCCGCCGGGTCCGGCTGGTCGTATCAGAAGCTCAAGCGCAAGACCGGCGACTTTGCCACCGCCGCCGCGGCCGTCGTGCTGCAAATGAAGGGCCCGAACGTCGCCAGGGCCAGCATCGGGCTGACGAACGTCGCGCCGACCGCCGTCAAGGCGCGCGCGGTCGAGGACTTCGTTGCCGGCAAGCCGCTCGACGAGAAGACCCTGAACGAGGCGGCGCGCCTGGCGATGAGCCTGTGCGATCCGACGCCCGATCAGCGCGGCGACACGGCCTACAAGACCGCCATGTGCGGCGAGATGACGCGGCGCGCGCTGGCCGCTGCCGCTGCGCGCGCCAAGGCATGACCAATCCGGGGAGACGAAAGTGGCGAACACGCACAAAGTGGCGTTCAAGCTGAACGGCAAGGCGGTCGAGGTCGCGGCCGAGCCGCGCGAACTGCTGATCCACACGCTGCGCGAGAAACTCGCGCACACCGGTCCGCACATCGGTTGCGAGACATCGCATTGCGGCGCCTGCACCGTCGACGTCGACGGAATGTCGGTGAAAGCCTGCACGATGCTGACCGTGCAATGCGACGGCAGCGAAGTGCTCACGGTCGAGGGTCTGGAGCAGGGCGGCGCGCTGCACGCGATCCAGCAGGCGTTCCACGAGGAGCACGGACTGCAATGCGGCTATTGCACGCCGGGCATGCTGGTGCGCGCGTACCGGCTGCTGCAGGAGAACCCGAACCCGACCGAGCAGGAGATCCGCTACGGGCTGGCCGGCAATCTGTGCCGCTGCACGGGCTACCAGAACATCGTCAAGGCCGTGCAGTCGGCCGCGCGCAAGCTCGCGTCGGTGCGGGCGGCCGCCTGAAAAATCCTCGCGCAGCAACGACAACGGAGACGACCATGGGCGACATGTCCGACATTCAGGAACGGCAAGCCAAGCTGCAGGGGATGGGCACCCCGCTGCTGCGCAAGGAGGACGCGCGCTTCATCCGCGGCCAGGGCAGCTACGTCGACGACATCAAGCTGCCGGGGATGCTGTTCGGCGCGATCGTGCGCAGCCCCTACGCGCATGCGCGCATCAAGAAGATCGACAAGACCAAGGCGCTCGCCGCGCCGGGCGTGGTCGCGGTGCTGACCGCCGAGGATCTCAAGCCGGTCAACCTGCACTGGATGCCCACGCTGGGCGGCGACGTGCAGGCGGTCCTCGCCGACCAGAAGGTCTGCTTCCAGTATCAGGAAGTCGCGATGGTGCTCGCGACCGACCGCTACGCGGCGGCCGACGGCGCGGCGCTCGTGGAAGTCGACTACGAGGAGCTGCCAGCGATCGTCGACCCGAAGAAGGCGATGGCGCCCGATGCGCCGATCATCCGCGAGGACATCGCCGACAGGAAGGAGGTCGGGCACGGACCGCGCACGCACCCGAACCACATCTTCACGTGGGAAGCCGGCGACAAGGCCGCCGCCGACGCTGCGTTTGCGAGCGCCGAGGTCACCGTGCGCGAGGAGATCCTGAACCCGCGCGTGCATCCGTGCCCGCTCGAGCCGTGCGGCTGCGTCGCGTCGTTCAACAAGGCGACCGGTTATCTCACCGTCTACATGACGACGCAGGCGCCGCACCTCGTGCGAACGGTGCTCGCCATGCTGTCGGGCATCCCCGAAAGCAAGATCCGCGTGGTCGGCGGCGACATCGGCGGCGGCTTCGGCAACAAGGTGCCGGTGTATCCGGGTTACGTCGTCGCGATCGTCGCGTCGATCGTGACCGGCGTGCCGGTCAAGTGGATCGAGTCGCGTATCGAGAACATCTCGACCACCGGATTCGCGCGCGACTACCACTGCGTCGGCGAACTGGCCGCCGACCGCAACGGCCGCATCAAGGGGCTGCGCTTCACCGCGCTCGCCGATCACGGCGCGTTCAACTCGCACGTGTCGGCGACCAAGCTGCCGGCCGGACTGTTCTCGATCTGCACCGGCAGCTACGACATTCCGAACGCGTACGCGCGCGTCGACGCGGTGTACACGAACAAGGCGCCGGGCGGCGTGGCGTACCGCTGCTCGCTGCGCGTGACCGAGGCGATCTACCTGATCGAGCGCATGGTCGACGTGCTGGCGCAGAAGCTCGGAATCGACAAGGCCGAGATCCGCCGCCGCAACTTCGTGAAGAAGGAGCAGTTCCCGTACACGACCGCGTTCGGTTGGACGCTCGATTCGGGCGACTACCACACCGCGCTCGACAAGGTGCTGAAGGCGGTGGACTACGAAGGCCTGCGCAGAGAGCAGGCCGCCAAGCGGGCCGATCCGAACTGCCCGACGCTGATGGGCATCGGGCTGGCGACCTTTACCGAGATCGTCGGCGCCGGACCGACCAAGGTGTGCGACATCCTCGGCATCGGGCTGTTCGACAGTTGCGAGATCCGCGTGCATCCGACTGGCGCGGTGATCGCGCGCATGGGCACGATGACGCAGGGGCAGGGGCACGCGACGACCTACGCGCAGATCATCGCCACCGAGCTGGGCCTGCCAGCGTCCGACATCGTGATCGAGGAGGGCGACACCGACAAGGCGCCGTATGGCGCGGGTACCTGGGGCTCGCGCTCGACACCGGTGGCCGGTGCCGCCACCGCGATGGCGGCGCGCAAGATCAAGGAGAAGGCGAAGAAGATCGCCGCGCACCTGCTCGAGGTCGCCGAAGGCGATCTCGAATGGGAGATCGACCGCTTCAAGGTCAAGGGCAATCCGAGCCAGGCAAAGACCATGAAGGAGATCTGCATGGTCGCGCACACCGGGAATCTGCCGCCCGGCATGGAGCAGGGGCTGAACGCGGTCACCTATTACGACCCGCCCAACCTGACCTATCCGTTCGGCGCCTATCTGTGCGTCGTCGACGTCGACAAGTTCACCGGCGAGGTCAAGGTGCGGCGCTTCTACGCGCTCGACGACTGCGGCACGCGGATCAACCCGATGATCATCGAAGGCCAGATCCACGGCGGGCTCACGGAGGCGTTCGCGGTTGCGATGGGGCAGCAGATCCCGTTCGACGACAACGGCAACCATCTCGGCAACAGCCTGATGGACTACTTCCTGCCCACCGCGATGGAAACGCCGCGCTGGGAGACCGACCACACCGTCACGCCGAGCCCGCACCACCCGATCGGCGCCAAAGGCGTGGCCGAGTCTCCGCACGTCGGCGGCATCCCGTGCTTCAGCAACGCGGTGATCGACGCTTTCGCGCATCTGGGCGTCACGCACATGGACATGCCGCACAGCGCGTATCGTGTGTGGCAGACGCTGAACAGGCTCGGCGTGAACAAGCGCGCATGAAGGTCCAGCTCGAAAAGACGTTCCCGATCCCCGCCTCGGCCGACGCGGCGTGGTCGCTGCTGCAGGACATCGAGGCGGTCGCTGGCTGCATGCCGGGCGCGCGCATCACCGAGCGCCTCGACGCGCAGCACTACAAGGGCACGGTGGCGGTGAAGTTCGGTCCGGCCGCCATGTCGTTTCGCGGCGAAGTGGAAGTGATGGTGGTCGACCCGGCGACCCGCGCGCTGCGGCTGGTCGGCAAGGGCACCGACGCGACCGGCGGCTCGGGCGCGTCGATGGATCTGACCGCGCGCATCGATCCGGCCGGCGCCGCCGCCTGCACGCTCGTCGGCACGAGCGAAGTGTCGATGAGCGGCAAGGCCGCGGCGTTCGGCGGGCGCATGATGAATTCGGTCGCCGATCAGATCCTCAAGCAGTTCGCCGAGAGCTTCGCCGCGCAGGCGCAGGCGCGGCAGGCACAGGCGGCGGCGCCGCAGGCTGCCGCGCTGGCGGCCACGGCGCCGCAGCCGACGCACTTGAACGCGCTCGCGCTGGCCTGGGCGATCCTGCGCGATTGGCTGCGCTCGCTGTTCGCCGCCAAGCGCGCATGAACGCCGAGCGGGCGCTCGAGCTGGCTGCGCTGCAGGACGATCTGGCGCGCGCCGGCTACATCGCCGAGCCCAGCCTCGCGGCGGCCTTGCTGCTGATGCAGGATCTCGGCCGCCCGCTGCTGCTCGAAGGCGACGCCGGAGTGGGCAAGACCGAAGTGGCGAAGGTGCTCGCGACGGTGCGTGGCACGCGGCTGATCCGGCTGCAGTGCTACGAGGGGCTGGACGCGCACGCGACGATGTACGAGTGGAACTACCAGCGCCAGTTGCTCGCGATCAAGCTGCTCGAGCACGACGAGCGAGGCATCGCGCAGAAAGAGCAAGACATCTTCTCCGAGCGCTATCTGTTGAAGCGCCCGCTGCTGGAGGCGATCGCGTGCGACGAGCCGCCGGTGCTGCTCATCGACGAGATCGACCGCGCCGACGAAGCGTTCGAGGCCTACCTGCTCGAGCTGCTGTCGGACTTCCAGATGTCGATCCCCGAACTCGGCACCGTGCGCGCGACGACGCGCCCGTTCGTCGTCATCACGTCCAACGGCACGCGTGAGCTGTCCGACGCGCTGCGCCGGCGCTGCCTGTACCAATACATCGACTACCCCGACTACGACAAGGAGCTCGCGATCGTACGCAAGAAGGCGCCTGCGGCGGCGAACGCGCTCGCGCAGCAGATCGTCGCGTTCGTGCAGGCCGTGCGCCGCATGGAGCTGCAGAAGAAGCCGGGCATCGCCGAAACGCTCGACTGGACCGCAGCGCTGCTGCGTCTGGGCATTTCGACGCTGGACGCCGCGGGCGCCGAACGGATCATGGAAACGCTCAGCGCCCTGATCAAGACGCGCGACGACCGCGCAGCGCTGCCACGCGAAGTGGTCGCACGCCTGGCGGCCGCATCATGAAAGCGCACGACTCGCCGCTCGCGATCCGCGTCGCCGCGCGGCTCGGCGGTTTCCCGACCTTCCTGCGCGCCAACGGCTTCGCGGTGGGCGGCGGCGATGCGGTGGACGTGCTGGCGACCGCGCAGCGCGTTGGCGTCCTCGACGCGGATCTGCTGCGCTTCAGCCTGCAGGCGCTGCTGTGCGGTCGTGCCGACGAGTGGCGGCGCTTCGACGAATTGTTCGACGCATGGTTCTTGCCGCCCAATCGATGGCAGCGCCCGCAACGACGCGAAGCGGCCGGCGGATTGCAGGACGGCCTGCCGCGCGACGCGCAGCGCGACGGCACGGACGCGGACGATCGCGACACGCTGCGCCCGCGCCGCGCGGCGAGCCGGCACGAGGTGCTGCATTCCGCCGACTTCCGCACGCTGAGCGAGCGCGAACACTCGCTCGACATCGAGGCGCTGATGCGGCGCTTCGCGCGGCAGTTGAAGCGCATCCGGCTGCGCCGCGAAGCGCGCGCCCGGCGCGGCCGGCGACTCGATCTGCCGGCGACGATCCGGCGCAGCGTGGCGAGCGGCGGCGTGCCGTTCGAGCTCGCGTTCAGGGATCGCCGGCGCGTGCGCCCGCGCCTGGTCCTGCTGATCGACGTCAGCCGTTCGATGGCGCTGTACAGCTTTTTCTACCTGCGGCTGGCGCGCGCGCTCGCTGCGGAGCTCGCCGACGTCCACAGCTTCATCTTTCACACGCGCATCACCTCGGTGTCGGAGGCGCTGCACGATCCGGACCCCTGGCGCGCGCAGGAGAGACTGCATCTGCTGGCGCAGGGCTGGGGCGGCGGCACCCGCATCGGCGAGAGCCTCGCGCAGTTCAACCGCGAGCACGCCGCGCGCCTCGTGCATTCGCGCACGGCGGTGCTGATCTTCAGCGACGGCTATGACACCGGCGAACTGCAGCGGTTGTCGGATGCGCTCGCGCAACTGCGGCGCCGCGCGCGTCGTATCGTGTGGCTCAACCCGTTGGGCGGGCGGTCCGACTATGCACCGGTGTCGCAGGGCATGCAGGCGGCGCTGCCGCACCTGGATCTTCTTTCGCCGGCCGGCGATCTGGCCGCGCTGCGTGCGGCGCTGCCGGCGCTGATCGAGTCGCTGCACTGACGCGCAGCAGGAGGTCGCAATGGGCTGCTTGTTGAAAGCGAACGGTCTTTACAACCGCACGACGGTCGGCGCAGTGCTGCTTGCGGCCGGGGCCGGATCGCGGCTCGGCGGGCGCCCGAAGGCGCTGTTGGAACTCGCCGGCGTGCCGCTCGTCACGCGGCAGTTGATCGCGCTGTCGGGCGCTGGCGTCGATGAGGTCGCGGTCGTTCTCGGCCATCACGCCGATGCGGTGGAAGCCGCGATCGGCCACTTTCCGATCACGATCGTTCGCAATCCGTCGCCCGACGAAGGCCAGGCGACCTCGGTGCGCATCGGCTTGCGCGTCCTGTCGCTGCGACTGGACGCGGTGATCGTCGCATTGGCCGACCAGCCGCTGATCGACGCCGAGGACATCGTCGCGCTGATCGGCGCGTTCAAGAAGCGCGGTGACGCGCAGATGGTCGTGCCGCGCGTGGCGGTCGAAGGCGGTGCGCCGCAGCCGGGCAACCCGATCATCTTCGACGCCGCGCTGCGCGAGCAGTGGCTCGCGGGCGAGGCCGATCTCGCGTGCCGCAAGTGGCGCGCTGCGCACCCCGAACGCGTGCGCTGGTTCGATACCGAGAACCGGCGTTATCGGCTCGACATCGACACGCCCGATGACCTGCGGCGTTTCGCCGCGACGACCGGGCACGAACTGCGCTGGCCGGCGGCGTTTGCGGCTGCGGAGTCGCACGCGTGACCGCGAACCAGGCGCCGCGCCTGTTCGCCGCGCGCGCGTGCGCGTGGGGCCTGCTCGTCGCCGGCTGGATCGGGCTCGGCGGCTTCGCGCTGCGCCTGGCG
>JBFMFC010000084.1:0-11964 GCA_040752195.1 Pseudomonadota bacterium | reverse complement strand
GTCCGGTTCAGCACCCCGTCGCGACACTTGTTCCAGTGCCAGGTGCGATCGTGGTCGGGCGATCCGACCTCGAACCCGGCGTAGTCGGCGTCTCCTCCGACCAGCGCGTGTACGTCCTCGACGAAGCGCGTGCAGTCGGTGATCTCCAGATCGTCGTCGATCTTGAATACCGCGCACCCGTAGCGCTCGTACGCGTGCACGAACGCTGCCCGGACCTTCCTGGGCAGCGACTCGTAGTCGTCCGGCGCGTCGACTTGCACGAGGTCGGCATGCACGGCAACGTCGGCGCCGCGCCCCACCACCAGCCGCAAGCTAAGCGCATTCAGCGCCGCCAACTTGGCGTGCAGCCGCAGCGCGCGCTCGAAGTACTTCTCGCAGGTGACGATCAGTCCGATGGCGCGCGGGGGTGTGGGTTCGCGGCGCAGTCGCACGGCCGACTCGTAGCGTGTCCGCGCGGCCGCGTCGTACGGGTGCAGGCTCAGCGCTGTTCGCAGTTGCGCAAGCTCGTGGTCATCCGGGCAACCGGACGGCGCCGTGGCCGCTAGAGCCCCGTGTTCGCCTCGGATGTGCGGCGTGTCACCGCAGCCGATTGCGCGGCCCGCGTCCGTGCGGACTGCCGCGCGCACCGCGCCGCTCTGCTCTGGTGGCAGATGATCCGCCGGCTGCCCGCTGCGCCACCGCTCGAACATCCGTTCGTACAGCGCCTCCAGATTCCGCGCGTAGCGCTCGCTGTCGAAAAGCGCGCAGGTGTTGCGCTGGCCGGCGAGCTTCTCTTTCAGCGCCGCGAGCGCCGACGGCTCCTGCGCGAGACGCAGCGCGATCGACGCGTATTCCTCGAGCGAGCCGGCGACGAGCTCCGGCAGTTCCACTGCGTGCAGCAGGCTCGCCGCGACCCGCGACGCGAAGGTTTCGCCGGGACAGGTCACGAGCGGAACGCCCGCCCACAGAGCGTCGCTCGCGGTCGTGTGCGCGTTGTACGGCAGCGTGTCGAGCACCAGGTCGGCGTTGGCGAGCCGAGCCACGTGCTGCGCAAGCGGCAGCTTGGGCGCGAAGACGAGCCGCTCGGGGTCGATGCCGCGCGCGCGCGCCTCGGCCCGCAGATTGTCTTTGGCCTGCAAGTTGGCGTCGAGCAGCCACAGCACGCTGCCATCGACCTTGCCGAGCAGCCGGCACCAGATGTCGAACATCGCCGGCGTGATCTTGTAGGCGTTGTTGAAGCAGCAGAAGACGAAGCCGCGCTCGGGCAGGCCGCAATCGGCCCGCGTGACCGGCGGTCCGATCGGGCGCTTGCGATCGTTGGGCTGATAGCAGTCCGGCAGGTAGGCGAACTTCTCGTCGTAGTCCGCCGCGGCTTCTGGCGGCGTCACGATCGGGTCGGTGACGATGTAGTCGACCAGCGGTGTACCCAGCGTTCCGGGGTAGCCGAGGAAGCTCACCTGGATCGGGGCGGGCCGGTAGCCGAGTACTTCAGGCCGGGAGCCGAACGTGTAGCCCTTCAGATCGATCAGGATGTCGATGGCGTCAGCGCGAATGCGCTCAGCCATCGCGCGCGCACTCAGCTCGCGCATTTCGACGAAATGCTCGCCCGCTGCCATCATGCGGCGGCGCGTCTCCGAGCCATCGTCGACGCCGTACGAGTAGAGAAACACTTCGAAGCGTGTGCGATCGTGCAGCTCGATGACTTCGGCGACGAGCCAACTGGTCGCATGTTCGTGGAAGTCGCTCGACAGGTAACCGACACGGATACGCCCGGGCTTGCGGCGGGCAGGCTCCGTCACGGTCAGCGCTTTCGCTTGGGCGAGGTGAACAGAAGCGAAACAGGCGGCCGATCGGCGATGCTCAGCCGCGTTGCTGCCCGGAAGGGCAAGGTGGGCGAAGGGTGAGATCTGCCCTTGGCCGCCTCCGTTGAAAAGCGCGTGCAGCCGCGTCAGATCCTGCGGCAAGGTCGCCCAGCGGCACGCGTGCATGGATTGGTGCACGAGCGACGACCACGCGGTGACGTCGTTCGGAGCAAGCGTCACCGCCGTGCGAAAGCACTCGTACGCGGCCTGCGGTGCGCCGAGCAGGGCGAACGCGTTGCCCATGCCAATATGCGCCGGTACATGGCTGGGCTTGCGCTTCGCGGCCTCCATGTACTTCTCGACGGCGGCTGCGTACTGATGCGATTGCACGAGCGCGTCGCCCGCTTCGACGAACGTCTCGGGTGTCGCCACATCGCTGCCGAGCGACGGGGATAGTGCCTGGACCGCGTGCGCATGCCGGCCCTGCTGGGACAGGGCATCGGCGAGGAATCGGCGGGCGAGATCGGACTCGGGGTCGAGTCGAAGCGCGGTGCGCGCAGCGGCCTCAGCCGCTTCGGGCTTGCCCTGCTTGCGCCGCGCCTGCGCGAGATTCAGCCAGAACAACGGGTCCTTCGGCGAGCGCTCGATCGCCGCCTCGAACGCTCGCGCAGCCTCGTCCCAGCGGCCCTGCTGCATCAGGGCCAATCCCTGCTGATACTTCTTCTCGGCCTTCGGTACGACCTTGGCCGGTCGGTGTGCGGCCCCCGCCGCGACGCTGTTTCGCATTTGAGTCCGTCGTCGATCTCGCCGCAGCGGGCGAATGCGGCCACTGTATTCGCCGCGGCGTGACGGAGACGGAACAAAAAGGAAACGCAATCGCGCCCAATTCGGGTGCGATGGCGGGCGGATCGGGTGCCGTTGCGGCCCCGTTGGTCAACGGTTCTTCAGAACGGGCGGCTCGCTCAGATCTCGCTCGGAAAGTCCGGCGTGTCCGCAGCTTGCGGCTGCCCGCCGTACGGATACATCTCGGCCCATGCCTGCGCGTACTGCGGCCCCGTGCCGATCCAGGCGACCGTGCCGACCGACAGCGCCGCCGTATACAACGCGGCGACGCGCTCGCCGAACTTCTCGTCGCAGCGGATCCGCGCCGCCGACAGCAGGTGCAGGTGGCCTTCGACGTAGCGGCGCTCGACCACGCGCATGCCCTTCGCGTAAGGCAGCAGCGATTCGGGCAGTCCGGCGATGCCGCGGGTGCCGTTGCGTGTGCGCGCAGAGGTATCTTCGAACCACACGAAAAGCTCCGCCGGTCGCGTCGCCGTGGAGGCGGGCTGCGCCGCGTCGGCCGGTTGCTGCGTCTGCTCGGCGAGCGGGCGCGTGGCGAATTCGGCCAGTTGTTTGACGAGTTCGAGGCGGGTCATTGCGTGCTCCCCAGGTCGATGCGCGCATGCGAGGGCATGCATCCCGGGAGTCGGCCGTGACGCGCTCAGCTTGAGGGCTGCGGGCAGGACGAACTGCAATTGGAAGGTGATCGGCAGCCAATTCGGCCTTCGAAGGCCGCATCGCGGCTGCGCGCGGGTGGACCCTAAAGTAGCGTGCGCCGGCGCCGATATTCAACGATTAGGCCGGGGTGCGGCTCCGAATAATGGCGGCGACGCTCGCGTTCGCCCGTCACGCGGGCGTGCGCCGCCACCATGGCCGATTCGGAACAGTCCGCACAGGAACGCAACCTACCCCCGTCAGCCAAACGGCTGGAGGACGCGCGTCGTGAGGGCCAGGTCCCGCGCTCGCGCTACCTGGCGCACCTGTTGATTCTGGGCGGCGCGGCAGGGCTGTTTTTCGCGCTCGCCGCGCCGATGCTCGCCGCCGGGCGCAGCCTCGTGGCGCGCGGGCTCGCGTTCGACGCCACGCTGGCGACCGACGCGACGCGCATGACGCAGCGGCTCGGCGAGCTCGCCGCGGCCGGCGCGCTGGCGGTGCTGCCTTTCATCGCGGCGATGCTGCTCGCCGCGCTGGCGGCGCCGCTCGCCGTCGGCGGCTGGATCTTTTCGCCGCAGGCCGCGGCGCCGAAGCTCGAACGGCTCAGCCCGATCAAGGGCTTCGGCCGCATGTTCTCGCTGCCCGCGCTGATGGAACTCGCCAAGGTGATGCTGGTGGCGCTGCTGCTCGGCGTCGTCGGCGCGTGGTACGTGACGACCCATCTCGACGGTTTCGCCGGGCTGGCCGGCGAGAGCCTGCCACAGGCACTTGCCCACTTCGGCTGGCTGTTTCTATCGGCCTTCGCGCTGCTTGCCGCGACGATCGCGGTGGCGAGCGCGATCGACGTGCCGTTCCAACTCTTCCAGCACCACAAGCAACTGAGGATGACGCTGCAGGAAGCGCGTCAGGAGGAGAAGGAGACGCAGGGCGACCCGCACATCAAGGCGCGCATCCGCAGCGCGCAGCGCGAGATGGCACGCAAGCGGATGATGGCCGCGGTGCCGAAGGCCGACGTGGTCGTGACCAACCCGACGCACTTCGCGGTCGCGCTGAAGTACATGGAGGGCCGCAGCCGCGCACCGATCGTCGTCGCCAAGGGTGTGGACGCGGTCGCCGAGCGGATCAAGGCGCTCGCGCGCGAAAGCGCGGTGCCGCAGCTCGAAGCGCCGCCGCTGGCGCGCGCGCTGTACCGCCACGTCGACATCGGCGCCGAGATCCCCGCCGCGCTGTACACGGCGGTCGCGCAGGTGCTCGCCTACGTCTACCAACTCAAACGCTACGCCGCCGGGGCCGCGCCGCGTCCGGCCGAGCCGCGCGATATCGAGGTGCCCGACGGCATGGATCCGTGGGCGCCCAGGGCCGTCGCATGAACGCCATCCTGAGTCATCCCGCCGTGCGCGCCGTCCCCTGGCAGGCGCTCGCGGTGCCGCTGCTGGTCTTCATGGTGCTCGCCATGATGATCGTGCCGCTGCCGCCGTTCCTGCTCGACCTGCTGTTCACGTTCAACATCGCGCTCGCGCTGATCGTGCTGATGGTCGCGGTCTACACGCGCAAGCCGCTTGAGTTCGCGGCGTTCCCGGTGGTGCTGCTGCTGACCACGCTGATGCGGCTGTCGTTGAACGTGGCCTCCACCCGCGTCGTCTTGACCGAAGGGCACACCGGGCCGGACGCGGCGGGCAAGGTGATCGAGTCGTTCGGCCACTTCGTGATCGGCGGCAACTTCGCGGTCGGGCTGATCGTCTTCGCGATCCTGATCGTCATCAACTTCGTCGTCGTGACCAAGGGCGCCGGCCGCATCGCCGAGGTCGCCGCGCGCTTCACGCTCGACGCGATGCCGGGCAAGCAGATGGCGATCGACGCCGATCTGAACGCCGGCATCATCGACGACAAGGAAGCCAAGCGCCGCCGCGCCGAGATCGCGCAGGAAGCCGACTTCTACGGCGCGATGGACGGCGCCTCCAAGTTCGTCCGCGGCGACGCGATCGCCGGCATCCTGATCCTGTTCATCAACGTCATCGGCGGGCTGGCGATCGGCACGCTGCAGCACGACCTGCCGCTCGGGGCCGCGGTCAACAACTACGTGCTGCTGTCGATCGGCGACGGGCTGGTCGCGCAGATTCCGGCGCTGGTGATCTCGATCGCGGCCGGCCTGATCGTCTCGCGGGTCGGCAAGGAAGGCGAGGACATGGGCGCGCAGATGCTCGGCCAGATGTTCTCGACGCCGCGCGTGCTCGGCCTGACCGCAACGATCCTCGCGATCCTCGGCGTGATTCCCGGCATGCCGTGGTTCGTCTTCCTGCTGCTCGCTGCCGCCTGCGGTTACGCGGCGTGGTGGCTCGCGCAGCGCGCAAAGCAGGTGCGGGCGCAGGCGGTGCAAGCCGCGCCGGCCGAACAGGTGCCGTCGCAGGATGCGTCGTGGGACGACATCGTTCCGGTCGACGTGCTGGGGCTCGAGGTCGGCTACCGGCTGATCCCGCTCGTCGACAAGGGCCAGGACGGCGAACTGCTCAAGCGCATCAAGGCGATCCGCAAGAAGTTCGCGCAGGACATCGGCTTCCTGCCGCCGCCGGTGCACATCCGCGACAACCTCGAGCTGAAGCCTTCGGCGTACCGCGTGCTGCTCAAGGGTGTCGTGATCGGCGAGGGCGAGGGTTTCAACGGCATGCTGCTCGCGATCAATCCGGGCGGAATCACGCAGACCGTGCCCGGCACGCCGACCAAGGATCCGGCGTTCGGCCTGCCGGCGATCTGGATCGAGCCGCGCACGCGCGACGCCGCGCAGGTGCTCGGCTACACGGTCGTCGACTGCGCGACCGTGATCGCGACGCACATCAACCATCTGCTGCTGTCGCACGCGGGCCAGTTGCTCGGCCGCCAGGAAGTGCAGGCGCTGATCGATCACATCGGCAAGTTCGCGCCGAAGCTCATCGACGACGTCGTCCCGAAGCTGATCCCGCTGTCGACGCTGCAGCGCGTGTTGCAGAACCTGCTCGACGAGGGCGTGCCGATCCGCGACATGCGAACGATCGTCGAGACGCTCGCCGACGCCGCGCAGCGCACGACCGACGCCAACGAGCTCACCGCGCAGGTGAGGAGCAGCCTGCGCGCGTCGATCGCGCAGACGCTGTTCGGCACGACGCGCGAGCTGTCGGTGATCGCGCTCGATCCGGAACTGGAGAAAGTGCTGCTGCAGTCGATCGGCGCCGGCGGCAACGACACGCCGGCGATCGAGCCGGGTCTGGTCGATCTGATCCAGCGCGGCGCCGCGCAGGCCGCGCAGCGGCAGGAAGACATGGGGCTGGCGCCGACGCTGCTCGTGCCGGATCGCCTGCGCGTTCCGCTGGCGCGGCTGCTGAAGCGCGCCGCGCCGCGGCTGCGCGTGCTCGGCCATGCCGAGGTGCCCGAGATCAGCACGATCCGCGTCAGCACCGTGCTGGGCGGCGCGGGGTGAGGTTGCGAATGCGGGAAGTCCGTAGGGGAGCGAAATGACCATCAGACGCTATCTGGCCGCCACCGCGCGCGAGGCGATGCGCGACGTGCGGCGCGATCTCGGCGACGAGGCCGTCATCCTTTCGAACAAGCGCGTCGGCCGCCAGGTCGAGATCCTCGCGGCCGCGCCCGACGCCGTCGACGCGCTCGTCGAGCGCGGCGCGGCGCGCTCGACGGCGGGCCGTGGCGCGGCGCGCGGCGAAACGGCGCCGCCGGCGGCCGAGTCGTTCCAGGAGTTCATCCGCCGCCAGAGCCAGTCGCGCGTCGCTGCCGCAACCGCCCCGCGCGCGGCCGCGGCCAAGACGATCCAGCGTCCGTCCGCCCCGGCCCGCGGCGTGCAGATGTACAGCGAGGTGGCCGCCGAGCTGCCCGACGACGCCGTTGCCGACGAAGGCGCGCGGGGGGCGGCGCCATGGGGCCGCGCCGACGACGATCTGCCGCTGCCGCGTGCCGCAACCAGCGCGACGATTCCGCTGCAATCGCAATTCGAAGCGCACCTGCCCGCAGCGCCCGCAACCGCCGCCACGCCGCCGATGCCGGCGGCGGCCGCGAGCGAAGCGCAGCCCGCGCCGGCCGTGTTCCGCCGTCGTCCTGCGCGCAGTGCTCCTGCCAACGTCGTTGCGCTACCGCGCGCGCAAGCGCCGCTCGCATCCACCGCGCAGGCGGCGACCGTGCAGGCCGCCATGCCCGCGGCGCCCAGCGTGCCGGCGGCGCACGTGACGGATCCACGCACGGCCGCTGCCGTCGGCGCGCCGACGGTGCCTGCGCCGGCGCCGGTCGCGTCGGCCCCGGCCGCGGCGGCCGCGCGTGCCGTCGAGCCGACGCAGCCTGAACCCGTACAAGCGGCGATGCGCGATGGGCACGGCGAGGCCGCACCAGCCGCGATCCGCCCCGCGCAGTCCGAGCCGGCGCCGGTCGATCCCCGCGTCTTCGCCGAGCTGCAGGCGATGCGCGCGCTGCTGCAGGAGCAGCTCGCGTCGCTGTCGTCGAGCGTGGCGGCCGTCGATGCGCAGCACCGCAACCCGCTGCAAGTGAAGCTGATGACGCGGCTGCTGACGGCGGGTTTCTCGCCGGAGCTGGCGCGCCGCGTCGCGTCGAACGCGCCGGCCGACCTCGGCGGCGAGCCGGCCGAGGCGTGGCTGCAGGACGTGCTCGCGCACAACCTGAAGTGCGCCGCCGACGCCGACGGCATCGTCGAGCGCGGCGGAATCTACGCACTGGTCGGACCGACGGGTGTGGGCAAGACCACGACGGTGGCCAAGCTGGCCGCGCGCCACGCCGTCCGGCACGGCACTTCCACGCTCGGACTGGTCACGCTCGACGCATACCGCGTCGGCGCGCACGAGCAGCTTCGCACCTACGGCCGCATCCTCGGCACGCCGGTGCATCTGGTGCAGGACGGCGCCACGCTGCGCGAGGTGCTCGCGTCGATGCACGGCAAGCGGCTCGTTCTGATCGACACTTGCGGCATCTCGCAGCGCGACGAGCGGCTGACCGAGATGATGAACACGCTCGCCGCGGCGGGAACGCCGGCGCGTCCGGTTGCGCGCGTGCTGCTGCTCAACAGCGCCTCGCACGCCGAGACGGTCGAAGACGTCGCACGCGCCTGGCGCGCGCACGAGGCGGCGGGCGCGATCCTCACCAAGCTCGACGAGGCGGCGCGCATCGGCGGCGCGCTCGACGCGCTGCTGCGCTACAAGCTGACATTGTTCGGACTGACCAACGGCCAGCGCGTCCCCGAGGACTGGCATCCGGCCAACGCACGACTGCTGGCGCACCTGAGCCTGAAGCCGGCGGCGCGCGTCTTTGCGCTGGCGGAAGACGAAGCCGCGCTGCTCGCGCACGGCGCGGCCGTCGCGCGGAGCGCCGCGCATGCTTGAAGCCGTCGCCGGCCGGCCGCCGGCCGTCGGCGGTGCCGCCGGCGCAATCCGCATTCCGCAAGCCGAGCCGCGCGATCAGGCGGCCGGACTGCGCCGGCTGTTCGCGCGGCGATCGCTGCGCGTATTGCCGGTGCTCGTGCCCGCGGCGCGCTGCCCGCAGCGCAACGCGTGGCTGGCGCGGCTGGCCCGCGCCTTTGCCGCCGCCGGCGAGCGCACGCTCGTGCTCGACGCCTCGCGCTCGCAACTGGCGACGACCTTCGGGCTGAAAGCGCGCTACGACCTGCTGCACGCGCTGCGCGGCGACTGCGGGATCGAGCGGGCGCGGTTGCCGGTCGACCGCGGACTCGCCCTGCTGCCGGCGGCGCGCGCGTTCGACGACGCGGTGCGGCGCAACGCGCAGCTGGCCGGGCTGATCGCGGCACGCGCCTGTCCGGCGCAGGGATTCGATCTGGCGATCGCGCTGATCGACGCGCCGCACGTGGCGCTGCTTGCCGACACATCGGCCGAGATCGCGGTGCCGGTGGCGCCGAGCGCGCGCGACGTCGCGGCGGCGCTGGATGCCGTGCGCAAGTGCGGGCAGCGCACGGACATCGCGGGATTTCGGTGGCTTTTTCTGGGTATCGACGAAGCGGCAGCCGCTACGCTGACCCGTCGATTGGCAGCGACCGCGCAGACGTGGACCGCCGCGCCCGTGCGCTTCGGCGCGGCGGCGCGCGGCGCGCGCGATGCCGCGCGCATCGTGCACGCCGCCGCGGGTTGGGGCGCTGCGAGGGTCGAACTGCCCGAAGAAGAGAGGACGTTTTGAAGAGCGACGCCTTCGTGTACAGCGCGCGTGGCACCGTCGATCGCGGCGACTACGTCAGGCAGTACGCGCCGCTGGTGCGGCGGCTGGCGCATCAGATGATCGCGCGGCTGCCCGCCAACGTCGAGCTCGACGACATGATCCAGGCCGGCATGATGGGCCTGATGGACGCGATCGGCCGCTTCGAGGAAGCGCACGGCACGCAGTTCGAGGTGTACGCGGCGAGCCGCATCCGCGGCGCGATGCTCGACGAGCTGCGCGCCAACGACTGGCTGCCGCGCTCGGCGCGCAAGAGCCAGCGCGACATCGAGAGCGCGATCCACCGGCTGGAAGGCAGGCTCAAGCGCGCGCCGACCGAGTCGGAGATCGCCAAGGAGATCGGGGTCCCGGTCGCGCAGTACCAGGAGATGCTCAACGACGCGCGCGGCGCGCAGCTCATCTACCTCGAGGACATCGGCGGCGCCAGCGACGACGAGGACTACCTCGAGCGGCACATCGCCGACGGCGGCTCGGACCCGGGCGAGATCCTGCGCGACAAGCGCTTCCGCACCGCACTGGTCGCCGCGATCGAAGAGCTTCCGGAACGCGAGAAACAGCTGATGAGCATGTACTACGAGCAGGACATGAACCTGCGCGAGATCGGCGCGGTAATGGGTGTGACCGAGTCGCGCGTGTGCCAGCTGCACAGCCAGGCCGTCGCGCGGTTGCGCGCGAAACTCAGACAGTGGTGAAGCGCGTCGGCCACCGACCCGTCCGCGCAGCCGGCCGCTGAGTCCCCGATCCCCGACTTGAAACTGCACGACCGATGATCCTGAACTTCAAACGCAAGCCAAGAGCGCCTCGACCCGAAGAGCGCGGCGAGGCGACGAGCCCGCGCGCGCCGGACTACTCGGCCGTCATCAAGGACCTCGCGCACCGCGCTTCGGGCATGGGCAAGGAAGCGGCCGAACTGTTCGGCGTGCTCGAGGACGTCGCCGGCACCGCGCGGCGCCAGGAGCAGGCGTTCAAGCAGGTCGCCGGCGACGTGCGTCAGATGGTCGACGCCAATCGCTCGATCGTCGGGGCGACGGCGACCAGCCGCGACTCCGCCAAGCTCGCGCGGCAGGCGGTCGAGCGCGTGGCCACCGACGTGGCCGGCGCGCTGGAATCGCTGCGCGGCGTCGCGCAGGCGGCCGCCGAGATCACGCAGATCGCGCTGCAGACGCGGCTCGTCGCGTTCAATGCGTCGGTCGAAGCCAAGCGCGCGGGCGAGGCCGGACGCGGTTTCGCGGTCGTCGCCGACGCGGTCAAGGACCTCGCGCAGAAGGTCGAGTCGTCGAGCAAGCAGATCGCCGGAACGATCCGGCAGCTCGACGAGCGGATCGGCGAACTGGCGCGGAACATTCGCGACACCGAGGCGCGCAACGGGCGCGAGACCTTCAACAGCGCGTTCTCGCGCGTCGAGCAGGCGGTGCACGACATCGCCGCGGCAGCCGAGCAGAACGAGCGTTCGTGCCAGACCGCGCTCGAGTCGGTCGGCCGGCTGGCCGCGGAGGTGAACGACACCGCGCGTTCGGTCGACGGCGCCAAGAGCCGCGCGCAGCACTTTCTCGCCACCAGCGAACAGTTGATCGAGTTGGCGGCCGACTGCGGCGCTGAAACCGAGGACACGCCGTTCATCACGAAGGTGATGGAAACCGCCGCCGAGATCGCGCGGTTGTTCGAGGATGCGCTGGCCGAAGGGCAATTGACCGAAGCCGATCTGTTCGACGACCAGTACCAGCCGATCGCCGGGACCGACCCGCAGCAGTACACGACGCGCTTTCTTGCGTTCACCGACCGCGTGCTGCCGCCGATCCAGGAGCCGCTGCTGCAGTTCTCCAACAAGGTCGTGTTCTGCGCCGCGGTCGACCGCAACGGCTACCTGCCGACGCACAACCTCAAGTTCTCCAAACCGCAGGGCGCGGACCCGGTGTGGAACGCAGCCAACTGCCGCAACCGCCGCATCTTCAACGACCGCACGGGGCTGGCCGCCGGGCGCAACACGCGCAAGTTCCTGCTGCAGACGTATCGCCGCGACATGGGCGGCGGCCGCTACGTGCTGATGAAGGACCTGTCCGCGCCGATCGTCGTCAACGGCCGGCACTGGGGCGGGCTGCGAATGGGCTATCAGTTCTGACGGCGAACCACCCTTCAGAAAGCGCGCCGGACGGCCGATGACCCGGCATGGGCCAACGGCCCGGCGCAGCGGAGGATCCGCCGAGGAGAGGCATGCGATGGGCAGTTTGTTGACATGGGTTCGGCGCAACGACTCGGTCGGCGCGCGGCTCGCGGCCGGCTTCGGCGTCGTCCTGCTGGTCACGCTGGCCACAGCGGTGGCCTCGGCGATGCTGCTCGCGGGTATCGCGCGCGACAACGCCGCGGCCGCGCGACGCGTTGCGCTGCTGGACGAGGCGTCGCGCTGGCGCGGTCTGGTCCAGATGAACCTCGAGCGCGCGTTGACGGCGACGCGGCTCGAAGCGGCGGCCGGCGCGGGCGCGCCGCATTCGGCGCTCGC
>JBFMFC010000083.1:0-12083 GCA_040752195.1 Pseudomonadota bacterium | reverse complement strand
GGGCGCGCTGCGTGTCTGGCCGGCGCGTGCGGCTTCGCCGCCCGCTGCTGGCGGTGCGGCGGCCTGCGCTCCTCCTCGGCCGGGATCGTCCCCGGCTTGCCGGCCTCGAATCCCGGCACGACCACCCGCTCGATGGGTTTTCTCAGCAGCCGCTCGATGTCGCGCAGATACGCGTGCTCGTCGGGCGAAACCAGCGATACGGCGTGGCCCGGGCTGCCGGCGCGGCCGGTGCGGCCGATGCGGTGCACGTAGTCCTCGGGGACGTTGGGCAGCTCGTAGTTGACGACGTGCGGCAGCTGCTCGATGTCGAGCCCGCGCGCTGCGATGTCGGTGGCGACCAGCACGCGCACGCTGCCATCCTTGAACCCCGCCAACGCGCGCGTTCGTGCGCCCTGGCTCTTGTTGCCGTGGATCGCCGCGGCTTCGAGCCCGTCCTTGCAGAGCTGCTCGGCGAGCCGGTTGGCACCGTGCTTCATGCGCGTGAATACCAGTACCTGGCGCCAGTTGCCTTGCGCGATCAGGTCGCGCAGCAGCTCGCGCTTGCGTTCCTTCGCGACCGGATGGACGACCTGCGTGACGAGCGCCGAGGCTTCGTTGCGGCGCGCGACCTCGACGGTGGCCGGATCGTGCAGCAGCCCGTGCGCGAGCGTCCGGATCTCGTCGGAGAAGGTCGCCGAGAAGAGCAGGTTCTGGCGCTTGCCCGGCAACTGCGCGAGCAGGCGCTTGATGTCGTGGATGAAGCCCATGTCGAGCATGCGATCGGCTTCGTCGAGCACGAGCACTTCGACCTTCGCCAGATCGACCGTGCGTTGGCCGACGTGGTCGAGCAGCCGGCCCGGCGTGGCGACGAGGACGTCGACACCGCGTTTGAGCGCGGCGAACTGCGGCGCGAAACCGACGCCGCCGTAGATCACCGCGGAGGACAGGCGCAGGTGTTTGCCGTAGGTGCGCACGGCCTCCTCGACCTGGGCGGCGAGTTCGCGCGTGGGCGTCAGCACCAGCGCGCGGACCGTCTTCGGTGCGGGCCTTTGCGGGCGCGCGGCGAGCCGCTGCAGGATCGGCAGCGCGAAGCCCGCCGTCTTGCCGGTGCCCGTCTGCGCGGCGGCGAGCAGGTCGCGGCCGGCGAGCACGAGCGGAATCGCCTGTGCCTGGATCGGCGTGGGCTGCGTGTAGCCCTCGTCGGCGACGGCGCGAACGAGTTCGGGCGCGAGCCCGAGGCTCTGGAAATCGGAATTCAAATCATTCTCCTGAAGCACGGCCTGTGCGCGTCATGCGCAGAACCGGTTCAGGCAAATGCGGTGAGGGAGTTATCGGGGAAACCGCGGGGTCAGGTCGGTCGACCGGGCCCGCGAAGGACCGCGAGGAACAGGCGCCAACCGGAACGACATGCGCCTGGAACGGAGCGGACTATACACGACAAGCCCGCGCCGGGCGCGCGAGAAGGCGGCGTATCACCGCCCACTTCGCCGCGGCGGCCGCCGACGGGTGTTTGCCTGCGATCAAGCGCATGGTTCGCCGCCCGTTGTGCGGTCTTGAGCCGGCCTATGCAGACGTATAGCCTCGGCGCATGCGCGACGGCATTCCGGCGACCGACCCCGGCGCGCTGCGCGAAAGGCTGCTGCGCCAGGGCGGGCGGCTCGCGCGGCGCGGCGGTCTGCGCGCGCCGGCCCTCGGCCGACTCGACCGCATCGCGTACGCGGCCGGTCCGGCACGGTCATTCGCCAGGGACCGTGCGCGGATCGAAGGAGGGTTCGATCGCGTGCTGTACGGCCTGGCGCCCGTGGGAGATTCATGAACGTCCGCATGCATTGCGTCGCGCTGCTCGTCTTGCTCGCGCTCGCCGGTTGCAGCGCGCGCGACGACGGCCGCTTCACAGGCTACGCCGAAGCGGAACTCGTGTATGTCGCGCCCGGCATCGGCGGCACGCTGCAGACGCTTGCGGTGGCACGCGGCCAGCGCGTGGAAAGGGGCGCGCCGCTGTTCGCGCTCGATGCCGATGCCGAAACCGCGGCGCGCGCGGCCGCCGAGGCGCGGCTCGCCGCGGCGGCCGCACAGGCGGCCAATCTGCGCAAGGGCCGCCGACCGCCCGAAGTACGTGCGGTCGAGCAGCAGCTCGCGCAGGCGCGCGCGAACCTGGAAGCGTCGACCGCGCAGCTTGCGCGCAGCGAGAAGCTCGTCGAGCAGGGCTTTCTGTCGCCGCTGCAACTCGACACGCTCAGAGCCGCCAAGGAGCGCGACACCGCGCGCGTTCGCGAGTTGGAGGCGCAACTCGTCGTCGCGCGCGAGGCGGCACGCCCCGACGAGATCGCCGCCGCCGACGCGCAGCGTCGCGCCGCCGCGTACGAGGTCGAGCAGTCGCGCTGGCGCGAAGAGCAGAAGCGCCGGGGTGCGCCGGGCGCGGGACTCGTCTTCGATGTGCTGTTTCGTGTCGGCGAATGGGTGCCCGCCGGCGCGCCGGTGGTCGCGCTGCTGCCCGACGACGCGCTGAAGCTGCGTTTTTTTGTTTCGCAGCCGCAGCTCGCGCGCATCCGCGTCGGCAGCCGTGTCGAGGTGGGCTGCGACGGCTGCGCGCCGGGGCTCGATGCGGTCGTGACCTTCGTCTCGCCGCACGCCGAGTTCACGCCGCCCGTGATCTACAGCAACGACAGCCGCAGCAAGCTCGTGTTCATGGTCGAAGCGCGGCCGTCGGACGCGGCGCGCGCAGCGCTCAAGCCCGGGCAGCCGATCGACGTACGCCTTGCGGCGGAGCCGGGCACGTGACGGGTGACCTCGCGATCGACGTGCGCGGGCTGACCAAGCGCTACAACGGCCGCGCGGTCGTCGACGATCTGGCGATCAAGGTCGCGCGCGGTCGCATCTGCGGCTTCGTCGGGCCGAACGGCAGCGGCAAGACGACGACGATCCGCATGCTGTGCGGGCTGCTGACGCCGGACGCCGGCGAGGGGACCTGCCTCGGCTACGACATCCGCCGCGAGTCGCGCCGGATCAAGCTGCGCGTGGGCTACATGACGCAGCGCTTCGGTCTGTACGAGGATCTGTCGATCGAGGAGAACCTGCGCTTCGTCGCGCGCGTCTACGGGCTGCCCGACGTGAAGCGGGCCGCGGCCGAAGCGCTCGATTCGCTGGGGCTCACCGCGCGCCGGACGCAGCTCGCGGGAACGCTGTCGGGCGGCTGGAAGCAGCGGCTCGCGCTCGCCGCGTGTCTGTTGCACAAGCCGCAGCTTCTACTGCTCGACGAGCCGACCGCGGGTGTCGATCCGAAGGCGCGGCGCGACTTCTGGGCGCACATCCATCAGCTCGCGGGCGAAGGCATGACCGTGCTGCTGAGCACCCACTACATGGACGAGGCCGAGCGCTGCCACGAGATCGCCTACCTGTCGTTCGGGCGGCTGCTCGTGGCGGGTACCGCCGACGAGATCCTGCGCGCCGCCAAGTTGCGCACGTGGGAGGTGACCGGCCCCGCGCTGCCGCGGCTCGTCGCACGGCTCGCGGCGACCGACTGGCTCGTCATCCCGTTCGGCACGCGGCTGCACGTGACCGGCGAAGCGGGATCGGACTTCGCCGCCTGGCTCGCGCAGCAGCCCGATCGGATCGACTGCGAGGCGCGCGAGATCCCGACCGGTCTCGAGGACCTCTTCATCTCGCTGATGCGCCATGACGAGTCGCGCGCTCGCTGACCGCCTGCCGCGCCTGTCGTGGCGGCGCGTGTGGGCGGTGCTGATCAAGGAGTTCACGCAACTGAAGCGCGAGCGTCTGACCTTCGCGATGGTGCTCGGCATCCCGATCCTGCAGCTGATTCTCTTCGGCTACGCGATCAACACCGACCCGAAGCACCTGCCGACCGTGGTCGTTGCCGCCGATGGCGGCCCGTACGTGCGCAGCATCGTGCGTGCGGCCGAGAACACGGGCTACTTCCGCGTCTTCGCGAGCGTGACCGACCGCGAGGCGGAGGCGCTGATCGCGGGCGGCGAGGCGCAGTTCGCGCTGGTATTTCCTTCCGACTTCAGCGCCCGGCTCGTCCGCGGCGAACGTCCGGCGCTCGCCGTCTACGCCGACGCGACCGATCCGGCGGCCACCGGCGCAGCGCTCGCCGCGCTCGCGCAGCTTCCGTCGGTGGCGCTCGCGAACGACCTGCGCGGCCCGCTCGCGCAACTGCGCCCCGGTGCAGCGCCGTTCGAGGTGATCGTTCACCGGCGCTACAACCCGGAGGGCATCACGCAGTACAACGTGGTGCCGGGGCTGATCGGCGTGATCCTGACGATGACGCTGGTGCTGATGACCGCGATGGCGGTCACGCGCGAGCGCGAGCGCGGGACGCTCGAGAACCTGCTCGCCACACCGGTGCGGCCGGTCGAGGTGATGGTCGGCAAGATCCTGCCGTACATGCTGATCGGCTATCTGCAGGTACTCGTGATCTACGCGGCGGCGAGGTGGCTGTTCTCGGTGCCGATGTTCGGCAGTTTCGCGCTGCTGTCGGCGGCGCTGCTGCTGTTCATGCTCGCGCTGCTGTCGATCGGTTTCACCTTCTCGACGCTCGCCGTGTCGCAGGTGCAGTCGATGCAGATGACGCTGTTCTTCTTCCTGCCGAACGTGCTGCTGTCGGGCTTCATGTTTCCGTTCCGCGGCATGCCGCGCTGGGCGCAGTGGATCGGCGAGGTGCTGCCGCTCACGCACTTCCTGCGCATCGTGCGCGCGGTGATGCTCAAGGGCGCAGGGCTCGCGGACGTGCTGCCGCAGACGCTGCCGATCGCAGCGTTCATCGTCGTCGTCGGCACGATCGCGCTCGCGCGCTATCGGCAGACGCTCGATTGAACGCGATTCAACGGATCGGCTGCGTGCGCGCCTCGAGCCAGACCTTCGCGTCGCCGGCGACGTGCGGCGCGACTCGCGCGCGGACGGTGGCGTGGTAGTCGTTCAGCCATGCGACTTCGTCGTCCGCAAGCAGGCTGCGCTCGACGCAGCGCGTATCGATCGGGCACAGCGTCAGCGTCTCGAACTGGAGGAACTCGCCGAACTCGGTCGTCTCCGCGGGCACGTTGAGCACGAGGTTCTCGATCCGCACCCCCCACTTTCCCGGGCGATACAGGCCCGGCTCGTTGCTCGTGACCATGCCGGGCTCCATCGCCGTGTGCGGCTCGGGCGCCAGATGCGGCGTGATGCCGTGCGGGCCTTCGTGCACGTTCAGAAAGTAGCCGACGCCGTGGCCCGTGCCGTGGCCGTAGTCGAGCCCGGCCGCCCACAGCGGCGCACGCGCGATGACGTCCAGCAGCGGCGACCTCGTTCCGCGCGGAAACTTCGCCATCGACAGCCGGATCATGCTCTTGAGCACGCGCGTGAAGTCGCGCCGGTGCTCCGCGCCGATGCGCCCGACGGGCACGACACGCGTGATGTCGGTCGTTCCGTACTCGTACTGTCCGCCCGAGTCGATCAGCAGCAAGCCGTCGCGGACCGCGCCCGGTTCGCAGATCACCGCGTGCGAAGCGGCGGTTGCGCGGTAGTGCGGCATCGCGCCGTTGGCATTGAATCCCGCGATCGTCGCGAAGCTCGGACACACGAACCCGGCCCTGCGGGCACGCGCCGCGGTGATGCGTTCGTCGATCGTCAGCTCGGTGATCCGTTCGCGGCCCAGCGCGGACTCGAACCACGCGAAGAACTCGGCGAGCGCGGCGCCGTCGACCTCCATCGCGCGGCGGATGTGCTCGATCTCGCCCGCGCTCTTGCGCGACTTCGCAATCGTGGTCGGGTTGATCGCTTCGATGAGCTTGACACCGGCCGGCACCGCGCGCAGCAGCCCGTAGGTCACGCGGCGGGGATCGACGAGCAGGGTGCTGCCGGCGGCAAGCCGCGCCAGCGCCTGCGCGGCCGAGTCGTACGGTCGCAGATCGAAGCCGTCGCCTTCGAGTTTGTCCGCAAGGTCGGGGGGCACCTTGCCTTCGGCGATGAAGAGCTGGGCGCGATCGAACCCGATCAGCGCGTGGCCGACGAACACCGGGTTGAACTCGACGTCGGCGCCGCGCAGATTGGTGAGCCACGCCAGATCGTCGAGCGTCGAGATGAAGTGCCAGTCGGCACCGGCCCTGCGCATCGCTTCGCGCAGCGCCGCGAGCTTTTCCGTGCGCGGGACCGGCGCGTACGGCGCGCGGTGCTCGAAGACGGGCGCCTGCGGCAATCCGGGGCGATCGCGCCAGACGGCATCGAGCAGATCGAGGTCGGTGCGCAGTTTCACGCCTTTCGCTGCGAGCGCGGCTTCGAGCGCGCGCGCCGCGGCGAGCGCGAGCACGTTGCCGTCGACGCCGACGGTGCCGCCCGCGGGTACGTTGGCGGCGAGCCAGTCGACGTGCGCCGAACTCGCCGCACCGGCGATCTTCATCACCTCGATGCCGGTGCCGGCGAGCTGCGCTTCCGCCTGCACCCAGTAGCGGCTGTCGACCCACAGCCCGGCGAAGTCGCGCGCGACGACCAGCGTGCCGACCGATCCGGTGAAGCCGGTCAGCCACTCGCGCGCCTTGTAGCGGTCGGGCAGGTACTCGGACAGATGCGGGTCGGACGAGGGCACGAGCCAGGCGTCGATCGCGTACTGCCGCATCGCCTGCCGGAGCTGGTCGAGCCGCGAACGAACCTGAGCGCGGGAGGAGTCGAGCGTGTCCATGGGCGTCGGTCGCAAGTTGGATGGCGCAGTCTAGCCGCGCTTGCCCGGCCCGCGTAGGAGCGCTGGCGGCGATGCGGATGACGCGGCTGGGCCGGGCGGCGCGATTTGAGCCGCGGCCAGAACTCGGCGACGATACGCACCGTGAAGCGGGGTCTTTCGCTGCTGCTGCTGGCCGTTCTGTTGCTGTCCGCGCTGCTCGTCGCGGTGCCTGACCGCGCGCCGCCCGAGCGCGACGCGTCGTTTCAGCCGCCGGTTCGCGCCGGCGGCGCGGTGACGCGCGTGATCGACGGCGACAGCTTCGTGCTCGGCTCGGCCGAGCACGGCGAATTCCGCGTGCGCCTGCACGCGGTCGACGCGCCGGAGTCGACGCAGGCGCACGCGGCCGAGTCCAGACGCATGCTCGAGGCGCAGCTGCGCGGGCGCAGCGTCGAGGTCGAGTGCTACAAGACCGATGCGCGCGGCCGCGCGGTCTGCCGCGTGTACGCCGGGTCGGTCGATGTCGGGCACGCGCTGGTCGGTCGCGGAGCCGCGTGGCACTACGATCGCTACGCCGACGAGCAGACGTTCGACGAGCGGCGCGAACTCGCGCGGACCGAGGCGCGCGCGCGGCGTGACAAGCTCGGCCTGTGGGCCGCCGCCGACCCGATGCCGCCGTGGGAATGCCGCGCGCGCCTGCGCGAGATGAAGCCGTGCCGCTGAAAGGACGCGCGCAAGGACGCGCGCGCAGCGGTGAGATCCGGCCGACGGTTGCGAAGCGATTCAACGAGTCCAGGAGAACGACGATGCGTATCCCCCAAGGTCTGCCGCCGCGCGCGCTGATGCTCGCGGCCGTGCTGAGCGCCGTAGCGATTGGCGCCAATCCGGCTGCGGTGGCCGCGCAGAGCCCGCCACGCGTCGAACCGCGCGCGGTTCAGCCGCGCGGCCCCTTGCTGCCGTACGAGCAGGCGCTGGTCAGCCTGTTCGAGAACGCGGCGCCGTCGGTCGCGTACATCACGACCGAGGTGCTGCAGCCGCGCGGCTTCTTCACGGCCGAAGTGGCGCAGGGCGCGGGCAGCGGCTTCGTCTGGGACACCGCAGGTCACGTGGTCACGAACAACCACGTCGTCGCCGGCGCGCGGCGCGTCTTCGTCCAGCTCGACGCGGGCGACCCGATCGAGGCGCGGCCGGTGGGATTCGCTGCGGAATACGACCTCGCGGTGGTCAAGCTCGCGCGCGTGCCGAAGACCATCCGGCCGATTCCGCTCGGCACGTCGCACGACCTGAAAATCGGCCAGTCGGTCTACGCGATCGGCAATCCGTTCGGCCTGCAGCGCACGCTGACGCACGGCATCGTCAGCGCGCTCGACCGCGAGCTGCCGACGATCGAGGGCTATCGCGAAGTCGCGGGAGTGATCCAGACCGATGCCGCGGTCAATCCCGGCAACTCCGGCGGCCCGCTGCTCGACAGCGCGGGCCGGCTCGTCGGCGTCAACACGGCGATCCGTTCCGCCAGCGGCAGCTCGGCCGGTGTGGGCTTCGCGATCCCCGTGGATCTCGTCAATCGCATCGTCCCCGCGTTGATCGCGCGCGGGCGCGCGCCGCTGCCCGGCATCGGCATCGAGCCGGTAAGGCCGGATCTCGTTGCGCGCGCCGGCATCTCGGGTGTGGTGATCGCCGCGGTCGGACGCGGTACACCCGCGGCCGAAGCGGGGCTGCAGCCGGCGAATCCGCGCACCGGCGACCTCGGCGACGTGATCGTCGCGGTCAACGGCCGGCGGGTCGAAACGGTGTCGCAGTTCGCTGCCGAGCTCGACCGCGTCGGCGTCGACAGGACGGCCGAGTTGACCGTCGTTCGCGATGGCAAGCAGCGCAAAGTGCGCGTGCGGGTGATCGACCTGCGCGGGTAGCCGTCGCCCGGCGGGTCTTCACCGACCGCCGCGCGGCGCCGCGACGAGACCGCGGCGCAGGGCGTCGCTGCGGCGCGTCGCTTGACGGCTGTCAACGCCGCCGGCGCGGGCCGATCGATACTAATCAGGCCGCTCCGGCGCCGGGTTGCTCGAAGGCGCGCGGCGCCGTGATGGACGGCGCGAAAGGAGCGACCATGAAAATCACCCTCTCTGTCATCAAGGCCGACATCGGTTCGATCGGCGGACACATCGCACCGTCGCAACCGCTGCTGGCAGCCGTTCGCGCGCACATCGAAGCCAACGCGCAGGGACGGCTCATCGATCACCGCATCTCGTTTACCGGCGATGACGTCGCGATCCTGATGACGCACCGGCGCGGCGTCGGCGATGAACTCGTGCACCGACTCGCCTGGGACGCGTTCGTCGCGGGCGCCGAAGTCGCGAAGCGGCAGGGTCTGTACGGCGCGGGCCAGGACCTGCTAAAGGACGCTTTTTCCGGCAACGTCAAGGGCATGGGGCCCGCCGTCGCCGAGATGGAGTTCGAAGAGCGGCCGAACGAGCCCTTCCTGTTCTTCGCGGCCGACAAGACCGATCCGGGCGCGTTCAACCTGCCGCTGTACCTTGCGTTCGCGGATCCCATGACCACCCCCGGGCTGATCCTGTCGCCGAAGATGGCCAAGGGTTTCCGCTTCGTGATCATGGACGTCAACTGCACGGAGGGCGACCGCGTGATCGAGCTCGCCGCGCCCGAGCAGCTGTACGACATCGCCGCGCTGCTGCGTGATCCCGAGCGCTACGTCGTCGAGTCTGTGTGGTCGCGCGCCACCGGCGAGCAGGCCGTCGCGGTCGCCACATCCCGTCTGCACAACATCGCAGGCAAGTACACGGGCAAGGACGACCCGGTGATGCTGGTGCGCACGCAGATGAACTTTCCCGCCACCGGCGAGGTGCTGGCGCCGTATGCGACCGCGCACTTCGTGGCCGGCGGCATGCGCGGCTCGCACAACATGCCGCTGATGCCCGTTGCACTGAACAGCGGGGCGAGCTACTTCGACGGCCCGCCGCTGGTCAGTTGCGCGGCGTACGCGATGCACGAAGGCCGGCTGACCGATCCGCTCGACGCTTTCGCGCATCCGTTCTGGGACACCGTGCGCGCGCGTGCGGCCGACAAGGCGATGGAAATGCGGCGGCAGGGTTTCTTCGGTGCCGCGATGCTGCCGATGAGCGAACTCGAGTACACGGGGATCAGGGAAAAGCTCGCCGAGCTGGAGCCGCGCTTCCGCATCCGCGCCGAAGTCGCCGAGCGCAAGGCTGCCTGAACGCGTCGCGACCGCGTATGCTCGCCGCGCGGGCGCGTTGCCCGTTCAGTGGAGAGACGGATGGCGGCGATCACGACCCCGAGCGGGTTGCAATACGAAGATGTCACGGTCGGCACGGGTGCGGTGGCGCGCAGCGGCAGCGACGTGCTGGTTCACTACACCGGATGGCTCGCCGACGGACGCAAGTTCGACTCGAGCAAGGACCGTGGCGAACCGTTCGGCTTCGCGCTCGGCCGCGGCAACGTGATCGCCGGCTGGGATGAGGGGGTGGCGGGGATGCGCGTCGGCGGCGTGCGCAAGCTGACGATCCCGCCCGCGCTCGGCTACGGTGCCTGGGGCGCAGGCAACGTGATCCCGCCGAACGCGACGCTGCTGTTTGAGGTCGAGCTGCTCGCGGTCGAGTAAGAAACCTACGCAGCCCCGGTCGGCCGCGGCGTGCGCCGCAACGTCTGCCAGAGGCCTTCGATCGAGTAGATCGCGAGCGCGATCCAGATCGCGGCGAAACCGGCCGCCTTGCCCGGCTCGAACGGTTCGCGGTACAGCCACACGCCGAGCACGAGCTGCAGCGTCGGCGCGATGTACTGCAGCAGCCCCAGCATCGAAAACGGGATACGCCGCGCACCCGCCGCGAACGCAAGCAACGGCAGGGCGGTAACCGGGCCGGCGGCGGCCAGCAGCCAGCGCGTCGCCGCCGGGCCGTCGCCGAAAGCGCTGTGGCCGTCCGCGCCGAGCCAGGCGAGGTAGGCGAGCGCGAGCGGAGCGAGCAACGCGGTTTCGAGTGCGAGCCCCTCGGCCGCGCCGAGCGGTGCCGTCTTGCGCAGCAGGCCGTAAGCGGCAAACGAGAACGCGAGCGTCAGCCCGATCCACGGAGCCGCACCCGCATGCCAGGTGAGCCATGCCACGCCGGCTGCGGCGAGCGCCACCGCGACCCACTGCGCGGCGCGCAGCCGCTCGTGCAGCACGAGCGCGCCGATCGCGACGTTGACCAGGGGGTTGATGAAGTACCCGAGACTGGCGTCGACGACGTGGCCCGCGTTGACGGCCCAGATGTAGACGCCCCAGTTGACCGACACGAGCGCGGCGGTCGCCGCGAAGCGAACGACGAGCGCGGGCCGCGCGAGCACTTCGGCCAGCCAGTGCCAGCGGCGCCGCAGCGCCAGCGCCGCCGCGACGAAAGCGAGCGACCAGACCATCCGGTGCGCCAGGATCTCCGTCGCCGGGACGTGTTGCAGCGCTTTGAAGTAGACGGGAAACACGCCCCACAGCACGTAGGCGAAAACGGCGTAGGCGATTCCGGCGTTCATCGGGCGGGTCGCGCGTGCGGGGCGCGCATTGTGGCAGACGCGCTGCGCGATCGGCTTCGAGATTCAGAACGGATCCGTCTTCAGATCGTGCGCGTCGCGATGCGACTGACCGACTGCGCCGACTACGCGCTGCGCACGCTGATGTACCTCGGCGTGCACGCCGGCGCGACGGCGACGATCCGGGAGATCGCGGACGCCTACGGCATCTCGAAGAACCACCTGATGAAGGTCGTGCACGAATTCGGCCAGGCCGGCTACATCGAAACGAGCCGCGGCCGCTGCGGGGGGGATCCGGCTCGGCCGCCCCGCGAAGGACCTCTCGATCGGCGACGTCGTGCGGCTCGCCGAGGG
This sequence comes from Pseudomonadota bacterium, assembly GCA_040752195.1. GTDB lineage: Bacteria > Pseudomonadota > Gammaproteobacteria > Burkholderiales > Burkholderiaceae_F > DSNY01. Next base: position 574 of record JBFMFC010000083.1, on the reverse strand, counting down.
CCGGTTCACGCTGGTCGATCGCCGCGATGCGCGCAGCGAGGATGCGCTGCGCGGCATCGGCGCGCGGCTCACAGCCCGAGAAAGCGCTTGACCTCGGCGACCGTTCGCGTCGGGTCTTCCTCCTGCGGAACGTGACCGAGGTCATCGAAGCGCACGAGGCGGCTGGCGCGGATGTCGCGCGCGAAGCGCTCGCCGTGCGCGGGCGGGATCAGGCGGTCGCGCCCGCCCCAGAGGATGAGTGTCGGTTGCGCGATCGCGCGGATGCGCTCGCTGCGATCGGTGTTGTCGGCCTGCCGCAGTCGCTTCCCCAGCGCGCGCCGGTTTCCCGCGCGCAGCGCAAGCTCGTAGTAGCGGTCGACGGTGCTCGCGGTCACGCGCGAGGCGTCGCCATAGACGCTGCGCACGCTCGCGGCGACCAGCACACGCGGCAGCGAAAGTTCGGTGAGGCGATTCAGGCCGGGAATCAAGGCGATCTGAAAGCCGAGCGGCAGATCGAAGAAGTCGAGCGGATAACCGACGGCGTCGACCAGGATAAGCCGCTCGACCCGCTCGGGTGCCGCCAGCGCGGTGTTCC
>JBFMFC010000082.1:0-12659 GCA_040752195.1 Pseudomonadota bacterium | reverse complement strand
CGGCGGCGGGCCGCCGACTAGCCCGGATATTTCACGAGGGGCGCGGGAGTTGCGCGGATGCCGGGGCGAGCCAGAGCCTGCCCCGGACTCGATCCGGGGTTGCGCGAGACGGCCGCAGTCGCGTGCCAAGGGGCACGCGCGAGGAGTTGAGCGCAAGATGGCCGGCCCGGCGCCGCGCAAACCCGCGTAGCCCCGGCGGTACACATTGGATCGGAAGGTCGAGGGGCGACATTGTCGATTCACCGAGACGCAACGGACGCATGAGGGGGCGACCTCGTGAAATGTCCGGGCTAGATCTTCAGGCGCTCCACCGGTGCGCCGCGCACGAGGTGCGAGTCGATGATCTCGTCGATGTCGTGCTCGTCGACGTACGTGTACCAGACGGCCTCCGGGTACACGACGATGCACGGCCCGTCGTCGCAGCGGTCGAGGCACCCCGCCTTGTTCACGCGCACCTTGCCCTTGCCGTCCAACCCCAGTTTCTTGACGCGGTCTTTCGCATACGCTTGGAGCCGCTCGGCGTCATGGCTGGCGCAGCACACGCGACCGTCATCGCGCCGGTTCAGACAGAAGAAGACGTGACGCTGGTAGTGCCCCATCGACGACTCGCTGGCAAAAAAGCGCAGTTTACCGAGCCGCCGGCCACGGCCGTCAGAACGAGGCATCGGCGCGGCGCCTGAAGGCTCGGCCGAGCAGCCACAACAGCAGCGCGTACGGCCACAGCGCCGCGATCCAGTCGGCGGCCGCGCTGAAGTGCACGAGCCGGCCGGGTCGCCAGCCTCTGAGCCAGCTCGCGTAGTACGGGTTGTCGGGAACGACGTTGACCGCGACCAGCAGCACGACCACCGCCAACAGCGCCAGTCGCAGCAGCGCGCGCGGCGCTCCGGCCGAGGCGACGGTGAGCGCGAGCCCGCCGAGCGCGAGCCCGCCGATCGCGCCCGGCGTGACCCAGGCGAACGCGTGTTCGGGGCCGAACTGCACGGCGTACGCGAGCGCCCGCATCGGCAGCGCCACCAACACGAGCGCCAGCGCGAGTGCGGTGCGCGGCGCCCCCGGAGCCGCGACCGCCGCGAGCGTGAGCCCCGCGGCGAGCACGGCCGACGCGGTGACGATCGCTTCGGCCATGACGAACTCGGCGGGGCCGAATCCGGCGCGGCCGAGCTGCGGCGCGACAAACCCGAAGAAGCGCGCAACCGCGTCGAGCGTCGGTTGCGCTTCGCCGAGGCCGAACAGCATCGGCGCGGGATGGATCTGCGCGAGCGGCCAGAACGCGAGGAGAAGCAGCGCGGTCGTCGCGTCGCGCGCGAACCACTGCGCGCGCACACGTGCCAGCCGGCCGCGGTCGATCAGCGCCTGGCACAGCGGCGCGGCGATGAGCCCGCCGAGCGCCACGCCTGCAGCATTGGCGGCGAGGTCGACGTTCGAAGCGATGCGCCGCGGCAGATAGGTCTGCAGCGCCTCGATGCCGGCCGACAGCAGCGCACCAGCGAGCAACGTGACGAGCACGGCACGCGCGCCGCGCAGCCGCGGATACAGCGCGAGCACGCCGATCGCACCGAACGGCAGGTAACCGGCAACGTTGACCGCGACGTCGAAGCCCGTGATGTAGCGCGGCAGCGGCGCCGTCAGGAAGGCCCAGGGGCTGACGCCCAGATCGCGCCAGCCCGACCAGGGCGCGAGGCTCGCGTAGACGATCAGCACGCCGTACGCGAGCCACGCGATTCGCGCCAGCGGCGACGCGCGCCGCTGCGGGAACGCCTCGTCGATGGTTGCGAACGCAGGGCCGAAGCCCGGAAGCTTGCCTGGGGACATCGCGGATGGGCCGCGTATCGCGCGGCTCGCAACCGATTGTCGGGGGCCTCGTCGAGGCAGGCAAGGGCGCGGCGGGCCGATGACGTGTCGATGGTAAATTGCCGGCGCCCGCTGTTCTCGTTTCACTTCCGATGTCCGCATCACTTCCGCCTGCCGCGCTCTCCGGCGTGCCGCCTTCGGCGGCCGCACCGTCCGCGTTTGCCGCGCCGCTGCACGCGCCGACGCTCGAGGCGGCTTTGCCCGGCGTGCTGGTCGAAACGGTGCTCAGCACCGGATCGACCAATCTCGACCTGCTTGCGCGCTCGCGCGCCGCGGCGCCGGCGCGGCCGATCCTGCGCGCTGCGCTGACGCAGACCGCGGGCCGCGGCCGCTTCGGGCGCAAGTGGCTCGCGGCGCCCGGCTCCGCGCTGCTGTTTTCGCTCGCGTTGCCGCTTGCGGGCGCGCGCGTTCGCTCGGCGGCGGTCACGCTCGTGTGCGGTGTCGCGGCGGCCGAAGTGCTGCGCGAAGCCGGCGTGCCGGTGCAACTGAAGTGGCCCAACGACGTGCTGCTCGCGGGCCGCAAGCTCGCCGGGATCCTGACCGAGCTGGCCGTCGATCCGCGCGGCGTGCGCACGCTCGTCGTCGGCATCGGCGTCAACCTCTGGTCCGACGATGCCACCACCGCGGCGATCGGACGCCCCGTCGCCACGCTCGACGAGTGCCTCGCGCGCGAGCACCTGGCGCAGTCGCGCGAAGCATGGATCGCGCGGTTCGCGCGCGCGATGCTCGCCGCAGTGCCGGACTTCGCGGCACACGGATTTGCGCCTTTCCAGCCGCGCTTCAACCGCCTGTTCGCCTACGCCGGGCGGCAGATCGAACTGGTCGAGCACGGTGCGCCGGTCGCGCACGGACAGGCGCAGGGCGTCGACGCGGACGGCCACCTGCTGTTGGCGACCGATGCCGGCGAACGCGCGTTCGGCATCGGCGAACTGTCGCTGCGGCCGGCGTGAACGAATGAGCTGGCTCGTCATCGACGCCGGCAACACGGCGGTCAAGTGGGCGCACAGCGACGCCCGGGGCAATCGCTTCATCGGCACGGGTGTCGAGTACCGGCTGAACCTGCAGCCGCTTGCCGCGCGGCTCGCCGCCGCATGGCGGCTGCCGCGCCCGACCGCCGCCTTCGCCTGCAGTGTGGCCGACGACGAGACGATGCAGGCGATCGAACGGGCGGTCGAAGAAGTCGCCGCGATCGACGTGCAGTGGCTGCGCGCGCAGCCGCACTTCGCCGGTCGCGGTCCGGGCTACGGACTCGCGCTGATCAACGGCTATCGCGATCCGTTGCAGCTCGGCGCCGATCGTTGGCACGCGATGATCGCGGCCTGCGCGAAGTACCCGAACGAGTCGCTCGTCGTAGCCACCAGCGGCACCGCGACGACGGTCGACTGCGTGCGCGGCGAAGCGGGCAAGGCGGCGCTTTTCCTGGGCGGCGTGATCGCGCCGGGATTCGATCTGATGGTCGCGAGCCTCGCGCGCGGCACCGCGCGGCTGCCGCTCGCCGATGGCCGCGTCGTTGCGCACCCCGACAACACGGAAGACGCGATCGCCACCGGGACGGCCAACGCGCAGATCGGACTGATCGAGCGCGTCGCGCGCGGCTTCTCGGCCGAACTCGCCGACGAAGGGCGGCCGCCCCCGCGGCTGCTGCTGTCGGGTGGGCGCGCACGGTCGCTGTTCGCCGCGCTCGGCCGCCATCTGCTCGCCGAGCGAGTCGTCACCGCGGTGTCGATCGAGGACAACCTGGTGCTGCGCGGCGTGGCGCTGCGCGCGCACGCCGAAGCGGCCGAGGCGCCGCGCCCGGCGGCATGAAGCTCGCGTTCCTGTTGCTCGTGCTGGCCAACCTCGCGGTGTTCGCGTGGCAGCAAGGCGTGTTCGGGTGGCTGCCCGAAAGCGGGCGCGAGCCGGCGCGCATCGCGCGTCAGCTCGAGCCCGAGCGCGTTCGCGTGCTGACCGACAAGGAGGTGCAGCAGCTTCGAGAGAAGGCGCGGCAGGCGCCCGCGGCGGTCGTCGCGGGCATCGACTTCTCCGGCGGGCCGACCTGCGTCGAGTTCGGCGACTTCACGCAGACCGACACGGCGCGGGTGCTCGCGCGTCTGGCGCCGCTCGCCCTCGGCGAGCGGATCGTCTCGCGATCGGTCGAGCTGCCGGGCTGGTACATGGTCTATGTGCCGCCCTACAGGACGCGCGCCGAAGTCGAGCGCGCCGCGGCCGAGCTGCGCAAGCTCGGCGTCAAGGAGCTGCTGGTGATCGCCGACAACTCGCCGATGCGTTTCGGCATCGCGCTCGGCTCCTTCAAGGATCAGGAGCTGGCGCTGCGCCACCTCGAGGACCTGCAGCGTCGCGGCGTGACGAGCGCGCGCGTGGCCGACAAGCCGTCGCCCGTACCGGGCACGCGCCTGCAGATCAAGGGTGTGGACGCCGTGCTCGCGCGCGAGCTGGCCGCCGTGCAGAAGGAGTTCCCGCAGAGCAAGCTCGCGGCGTGTCCGTGATTGCGTCGGCCTGCGAATCGCGGCCGAAGTCACTGCCCCTTCGCTCTCGGCAAGGGGCATGCCGGATTTCAACAAGGCGCCGCGCTCGGCCCGTCCCTCAGCGCTGCACGATCCGCGCGCGGATCTCCTCGGCGAGCCTGGGCAGCAGTTGGCGGCGCACGGCGAGCTTCGCTGAGTCCGGATCGCGCTGGCGCGCGCCCCAGATCGGCTGCGGGAAGTGCGCGTCGTCGGCGAAGCGCGGGATCACGTGCCAGTGCAGGTGCGGCACCACGTTGCCCAGGCTCGCCAGATTGACCTTGTCGGGGGCGAGCACCGCGCGCTGCGCGTCCTCGACCGCATACACGGCGGCCATCACGCGTGCGAGCGCGGCCGGAGCGAGGTCGGTCATCTCCTTGGCGTGCGCGTTGACGATCACGCGCGCGTAGCCCGGATAGTCTGCGTCGTCGACGAGAACCACGCGCAGCAGCTCGTCGCGCAGCACGAGCGTGCCGCCCTCCTCCGCGCACAGCGGGCAGTCGGCCGCGTTCATACGAGCACGCGCTCGATGCCGCCGTCGTTGGCTTTCGCGACGTACTCGGCCATCCAGTTCTCGCCGAGCAGCCGGCGCGCCATCTCGACGACGATGTAGTCGGCGTCCGTGTCCGCGTCCTCGTCGTAGCGCGCGAGCCCCTGCAGGCAGCTCGGGCACGAGGTCAGCACCTTGACCTCGCCTTTGAAGCCGTCGGCGCGCAGCTTGCCGGCGACCCGGCGGATTTCCTCCTCCTTGCGGAAGCGCACCTGCGTCGAGATGTCGGGCCGCGCGATCGCGAGCGAGCCCGATTCGCCGCAGCAGCGTTCGCTTTTCTCGATCCGGGTGCCGTCGCCGGTGGCGATCAGCGCGTTGACCGTTTTGAGCGGGTCCTGCTGCTTCATCGGCGTATGGCAGGGGTCGTGGTACATGTAGCGCACGCCGTTGACGCCGTCGAGCTTGACGCCCTTCTCGAGCAGGTACTCGTGGATGTCGACGATCCGCGAGCCGGGGAAGATCTCCTCGAATTTGTAGCCGGCGAGCTGGTCGTAGCACGTCCCGCAGCTGACGACGACCGTCTTGATGTCGAGGTAGTTCAGCGTGTTGGCCACGCGGTGCAACAGCACGCGGTTGTCGGTGATGATCTTTTCTGCCTTGTCGAACTGCCCCGAGCCGCGCTGCGGGTAGCCGCAGCACAGGTAACCCGGCGGCAGCACCGTCTGCACGCCGGCCGCCCACAGCATGGCCTGCGTGGCGAGGCCGACCTGCGAGAACAGCCGCTCGCTGCCGCAACCCGGGAAGTAGAACACCGCCTCGGCGTCGGGCGAGGTCGCGCGCGGATCGCGGATGATCGGCACGTAGCGGTGGTCCTCGATGTCGAGCAGCGCGCGCGCCGTTCGCTTCGGCAGGTTGCCCGGCATCTTCTTGTTGACGAAGTGGATCACCTGCTCGCGCACGGGCGGCTTGCCGGTGGTCGCCGGCGGGCGCTTCGTCTGGGCCCGGCCCAGCGCGCGGAAGACGTTGACGCCAAGCCGCTGCGCCTTGTAACCCCAGTCGATCATGACCTTGCGCGCGAGCTTGATCGTCTGCGGGTTGGTCGCGTTCAGGAAGAACATCGTCGCTGCGCTGCCCGGATTGAAGCGCTTCCGGCCCATCCGGCGCAGCAGGTCGCGCATCGCCATCGACACGTCGCCGAAGTCGATGTCGACGGGACACGGCGTCAGGCACTTGTGGCAGATCGTGCAGTGGTCGGCGACGTCGGAGAACTCGTCCCAGTGCTTGACCGACACGCCGCGACGGGTCTGCTCTTCGTACAGGAAGGCCTCGATCAGCAGCGAGGTCGCAAGGATCTTGTTGCGCGGCGAATACAGCAAGTTGGCGCGCGGCACGTGGGTCGAGCACACCGGCTTGCACTTGCCGCAGCGCAGGCAGTCCTTGATCGCGTCCGCGATCGAATTGATGTCGGACTGCTGCATGATCAGCGACTCATGGCCGAGCAGGTTGAAGCTCGGCGTGTAGGCGTTGTCGAGCGTCGCGCCGGGCAGCAGCTTGCCCTTGTTGAAGCGCCCCTCCGGATCGACGCGCGCCTTGTACGCACGAAACTCGCGCGTTTCCTCGTCGGTCAGGAACTCGAGCTTGGTGATGCCGATGCCGTGCTCGCCCGAGATCACGCCGCCCAGCTCGCGCGCGATCTTCATGATCCGCGCAACCGCCGCGTGCGCGGTGCGCAGCATCTCGTAGTCGTCGGAGTTGACGGGAATATTGGTATGGACGTTGCCGTCGCCGGCGTGCATGTGCAGCGCGACGAACACGCGGCCGTGCAGCACGCGCTGGTGGATCGCTTCGCACTCGGCGAGCACCGGCGCGAACGCCGCACCCGAGAAGATCCGCTCGAGCGGCGCCCGCACCTCGGTCTTCCAGGACACGCGGATGGTGCGGTCCTGCAGCAGGTCGATCAGCGCGAGGCCGGAGCGCGCGCCGGCGGCCGTCGGCGCGACGTGCGTGATCCCGAGACCGGCCAGTTCCGGCGCCGCCTGCGCGAGCGGCGTATCGAAGTGCTCCAGCAGATAGGTCCAGCGCCTGCGCGTGAACGCGATCAGCTCGCGCGCCTGCTCGACGCGGTCGCCGAGGATCTCCTCGCGCGGTAGCCGGTCGAACTCGACGTCGCCGGTCTTGCCGAGCGCGAAGTCGGCGGCGAGGAAAGCCTCGAGTGCGTCGAGCAGCGCGAGTTTGTTCTTGATCGACAGCTCGATGTTGATGCGCTCGATCGCGTTCGTGTAGTCGCCCATCCGCTCGAGCGGGATGACCACGTCCTCGTTCAGCTTGAACGCGTTGGTGTGCTTCGAGATCGCCGCGGTCTTGGCGCGGTCGAGCCAGAACTTCTTGCGCGCCTCGCTGCTGGCGGCGATGAAGCCCTCGCCGCCGCGCGCGTTGGCGATCCGGACGACCTCCGAAGTCGCGCGCGCCACCGCCGCGTCGTCGTCGCCGACGATGTCGCCGAGCAGCACCATCTTCGGCAGCACGCCGCGCCTGGACTTGGTCGTGTAACCGACCGCGCGCAGGTAGCGCTCGTCGAGGTGCTCAAGTCCTGCGAGGCGGACGCCTCGGGCGGACGCCTCGTTATCCAGGTAACGCTTTATCTCGACGATCGACGGCACCGCGTCGCGCGCGTTGCCGAAGAACTCGAGGCACACGGTGCGGATGTGCGCGGGCATCCGGTGCAGCAGCCAGCGCGCCGAGGTGACGATCCCGTCGCAGCCTTCCTTCTGCACGCCGGGCAGTCCGCCCAGGAACTTGTCGGTGACGTCCTTGCCGAGCCCCGTCTTGCGGAAGCGATGGCCGGGGATCTCGAGCGTCTCGGTGCGCAGCACGCGCGCGCGGTCGGGATGATCGCGGCCGTCGCGCCACGTCAGCCTGAACTTCGCGACGGGCGCGTCGTGGATCTTGCCGAGGTTGTGCTCGAGGCGCTCGACGTCGAGCCAGTTGCCCTCGGGGTCGACCATCCGCCACCAGACCAGGTTGTCGAGGGCGGTGCCCCACAGCACGGCCTTCTTGCCGCCGGCGTTCATCGCGATGTTGCCGCCGACGCACGAGCTGTCGGCCGAGGTCGGGTCGACGGCGAACGCGAGCCCGGCCTGCTCGGCTGCGTCGGCCACGCGCCGAGTGACCACGCCGGCGCCGGTAAAGATCGTCGGCTGTGGCTCGGCCACCCCGGCAAGCGTCGTCCGTTCGACGCCGCCGATCGTTTCGAGCTTTTCGGTGTTGATCACCGCCGAGCGCGGCGTCAGCGGCACCGCCGATCCCGTGTAACCGGTGCCGCCGCCGCGCGGGATGATCGTCAGGCCCAGCTCGATGCACGCGCGCACCAGCGCCGGAATCTCGGCCTCGCGGTCGGGTGTGAGCACGACGAAGGGGTACTCGACGCGCCAGTCGGTCGCGTCGGTCACGTGCGACACGCGCGCATACGGGTCGAAGCAGACGTTGTCGGCGTGCGTGTGCTTCGTCAGCAGACGGCGCGCGCGCCTGCGCAGGTCCGAGTCGTCCCGGAAGTGCTGCTCGAACTTCGCCACGCACGTGCGCGCGGCGTCGAGCAGCTGGCCGACCTTGGCGTCGCGCACCGGGTCCGACGGGTCGCGGCGCTTGTCGATCTCGCCCAGGCGGTGGTGCAGCGCCGCGATCAACGCGTCGCGCCGCTTGGGGTTGTCGAGCAGGTCCTCCTGCAGGTACGGATTGCGCCGGACGACCCAGACGTCGCCGAGCACTTCGTACAGCATGCGCGCCGAGCGGCCCGTACGGCGTTCGGCACGCAGTTCGTCGAGCACGCGCCAGGCTTCGGCGCCCAGCAACCGGATCACGATCTCGCGATCCGAGAACGACGTGTAGTTGTACGGGATCTCGCGCAACCGGGCGGGCTCGTCGGCGGCGTGCTCCGTGATGGGTTTGGGCAGCGGGGGTGGTAGCGGGGCGTTCATCGACGTACAGCAGGTCTTCGACGCTCGGAACCGCAGTGTATCTGCTGCGCCGCAAGAACATCCGCGCGAAGGCCGTGGATACGACGTTCCGCGCGCTGCGGCTGGAGGGGGTCCAAGCCGTTGCGCCCATCGGGCGCGCGTTGCCGCGTATCGTCGCCGTTGCGATCCGCTGCCGAGGCTCCCATCGACGTGCATCCAGACGATCCGATCGCCGCACGACCCTCCCCGGCGCTGCCGCTATGGCCGCTTCCGCTCTTGGCCGGGCTGTTGCCGGCCATCGCGGGGCTGGTCGCGTGGCAGCTTTCGACGCGGCTCGAGCTGATCCCCGCGTGCAACCCGTTCATCGACGGCTGCGTGTCGATCAGCCGTGCGGCGCGCCACGGTCTGCCGAACCATCTGTTCCGCGCGATCGTGCTGCCCGCGGCCGTGCTGCAAGGCCTGACCTGGTGGCTTGCATCGCACTGGCTTCGCGAGCAGGCGTTGCTGTCGGCGGTGCGTGCGCGCGTGCTCGCCGCGGTCGGTGCGGCGGCGGCGATCTTCCTGGTTCTCTACGGCACGTTTCTCGGCACCGAAGGCGAGCTGTACCGCTGGTTCAGGCGCTTCGGCATCTGGTTTTACTTCGGTCTGACCGCGATCGCACTCGTGGTCGTGGTCGGCCTGATCGCGCGCGCGGCGCGGCGCGGCAGCGCGACGCTGTCGCGGCGCTTCGGCCGTTCGCTGCTGGCGCTGGCGTGGCTGCTGCTGGCGCTGGGGCTCGCCGCCGTTTTCTCGCCTTTGGCGCTCGGCGACGATCTCGCGCACGATCGCTTCACCAACGCGCTCGAGTGGTGGGGCGCGCTGCTGATCACGCTGTTTTTCGCCGCGCTGGCTCGCGCGTGGCTGCGGACCGGTTTCGCGCTGCGGCTTGCGGTCACGCGCTGAACCGCTGCCGCTTCAGACGTCCAGCGCCGGCTCGGCCATCGCCCCGATCTGCTCGCGCAGCTCGAGGATGCGGTCCTGCCAGTAGCGCGGCGTGCCGAACCAGGGAAACGCTGCCGGAAACGCCGGATCGTCCCAGCGCCGCGCGATCCACGCCGCGTAGTGGATGAGCCGCAGGGTCCGAAGCGCTTCGACGAGATGCAACTCGCGGCGGTCGAAATCGCTGAAATCCTCGTAGCCGGCGAGCACGTCGGCAAGTTGCGCCTGCATCTCTTCGCGCGAGCCCGACAACAGCATCCACAGGTCCTGCACGGCCGGGCCCATCCGGCTGTCGTCGAAGTCGACGAAGTGCGGGCCGGCGTCGGTCCACAGCACGTTGCCTTCGTGGCAGTCGCTGTGCAGGCGGATCGCGCGCACGTCGCCCGCGCGTTCGTAACACGACCGCACGCCGTCGAGCGCCTGCGCCAGCGCCGCGCGGTACGGCTCGCGCAGGTCGTCGGGCAGCCAGCCGTGCTCGAGCAGCCACGCGCCCGGCTCGGCGCCGAAGCTCTCGACGTCCAGCGCAGGCCGGTGCGCGTACGGCCGAATCGCGCCGACCGCGTGGATGCGGCCGATGAAGCGTCCGAGCCATTCGCGCACGTCGCGCCGCGACAGATCCGGGGCTCGCCCGCCGCGACGGGGAAACAGCGCGACGCGATGCGCGCCGACGTGATGCAGCGTCGCGCCGGCCAGGCAGAGCGGCGGCACCACGGGGATCTCGCGTTCGGCCAACTCGGCGGTGAACGCGTGCTCCTCGAGGATCTGCGCGTCGGTCCAGCGCCCCGGCCGATAGAACTTGGCGACGACGTAGCGGCCGATGCCCGGCACCTCGTCTTCGAGTCCGACCTGAAAGACGCGGTTCTCGTAGCTGTTCAGCGCGAGCAGCTGACCCGAAGTGCGCAGACCGAGATCGTCGATCGCGTTGAGCACCGCGTCGGGCGTAAGGTCGGCATAGGGCGCGGGCGGGTTCATGTCGCGATCGTACGACGCGCCGCATGGTACCTTCGCCTCGAAGTTCACAGGAGGACAGGGCGATGCCCGCACAGGAGTATTTGCGCCGGATTCTGAACGCGCGCGTCTACGACGTCGCCGATGAAACGCCGCTGGAGGTCGCACCGCAACTGTCGGCGCGGCTTGCGAACACCGTGCTGCTCAAGCGCGAAGACCTGCAGCCCGTGTTCAGCTTCAAGCTGCGCGGCGCCTACAACAAGATGGTCAAGCTGCCGGCCGAGCGGCTCAAACGCGGCGTCATCGCGGCGAGCGCCGGCAACCACGCGCAGGGGGTGGCGCTCGCCGCGGCCAGGCTCGGCTGTCGCGCGGTGATCGTGATGCCCGTGACCACCCCGCAGGTCAAGGTCGACGCGGTGCGCGATCGCGGCGCCGACGTCGTGCTGTTCGGCGACTCGTACTCGGATGCGTATGCGCACGCGCTCGAACTGCAGGACAAGCGCAGGCTGACCTTCGTCCACCCTTTCGACGATCCCGACGTGATCGCGGGCCAGGGCACGATCGGCATGGAGATCCTGCGCCAGCACCACCCGGGCGAGCAGGGGCCGATCGACGCGATCTTCACCGCGGTCGGCGGCGGCGGACTGATCTCGGGCGTGGCCGCGTACGTCAAGGCGCTGCATCCGGAGATCAAGGTGTTCGGCGTGCAGACCGAGGATTCGGACGCGATGGCGCGCTCGCTCGAAGCCGGCCGCCGCGTTCAGCTGCACGACGTCGGGCTGTTTTCCGACGGCACCGCCGTGCGGATGGTCGGCGAGGAGACCTTCAGGCTGTGCCGGCAGTACGTCGACGGGATGATCCGCGTCGACACCGACGCGCTGTGCGCGGCGATCAAGGACGTGTTCCAGGACACGCGGTCGATCCTGGAGCCGGCGGGCGCGCTGGCGGTCGCGGGTGCGAAGGCTTACGTCGAACGCGAGCGGATCAGGAACAGGACGCTGGTGGCGGTCGCCAGCGGCGCGAACATGAACTTCGACCGGCTGCGCTTCGTCGCCGAACGCGCCGAAGTCGGCGAGCGGCGCGAAGCGGTGTTCGCGGTGACGATCCCCGAGGAGCGTGGATCGTTCCGCCGCTTCTGCGCGCTGGTCGGCCATCGCAACGTCACCGAGTTCAACTACCGGATCTCGGATGCGAAGGAGGCGCACATTTTCGTCGGGCTGCAGATCTTCAAGCCGTCGGAAGCCTCGATGCTCGCGCGCACGTTCGAGCGAGCGGGGTTTGCGACGCTCGATCTCACGGACGACGAGCTCGCAAAGCTGCATTTGCGGCACCTGGTCGGCGGTCACTCGCCGCTCGCCAAAGACGAGCGGCTGTACCGCTTCGAGTTTCCCGAGCGGCCGGGCGCGCTGATGCGGTTTCTGTCGAGCATGTCGCCGAACTGGAACATCTCGCTGTTCCACTACCGCAACCAGGGGGCCGACTACGGCCGCATTCTGGTCGGCATGCAGGTGCCGGCCAACGAGAAGAAGCAGTTGAAGGAATTCCTCGCCGCGCTCGGTTACCGGCATTGGGAAGAGACCGACAACCCCGCGTACAGGCTCTTCCTCGGGTGACGCATTTGCCCGTACCGGCGCGCCGAATATTCCGCTGAAGTTCGCGCACCCGCACGGCAAGCTTTCCCCGTCGTCACGCCGATGGCGGGCAGGAGGCTGGCATGGACGCGGTGAACGGATTGGTGGTTGCCGAACTGAGCGTGTCGGACTGGTTGCGCACGGCCTTCGAGGCCGAGCGCGCGCCGCAGCCGCCCAAGCGGCCGGCCGCGACCGCGAGCGCGACGCCGGCCGGCCGCATCATCGGCGGCGCGCGCGTGACCTTCTGGTGGATGCTCGGCGTCACGCTGCTCGCGATCGCGCTGCGCTGAGACTTCACGCGAGCTAA
>JBFMFC010000081.1:0-12697 GCA_040752195.1 Pseudomonadota bacterium | reverse complement strand
CCGTGTTTCCGGGAAAGCCGTGGATCTTCATCACCGGCTACGGCACCGTCGCGCAGCGCGAAGCGCTGCTGGATGCAGGCGCGGCGGACTTCTTCACCAAGCCGGTCGACATCGAACGTCTGATCCGCAGGCTGCGCGGGTTCGGCACTGCGCCGGAGGTCGAGCCTGCGCCGGACCCGAACGACTGCCCGCTCGGCGTGTCCGCCGAGATGAAGCGCTTGCACGCGACGGTGCTTCGCCTCGGAAGTCACTGGGATACCGTGCTGATCACCGGGGAGTCGGGCGCCGGCAAGGAGGAACTCGCCCGCTGCCTGCACCGCTCGACGCTCGGCGAGGCCGCGCCCTTTGTCGCGGTCAACGCGGCGTCGCTGCCGGAGTCGCTGATCGAGGCCGAGCTGTTCGGCTACGAGCGCGGCGCGTTCACGGGCGCGCAGCGCACGCATCGCGGCAAGTTCGAGCAGGCCAACGGCGGAACGCTGTTCCTCGACGAGATCGGCGACATGCCCGCGGCCCTGCAGGCGCGGCTGCTGCGCGTTCTGCAGGACCGCACGATCACGCGCCTGGGCAGCGAACAGGCGATCAAGCTGTCGGTGCGCGTGATCCTGGCCACGCACAAGCGGCTGAACGACGAAGTGCGCGCCGGACGCTTCCGCGAAGACCTGTACTACCGCGTCAATGTCGTGCACCTGCGCGTGCCCCCGCTTCGCGCACGCCCGGAAGACGTGCTGTGGCTGGCGCACCGCTTCGTCGCCGAGTGGAACCGCGCGCATCCGGACGCCGTGCGCGAGCTGACCGGCGACGGCGAGCGAATACTGATGCAGTCGCGCTGGCCCGGCAACGTGCGCGAGCTGCGCAACACGATCGAGCGCGCCTGCCTGCTGTCGCAGGCACGCTGGATCGACACCGCGCTGCTGGCGAGCCAGGACGCCGTACCGGCCGACGCGGTGCCGGAGCCCACGCCCGAGTTGCAGCGGCTGGAGCAGTTCCTGCGCGAGCAGGAACGCAGCTACATCCAGCGCGCGCTCGCGCATCACGCGTGGCAGATCGGCCAGACCGCCGAAACGCTCGGCATCTCGCGCAAGAGCCTGTGGGAGCGGATGAAGCGGCTGGGTATCCAGTAGCGCGGCAGCGCCCGGCGGCCGCGCGGCTCGCGCACGCACCGTCGCTTCCACCCGAACGGACGCCCGCGCCGGCGTCGCAGTCGTCGCCGCGCGCTCCTCGTAACGGTCTGCGTTACACCGTTACAGCGCGCGTTCAAACCCTGCGCCTTTGACCTTCCGCAACGTGACCCTCGCTGCGCAGTGGAGACTCGCAGCAGTCCGGTTTTGCACGAGTTTCCGATCCATCTCGACATGCGGTGAAGGAGGGTTACAGATGAGACTGACGCGCCGAGAGTTCATCCAGGCGTCGGCCGCCACAAGCGGCTTGCTCGCTGCCGGCTGCGCGACGCAGCCGCCCGTGTCCAGCGCGATGGCGCCGCGCAAGATGAAGGGTGGCAGCCCCGCGCAGGGGGAGTGGATCGCGAGCACCTGCCAGGGCTGCACGCAGTGGTGCGCGATCCAGATCTTCGTACAGGAAGGACGCGCGGTGCGCGTGCGCGGCAACCCGCTGTCGAAGACCAATCACGGCTACGTGTGCCCGCGCGGGCACCTGATCCCGCAGCAGCTCTACGACCCGGATCGCATCAAGGTGCCGCTGAAGCGCACGAATCCGGTCAAGGGGCGCGGCGTCGATCCGAAGTGGGTGCCGATCACGTGGGACGAAGCGCTGGACATCGTGGCCGACAAAATGATCGAGCTGCGCCGCGCCAACGAGCCGCACAAGTTCGTGTACATGCGCGGCCGCTATTCACCGACTTCCACGAACCTGTTGTACGGCACGTTGCCGAAGGTGTTCGGCACGCCGAACTACTTCTCGCACAGTGCCATCTGTGCCGAAGCCGAGAAGATGGGCCCGGGGCTGACGCAGGGCTTCTTCGGCTACCGCGACTACGACCTCGAGAAGGTCAACTGCCTGGTCGTGTGGGGCTGCGACCCGCTGGCGTCGAACCGCGAGGTGCCGAACACGATCCACCGCTTCGGCGAGATCCTCAAACGGGGTACGGTCGTGGCGGTCGATCCGAGGCTGTCGAACGTCGCCGCGAAGGCCCACGAGTGGCTGCCGCTGCTGCCGGGCACGGATGGCGCGCTCGCCGGCGCCATTGCGCACGTGCTGCTGACCGAAGGGCTGTGGAGCAAGGAGTTCGTCGGCGACTTCAAGGATGGCCGCAACCGGTTCGTGGCCGGCAAGACGGTGGACGAGGCAGCCTTCGCCGAGAAGGAGACCCATGGCGTCGTGAAGTGGTGGAACCTTGAGCTGAAGGACCGCACGCCCGCGTGGGCGGAGAACGAGTGCGGCATCCCGGCGGCGCAGATCGTCAGGGTCGCGCGCGCGATGGGCAAGGCCGCGCCGCGTACCGCCGTGTGGATGGGGCCGGGCGCAGCGATGCAGCCGCGCGGCACCTACAACGCGATGTACGTCTACGCGCTGAACGGCCTGCTCGGCTCGGTCGACAACGAAGGCGGCGTGTGGCAGTCGAGCAGCGTTCCGACCGGCAAGTTCCCGAGTGCGGACAAGTATGTCGACGACATGGCGAAGAGCTACGGCAAGGGCAAGAAGCTCGACGGTCGCGGCGACAAGGACATGCCGGCGATGATGAACGCCAAGCCGGGCAGCGGCGTGGTCACCAACAACGTCGCCAATGGAATGCTGAAGGACCCCGGCGCGGCCAAGGTCGTCATGGCGTCGTGGAGCAACTTCAACTTCTCCTGCACCGGCGCGCAGCGCTGGGACCAGGCGATGGCCAGAGTGCCGTTCTTCGTGCACATGGTCACGAACCCGTCGGAGATGACGCAGTTCGCCGACATCGTGCTGCCGTCGACCTTCAATTCGGCCGAGGGCATGTCGATCGTCACCAACATGGGCAACGGCTACGGCTACGCGTCGATCCAGCAGCCGGCGGTCAGGCGCCTGTGGGACGTGAAGCAGGAAGAGACCGAAGTCGTCTGGCTGCTGGCGCAGAAACTCAAGGCCAAGGGCTTCCCGAAGCTCGCCGAGTACTACGAGAAGGAATTCAAGGATCCCGAAACAGGGAAGCTTCCGACCAGCGAAGTCGAGTTCGGCGAGATCGCAGCCAAGATCACCAGCGCGCCGCTGTGGATGGCCAAGGAGCCGTTGAAGGGCGATGCGCCGATCAACGGCTGGGCGGAGTTCCGCCGCAAAGGCATGTTCAGCGGCGCCCGCTATCCGCTGAAGAAGGGCTGGGGCGGCAAGTTCCACACGGCGACCAAGAAGTTCGAGTTCTACAGCGAGACGCTGAAGAAGGGCCTCGAAGAGCACGCGAAGAAGCACAACGCGACGGTCGACGAGATCCTCGCCGTCAGCGGCTACGTCGGCCGCGGCGAGTTGGCGTTCGTGCCGCACTACGAGCCGCCGAAGCGCCACGGCAGCTTCGAGCAATACCCGTTCACCTTCATCGACTACAAGAGCCGGCTGAACCGTGAAGGCCGTTCGGCGAATCTGACCTGGTACCAGGAGTTCAAGAAGGTCGATCCGGGCGACGTGTCGTGGGACGACGTGCTCAAGATGAACCCGGTCGACGGCGGGAAGCTGGGGCTGAAGACGGGCGACATGGTCAAGGTGACTTCGCCGACGGGCTCGATCACCGTGAAGCTGAAGCTGTGGGAAGGCGTGCGGCCCGGCACCGTGACGAAGTGCTACGGGCAGGGGCACTGGGCGTACGGGCGGGTCGCCACCGAGACCTTCGGCAAGGCTTCCCGGGGCGGTAACAACAACGAGATCCTCGTCGACGACTACGACCGGCTGAGCGGGTCGACCGCGCGCAACGGCGGATTCACCGGCGTGCGGATCACGAAGGCCTGAGTTCCCAACCTGCGAGCTGAAGGAGATCGAGATGAGATTCGGAATGGTCATCGACCTGCAGCGCTGCGTGGGTTGCGGCGCGTGCGCACTCGCCTGCAAGGCGGAAAACAACACGCGCGATCGCGCGGAAGGCCAGAGCTACAACTGGGCCGACTTCGTCATGAAGACCGAGGGCACGTTCCCGAACGTGACCCACTGGGTGATGCCGGTGTTGTGCAATCACTGCAGCAACGCCGCCTGCGTGGAGATCTGTCCGACGACGCCGAAGGCAATGTACAAGACGCCGGAAGGCATCACGATGCACGACCCCTCGCTGTGCATCGGCTGCGGCCGCTGCATGCAGGCCTGCCCCTACAGCAGCCCGGCGCTGGACGACGACAGCCTCAACGGCGACAGCTACAGCGTGTTGAGCTTCAACTATCCCGATGCCGACACGCAACCGAAGTGGAGCGACAAGACCGCGCTGATCGCCGGCGGCACGTCTTCGGGCGCGGAAGTCGCGAAGCGGGCAGGGGCGACGCCGCCGATGATGAACCGGTTCGACGGCAAGGACGTGACGCCGATCCGCCGGGCCGGCGTGGTCGAGAAGTGCACGTTCTGCTATCACCGCACCACGAACGGCCTGCAGCCGGCCTGCGTCGAGGCATGCCCGGCCAAGGCGCGCATCTTCGGCGACCAGGACGATCCGAAGTCGCAGATCGCGCAGGTCCTGAAGACCCACAAGTCGTTCCGCCTGAAGGAGGAAGCGGGAACGCGGCCGAACGTGCACTACATCGGCAGGTACAGTGCACGCGGATGACGCCGTTGCGGCGCGGCGCGGGCCGGCCTGGGTCGGGAGCGCTTTCCGGAGAGAACGGATGAACGATGCCGACCTTCAACGGCTGGCCGCGCGCGCCGATCTGAGCCGGCTGCTGGCGGCGTGCTTCTACCAGCCGGGCCCGGAGTTCGCCGAAGAGCGGCTGTTCGAATCGCTGGCGCGCGCGGCCGCGGCCGTCGACGGCGGCCTCGCGCAGCAGGCGCACCGCCTCGGTCCGGCCTTCGCCGAGGTCGATCCGGCGGATCTGCTCGTCGACTACACGCGGCTCTTTCTCGCGCCGGGCAACACGCTCGCGCAGCCGTACGAGTCGGTGTGGGCGCCGGCGAGGCCGGAGGCGGGCGCGGACCCGACGCCGGCCGTCGTGCACTTGTACCGCGAAGCGGGGCTGGAGATCGCCGAGGACTTCCGCGATCTGCCGGATCACATCGCCGCCGAACTGGAGTTCCTGTACGCGCTTCTCTTCCGGGAGACCGGCGCTCGCGCCCGCGGCGACGCCGACGCGGCGCGCGGCGCGGCAGCGCTGCGGCAGCGCTTGATCGCCAATCACCTGGGGCGCTGGATCGAGCCGTTCGCGGCCGCCGTCGAAGCCGGCGCGCAATGCACCTTTTACCGCGCGCTCGCCGGGTTGAGCCGGCTCTACGTCGCCTTCGAGGCTCGCGCCGCGGCGCTCGACTGACCGCATCGCACTTCGCCTCGCGCGGGGCGTTCAACGGCGGCGCCCGGGTCGGGCGCGCCGCCCGCGTCAACTACGGCCGTCACACCGCAGTCACAAGGCGTCGACGGCAGGCCGGCATGCGCGCGTAAGTCACCGGCGCGCCGGGGCGCGGCGCGCGTGTCATGCAGCCGTCACAGTCGCCGCCTATGGTGACGGCCGTGACACATCGGTGGTCATCGTCGCGCTCCGCTGGGGAGCGGCAACTCGATCGGAGGAAGTTCATGTACCAGTTCATCACGACGCGGCGCGCGCTGTTGGCGGCCGCGGCATTCGCGGCACTCGGTTCGATTCACGCCGGTCCTGCCCTTGCGCAGCCCACGGTCAAGATCGACGGCTCGAGCACGGTCTTTCCCATCACGGAGGCGGTCGCCGAGGAATTCCAGAAGGCGAAGAAGGGCGCGGTTCGGGTCACCGTCGGCATTTCCGGCACAGGCGGCGGGTTCAAGAAGTTCTGCCGCGGCGAAACGGACATCTCGGACGCGTCGCGCCCGATTCTGGAGAAGGAAATGAAGGCCTGCGCCGAGGCCGGGATCAGGTACGTCGAACTGCCCGTCGCGTACGACGCGCTGACCGTCGTGGTCAACCCGAAGAACACCTGGGTCAAGGAGTTCAGGGTCGAGGAGCTGAAGACCATGTGGGAGCCGGCAGCGCAGGGCAAGATCACCCGGTGGAACCAGGTGAATCCCGCCTGGCCCAATGCTCCGCTGAAGCTCTTCGGGCCCGGCGCCGACTCCGGCACGTTCGACTACTTCACCGACGCGATCAACGGCAAGGAAAAGGCCAGCCGCGGCGACTTCACCGCGTCCGAGGACGACAACGTCCTCGTGCAGGGCGTTTCGCGCGACGTCAACGCGGTCGGCTACTTCGGTTTCGCCTACTACATCGAGAACAAGGACAAGCTGAAAGCGGTTCCGATCGTCAACAAGGGATCGACGAAGGCCGTGCTGCCTTCGCTCGAGACAGTGATGGATGGCACCTACCAGCCGCTGGCGCGCCCGATCTTCATCTACGTCAGCGACAAGGCGATGGCGCGCCCCGAGGTCAGGGAATTCGTCGAGTTCTATCTGAAGAACGCGCCCAAGCTCGTCAAGGAAGTCGGCTACGTGCCGCTGGGCAAGGCGCACTACGACATGGCGCTGAAGAACTTCGCCGCGAAGAAGCTCGGCACGGGATTCGGCGGCAAGCCCGAGGTCGGCGTCCGGCTCGAGGACCTTCTGGCGCGAGAAGGCAAGCTCTGACCGAGCGCGGTGCCTGCCGGCGGGGCGCACCGGGGCGATCACAACCCCGGCCGCCCCGCCTTTTTCAATCCGATTAGACTTCCGCGGGAGCAATGCGATGTCAGCCGCCGCGCCAAGCGGGACTGAAGCCGCCAACGTGATCGCCAAAGGACCGACCAGCGCGCGTCTCGCACAGCGGCGCCGTCGCATCTTGATCGAGAAATCGGTCGAGATGCTCCTGTTCGCGGCGGCCTCCCTTTCGGTGTTCGTCACGATCGGGATCGTCTATGTGCTGGTCAAGGAGTCGGTCGTCTTCTTCCAGCACGTTCCGCTGAAGGACTTCCTGACCGACACGCAGTGGACGCCGCTGTTCGACGATGCGCACTTCGGCATCATGGTGCTGCTGTCGGGAACGCTGACCAGTTCCGCGGTCGCGCTGGCCGTGGCGATTCCGCTTGGGACGATCATCGCGATCTATCTGTCCGAATTCGCGCCGTTCCGCGTCCGCGAGATCGCCAAGCCCTTCCTCGAAATGCTCGGCGGCATTCCGACGATCGTCTACGGCTACTTCGCGCTGCTGTTCGTGACGCCGTTGCTGCAGATCCTGATCCCCGAATTGCCCGGATTCAACCTTCTTTCCGCGGGTCTGGTGATGGGCATCATGATCATCCCGTACGTCAGTTCGATCAGCGAGGATGCGATGCGCGCGGTGCCGATGAATCTGCGCGAGGGGTCGTACGCGATGGGCGCGACGCGCTTGCAAACGGCGCTCAAGGTGGTCGTGCCGTCGGCGTTTTCCGGTATCGCGTCCGCATACATCCTGGGCATTTCGCGCGCCGTCGGCGAGACCATGATCGTCGCGGTGGCTGCCGGAATGCAGCCCAACCTGACCTTCAATCCGCTCGAGCCCGCCGCCACGATCACCGCGTACATCGTCCAGGTCGCGCTGGGCGATCTGCCGCACGGCTCGATCGGCTACCAGACGATCTTCGCCGCGGGCCTGACGCTGATGCTGATGACGCTGTTCTTCAACGTTCTCGGCCATGTGCTGCGCAGAAGGTTCCGGGAGGTGTACTGATGGCCGCCGCCACTTCGCTCGACGTGCACGACGTCGGCTCGATCAGGGCGATCATCGCGCGCCATCGGCGCTGGGACGTCCTGTTCGGGATGGTCGGGGTCGTCGCGTTGATGATCGGCGTGTTGACCTTCGTCGCGCTGTTCGTCGACATGGCGATCCAGGGCGCGCCGCGGCTGAACCTTGACTTCTTCACCAACTTCCCGTCGCGCCGAGCGGCGCAGGCCGGAATTCTGTCGGCGTGGGTGGGTTCCACGCTCGTGATGCTGGTCACCGCGTTCTTCGCCGTTCCGCTCGGCGTGGCCGCCGGCATCTACCTGGAAGAGTATGCGCGCAAGAACTGGGTCACCGACATCATCGAGATCAACATCACGAATCTCGCCGGCGTGCCTTCGATCGTCTATGGCCTGCTTGCGCTCGGTCTGTTCGTCTACCAGTTCGGATTCGGGCAGAGCATTCTGTCGGCCGGACTGACGCTCGCGCTGCTGATCCTGCCGGTCGTGATCGTCGCCACCCGCGAGGCGATCCGTTCGATCCCGCAGGCGATCCGAGAAGGGTCGTACGCGCTGGGCGCGACGCAGTGGCAGACCGTGCGCGACCACATCATTCCGTACTCGTCGGCGGGCATCCTGACCGGCGTGATCATCGGCATGGCGCGCGCGATCGGCGAGACGGCGCCGATCATCACGATCGGCGCGCTCACCTTCATCGCGTTCCTGCCGCCTGCGCCGATCTCGTCGACGCCGCCGTTCGTCAACTTCGAGTGGCTCATGTCCCCGTTCACGGTCATGCCGATCCAGATGTTCAACTGGACGTCGCGACCGGAGGCTGCGTTCCAGCAGAACGCGGCGGCTGCGGGACTGGTGCTCGTGCTGATGACGCTGGCGATGAACGGCCTGGCCATCTGGCTGCGCTACCGACTCAGGAAGAACATCAAGTGGTGATCGATCGAACCCGGCAGGACGAGTCCGTGACAGCCGGTGCCCGGCTCGCCGTCCCGCTGAAGGCGGAAGTCAAGAACCTCAGCTTCCACTACGGCGACTATCAGGCGCTGAAGTCGCTCAACATGCCGGTGCACGAAAAGAAGGTGACGGCGCTGATCGGGCCGTCAGGCTGCGGGAAGTCCACCTTCCTGCGCTGCTTCAACCGGATGCACGATCTGTACCCCGGCAATCGCTACGACGGCGACATCCGGCTGTATCCGGACAACATGAACCTGCTCGGCAAGGACGTCGACCCGATCGAAGTGCGGATGCGCATCAGCATGGTGTTCCAGAAGCCGAATCCGTTCCCCAAGTCGATCTACGAGAACGTCGCGTACGGGCTGCGTGTCCGCGGCGTCAGGAACAAGTCCGTGATCGACGACAAGGTCGAGCAGGCCCTGCGCAGCGCCGCCCTGTGGGACGAGGTCAAGGGGCGCCTGAAGAGCCTCGCGTTCAACCTCTCCGGGGGGCAGCAGCAGCGCCTGTGCATCGCGCGCGCGCTGGCCACCGACCCCGAGCTGCTGCTGTTCGACGAGCCGACGTCGGCGCTCGACCCGATCGCGACGGCTTCGATCGAGGAGCTGATGGACGAGCTCAAGGAGAAGGTCACGATCCTGATCGTCACGCACAACATGCAGCAGGCGGCACGCGTATCGGACTACACCGCCTACATGTACCTTGGCGAGCTGATTGAGTTCGGCGAAACCGACCAGATCTTCATCAAGCCGCAGAAAAAGCAGACGGAAGACTACATCACCGGGCGTTTCGGCTGACGCCGGCGCCCGATCGTCGCGGGAAATCGACATGACAACCGGTGAACACTCGTCGCGGGTCTACGACCAGGAGCTTGAGGCAGTGCGTTCGCGCATCCTGCAGATGGGCGGGCTGGTCGAGTCGCAGCTGAAGACCGCGCTCGACGCTTTCGAGCGCGCCGACACGTCGCTGGCGCAGACCGCGATCGACGCCGACGACCAGGTCGACGAGCTCGAACGCGACATCGACCGCATGGTCAACCACGTGATTGCGCGCCGCCAGCCCACCGCGGTCGACCTGCGGATGATCATGGGCGTGGCCAAGGCGATCACGGATCTCGAGCGCGCCGGCGACGAGGCGAGCAAGATCGCGCGGGCCGCCAAGTGGCTCAAGGAGAAGGAGTCGAGCTTCCGCCTGAACCGGATTCCGGACATCCGCACGTGCGGCGACATCGTCGCCGGCATGCTGCATCGGGCGCTTGACGCGTTCGCGCGTCTCGATCCGGTGGCGGCGGCCTCGATCATCCGCGACGACGCCGGCGTGGACGAGCGATTCCGCGCGATCCTGCGGCAGCTCGTGACCTTCATGATGGAAGACCCGCGCGCGATTTCCTCGGCGATCGACACCGTATGGGCCGCCAAGGCGATCGAACGCATCGGCGACCACGCGAAGAACATCGCCGAGCACGTGATCTTCATCGTGCAGGGCGCCGACGTGCGGCACACGACGCCGGACGAGGTCGAGCGCACGGTCGCCAAGGCGTAGGGGAAGTAGCGTGGCGGCATCGATACTGGTCGTCGAAGACGAGCCGGCGATCCAGGAGCTGGTTTCGTACACCTGCGCGAACGGCGGCTTCGAGGTGCGGCGCGCCGAGTCGGTCGCGGGCGCGCAGCAGGCGATCCGCGAGCGTCTGCCGGACCTCGTGATCCTGGACTGGATGCTGCCGGACCGCGCCGGCATCGAGCTGCTGCGCGAGCTGCGCGGCGGCGAGCGCACGAAGTCCGTGCCGGTGATCCTGCTGACCGCCAAGAGTGCTGAGAACGACAAGGTCGCGGGGCTGGACGCAGGCGCCGACGACTACGTCGTCAAGCCGTTTTCGCCGCGCGAACTGGTGTCGCGCGTGCGCGCGGTGTTCCGCCGGCGCGCGCCGGAGAAAAGCGGCGAGGCGCTCGCCTTTGGCCCGATCGTGATCGACCCGGCCCGGCACGAGGTCCGCGTCGCCGGGCAGCCGGTCAAAATGGGGCTCGCCGAGTTCAAGCTGCTGAAGTTCCTGGTCGGCCACCCGGAGCGCGTCTTCACGCGCGCGCAGCTGCTGGACAACGTGTGGGGCGATCACGTGTTCATCGAGGAACGCACCGTCGACGTGCATGTGCTGCGGCTGCGCAAGGCGCTGGCGGCCGCCGGCGCGCAGCACCTCGTGCAGACGGTGCGCGGGCTCGGCTATCGCCTGTCGCCGCACGCCGAGCCGTAGGCTGACCGATGCTGGAAAAGTTGCCGCACAGGGTCAGACTGATCCTGCCGGCGCTCGCCCGTCTC
Source organism: Pseudomonadota bacterium (assembly GCA_040752195.1). Lineage (GTDB taxonomy): Bacteria > Pseudomonadota > Gammaproteobacteria > Burkholderiales > Burkholderiaceae_F > DSNY01. The sequence continues at coordinate 1,680 of JBFMFC010000081.1, read as the reverse complement.
GGGCTGCTCGGCGCGGCCGCGATCGTCGTCGGCCTGATCTTCGGCGAACGCGCGGGGCTGTGGTTCGCGACGATCGCGCTGGCGCTGTACAGCGCGGTGCACTTGTCGTATCTCGCCGCGCTCGGCGACTGGCTCGAACTGCCGCGCCTGACCTCGATCCCGAACGGCATTGGCACCTGGTCGGAGGTCTTCGCGCGGCTGTACCGGATGCGGCGCGCGAGCGAAATCAGCGAGCGGCGCCTGCAGGAGAGTGAAGCGCGCTTCCGCCGCACGATCAGCGCGCTGCCGGAAGGCATCGTGCTGGTCGACGCCGCGCTGCAGATCGAATGGTGCAATCCGGTCGCCGAACGGCATCTCGGACTGAACCTGCGAGCCGATCACGGGTTGCGACTGACCAACTTGGTGCGCGATCCGACCTTCGTCGCGTACCTGACCTCCGGCGACTTCGACGCGCCGCTCGTGTTCCGGCCGCTGGCGAATCCGTCGCTCGCGCTGTCGGTTCAGGTGATCGAGTTCGAGCCGTCGCGCCGGATCGTGCTGACGCGCGACGTCACGCAGAGCGAGCGCGTCGACGCGATGCGGCGCGACTTCGTCGCCAACGTTTCGCACGAGCTGCGCACGCCGCTGACGGTGGTCAACGGTTTTCTCGAGACGCTGCTGGAAGCCGACGGGCCGATCGACGAGACGCGCCGTCGCCATATGCGGCTGATGCATGAACAGGCGCAGCGGATGCAGCGTCTGATCGAGGACCTGCTGATGCTTTCGCGGCTCGAATCTCAGGAGAACCCGCCCGCCGAAGAGGACGTCGACGTCCCGCAACTCGCGCGTGAACTGGCCGACGAGGCGCGCGCATTGTCGCAAGGGCGGCACGCGATCGACGTCGCGGCCGCGCCGGAGCACGTGCGCGGCAGCCGCGAGGAACTGCGCAGCGCTTTTGGCAATCTGGTGTCCAACGCGATCCGCTATACGCCGGCCGGTGGGCGGGTGACGTTGCGCTGGCGGGTGGCCGACGACGGCGCGCGTTTCGAAGTCGAAGACACGGGCATCGGCGTGGCGCCCGAGCACATTCCGCGGCTGACCGAGCGCTTCTACCGCGTCGACAAGAGCCGGTCGCGCGAAACCGGCGGCACCGGGCTGGGTCTGGCCATCGTCAAGCACGTGTTGCTGCGTCATCAGGGGCGGCTCGACGTGCGGTCGCAATTGGGCCGCGGCAGCGTCTTTTCTGCGTGGCTGCCGCGCGCGCGGCTGATCGTGCCGTCGCCTGCGCCCGCGCAGCGCCAAGCGGCATGAAGACGCAACGCCAAATTGCCGCGCAATGGGCGGGCGGGTATCATCGCGTGCCTTCGGGGCGTAGCGCAGCCTGGTAGCGCACCTGCCTTGGGCGCAGGGGGTCGGAGGTTCGAATCCTCTCGCCCCGACCAAAGCCCTTCGCCAAGGTTAAGGACGCGGTCTCCCGGACGCGCGACGCGCCGATGCCCGACGGCAGCGGGGTCTCGCGCTGAGTGAGGGAACCTGCCCGTAGCTCAGTTGGATAGAGCACCGGCCTTCTAAGCCGGTGGTCACTGGTTCGAGTCCAGTCGGGCAGGCCAGTTTGTTCGACGATGGTGGCCGTAGCTCAACGGTAGAGTCCCGGATTGTGATTCCGGTTGTTGTGGGTTCGAATCCCATCGGCCACCCCAG
>JBFMFC010000080.1:0-13038 GCA_040752195.1 Pseudomonadota bacterium | reverse complement strand
ACCGGCGAAGGCGCCGGCAAGACCCGCCGCAGCCAAAGCGGCGCCGACCACGGCGACCGCCGGCAAGGCCGCGAAACCCGCGCACAGGCCGGCCGCTGCGCCGATTCGCGCGGTTCCGACTCCGCCGCAGCCGGTCGCCACCGCGACCGTCGCTCCGCGGCCGGTACCGCCGAAACCGACGCCGGTCGTCGATCCGAAGGACGTCGCCGCTGCGCACGAATACCTGCTGAGCCGTTCGGCCAGCCGCAGCGAAGCGCCGATATACGTCAACGGCAAGCGGCTGCTGACCGAAGGCGAGCTGCTGCAGATGTCGGACGCGGACTACATGAACGCGGACCAGCTCGCGTTCTTCAAGTACCGGCTGCAGCAGATGGAGAAGGAGCTGCTGGCGAATGCAGGCGAGACGACCGAGCATCTGCGCGAAACCGTGATCGTGCCCGACCCGGCGGACCGGGCGACGATCGAGGAGGAGCATGCGCTGGAGCTGCGCACGCGCGACCGCGAGCGCAAGCTGCTGAAGAAGGTGCAGCAGGCGCTCGCCCGGATCGAGAGCGGCGAGTACGGCTACTGCGAGGAAACCGGCGACCCGATCGGCATCCCGCGTCTGCTCGCGCGTCCGACGGCCACACTGTCGCTCGAGGCGCAGCAGCGGCGCGAACTCAAGCAGAAGCTGTACGGCGACTGAACCGCCGTAAGGGGCCGCGCGCGCAGCTTCGCGCGCACGAACCGCGGCCGTATCGCGGTGCCACGCGCCGGGTCGGGTCCGCGATGCGCTGACGCGGCTCACGAGTGGGCGGTGCGTCGGCAAGTCGACACGCGCGCGGTCGTCAAGCTGACGCGGACGCTGCGCACAGCCCGTCAAGGCTCCAGTCTCGACGGCGCCGACGCTTCGCCCGAGTCGTGCACGGCATCGTCGCGAGTGCCGGCGCGCACATCACTCTTAGACGGTAGGCCTTGCGGCGGGCGCGGACGCGAGCAGCGCCGGATTCGCTCGGCAAAATTGATATAGTGGTCGCCGACGAATGCGACGGTTGGCGGCGCCGCGGCGGGTCGTGGCAAAGCGCGGAAACAGCCCCTCGCGCGGCCGTTCAGCAGGCGATTGCCGCAGGTGCCGTGATTTAGTCTGACCGGGTCGGTCCGGGCGCAGCGAAAGCGTGCGCCCAAGCGATCGTTCAACGCACGGCGCCATACCGAGAGAAGACGTGGTTTTTTCGTTCTTCAAGAAGGACCCGAAGGACCCGAAGGACGCGAAGCACCGCTCCCGCAAAGGCGGAAGCGGCGCTCGTCCGGCCACGCCTGCGGCCGGGCGCGTTCCGCCGATGCCGGTCGGCCGGCCACTGGCCGAACCGGTCAACCGCTCACTGAACCGCGCCTCGCTACCGTCGCAGCGTTTCGCGACGACCGAAAACGCGATTCCCGACAAGGAGCTCGCGCGTTCGCTGGCGATGGAAACGGCGGCGAAGATCGACGCAATCGAGTCCGAGATGGCGCGCGACTTCCTTCGCCCGTCGCAGCAGAACGTCGGCGCCAACACCGGCGGCGGTGCGGCCGTGGCAACGCAGCGCCTGTCGGCCACGCTGCCCGCGCCCGCCGCGATCGCCAGCCGCGACGACGACGCGTTCGACGGGCAAGGCGACGCGCTCGCCGGCAGCATCGACGCGATCGAGATCCACACCTCGGGTGCGGGCTCGGTGATCGACGAAACCGCGATCCTCTTTGCCAACGGGCAGATCGAAGAAGCCGAAGCGAATCTGCGCGCCGCGATCGCCGCCGACGACCTCGGCCACGCGCGGCAGATGGCGTGGCTGATGCTGTTCGAACTCATCAACCAGCGCGGCGATCGCGCCGCGTTCGAGCAGCTGACGATCGACTACGTGCGTCGCTTCGAGAGCTCACCGCCGGCGTGGATCGATTACGCGGCGGCGCAGGCGCCGCGACCCGGCGTCGGCGCTGCGCCAGCGGCCGCGGGCGTGGCGACGGTGCGGCTGCCGACGGTCGTCGATGCCAATGTCGTCAAGCCGCTCGAGAGCCTCAAGCAGCTTGCCGCGTCGCATCCCACGCTGACGCTCGACGCCTCGGCGGTGCGCAGCATCGACCTGGTCGGCGCCGAGCTGCTGCTGCGCGTGTTCAACGCGTTCAAGCGCGCGAGCCACGAGCTGATCGTGCAGGGCGCGGAGCAGTTCATCAATCCGCTGCGCGCGGCGATCGAACCGGGCCGGCGCGACGCCTCCGATGCCGGCTGGATGCTGCTGCTCGAAGTGTTCCGCCTGCTCGGACGGCAGGACGATTTCGACGAAACGGGCATCCAGTACTGCATCACCTTCGAGGTGTCGCCACCCTCGTGGGAGCCGGCGCCGCCGAACATGAAGACGCGTGCGGCCGCGCCCGCCGCGGCCGCGACGACCGCCGTCTCGAGCGACGATCCACTCGCGTGGCGCGGCGTGATCGAAGCCGAAGGCGAGCCGTTCTTCGGCCGGCTGGCGGCGCTGGCGCGCGTGCACAAGGAACTCGCCGTCGATTGCAGCCAGCTTCGTCGCATGGCGTTCTCCGCCGCGTCCGCGCTGCTGACGCTCGTGATGAAGCTGCAGCAGGGCGGCTCGACCGTCGAGTTCCGCGACGTCAACGTGATGGTCGGCGCGCTGTTCCAGCTGCTCGGTATCACGACCGTTGCCGCCGTCCAGTTGCGCCGCTCGTAGCGCACGCCCTTGAACCGCGTCCGCGCGGTGCCATATCGCAACGATGGAACTCTTTCACGGCACCACCATCGTCTCGGCGCGCCGCGGCGCGCAGGTCGCGATGGGCGGCGACGGCCAGGTCACGCTCGGCAACGTCGTCGTCAAGCAGACCGCGCGCAAGGTGCGGCGCCTGTACCACGACCGCATCCTCGCCGGTTTCGCCGGCGCCACTGCCGACGCGTTCACGCTGTTCGAGCGCTTCGAAGCGAAGCTGGAGAAGCACCAGGGCCATTTGCTGCGCTCCGCAGTGGAACTGGCGAAGGACTGGCGCACCGACCGCATCCTGCGCCGGCTCGAGGCGATGCTCGCCGTCGCCGACCGCGAGACCTCGCTGATCATCACCGGCGCGGGCGACGTGCTCGAGCCCGAGTACGGGCTGATCGCGATCGGTTCGGGCGGTCCCTACGCGCAGGCCGCGGCGCGCGCGCTGCTCGACAACACGGCGCTGCCGCCGGTGGACATCGTCAAGCGGGCGCTCGCGATCGCCGGCGACCTGTGCATCTACACGAACCAGTCGCACACGATCGAGTTTCTCGACTGAGATGCTGCGGTGATCGAAGCGATGAACCCGCGCTGCGTTTTCCAAGGCACGCCCTCCGATTGAACCGGCCAAGGTGCGCGTGCGACCCGCGCCGCCGCCGCGCACGCCCGAGCCGCCCTCTGCCATGATGACCCCGAAGGAAATCGTCTCCGAACTCGACAAGCACATCGTCGGGCAGGACAAGGCCAAACGCGCGGTCGCGATCGCGTTGCGCAACCGCTGGCGCAGGCAGAACGTCGCCGAGCCGTTGCGCTCGGAGATCACGCCGAAGAACATCCTGATGATCGGCCCCACCGGCGTCGGCAAGACCGAGATCGCGCGGCGGCTCGCGCGGCTCGCCGACGCGCCTTTCATCAAGGTCGAGGCGACCAAGTTCACCGAGGTCGGCTACGTCGGCCGCGACGTCGATTCGATCGTGCGCGACCTTGTCGACATCGCGATCAAGCAGACGCGCGAAGCCGAGATGAAGAAGGTACGCGCGAAGGCCGAAGATGCCGCCGAAGACCGCATCCTCGACATCCTGCTGCCGGCGCCGCGCGACTTCGGTTTTTCCGAGGCGCGTTCGACCGAAGCGAACGAAACGCGGCAGAAGTTCCGCAAGAAGCTGCGCGAAGGCGAACTCGACGAGCGCGAAATCGAGGTCGAGGTCGCGCAGCCCATGCCGACGATGGAGGTGATGGCCCCGCCCGGCATGGAGGAACTGACGCAGCAGATCCAGTCGATGTTCGCCAATCTCGGTCAGGGTCGTCGCAAACCGCGCAAGCTCAAGGTCCGGGAGGCGTACAAGCTTCTGATCGACGAAGAAGCCGCGCGGCTCGTCAACGAAGAGGAGCTGAAGGCGAAGGCGCTCGCCAACGTCGAGAACAACGGCATCGTGTTCCTCGACGAGATCGACAAGATCGCGAGCCGCTCGGAAGTGCAGGGCGCGGACGTCTCGCGCCAGGGCGTGCAGCGCGACCTGCTGCCGCTGGTCGAAGGCACGACGATCAACACGAAGTACGGGATGGTCAGGACCGATCACATCCTGTTCATCGCGAGCGGCGCGTTCCACTTCGCCAAGCCGAGCGACCTGATCCCCGAGCTGCAGGGCCGCTTTCCGATCCGCGTCGAACTCGACTCGCTTTCGGCGAAGGACTTCGAGCGCATCCTGACCGCGACCGACGCCTGCCTGACCAAGCAGTACCAGGCGCTGCTCGCCACCGAGGAAGTCACGCTCGAGTTCACGCCCGAGGGCATCGCCAAGCTCGCGGAGATCGCGTACGCGGTCAACGAGAAGACCGAAAACATCGGCGCGCGGCGCCTGTACACGGTGATGGAACGGCTGCTGGAGGAGGTCTCCTTCGACGCCGGTAGCCGCCGTGGCGACCGCCTCGTCATCGACGCGGCGTACGTCGAGGCGCGGCTCGCCGATCTCGCCCGCAACGAGGATCTCGCGCGCTACGTGCTGTAGCCGGGCGCGGCACGCAGCCTTCGCCGCGCGCAATTGGCGGAATCCCGCAGCCGTTCGGCGCGGGTGGGCGCTTCTATACTGCCCGCGTTCGTACGAAGCGCCGCGTCGTCGTGCGGCCGGTACGCGCGATGGCGATCGAACTGCCGTTATTCATTCGCGGGCTCGCACCAAGCGTCGTGATCGCAGACCCGCCGCTGGCGCCCGCCTGCCTGCGTTTCGAAGACCGGGTGAAGACTGCGTTCATCGTCGCGCTGCCGCGCCCGGCGGCGCGCCGCCGGCCGAGGTGATCCGATGGCCGCGCTCACCGTGCTGCTGGTCGGTCTGCCTTTCGCGGGCGGCGCGCTGCTGTTCATCCTGTCGGACAAGCTCTCGCGCGCGGCGGCGGCGTGGACGGCCGGCGCAGTGACGCTGGCCGGTTGCGCGCTGGTCGCGGCGAGCGCGCCCGCGGTGTTCGGCGGCGAAGTGCTGCGCTGGAGCGCAAGCTGGGTGGCGCAGCTCGGGCTCGGCTTCGGTTTCCGCATGGACGGGCTGGCCTGGGTCTTCGCGCTGCTCGTCTGCGGAATCGGCGCGTTGATCGTGCTGTACGCGGCGTACTACCTCGACCGCGACGACCCGGCGCCGCGCTTCTATTCGTTCCTGCTGCTGTTCATGGGCGCGATGCTCGGCATCGTGCTCGCCGACAACCTGGTGCTGCTGGTCGTGTTCTGGGAGCTGACCAGCCTGTCGAGCTTTCTGCTGATCGGCTACTGGCAGCACCGCAGCGACGCGCGCGAGGGCGCCAAGATGGCGCTCGCGATCACCGGCGCAGGCGGGCTCGCACTGCTGGCGGGCGTGCTGCTGCTCGGGCAGATCGTCGGCAGCACGCAGCTCGACGTGGTGCTCGCTTCGGGCACGCTGATCCGCGCACACCCGCTGTATGTGCCCGCGCTCGTGCTCGTGCTGGCGGGCGCGTTCACCAAGAGCGCGCAGTTCCCTTTCCACTTCTGGTTGCCGCACGCGATGGCCGCGCCGACCCCCGTGTCGGCGTACCTGCACTCGGCGACGATGGTCAAGGCGGGCGTGTTCCTGCTCGCGCGGATGTATCCGGCGCTCGGCGGCGCCGAGCCGTGGTTCTGGATCGTGACGCTGGTGGGGCTCGCCACACTGCTCGTCGGCGCGTACCTGGCGCTCTTCCAGCACGACCTGAAGGGCTTGCTCGCGTATTCGACGATCAGCCATCTCGGGCTGATCACGCTGCTTTTCGGGCTCGACGAGAAGACGGCGATCGTCGCCGGCGTCTTCCATATCCTGAACCACGCGACCTTCAAGGCGTCGCTGTTCATGGCGGCCGGCATCATCGACCACGAGGCCGGCAGCCGTGACATGCGCGTGTTGAACGGCCTGTGGCGCGCGATGCCGATCACCGGTGCGCTCGCGATGGTCGCGGCGGGCGCGATGGCGGGCGTGCCCCTGCTCAACGGCTTCCTGTCGAAGGAGATGTTCTTCGCGGAAACCGTTCTCAAGGAGGGCTACCCGGCGCTCGAAGTGTGGCTTCCGCTCGGCGCGACCGCGGCCGGTGTCTTCAGCGTCGCCTACAGCGCGCGCTTCATCCACGACGTGTTCTTCAACGGCGACGCGACCGGCCTGCCGAAGTCACCGCACGAGCCGCCGCGCTTCATGCGCGTTCCCGTCGAACTGCTCGTCGCGCTGTGCCTGGCGGTCGGTCTGCTGCCCGCGGCCACCGTCGGTCCGCTGCTCGCGGTCGGCGCGCAGGCCGCGCTGTACGGCGGCCCGTTCGCGCCGCTGCCCGAATACAAGCTCGCGATCTGGCACGGTTTCAATCTGCCGCTGGCGATGAGCGCAGTCGCACTCGCCGGCGGGCTGCTGCTGTACTTCGGGCTGCAGAAGTTCGTCGATCTGCACCGGCTGATCCACTGGCCGCGCGGCGGGCGCGAAGTCTTCGTTTTCGCGCTCGAACGCGTCGTTCGCGCGGCGGGTGCGCTGACCGCGGTGCTGGTCAACGGCAGTCTGCAGCGCTACCTGCTGCTGCTGGTGCTGCTCGCGCTCGCCGCCGGGGCCGGGCCGCCGCTGGCAGCATGGATGCAGGGCTCGTTGCCCGCGCGGCTGCCCGCCATCGTCGGCGCGACGCCGTTCGCGTTCGTCGCCGTTTGGGCGATCGGCGTGGCGGCCGCGTTCGGCACGGTGCTCGCGCATCGCGCGCGCCTGCTCGCGCTGGTCCTGCTCGGCGCGGTCGGGCTGGTGGTGAGCCTCACGTTCGTCTACCTGTCGGCGCCGGATCTGGCGCTGACCCAGTTGCTGGTCGAGGTGGCGACGATCATCCTGATGATGCTCGCGCTGAACTGGCTACCGCTCGAAGGCGCGCGCGAGCCTAGCCGCGCGCGGCGCGCGCGCGACGCCGCGATCGCGGCGGCCGCGGGACTCGCTGTGACGGCGACCGTGTGGGCCGTGCTCGAGCGCCCGGTCGATTCGATCGCGCCGTACTTCCTGGAGCGCGCCGCGCCGGAAGGCGGCGGCACCAACGTCGTCAACGTGATCCTGGTCGACTTCCGCGGCTTCGACACGCTCGGCGAGATCACCGTGCTCGGCATCGCGGGTCTCGTGATCTACGCGCTGCTACGCGGCTTCGTTCCGAGTGCGGGCGCGCTGTCGCACGCGCCCGCAGGCGGGCCGGAAGCGGCGCGCCACCCGCTGATGCTCGCGCTCGCCGCACGGCTGCTGCTGCCGCTCGCGGTGCTGGTCGCCGTGTATCTGTTCCTGCGCGGCCACAACCTGCCCGGCGGCGGCTTCATCGCCGGGCTGGTGCTCGCGATCGCGCTGATCCTGCAGTTCGTCGCCAACGGGCAGCGCTGGGTCGAGCAGCGCATGCGCGTGAACTTCCGCACGTGGATCGCGGGCGGACTGCTGATCGCCGGGCTGACCGGCGTCGCGAGCGCGTTCTTCGGCAGCCCGTTCCTGACCAGCACTTACGACTATCCGGCACTGCCGGTGATCGGCCGCGTGCCGCTGGCGAGCGCGGCGTTGTTCGATCTCGGCGTGTTGCTCACCGTCGTGGGCGCGACGATGACGGCGCTGCTCGCGATGGCCCGGCTCACGCTGCCGGCGTCGTCGGCAGAGACCGACGGGCAGCGGCGCGCATGAGCCTGCTGCTCGCGCTCGGCGTCGGCGTGCTGACGGGCACCGGCATCTATCTGCTGCTGCGCGCGCGCACCTTCGACACGATCCTCGGGCTGTCGCTGCTGTCGTACGCGGTGAATCTGTTCATCTTCCTGATGGGCCGCGTCAAGGTCGGTGCGCCGCCGATCGTCCGCAAGGGCGTTGCGGCCACGCTTGCGAACTACGCGGACCCGTTACCGCAGGCGCTCGTGTTGACCGCGATCGTGATCGGCTTCGGCATGACCGCGCTGCTGCTGGCGATCGCGCTGCGCGCGCGCGCCGAAACCGGGTCCGACCACGTCGACGGCCTCGAAGGCGAGTCCCGAAAAAATGGTGTCTGACCCCGATTTTCTGGGCCATGCGGTCGTTGCGCCGATCGTGCTGCCGCTGCTCGCGGGCGCGGCACTGGTGCCGATCGAGGAGCGATGGCCGAGGTTTGCCTCGGCGCTGTCGCTGGCGGCCGTGCTGGCCTTGCTCGCGCTCGGCGCGGCGCTGGCGGCGCACGCCGACACCGGCGCGGTCGAAGCGTATCTGCTCGGCAACTGGCGCGCGCCGTTCGGCATCGCGCTCGCGCTCGATCGCCTGAGCGCGCTGATGCTGGTGCTGACGGCGCTGGTGGCGCTCGGCGCCGTGCTGTACGCGCGCGGCGGCGAAGAATCGCGCGGCGCGCACTTCCACGCGCTGCTGCAGTTCCAGTTGATGGGGTTAAACGGCGCGTTCCTGACCGCGGATCTGTTCAATCTCTTCGTGTTCTTCGAAGTGCTGCTGATCGCTTCGTACGGGCTGCTGCTGCACGGCGGCGGGCCGCGTCGGGTGAAGGCCGCGATCCACTACGTCGCGTTCAACCTCGCCGGCTCGGCGCTGTTCCTGATTGCGGTGGCGCTGCTTTACGGTCTCGCCGGCACGCTGAACATGGCCGACCTTGCCGGCCGCGTGGCTCGGCTGCCGGCCGAAGACGCGGTGTTGCTGAAGGCGGCCGCACTGCTGCTGCTCGTCGTGTTTTCGGTCAAGGCGGCGCTGCTGCCGTTGTACTTCTGGCTGCCCGACACCTACAGCGCGGCCGCCGCGCCCGTGGCCGCGCTGTTCGCGATCATGACCAAGGTCGGCGTCTACGCGATCGCGCGCGTCTACACGCTGGTATTCGGCGACGCCGGCGGCGCCGCGGCGCAGGTCGCGCAGCCATGGCTGCCGTGGCTCGCCATGGGCACGCTGCTGCTCGCGGCGCAGGGCGCGCTGGCCGCGTCCCGCCTGCGGGTGCTCGTCGCGTATCTGGTGGTGGCTTCGGCCGGCACGCTGTTGCTCGCGCTCGGGCTCGGCACGGCGCAGACGGCCGGCGCGGGGCTGTTCTATCTGATCAACAGCACGCTGGTCGCAGCCGCGCTGTTTCTGCTGATCGATCGCATCGGCGCGGCGCGCGGCGACGCCGGCGATGCGCTCGTGCCCGCGCCGCTCGCCGATGCGCGCGGGTGGCTCGGCACCGCGTATTTCGTGCTGGCGATCGCGGTCGCCGGGTTGCCGCCGCTGGCGGGCTTTCTCGGCAAGGCGTTGCTGCTGCAGGCGGCGGCGGCGAGCGCGTGGCCGGTGCTCGTATGGGTCGTTGTGCTCGCTTCGAGCTTCGCGCTGATCGTCGCGCTTGCGCGCGCCGGCAGCGTCGTGTTCTGGGAGGCGGGTGACGGTGCGGGTCGCTCGACACCGCAGGAACCCCTGGCGCAACGCGTCGCGCTGCCGGTTCTCACGCTGCTGGTCGTCGCGGCCGCCGCGTTCGCCGGACCGCTCGCGGACTACACCCAAGCCACCGCACGCCAGCTCTTCGAGCGGCGCGCGTACATCGACGCCGTGCTCGGCAAGCAGCCGGCCGCGCCGCTGTGGAATCCGCGCGAGGGGCTGGTCGAATGAAGCTCGTCCCCGCGCCGCTGCTGTCGCTCGTGCTGTTCGGCTCGTGGCTGCTGCTGAACAACACGGTCGATCCCGCGCATCTTGTGCTCGGGGCCGCGCTCGCCTTGGCGATCCCGTGGTTCACCGAGCCGCTGCGGCCCGACAAGCCGCGGCTGCGCCGCTGGGGCGTGGCAGGCAGGCTCGCGCTCGTGGTGCTGTGGGACATCGTGCTGGCCAACATCGACGTCGCCCGCCGCATCCTCGGTCCGGAGTCGGCGATTCGCCCGCGCTTCGTCTGGGTGCCGCTTTCGATCCGCGACCCGCACGGCATCGTCACGCTGGCCGGCATCATCACGATGACGCCGGGCACGCTGTCGTCGGACATCAGCGAGGACCGGCGCTGGCTGCTCGTGCACGCGTTCAATGTCGACGACGAGGCCGCGCTCGCCGCGACCATCAAGCGGCGCTACGAGGCGCCGCTGCGGGAGATCTTCGAATGACCGTACTCGCGCTCGTGCTGCCGTTCGCGATCGGCGCTTTCGGTGTCGCGCTGCTGCTGGCGGCGTACCGGCTGCTGCGCGGTCCGACCTTGCCCGATCGCATCCTCGGGCTCGACACGCTGTACATCAACGCGATGGCGCTGCTCGTGCTGCTGGGCATCCGCTTCGACACCGCGCTGTACTTCGAGGCCGCGCTGGTGATCGCGATGCTCGGTTTCGTCGGCACGGTGGTGCTGTCGAAGTTCCTGCTGCGCGGAGACATCGTCGAATGAACGCGCTGCCGATCTGGCTCGACGTGCTGCTCGCCGTGCTGATCGTCGTCGGCGCGGGTTTTGCGCTGATCGGTTCGTTCGGCATGGCCAAGCTGTCCGACTTCCTGAAGCGCGTGCACGGGCCGACCAAGGCGTCGACGCTGGGCGTGGGCTGCGTGCTGATCGCCTCGGCCGCGTACTTCACCGCGGGCGCGCTGTCCAGGGGCGAGGGCGCCAGCGTGCACGAACTGATGATCACGCTGTTCGTCTTCCTGACCGCGCCGGTGTCGGCGCATCTGCTGATCAAGGCGGCGCTGAAGCTCGACCCGACGATTCGCCCGCCTGCGCCGCCTGCGGGCGACCGGGCGACACAGCGATCCGAGTCAAGTCCGTCCTGAGCGACGCGCCGCTATCATCGCCTCGAGTCACGATGCCGACGCCCGCCGGATCATCCGAGGGCTCGCCTGCGCAGCGCCGCTCGCGGCGTCTGCGCCGGCTTGGCCGGCGGCGGCGCCGACGTCAAGACGATTCACCGGCGGCGCGCTCGATCGCGTCGCCGACCTTGGAAAGGACACGGACATGAAGTCGAGCTTGAAGGCGCTGCTGGCGCTCGCTGCGCTGGTGTTCGGCGGCGCGGCCAACGCGCAAGTCGAGGCGAAGAACGCGTGGGTGCGCGCAACGGTGCAGGGACAAATGGGCTCCGGCGCGTTCATGACGCTGACCGCGAAGGAGCCGGTTCGCCTCGTCGGTGTGGCCAGCCCCGTGGCGGGCGTGGCCGAGATCCATGAGATGGCGATGGAGGGCAACGTGATGCGGATGCGCGCGGTCGAGGGGCTCGATCTCGCCGCCGGCAAGCCGGTGGAACTGAAGCCGGGCGGCTATCACGTGATGCTGATGGATCTGAAGCGCACGCTCAAGGCCGGAGAGCGGGTCGCGGTCGAACTGCGTTTCGAGACGAAGGACAAGCGGCAGTTCACGCTGCCGCTCGAAGCCGAAGTCCGCATGGTCGCGCCCGGCGGCGCGATGCCGATGAAGCACTAGCCCGGATCTACCCCGACGCCGCGTCGAGCCGCGCGGCCAGCGTGCGGATCGCGGGCGAGATCTCGACCGGGTAGGGCGGTGCGATCGCGAGTTGCGTGAGCGCTGCCGGCAGGGCGTCGAGTTCGCTGCGCAACCGCGCGCGGATCGCGTCGAGCGGCTCCGGCGGCGAAACGCGGCGGCCTGCGCGCATGACCGGTACCAGCAGCGGTGTGCCTTCCGCCGGCTCGTCGGCGAGCGCGACCGTGTCGCCGGCATACGTGCCATCGACCTTGCGGCGGAACACCTGCTTGACGCCTGGCCAGGTCGCCTTGCCGGTCGAGCGCTTGCGGCGCGCGGCACCCGCGTACGACTGCAGCTTGTACGCGCAATCCAGCACCGGATGGTCGGACGCGCAGGCGAGCGCGCTGCCGACACCGAACGCGTCGAGCGGCGCACCGCCGCGCACGAGCGTGTCGATCGAACCCTCGTCGAGTCCGCCGCTGGCGATGATGCGCGTTCCGCGCAGCCCGCCTTCGTCGAGCACGTGCCGTACCGCGCGCGACAGCGCGTCGAGATCGCCGCTGTCGATGCGCACCGCGCGCACCGTGATGCCTTCCGTGGCGAGCGTGCGCGCGACCTCGACGACCTTGCGCGCGGCGGCGAGCGTGTCGTAGGTGTCGATCAGCAGGATCGCGTTGCCGGGGTTGGCGCGCGCGAACGCAAGGAACGCGGCGGTCTCGTCGCCGTGCGCCTGCACGAACGAGTGCGCCATCGTGCCGTACAGCGGTAGCCCAAAAACCCGACCGGCCTCGACCGTCGCGGTGCCGGCAAATCCCGCGATCCAGCTCGCCCGCGCGGCGAGCACGCCGGCTTCGGCTCCGTGCGCGCGCCGCAGCCCGTAGTCGATCACCGGACGGCCGCGCGCGGCGAGCACGCAACGCACGGCCTTCGAGGCGATCAGCGTCTGGAAGTGCACCAGGTTCAGCAGCCGCGTCTCGACGAGCTGCGCCTGCGGCAGCGGGGCGGTCACGCGCAGCACCGGTTCGCTCGGGAAGAACACCGTGCCTTCGGGCAGCGCGTCGACGTCGCCTTCGAAACGGAAACCGCGCAGCCAGTCGATGAAGTCGGGCGTGCCGAACGCCTGTTTGCGCAGGAAGGCGAGATCGTCTTCGTCGAAGTGCAAGTTTTCCAGGTAGTCGAGCGCCTGCTCGAGCCCCGCCGTGACGAGGAAATTGCGCCCCGGGTGCGCGCGTACGAACAGCTCGAAGACCGCGCGCTCGCCCATGCCCGCGACGCGATAGCTGCGCGCCATCGCGAGCTCGTACAGGTCGGTGAGCAGGGCTTCGTGCCAGGACATCTCGGTGGTGGCCTAGATTTGCTGGAGGTTCGGGGTGGGATGCATCCTTCCGTCTAAACGTTCCTCGGCGTTCGGATCAACCATCAGAAAGAAGGAGCATCTCGCGAGCGAGGGTACCGGCGTCCGAGAGGACACGCAACGCGTCGAAGCGCATGC
>JBFMFC010000079.1:11936-13080 GCA_040752195.1 Pseudomonadota bacterium | reverse complement strand
CGACGGCGTTTTCTTCGCCGCCTTCCGCGGCTTGTCGGCCGCCTTCCGGGGCTTCGCCGTCTTGCGCGCGGCAGGCCGCTTGGCGACGGTCCGCGCGGTTGCGGCTTCACCGTCCGCGCCGGCACGGCGTGCCGCGGACCGGTCGGTCGCGAGCTTCACGCGCACCGGTTTGCTGCCCCACATCTCTTCGAGCTCGTAGTACGTGCGGATGGCAGGCAGCATGATGTGCACGACGATGTCGCCGAGGTCGACCAGCACCCATTCGCCGCTGTCGGTACCCTCGACGCTGACCACTCTGCCGCCGGCCGCCTTGACCTTCTCGGCCACGCGCGACGCCAGCGCGCGCGTCTGCCGGTTCGACGTTCCGCTGGCGAGCACGACGCGATCGAACATGTCGGACAGGCCGACCGTGTTGTAGATCCTGATGTCCTGGCCCTTGATGTCTTCCAGCGCGTCGACGACGACGCGCTGCAGTTTCTGCAGATCCATGGCCCTACCGGTAGAGGTCATGCGCGCGAATATAGTCCAGCACCGCCGCCGGAACGGTCTGCGCGAGCCGTGCATCGCGCTCGGGGGAGGGCGGCGCGCGCAACAGCGCGCGGATCTCGGTGGCCGAGGCGTCGACCGGCGCCATTTCGAGATCGACGATGTATCCGGCGGCACGGTCGCGAATCCGCGCCGGCGGCGCCCAGTGCTCGTTGTAGAACTCCTGCAGCGGCCACGACAGCGTCAGCACCGCGTCGTCGCGGCGCGCGACCGCGATGTGCGCGTAGTCGAGCAGGTGCCGCCAGTCGCGCCAGGTGTCGATCCGCTCCATCTGGTCCGTGCCGAGCAGGAGCACGAGCGGGGTGGCCGGTCCGAGCGAAGCGCGCAGCGCGCGCAGCGTGTCGATCGTGTAGGTCGGCCCCGGACGCTCGATCTCGCACATGTCCAGCACGAAGCGCGGCTCGTTGGCGATCGCCAGCGCGACCATCTTCGCGCGGTGCGCGGCGCCGGTGATCTCGCCCTTCTGCCAGGGATGTCCGGCCGGAATGAACCGGATCTCGGCAAGCCCGAGGTGATCGAGCGCGGCACGCGCGAGCGCAAGATGCCCGACGTGGATCGGATCGAAGCTGCCGCCGAGCAGGCCGATCATCCGGTCAGA
>JBFMFC010000079.1:0-11836 GCA_040752195.1 Pseudomonadota bacterium | reverse complement strand
GATGTCCGGCCGGAATGAACCGGATCTCGGCAAGCCCGAGGTGATCGAGCGCGGCACGCGCGAGCGCAAGATGCCCGACGTGGATCGGATCGAAGCTGCCGCCGAGCAGGCCGATCATCCGGTCAGAAGCCATGAATCTTTCTGCTGCGCGGCCCGCCGGCGTCGTTGCGCGGTGCTCGGGCCTCGCCTATCCACTTGATATGTCTCGGCCCTGCGCTCCGTGCGCCTAGCCAGCGGGCCGCTCGCGACGAAATCTCCACGGCTTCTCAGACCCACTCGCGCGGCTTGAGGAAGTCCGTGTACAGCCGCGCCTCGGGCGATCCGGGTTCCGGCTTCCAGTCGTAGCGCCATTTCACCAGCGGCGGCAGCGACATCAAAATCGATTCGGTGCGGCCGCCGGACTGCAGGCCAAACAGCGTGCCGCGGTCGTAGACGAGGTTGAACTCGACGTAGCGGCCGCGCCGATACGCCTGGAAGTCGCGCTCGCGCTCGCCATAGGGGTGGCTCCAGCGCCTCTCGACGATCGGCAGATACGCGTCGACAAAGGCGTCGCCGACCGCGCGCACCAGCGCGAAGCTGCGCTCGAAACCGAGCTCGTGAAAGTCGTCGAAGAAGATGCCGCCGATGCCGCGCGGTTCGTCGCGGTGCTTGAGGAAGAAGTACTCGTCGCACCACTTCTTGAAGCGCGCGTGATAGCCGGCGCCGAATGGCTCGAGCGCCGCCTTGCAGGTCGCGTGAAAGTGCTTCGCGTCTTCCTCGTACGGGTAGTACGGCGTGAGATCCATGCCGCCGCCGAACCAGTACACGTCGGCATGATCTTCCTTCTTCGCGACGAAGCAGCGCACGTTCATGTGCACCGTCGGCACGTACGGGTTGCGCGGGTGGAACACGAGCGACACCCCCATCGCCTCGAAGCTGCGGCCGCCCAGCTCGGGCCGCTGCGCGCTCGCCGACGGCGGCAGCTTCGCGCCCTTCACGTGAGAAAAACCCACGCCGCCGCGCTCCAGCAGGTGGCCGTCCTCGACGATGCGCGTCAGCCCGCCGCCGCCGAGCGGGCTGCCGTCGGGCTTTTCCCAGGCGTCGCGCAGGAATGGCTTGCCGTCGATCTGCTCGAAGCGCGAAACGATGCGCTCCTGCAGCGCGAGCAGGTATTCGCGGACGGATTGAGTGTCGATGAACTCGCTCATTGCAGGTGCCGCCTGATGAAGCCGAGCACGCTGTCGTACCACGCGACGATGTTTCTGGGCTTCAGGATCCAGTGGTTCTCGTCGGGGAAGATCAGCAGCTCGCTCGGTACGCCGTGGTACTGCAGCGCTTCGAACAGGTTCAGGCCTTCGTTGATCGGGCAGCGGTAGTCGAGCTCGCCGTGGATGATCAGCACGGGTGTCTTCCACTGCTTGACGTAGCGGATCGGCGCGTAGCGATCGAACTTCGCGGGATCGGCGTACGGATCCTCGCCGCCCATTTCCAGATACCACCACGCCGGATGGTCGGTCGTGCCGGTGAACTGCGCCATCGTCGCGATGCTCGCGTGCGTGATCAGGCACTTGAAGCGCTGCGTCTGCGTGCCGATCCAGTTCGTCATGTAGCCGCCGAAGCTGCCGCCCATCGCCATGATCCGCTTCGCATCGACGTCGGCGCGCTTCTCCAGTGCGTCGGTCACGGCCATCAGGTCCTTGAAGCACTGGTCGCCCCACACGTTGCCCCAGATGCCCTGGATGAACGCCTGGCCGAACCCGGTCGACCCGCGCGGATTCGGCAGCGCGACCGCGTAACCCGCCGCCACCGCCAGCAGCGGATTCCAGCGCCAGTGCCAGCCGTCGACGTCCATGCCGATCGGCCCGCCGTGAATCCACAGCAGCGTCGGGCACTTCGACGCGCCCTTGGGTCTGACGATGAAGCTGTGGATCGGCGTGCCGTCGGTCGAGGGGACCTTGAAGCTGTCGACCTCGGCCCATTCGGCGGCGGGCGCAAAGCCCGACAGCCGCGCCAGCGGCCTCGGCGTGCCGTCCGCTACTTCGTCGAGGATGTAGCACTCGGGGGCATCGAGCAAGGTCGAACGAATGCACGCGATCCGCCCGTCGGGAAGCACGACCGCGTCGCTGTGCGCGCCGCCCGCATCGCGAGCGATGAGCCGCTGCACCTTCCCGCTCGCCGTGTCGATCGAAAAAAGCGGCGCGAGCCCTTCGTCGTCGGCGCCGACGATGAGCCGCCTGCCGTCGGCGCTCCAGTCGCACAGCCCCGGCCAGCGGTCCCAGTCGGCGGCAAGCGGCTTCAGGCCGCCGCTCGCCACGTCGATCAGCGTCGCGAGCGGCCGCACGACGGCCTTCGGGCTGCGTACGCTGCGCACGGTCGCGATCGTGCGGCCGTCCGGTGAGAACAGCGGCGACTCGAAGTTGACGTTGTCCGCCTCGCCGAAGACGCGCCGCTGCTTCGAATCGATATCGATCAGCAGGATCGTCGAATCCAGCTCGCGGTCCTTGCCCGGTGTCTGCCGCGTGACCGCCACCAGGCGGCCGTCGGCGGACACGTCCAGCGCGGGCTCGATCGCGAACTCGCGCCGCGCCTCGGGCGTGAGGTCGACGCGGTTCGTGCCGTCGGCCGCGTACGCGATCACGTGCGTGACCGCGAGATCGGGGTTCTCGTGCAGCCAGTGATCCCAGTGGCGTACCGGCTGCTGCGTGAAGCGGCGCGCGCTCGGCCCCTTCTTCGCGCGCTCGGCCGCGGTCTCGCGCTGTTTGTCGTGCGCGACACCGGGGATCACCGGCGCAAACAGCACCAGCCGATCGGCGTGGCGCGCGAACCTGAAACCCTCGACGCCGAGCGGCTCGTCGGTCAACTGCTGCGGCTCTCCGCCGTCTTTGGGCAGGATCCAGACCTGCATCCGCTTCTCGGCGTCCTCGTCGGCTTTGAGTTCGGTGGGCTTGCGGTTGGACAGGAAGCCGAGCGCGCCGTCGCGGCGGAAGCACGGTGCGCCGTCCTTGCTGTCGCCGCGCGTCAACTGTGTGGCGGGCGAACCGTCGGTCGGCACCTTCCACAGGTCCGACACGTACTTGGCGCCTTCGCGGTCGAGCCGTTGAACGGCGACGGCGAGCCAGGCGCCGTCGGGCGATGCCGCGATCGAGGTCACGCGCCTCAAGGCGATGTGCTGCTCGAGGGTGTAGGCGGGCGGGTTCGTCATGGGCGTGGTCTCGTTCGGACGGAAGGCGGCTATTGTGCGCGACCGGGCGGCCGCGCCGTACCCCAGCCGATGTACGCGGTACCGGCCAGGTACGGCTCCCAGTGGAAGTCGGGCACCCAACGCTCGAGATGCCGCCAGGGTTCGCGCAGCCCGGCGTCGGTCGTACGGTAGCGCCAGCCGCGCCACCGCACCCAGCAGTTCAGCGGGAACAGCAGCGGGTGCGTCATCTTCAGCCCGGCGACCGCGACGCGCGCCCCGGGTTTGGCTTGTGCGAACACGTTGGCCAGCGCGGACTCGGACTGCAGGATGTCATGCGTGTAGTGGAACAGCAGCGCGTCGAAGGGCGGGCAGCCCTGCAGCAGAGGCGCGAGCGGCGCGCGCGACACATCGGCGACGACGACGGCGACGTTTTCCCAGCGCGCCTGCCGCACGCGTTCCTGCGCGATGCGCGCCATATCGGGCGACAGCTCGATGCCGATCACGCGCCCGGTGTCGCCGACGCGCTCGCGCAGCGGCGCGAACGACAGCCCGGTGCCGCAGCCGACGTCGAGCACGACATCGCCCGGCCGCAGCGCAAGGCCGTCGATGCAGCGCAGCCGGCGCAGCGTCTGGCGTCGCGCGGCCGCGTCGTAGCAAGTCGCCAGCCGCCGGTAGCGCTTCAGCGCAAGCTGTGAACTGGGGCGGCCGTTGCGACGCATTCGAACGTTCGCGCGCCGCGCCGGACGATCAGGCGCGGCCTTTCAGCGCGCGGTGGCCGATGTCGCGGCGGAACTGCATGCCTTCGAAGCGCACCTGGGCCACCGCGTCGTACGCGCGCTTGTGCGCGAGGTACAGCGAGTCGCCGAGCGCCGTCACGCACAGCACGCGGCCGCCGCTGGTGACGAGCTTGCCGTCGCGCAGCTGCGTTCCCGCATGGAACACGACGCAGTCTTCGGCGTCGGCCGGAAGGCATTCGATCGGGTCGCCTTTGCGCGGTTCGTCCGGGTAGCCTGCGGCGGCGACGACCACGCCGAGCGCGGTGCGCCGGTCCCACTCGACCTGCGCGCGGTCGAGCGTCCCGGCGAGCGCGTGTTCGAGCAGGCCCGCCAGGTCGGACTTCATCCGCATCACGATGGGCTGCGTCTCCGGGTCGCCCATCCGGCAGTTGAACTCGAGCGTGCGCGGTGTGCCGTCGCGGCCGATCATCAGCCCCGCGTACAGGAAGCCCGTGTAGACGATGCCGTCGGCGGCCATCCCGTCGATCGTGGGCTGGATGATCTCGCGCAGCACGCGCGCGTGCAGCTCCGGTGTCACGACCGGCGCCGGCGAGTACGCGCCCATGCCGCCGGTGTTGGGTCCCGCGTCGCCGTCGCGCAGCCGCTTGTGGTCCTGGCTGGTCGCGAGCGCGAGCGCGTTGCGGCCGTCGCTCATGACGATGAAGCTCGCCTCCTCGCCCTCGAGAAAGTCCTCGATCACCACGCGTGCGCCGGCCGAACCCATGCGGTTGGCGACCAGCATCGAATCGATCGCGGCGTGCGCCTCGGCCACACTCGAGGCGACGACCACGCCCTTGCCTGCGGCCAGCCCGTCGGCCTTGACGACGATCGGCGCGCCGCGCGCGGCGACGTAGGCGCGCGCGGCCGCGGCGTCGGTGAACGTCCGGTACTCGGCGGTCGGGATGCCGTGGCGTTTCATGAACGCCTTGGCGAAGTCCTTGGAACTCTCCAACTGCGCAGCGGCGCGGGTCGGGCCGAAGATGCGCAGACCGCGCGCGCGAAACACGTCGACCACGCCGGCGGCGAGCGGCCCCTCCGGGCCGACGACCGTCAGCGCGATGCCTTCGGCGACGGCGAAGTCCGCGAGCGCCTCGTTGCCCGCGATCTCGACGTTGATCATTCGCCGGTCGCGCGCGGTGCCGCCGTTGCCGGGCGCGACATAGACGCGCTGCACGCGCGGCGAGGCGGCGAGCTTCCACGCCAGCGCATGCTCGCGGCCGCCCGAGCCGATCACCAGGACCTTCACGGCTCGATCGCCGCGGTGGTGTACACGGCCTGCACGTCGTCCAGATCGTCGAGCGCGTCGAGCAGCCGCTGCATCTTCTGGCCTTCTTCGCCGCGCAAAACCGTCTCGGTAAGCGGCTTCATCGTGACCTCGGCGACCTCCGGCGTCAGGCCCGCTTTGGCGAGCGCCTGCTTGACCTTCTCGAAGTCGCCCGGCGCGCAGATGACCTCGATCGAGCCGTCTTCGTTGGTGATGACGTCCTCGGCGCCCGCTTCGAGCGCGGCTTCCATCACCTTGTCCTCGGACGTGCCGGGCGCGAACAGGAACTGGCCGCAGTGCCTGAAGTTGAACGCGACCGAGCCGTCGGTGCCGAGGTTGCCGCCGAACTTGGACAGCGCGTGCCGGACCTCGGCGACGGTGCGCGTACGGTTGTCGGTCACGCAGTCGATCATCACGGCCGCGCCGCCGATGCCGTAACCCTCGTACCGCACCTCTTCGTAGTTGACGCCCTCGAGCTTGCCTGCGCCGCGCGCGATCGCGTTTTGCAGCTTGTCCTTCGGCACGTTGGCGAGCCGCGCCTTCTCGAGCGCGAGCCGCAGGCGCGGGTTCATCGCCGGATCGGCGCCGCCGTCGCGCGCGGCCACCGTCACTTCACGGATGATCTTGGTCCACAGCGATCCGCGCTTGGCGTCCTGGCGGTTCTTGCGATGCTGGATATTGGCCCATTTGGAGTGGCCGGCCATGGCGGTTCCTGCGGCGTGTGGGACGATTGGAGCGGGCGCGGATTCTAACAATGCGTAGCGCGCGGGGAGCGAAGGCACCGCACGCAAGCCGATCTGCACGATGCACGAAGCGATGAAGCCGCTTGGGGGCTTGCGCGTGCCGACGCGATGGGTCGTGCTGTGCGCCGCGCTGTGGATGTGCGTCGGCCTGTTGGGTCGCGAGCCCTACAAGCCCGACGAGGCCTACACGGTGGGTCTCGTCAAGTCGATCGTCGAGTCCGGCGATTGGGTCGTCCCGCGACTGGTCGGCGAGCCCTTCATGGAGAAGCCGCCGCTGTTCTACATCGTGGCGGCGCTCGCCGCGCAGGCGACCAGCGCATGGGTGCCGCTCCACGAAGGCGCGCGCCTTGCCGTATTGCTGTTCGTCGGCGTCGGGCTGCTGGCGATCGGCGCAGCGGCGCGGGCGCTGTACGGGCAGGGGGCCGGCGGCAGCGCCGTGCTGTTGCTGCTCGCGACATTCGGCGCAGCGTTCCGGCTTCATCAACTGATCACGGATACCGCGCTGTTTGCCGGGATCGCGATCGGGCAGCTCGGCCTGATCATCGCGCGCGCTCGCGACCGCTGGGGCGGCGTGGTGCTCGGGCTGGGGGCGGTCGTCGCGTTCATGGCGAAGGGGCTGCTGGGCATCGGCATTCTCGGTCTGGCGTCGATGCTGCTGCCGGCGGCGCAGGCGTGGCGCACGCGTGAATACGCGCTCGCGCTGGCGTGGGCCGCGGCCGTCGCCGTACCGCTCATTGCCGTCTGGCCGACTGCGCTGTATGTGCGATCGCCCGAGCTGTTTCACGTCTGGTTCTGGGACAACAACATCGGCCGCTTCTTCGGACTGAACTCGCTCGGGCCGAAGAACGAGCCGCTGTTCTACGTGCGGCTCATGCCGTGGTACGCATGGCCGTGCTGGCCGCTGCTGGCATGGTGGGGTTATCGGCGCCTGCGCGGCCTGGATCCGACCGCAGGCGCGGGCGCACCGCTGGCGCTGTTGGCCGTGGGATTCGCCGTGCTGTCGCTCGCGAGCGACGCGCGCGAACTGTACGCGCTCGTGCTGCTGCCGCCGCTCGCGGTCTTGGCCGCGGGTGGCGTGCGGGCCGTGGGCGCGCGCGTGCAGCTGCAGTGCGCCCGCGCAGCGGCCGTGTTCGCTCTCTTGCTGGCGGCGTTCGTCGTCGGCGTGTGGGTCATCGCGTGGAACGACCCGACCTTTGTGCGACGGTTCCCGCAACTGCTCGCGTTGCCGGAGATGCGACGACCGGGTGCGCTGGCGCTCACGCTCTACGGTCTGGCGGCGCTGCTGCTGCTGGCGCTCCTGGCGCGCTCGATCCACCCTCGTTCGGCGTCGCTGCCGCTGGCGGGCGCGGCCGGCGTCGCCCTGGTATGGGGATCGCTGATGCTGCCTTGGCACGATTACCTGGATGACCTCAAGGGCTACAGCCGCGTCGCAGCGAGCCTGCGACAGGCGCTGCCGGTCGATGCGTGCGTGGCGAGCATCGGCTTGGGCGAGTCGGAGCGCGCATTGCTCGACTACTTCATCGGCCTTCGGACGCAACGGCTCGAAGTCCACGGTACGTCGACCTGCCCGTACCTGCTCGTGCAGGTGCACGAAACGGCGTCTGCGCTCGCCGATGCGTCCTGCGAAGCGATCTGGGCTGGCGCGCGACCCGGGCATGACACGTCGTCGCTCGCGCTTTACCGTTGCAGCGGCGGCCGGACGCCGCCGTATGATGCTGCGCGCGCGATTCGCCGCTGATACCCGCTGCACGGAGACCAAGGAACCGATGGCCGACCCCCTGATCATCGCCAGAGCCGGCGACCACGAGCTCGCCCTGCTGCCCGCGCTCGCGAACCGCCACGGCTGTATCACCGGCGCGACCGGCACCGGAAAGACGATCACGCTGCAGGTGCTCGCCGAACGCTTCTCGAAGATCGGTGTGCCGGTCTTCATGGCCGACGTGAAGGGCGACCTCACCGGAATCGCCAACCCGGGGCGGCTCACGGACAAGATGAAGCAGCGGCTCGAGATGCTGAAGCTGCCCGAGCCGAAGTGGGAGGGTTGCCCCGTCACGCTGTGGGACGTGTGGGGCGAACAGGGGCACCCGGTGCGGGCGACCGTCTCCGACATGGGCCCGCTGCTGCTCGCCCGGCTGCTGAATCTGAACGAGACACAGGAAGGGGTGCTGACGCTGGCATTCAAGATCGCCGACGACAACGGACTGCTGCTGCTCGATCTGAAGGACCTGCGCGCGCTGCTGCAGTTCGTCGGCGACAACGCCGCGCAGTTCAAGACGCAGTACGGCAACATCAGCGCGGCTTCGATCGGGGCGATCCAGCGCGGACTGCTGCAGATCGAGGAGCAGGGCGGCGAGAGGTTCTTCGGCGAGCCGATGCTCGACATCGCCGACCTGATGCAGACGGTCGACGGCCGCGGCGTGGTCAACATCCTCGCGGCCGACAAGCTGATGAACAACCCGCGGCTTTACAGCAGCTTTCTGCTGTGGCTGCTCGCGGAGCTGTTCGAGAACCTGCCCGAAGTCGGCGACGTCGAAAAGCCCAAGCTCGTGTTCTTCTTCGACGAGGCGCATTTGCTGTTTTCCGAGGCGCCGCCGGCGCTGCTCGAGAAGGTCGAGCAAGTGGTTCGGCTGATCCGCTCCAAGGGTGTCGGCGTGTACTTCGTCACGCAGAACCCGCTCGACATTCCGGAGAAGGTACTCGGCCAGCTCGGCAACCGGGTGCAGCATGCGCTGCGCGCGTTCACGCCGCGCGACCAGAAGGCCGTGAATTCGGTCGCCGAGACGATGCGACCGAATCCGAAGCTCGACCTCAGGGCGGCGATTCTCGAACTCGCCGTCGGCGAGGCGCTGGTCTCGCTGCTCGACGCGAAAGGCACGCCGTCGGTCACCGAGCGCGCCTGGATCTATCCGCCGTCGAGCCAGATCGGTCCGATCTCGCCCGAGGAGCGTAGGCGGCTCGTCCAGTCTTCGGTCGTCGCCGGCGTCTACGAGAAGGCGGTCGATCGCGAGAGCGCGTTCGAAATGCTCAAGCAGCGTGCCGCGACCGCAGCGGGGCCGGCCGCGAAGGGGGCGCCGGCCGCAGCGGCCGAGCCCGCGGCCGGCGGCGCGCTCGGCGGGTTGAAGGACATTTTGTTCGGCTCGACCGGTCCGCGCGGCGGGCGGCGCGAAGGCATCGTCGACGCGCTCGCCAAGAGCGCGGCGCGCAGCGTCGGCTCGGCGATCGCGCGCGAGATCACGCGCGGCGTGCTGGGCTCGCTGCTGGGCGGGCGGCGGCGTTAACGAAGCGCCGGGTCCGGACGCGGCCGTCTTCTACTGCGTTGACCCAGGCATGCAGTGCGTGATCAGCGCGACGGCGCCGACCGTCACGCAGCCGGCCAACGTCGCGCAGGGCTGCCGCTGACGCGCCGGTTCAGAGCAGGCGCAGTTCCGGCTCGGCGCGGCGCGGCGTTTCGGCCAGCGCCGCGCGCACCGCGTCGTCCACCGTCTCCAGCCACACGAAGCGCAGCTCGTTGCGGGCGGACTCCGGCACGTCGCGCAGATCCTTGCGGTTGCGCGCCGGTAGCAGCACGGTGCCGATGCCCGCGCGCTGCGCGGCGAGCACCTTCTCCTTGATTCCGCCCACCGGCAGCACGAGCCCGCGCAAGCTGATCTCGCCGGTCATCGCCACGTCGGGCCGCACCGGCCGGTCGGTGAACAGCGACACCAGCGCGATGAACATCGCGATGCCCGCGCTCGGCCCGTCCTTCGGGATCGCGCCGGCCGGCACGTGCAGATGCACGTCGACGCCGTCGAACATCGCGGCCGGGATCTTCAGTTCCGGCGCGCGCGCTTTCACCAGCGTCAGCGCCGCCTGCGCGCTTTCCTTCATCACGTCGCCGAGCTGCCCGGTGAGGATCAGCTTGCCGCTGCCCGCCACGCGCGTGGCTTCGATGAAAAGGATGTCGCCGCCGACGGGGGTCCAGGCCAAGCCGGTCGCCACACCGGGCATGCCCGCGCGCAGCGCGGCTTCGTGTTCGAACTTCGCCGGGCCGAGGATCGCCTCCAGGTCCGCCGCGTCGACCCGCACGTGCACGTCGGCGCCTTCCGCGACCTTGGTCGCCGCGTGCCGCATCACGCGGCCGATCTCGCGTTCGAGCTGCCGCACGCCGGCTTCGCGCGTGTAGTTGGCGATGATGGCCGCGAGCGCCGCGTCGGTCAGCTCGCACTGGCCTTCCTGCAGGCCGTTCGCCTGCCGCTGCCGCGGCACGAGGTAGCGGCGCGCGATCTGCAGTTTTTCTTCCTGCGTGTAACCGGGCAGGTCGATGACTTCCATGCGGTCGCGCACCGGCGGCGGCACGTTGTCGATCACGTTGGCGGTGGCGATGAACACCACGCGCGACAGATCGAACGGCACGCCGAGGTAGTTGTCGCGGAAGGTCGAGTTCTGCTCGGGGTCGAGCACCTCCAGCAGCGCCGCCGACGGGTCGCCGTGCAGACTGGCCGAGACCTTGTCCACTTCGTCGAGCATCATCACGCAGTTGCGCGCGCCCGCCTTGCGCAGCGCCTGGATGATGTTGCCCGGCAGCGCGCCGATGTAGGTGCGGCGATGGCCGCGGATCTCGGCTTCGTCGTGCACACCGCCCAGCGACACGCGCACGAAGGGGCGTCCGAGCGCGCGCGCGATGCTCTGCCCGAGCGAGGTCTTGCCCACGCCCGGCGGGCCGACGAAGCACAGGATCGGCGCGCGGCCCTGCGGATTGAGTTTCTGCACGGCGAGGAACTCGACGATGCGCTGCTTGACGCGCTCCAGTCCGAAGTGATCGGCTTCCAGCACGGCGCGCGCGGCCGCCAGGTCGATCGGCTTCTCTTCCGGCAGCTTCCACGGCAGCTCGGTCATCCACTCGAGCCAGGTGCGCAGCATCGAATACTCGGCGGACTGCGATCCCATCGACTTCAGCCGCCGCAGCTCCTTGCGCGCCTGCGCCTCGGCTTCCGGCGGCATGCCGGCCTTGGCGATCGCCTCCTCGAGCTGCGCGAGATCTTCCTCGCCCTCGCCTTCTTCGCCGAGCTCTTTCTGGATCGTCTTCAACTGCTCGCGCAACAGGAACTTGCGTTGCCGGTCGTCGAGCTCCTCTTTCGTGCGCGCGCCGATCTCCTGCGACAGGCGCAGCACCTGGATGCGGCGGGTGAGGATCTCGAGCACCTTGCGCAGCCGCTCCTCCAGCGCCACCGTTTCGAGCAGCGCCTGCTTTTCCGGCAGCTCGGCGTCGATCAGGCTGGCGGCGAGGTCCGCGAGTTGCCCGGGTGCGCGCGTGGCCTGCACGACCTGCGCGAACTCCGCCGGCACACCGGGCAGCAGCGAAAGGATTTCCTGCGCCTTGGCCTGCAGTTGCACGCCCAGCGCCTCGGCCTCGGGCGACAACTGGGTCGGCTCCTCGATGCGCTGGATGCGCGCGGCGACGAAGGGGTAGCCCTCGACGAGCTCTTCGATCCGGAACCGTGCCACGCCCTGGCACACCGCGTGGTGCAGGCCGTCGCCGGCGACGACGTGATGCACGACGTTCGCCAGCGTGCCGACCGGGTGCAGATCATCGCGACCGGGGTCGTCCACGCGCGCATCCCGCTGCATGACGATGCCCAGCGGCGCCTTGTTCTGCAACGCGTACTGCACGGCCGCGACCGACTTGGCGCGGCCGACCGAAATCGGCAACAGTACGCCGGGAAACAGCACGACGTTGCGCATCGGCACGATCGCAACGACGCCTTCGGGCAGTTTTCGAGTGTCGGATTCCATCGGAGCACCTCCCATCGACCAATCTGGCGACGCAGGGGGGGGCATTTCAACTCCCTCCCGCGAGCGCGCCATTGCGGGGTGTCGAGCCGGCGCTCGTTCGGGCTTGTCCGGCGCCGCCGCG
>JBFMFC010000078.1:0-13626 GCA_040752195.1 Pseudomonadota bacterium | reverse complement strand
CGCCGCAGCGGCACGCGCTTCGAGCGTCGGATCGGGCTTGCGCGAGATCGTCAGCAGCGCGCGCTCGCGCGCGAGAAGCTGTTCGACGATCGCGCGTCCCAGACCGCGCGACGCCCCGGTGACGATGACGAGTTCCATACCCTAGACCCCCTGCTTGAGGCTCGCTTCGATGAACGGATCGAGGTCGCCGTCGAGCACGGCCTGCGTGTTGCCGATCTCGACGTTGGTCCGCAGGTCCTTGATGCGCGACTGGTCGAGCACGTACGAGCGGATCTGGTGCCCCCAGCCGATGTCGGTCTTCGCGTCCTCGAGCTTCGCCTGCTCGGCCTGGCGCTTGCGCAGCTCCAGCTCGTAGAGCTTGGACTTCAGCATCGCCATCGCTTCGGCGCGGTTGCGGTGCTGGCTGCGGTCGTTCTGGCTCGACACGACGATCCCGGTCGGGATGTGCGTGATGCGCACCGCGGACTCGGTCTTGTTGACGTGCTGTCCGCCGGCGCCCGAGGCGCGGTACACATCGACTCGCAGGTCGGCCGGATTGATCTCGACGTCGATCGACTCGTCGACCTCGGGGTACACGAACACGCTCGCAAACGACGTATGTCGGCGCGCGTTCGAATCGAAAGGCGACTTACGCACGAGCCGGTGGACGCCGGTTTCGGTGCGCAGCATCCCGTACGCGTAAGGGCCGCTGACCTTGATCGTCGCGCCCTTGATGCCGGCGACCTCGCCCTCGGTCTCCTCCAGCAGCTCGGTCTTGAAGCCGCGCCGCTCGCAGTAGCGCAGGTACATGCGCTCGAGCATCGCCGCCCAGTCCTGCGCTTCGGTGCCGCCGGCGCCGGCCTGGATCTCGATGAAGCAGTTGTTCGGGTCGAGCGGATTGTTGAACATCCGCTGGAACTCGAGGTCGGCGACCTCCTTGGCGAGCGCCTGCACGTCGGCCTCGACCGAGACGAGCGTGGCGTCGTCGGCGTCGGCCTTGCCCATCTCGAACAGTTCGGCCGAATCGCGCAGGCTGTTGCCGAGCCGCTGCATGCGGCCGACGACGTCCTCGAGCAGCTTCTTCTCGCGGCCCAGTTCCTGCGCGCGCTTCGGATCGCTCCAGACGTTCGGGTTCTCGAGCTCGCGGCTTACTTCGGCGAGGCGACGCTCCTTGGCGTCGACGTCAAAGATACCTCCGCAGATCCGCGAGCCTCGTCTCGAGGTCGGCGAGCGTGGCGGCGATCTGGTTCAGTCGTTCGGCTTCCATCGGGTCTGCTTTCTTCGCGTGAGCGGCGCATTATAGGTAGCCGGGCAGCGCGGCGCCGCCGTCAACCCATCTGTTCGATCACGAGTTGCACGCGCCGCTCACCCTGGTACTCGTCGACGGCGGGACGGTAGGCGAGCAGCGCGCGCGAGGGCAGCGATTCGGTCCGCCGGAACCAGATCGCCGCGAAGCGCCTGCCCGCCAGTTCCAGCGTGAGCCGCAGGTGCTGGTCCTTGACGAGCCGCTGCTCGGCGACGATGAACTCGTTCGCGTACAACGGCGCCGGGAAACCCTGGCCCCAGATCTGCCGCTCGGTCGCCTCGACGAGCGCGAGCCCGATCTCGGCCGGGGCGAGCGGTCCATCGGTCGCGATCGTCCGCGCGAAGTGCGCGGCGTCCGTGCTCGCGCATGTGGCCGCTTCGAACGCGCGCGCGAAGCTCTCATAGTGTTCGGCGCGCAGCGTCAGCCCCGCGGCCATCGCGTGCCCGCCGAAGCGCTCGATCAGCTCGGGCGCGGCCTTCGTCACGAGGTCGAGCGTGTCGCGCAGGTGCACGCCTTCGATCGAACGGCCCGATCCGCGCAGCGTCGCTTCGTCGGCGCGCGCAAAAGCGATCGTCGGCCGGTGGTAGCGCTCCTTGACGCGCGACGCGACCAGTCCGACGACTCCCTGGTGCCAGCTCTCGTTGAACAGCGTGATCGTGCGCTGCGCGTCGGGCGCCGCATCCGCAAGCTCGGCCAGCGCATCCAGCTGCATGTCCACTTCGATCGCGCGCCGCTCGCGGTTCAGCTCGTCGAGCTGGCGCGCCAGTTCGAGCGCGCGCTGCGGATCGTCCGTCGTCAGGCACTCGATTCCGACCGTCATGTCCGTGAGCCGCCCCGCTGCGTTGATGCGCGGGCCGATCGCGAAGCCGAGGTCGGCAGCCTGGGCCAGCCGTGCGCTGCGCCCGGCTACCTGGAACAACGCCGCAGTCCCTGGCTGCATACGGCCGGCGCGGATGCGCGCCAGCCCGGCCGCGACCAGGATGCGGTTGTTGCGGTCGAGCCGCACCACGTCGGCCACGGTGCCGAGCGCGACCAGGTCGAGCAGCGTGTCGACCCGAGGCTGGTTTGCCTCCGTGAACGTTCCGCGTGCACGCAGCTCGGCGCGCAGCGCGAGCAGCACGTAGAACATCACGCCCACGCCGGCGAGATGCTTGCTCGGAAAGCCGCATCCCGGCTGGTTTGGATTGACGATCACGCGCGCTGCGGGCAGCCGTTCGCCGGGCAGATGATGGTCGGTGATCAGCACGTCGATGCCGAGCGCGTTGGCGCGATCGACGCCGGCCACGCTCGCGATGCCGTTGTCGACGGTGATCAGCAGGTCGGGGCGCGGCGTGCGCGCCGCGGCCACTTCGACGATCTCGGGCGTCAACCCGTAACCGTACTCGAAGCGGTTCGGCACCAGATAGTCGACCTGCGCGCCCATCGCCCGCAGCCCGCGCAGCCCGACCGCACAGGCGGTCGCGCCGTCGCAGTCGTAGTCGGCGACGATCAGCAGCCGTTTGCGCCGTTCGATGGCGTCGGCCAGCAGGCGCGCCGCATCGTCGACGTGCGACAGCGCGCCCGGCGCGATCAGCTCGCGCGTGGCCAGCTCCAGCTCGCGCACCGAGCCGATTCCGCGCGCGGCCAGCGCGCGGGCGAGCGGCGCGGGCAGCCCCGCGGCCTCGAGCCGGCGTGCGGCCGCGGGGTCGAAATCGCGCTGGACGAACCTCGCCGTCACGCCGTGTCGCCTTCGTTGAGCAACTGCGCAAGCGCCGCGCGTCGCCAGAAGCGCCAGCCGTCGCGCGCGCCGAGGCCGAGCCGGCGCGCGCTTCGGCTTCCGGCGAGCACCAGCTCGACCGACGCGAAGCCGGCGGCGAACGCGCGTTCGCAGACCGATTCGATCATCGCTTCGAGCGTGGGCAGGCGGCCGAGCCACGCGTCCCAGTCGCCGACCGCCGCGCTTGCCTGCAGCCCGTCCCACAGCGAGAGCGCGTCGCCGCTCGCGGCTGGCGTCGCTTCGGCGGGCAGAAGCGCCGCAGGCGCCAGCCCCGCAGCGAGCGCCCAACCGCGCAGCACCGGGTCATCGGACAACAGCGTCGCGAACGGCGCGCGCGGCAGC
This sequence comes from Pseudomonadota bacterium, assembly GCA_040752195.1. Lineage (GTDB taxonomy): Bacteria > Pseudomonadota > Gammaproteobacteria > Burkholderiales > Burkholderiaceae_F > DSNY01. The sequence goes on along the minus strand of JBFMFC010000078.1, from coordinate 10,243 downwards.
GGACGCCATACCCCGCCGCCGTGCAGCCACAGCGCGTTGACCGTCGGTGCGCCGCGCGCTTCGCGCGCAGCGTTGACCGGATGGACGTGCCAGCACATCTGGATCTCGTTCAGCAGCTTGCGCCAGCGCGGGGCGTCCGGGCCCGTCGGCAGCACGTCGTACGCGGACCGCCCCAGCGCCGCCGCCAGCGGCACCGTGTCGATCCGCCAGGCCGGGTCGACCTGCAGGAACCAGTGCGCGTGATCGAGCAGCCGCAGCGAAGCGCCGGACCCGTGCATCAGGTCGTCGGCCGCGACGGCGAGCGCCTGCGCTTCGCCCGGCTCGAGCGGTGCGGCGGCGAGCGAAGCGACCAGCAGGTGGTCGCGGGCAAACGCGAAGTGAACCGGCTCGCAGAACCAGAGTTGCGACTCGACCGCCGCAGTCGTCGCGCTGTCGCCGTTGAACGCGCGCCATGCGTACGGGGCGGTCACCGGCGTGCGCTCCCGTCCGCCGAAGGCCTGCCACAGCCAGTCGAGGTGGGGCAGGTGCGCTGCCTCGTCGCCGTGCGTTTCTTCGCGGCGTGCGGCGCGCGCCAGCCGACGGACCAGGCGCGGCGCGGTCGCGGCAGCGAGCACGTCGGGGGCCAGCGATGCGGGAACCAGGGCACCCGGGACGATGACGAACCAGCGCATGCGGACGATTCTACGGACCGGTCCGCGCGTGGCGCGCGGGACCGCTTCGATAGAATGCGCGCGCCTTCCGGAATCCCCCCTTGAACCTCCCGTACGAAGTACGCATCGGCCTGCGCTATACGCGCGCCGGGCGCCGCGCCCGGCGGCGCAACGCGTTCATCTCGTTCATCTCGGCGATTTCGATGGCCGGCATCGCACTCGGCGTGGCGGCCCTGATCGTCGTGCTCAGCGTGATGAACGGATTCACGAAAGAAGTGCGCGCGCGCATGATGGCGGCGCTGTCGCACGTCGAGATCACGGCCTACAACGGACCGATCGATGACTGGCGCCGGATCGCGGCACAGGCTCAGAAGAACCCGCAAGTCGCGGCGGCAGCGCCCTACATCAACGCGCAGGCGATGATCGCGCGCGCGGATGCGGTCAGAGGCGCGCTGGTGCGCGGCGTCGATCCGGAAGCGGAACCGCAGGTCACCGAGATCGCGCAGCACCTGACCGGCGGCCGGATCACGGATCTGGCCGACGGCGAGTTCGGCATCGTGCTCGGGATCGAGCTGGCGCGCGCGCTGGCTGCGATGCCGGGCGACAAGGTGACGCTGATCGCGCCGCAGGGCAACGTCACGCCGGCGGGGATCGTGCCGCGGCTGAAGCAGTTTCGCGTCGTCGCGACCTTCGAGTCGGGCCACTTCGAGTTCGACAGCGCGCTCGCGCTGATTCATCTCGGCGACGCGCAGCGGCTGTTCCGCGTGGATGGGCCGACGGGGGTGCGGCTGCGGCTGCACGACATGGAGCGCGCGCCGCAGGTCGCCGCACAGCTCGCGGCAACGCTCGAGCCGGGACTGCGCGTGGCCGACTGGTCGCGCCAGAACCGCGTGTACTTCGCGGCGGTGCAGGCGGAGAAGCGGATGATGTTCATCATCCTGACGCTGATCGTCGCGGTCGCCGCGTTCAACCTCGTATCGACGCTGGTGATGACGGTCACCGAGAAGCAGTCCGACATCGCGATCCTGCGCACGCTCGGCGCCAGCCCGCGCAGTGTGATGGCGGTGTTCATCGTGCAGGGGGCGCTGATCGGCGTGATCGGTACCGCGCTCGGCGTGGCGGGCGGGCTCGCGCTCGCGAACAACCTCGACGTGATCGTTCCGGCGATCGAGCGGCTGTTCGGCGTGCAGTTCCTGCCGCGCGAGATCTACTTCATCAGCGCGCTGCCGTCCGATCCGCGCGCCGGCGACATCGTGCCGATCACGCTGATCTCGCTCGCGCTGGCACTGGCGGCCACGCTGTATCCGAGCTGGCGCGCGTCGCGTACGCGGCCGGCCGAGGCGCTGCGGTATGAGTGAAGTCATCGCCGCGCGCGGCATCCACAAGGCGTACCGCGAGGGCCCGCTCGCGGTCGAGGTGCTCAAGGGCGCCGACCTCGACGTCGGCGCAAGCGAAATCATCGCGATCGTCGGCGCGTCCGGATCGGGCAAGAGCACGCTGCTGCACTGCCTCGGCGGACTCGATTCGGTCGACGCCGGGACGGTGGCGATCGACGGGCGCGACATCGCATCGCTCGCCGAAGACGAGCGCGGCCGGGTGCGCAACGAGCGGCTCGGCTTCGTCTACCAGTTCCACCATCTGCTGCCGGAGTTCAGCGCGCTCGACAACGTGGCGATGCCGCTGTCGATCCGCCGCATGCCGCTGGCGCAAGCGCGCGAGCGCGCGCGCGAGGCGCTCGCCGCGGTCGGGCTGGGCGAGCGCCTGCTGCACCATCCCGCCGAGCTGTCGGGCGGCGAGCGGCAGCGAACCGCGATCGCGCGTGCGATCGTCACGCGGCCCGCCTGCGTCCTGGCCGATGAACCGACCGGCAACCTCGATCGCGAGACGGCGCGCGGAGTCTTCGAGGTCTTCGTCGGGCTGGCGCGCGAACGGCGCGCCGCGATCGTGATCGTCACGCACGACCCGGAACTCGCGGCCCGCTGCGACCGCGTGCTGCGACTGCGCAACGGCCGGCTCGCGCCGGCCTGAGTTTCAGCGGGGGCGCTCGGTGCGCCGCGCGAGCATCGCGACGGTCGCAACGAGCACGCCCAGTGTCGCGAGCGCGACGGCGACCACCGCGAGCGTATTGCCGACCCAGTGCTGCGCGCCCGCGGTCATCATCGCGCGCACCGAAAGCCCGACGAGCCCCGCGAAAACGCCCGCGCTGAAACCCAGCGCCGCCGCTGCCGCGAGCGCCCATGCGGCGAAGGGCAGCGACATCGGTCTGCGCGCAAGCGCCAGTCCGACGAACGCCGCGGCGCCGAGCAGCAGGCCGGTTTCCATACCGCCGAAGCGAAGCGCGTACGCCACGGTGCCAGCGGCGGCCAGCGGCGACCAGCAGAGCAGGGCGGAACGCCGCATCGGTCAGTGCGCGTGTCTGCGCTTGCAGCGCGCGGCCCACGCGAGGCGCAGGTAGACGCTCCACAGCACGCGCACCGCGACATAGCCGCTCGCCGCGAGCAGGGTGGCGAGCAGGAACACGCCGAGCGCCAGCGGTGCACCCAGGCCCAGCAACCATTCGCCGTACGCTTCCATCGAAGCGCCGACCTGCGACCAGACCCAGTCGGGCGGCGGCTCGGGCGAGTTGCCGCCGGCGGCGCCGAGTACGATGGCGCCGAGCTTGTACGCCATCAGGTACAGCGGAACGATCGTGAGCGGGTTCGTGTACAGCGTCGTCAGCAGCGCCACCGGCAGATTGACGCGGAACAGCAGCGCCGCGATGCCGGCGCCGAGCATCTGGAACGGCCCCGGGATCAGACCGCAGAACAGCCCGGCCGCCACACCGCCCGCCGCCGAACGCCGGTTCAGGTGCCACAAGGCCGGGTGGAAGACCGCTTCGCCGAACACCCCCAGTGCCTTGACCTCGCGGACCTTGTCCGCACTGGGCATCAGGCGCTTGAAAAACTTTCGAGGCATGCGCCGATGTTATCGGATCGTCGATCGCGCTCCGATCGGCGGCCGGTCGCACCCGGGCGGCTGCCCGGCGGCCGACGCGGCCCGCAACAGTTGATCCGCCCATGCTGATCGACACCCACTGCCATCTGGACGCCGACGAGTTCGACGCCGACCGCGACGCGGTCGTCGCGCGGGCGCGCGCGGCCGGTGTCACCATGATGGTGCTGCCGGCCGCACACGTCGACCACTTGGCGAAGGTCGCCGACGTCGCGCGGCGTTACGGCTGCGCCTACGCGCTCGGCATCCATCCGCTGTGGATCGACAGCTCCCGCGAAGACGACATCGACGTGCTGCGCGCCGCCGTCGCTGCGGCGATGGACGATCCGCGCTTCGTCGCCGTCGGCGAGATCGGGCTCGACTTCTACGTACCGGGGCTCGACGTCGCCCGGCAGGAGTGGTTCTACCGCGAGCAGTTGCGTGTCGCGCGCGACTTCGGCGTGCCGGTGATTCTCCATGTGCGCCGCTCCCAGGACGCGCTGTTGAAGTACCTGCGCCTGCACCCGGTCGGTGGTGGCATCGCCCACGCGTTCAACGGTTCGGACGACCAGGCGCAGCGCTTCCTCAAGGCGGGGTTCCGCCTCGGCTTTGGCGGCGCGATGACCTATGACGGTTCGCTGCGGATCCGCCGCCTAGCAGCCACGCTGCCCGACGATGCGTGGGTGATCGAAACCGACGCGCCCGACATTCCCCCGCAGTGGCTGCGCCGGGCCGGCGGGACACTGCGCAACGAGCCGGCCGAGCTCGCGCGCATCGCCGAGACGATGGGGCAGCTGCGCGGCGTGTCGCTCGAGGAGGTGGCCTTGCGCAACCGTAGCAACGCGTGCGCGGCGCTGCCGCGCCTGGCACGCTGGCTTTCCGTGTCGCCCGGCGCGGCACGAGACGCGGAAGCCCGCTGACGGTGCGCGCTGCCGCGCTCACCGCATTCGTCGCGGGCGTCTTCCTGCTGCAGCAGCGGCCCGAGCTGCCGACGGCGATCGCGGTGTCGCTGGCGGCCGTCGCGGCAGCGTGCGCGTGGGCCGGCGCGTGCACGCTCGTGTTGCGCCCACCGTTTGCCCACCGGGACCGATTCGTCGCGCTGCTCGTCGTCGCCGGCGCGGCGTTCGCCGGGTTCGCGTACGCCGCGACGATGGCGCACCTGCGCATGGCCGACGAACTCGCCTTTGCGGACGAAGGCCGCGACATCCGCGTGACCGGAGTGATCGCGAGCCTGCCCGCGCGGCTCGAGCGCGGCACGCGCTTCGAGTTCGACGTCGAGCATGTCGAAACGCCGGGTGTTCGCGCGCCCCAGCGCATCGCGCTGGCGTGGTACGGCGCGCACGTTCAGGTCCGCGCCGCCGAACGCTGGTCGCTGACGGTGAGGCTGCGACGTCCGCACGGTGCGATGAACCCGGGCGCCTTCGATCTGGAAGCGTGGATGGTCGAGCGCAAGCTGCGGGCGACCGGCTACGTCCGCGACGGACGCGCCGAAGACGCACCGCGGCGGCTCGATGCGATGGTGTGGCAGCCGGGCCCGGCGATCGACCGTGCGCGGCAGTACCTGCGCGACGCGATGCAACGCCGGCTCGCGAGCGAGCGCTACGGCGGTGTGCTGATCGCGCTCGTGCTCGGCGACCAGCGCGCGATCGCCGAGTCGGACTGGTCGCTGTTCAACCGCACGGGCATCTCTCACCTCGTCAGCATCTCGGGCTTGCACATCACGATGATCGCCGGACTCGCCGCGCTGGCCGTCGGCGCGGCGTGGCGGCGCTCGCGACGCCTGCTCGCCCGCGGGTCGGCGCAGGCGGCCGCCGCGGTCGCGGCGGTGGCCGCCGCGCTTGCGTACTGTCTGCTCGCGGGCTGGGGCGTTCCGGCGCAGCGCACCTTTTTCATGCTGAGCACCGTCGCCGCGGCGCTCGTCCTGCGGCGCGGGCTCGGGCCGGCGACGACGCTCGCGGCCGCCGCGGCGGTCGTCTGCGCGCTCGATCCGTGGGCGGTGATCGCGCCGGGCTTCTGGCTGTCGTTCGGCGCGGTGGCTGCGATCTTCCTCGTCATGCACGGCCGCGCGGCGCTGCGAGTTGACGCGAGCTGGCGCACGCGGCTTTCGGACGCGGCGCGGATGCAACTGGCGGTCACGCTCGCGCTGGTGCCGCTGACAATCGTGCTGTTCCAGCAGGTGTCGGTCGTATCGCCCTTGGCGAATGCGGTCGCGATCCCGGTCGTCAGCCTCGCGGTCACGCCGCTCGCCCTGACCGGCGCCGCGTTCGTGCTGCTGCCCGAACCGCTCGCATCTTTCGCGGTGCCGTCGTTCGCACTCGCGCATTGGCTGTTCGAAACGCTCGCCACTGCGCTGCAAGCGCTGGTGGCGCTCCCATGGGCCAGCGTGCCGATCGCCGCGCCGCCGACCTGGGCGCTGCTCCTTGCCGTCGCCGGCGTGTCGTGGCTGCTCGCGCCGCCGGGCTGGCCGCTGCGATGGGTCGGTGCGACCTGGCTGCTGCCGTTGTTCGCATGGCCTGCGCCGCGCCCGGTCGAAGGCGAGCTGTGGGTGACCGCGCTCGACGTGGGGCAGGGCATGGCCGTGCTCGCCGAGACGCGCGATTCGGTGTTGCTGTACGACACAGGCCCCCGCTACACGACCGCAGCCGACGCCGGCAGCCGCGTGATCCTGCCGTACCTGCGCTGGCGCGGGATCGGACGGCTCGACGCGCTCGTGGTGTCGCACCTGGACAGCGATCACTCGGGCGGCGCGGGATCGATCCTGCACGCGCTGCCGGTGGCGCGCGTGTTGACTTCGATCGATCCGACGCAACCTGTTCTGGCCGGCTCCACGCGCATCGAGCGTTGCGAGGCGGGGCAGCGCATCGAGCTGGGCGCACTCGATGTGCGCGTGCTGCATCCGCTCGCGGCCGACTACGAACGGCCCGGCGTAACGACCAACGCGTTGAGCTGCGTGGTCGCCGTCGGCACGGGCGACGCGCGCGTGCTGCTGACGGGCGACATTCCGGCACGCGAGGAAGCGCAGCTCGTCGCGCGCGCCGACGCGCTCGCCGCGCCCGTGACGAGCGCGCCGCATCACGGCAGCCGGCACTCGTCGAGCGCCGCCTTCGTGCAGGCCGCAAGACCGCGCTGGGTGATCGTGCAGGCAGGCTATCGGAATCGCTTCGGCCATCCGGATGCGGGCGTCGTCGAGCGGTATCGCCAAACGGGCGCGCAAGTCGCGCGCACCGATCACGCCGGCGCGATCCAGTGGCGCTGGCGCCTCGACGGCACGGTCGAGGTCGAAGCGTGGCGCCGGCAGCACGCGCGCTACTGGCACAACCGTCCCGCGGCGGCGCGCGCGCCCGAGCCGACCGAGTCCGACGAAGCGATCGAGGGCACGCCTCAAGCCGACGAAGCGTTGCAGCCTTACTGACGTGCCGACTCGTGCGCAGCGATCGCCGCGCAGACTTACGGACTTCAACGGGGCGACGGCGCGGGCAGTGACGGCGCAGTGCGCGCTGCGCACGGCCGACACCCCTGGCGTAGTTGCGTGCGCGTCTCCGCGGAGCACTGACCTGAAGTCGCCCGCCCACGCGATTGACCGGCGCGGGTGCGCCAACTAGCGTGCATCGTCGGCACCGCTGTCGGCGGCGCGCGGATCACAATCACACGGGGGATATCCATGGTCGGGAGACAAGCAGCGAAGGCAGCGATGGTTTTCGCGGCGGTTGCGAGCCTGTTTGCCAGCGCGGTCGTGCGCGCGGACGAAACGTGCAATTCACCGTACATCACCAACCTGATCAAGGGCCAGGAGGATTACGTCCATGTCTGGACGCTCGGCGTCGAGGGGTTGGGCGACGGCTCCGACAAGCTCGTCACGATCGGCGCCAATCCGAAATCGAAGGACTACGGCAAGGTCGTGCACACGCTGTCGGTGGGCGGGCGCGGCGAGGCGCACCACATGGGCTTCACCGACGATCGGCGCTATCTGTGGGCGGGAAGGCTGGACGACTCGAAGATCTTCGTCTTCGACATGGCCGACCCGGCCAGGCCGAAGCTGGTGCGAACGATCGCCGATCTGCCGAAGCGCACCGGCTACGTCGGCCCGCACACGTTCTACGCGCTGCCGGGGCGCATGCTGGTGCAGGCGCTTTCGAACACGAAGGACCATGGCGGCGTCACCGGCATGGTCCTGTACAGCAACAAGGGCGAATTCGTCGCCAAGTACGACATGCCCGCGGGCGAGATCGGCGGCGTCAAAGGCGACGGCTACGGCTACGACATCGGCATCAATCCGGCCAAGAACGCCCTGCTGACCTCCAGCTTCACCGGATGGAACAACTACATGATGGATCTGGGCAAGCTGGCCAAGGATGCGGAGGCGATGAAGCGTTTCGGCAGCACGATGGTGCTGTGGGAGCTGAAGTCGATGAAGCCGCAGAAGATCTTCAACGTGCCGGGTTCGCCGCTCGAGATCCGCTGGTCTCTGAAGCCGGGCGACGACTGGGCGATCGCCGCCGCGGCGCTGACGTCCAAGCTGTGGCTCGTCAAGCGCGACGCCAAGGGCGAATGGCAGGCCAAGGAAGTCGGCACGATCGGCGATCCGGCCAAGATCCCGTTGCCAGTGGACATCTCGATCACCGCCGATACCAAGGGCCTGTGGGTCAACACCTTCATGGACGGCATGACGCGCTACTTCGACCTCTCCAACCCGGAGTCTCCGCGCGAGGTCTATGCGAAGCGCACCGGCAAGCAGGTCAACATGGTCTCGCAGTCCTGGGACGGCAAGCGCGTCTACATCACGTCGTCGCTGCTCGCCAATTGGGACAAGAAGGGCGATGACAACGAACAGTTCATCGCGCTGTACCACTGGAACGGCAAGGAGCTCGCCGAGCAGTGGCGCATCGATTTCAACAAGGAGAAGCTGGGCCGCGCGCACCACATGAAGTTCACGGTCAAGCCCGGCACGAAGACCTGATCCGGACATGAGGCGAGCGTGGGCGGCGGTGCTGGCGGTGGCCTGGGCCGCCGCGGCGTTCGCCGCGCGCGAGACGCCGCCCGCGGCGCCGCGCATGGAGTACACGCCGCCGGCGCCGGGAACGTACCGGCTGGAGCGTATCCAGCGCGCGCCGGCCGGGGTCGTGCTCGACAGCGATGGGAGACCGCGGCCGTTCGCGCAGTTCACGACCGGCCGCGTGACGTTGCTCGGCTTCATGTACACGTACTGCACCGACCGGTACGGCTGCCCGCTCGCCTACGAGACGTTCGTCGAAGTACGGCGCCGCCTGCTCGCTCGTCCCGAACTGGCGCGCCGCGTTCGGCTCGTGAGCCTGTCGTTCGACCCGACCCACGACACGCCGGAGGCCATGCGCGCCTATGGCGCGGCGTTCCTGCGGCCGGAGCGAGGTCTCGAGTGGAAGTTCCTGACCACGCGCTCGGTCGAGGAGCTGCTACCGCTGCTCGACGGGCTCGGCCAGGACGCGGTGGTCGAAGTCGACGAAAGCGGCCGGCCGACGCGAACGATCCATCACGAGTTGAAGGTTTTCCTGGTCGATCCGCAGGGTTTCGTGCGCGAGATCTATTCGCCGGCGTTTCTCTTTCCCGACGTCGTGCTCAACGACATCGAAACGCTGTTGCTGGAGCGGCCACTCGGCCGATGAAGCGCGCGGTTAGCTTGACGCTCGCGCTCGCGGTGGCGGCGTGCTCAAGCGCGCCACCGGCCGAGCTCGGTCTGCCTGCCGTGGCGGTGCCAGCCGACAACCCCCAGACGCCCGACAAGGTCGCGCTCGGCCGCAAGCTGTTCTTCGACCGGCGTTTGTCGTTCAACGGCACGATGTCGTGCGCGATGTGCCACGTGCCGGAGCAGGGCTTTACGTCCAACGAGCTCGCCACGCCGCTCGGCTTCGAGGGTCGCAGTTTGCGACGCAACGCACCGACTGTGTTGAACGTGGCCTATCACCCGCTGCTCTTTCACGACGGCCGCGAACACGCGCTCGAAACCCAGGTCTGGGGCCCGCTGCTCGCGGCGAACGAAATGGCCAACCCGTCGGTGGGGCACGTCGTCGCACGGCTGCGTTCCCTACCCGAGTACGAGGACGGCTTCGAGCGTTCGTTCCCCGGGCGCGGCGTCACGGTCGAGACGATCGGGCGGGCGATCGCCGCGTACGAGCGCACGCTCGTGTCCGGCAATTCGCGCTTCGACCGCTGGCGCTATGGCGGCGAGACGAACGCGCTCGACGCAGCCGAGCAGGAAGGATTTCGTCTCTTCGCGGGCAAAGCGCGTTGTGCGAGCTGTCACACGGTCGGCGAGCGATGGGCACTGTTTTCCGACTTCAAGTTTCACAACACAGGTGTCGGCTGGCGGCGCGTCCACAGTGTCGCCGGGAAAGTGCGCGTCGAGCTTGCGCCGGGCGTGTTCACGGAGGTCGAGGCACGCGCGCTCGATGCGGTATCCGAGCGACCGCAACCCGATCTCGGGCGCTTCGAGGTGACGCTCGACCCGGCGGATCGCTGGGCCTACAAGACCCCGAGCCTGCGCAATGTCGCGTTGACCGCTCCCTACATGCACGATGGTTCTATCGGCACGCTCGAAGCAGTGATCGAGTTCTACGACGCCGGCGGTGTGGACAGCCCGGGTAAGAGCG
>JBFMFC010000077.1:0-13832 GCA_040752195.1 Pseudomonadota bacterium | reverse complement strand
TCAGCGGTTCGATCCCGCTTACCTCCACCACCGATTGACTTCCCGCAGTCAGTCCCCTTCGTCTAGAGGCCTAGGACACCGCCCTTTCACGGCGATAACAGGGGTTCGAATCCCCTAGGGGACGCCACGCTGCTCCAAGCGCTTGATTCGTAAGCGGAATCCAGTGCACCGAGCGGAATAAGGCGTGTGAGTACACAGCCGAGTGCACACGAGCCACTCGGAGGGTATTCATGCGCGATTCCATCAATGCCGCCGACTGCGTCGCCAAGAGCCGTCGGCGCGTGCCGTACCTCGTGCGCCTGCGCCGCGGCTACGCGTTCCGCCGGCGCTATCCGCTCGACATACGGCCATTCGTCGACCACGACTTCTTCTTCAAGCGGCTGGAGGCCGTCGACTTCGAGCAGGCGAAGCGCGAGGTGCACGAGGCGAGAGGTGGCTCCGTTTGTTTGAACACGATCCGGGCTGAGATAAGTGGATCGGCTGCGGTTTGAAATTGCTCGAACTGCCGCGAGGCAGCCTTGTCCACAGGGCCTGGTTGTGGTCAACGCGCTGGCCCGTAAGAGGCCAGAAGCGCGTTGTCCACAACCGCGAAGCGCCCTGTGGGCAAGGCGGGCTCATCGCTCAGGCCGCCGCTTTCAGCCGCGGCAGCGAGGCGAAGTAGACCATATCGGGCGTCTTCCCCTCGTGCGCGCGGTGCGGCCGGCGCGTGTTGTAGAAATCGTCCAGGTAGGCGCCGATGCTCGCCCGTGCGGCGCTGACGCTGTCATAAGCCTTCAGGTAGACCTCCTCGTACTTCACCGTCTTCCACAGCCGCTCGACGAAGACGTTGTCGCGCCACTGGCCGCGACCGTCCATGCTGATGGCGATGCCGTGCGCCTTCAGCTCGCCGGTGAACTCGGCACTGGTGAACTGGCTGCCCTGATCGGTGTTCATGATCTCGGGCACGCCGTAGCGGGCGATGGCCTCGCGCAGCGCCTCGACGCAGAAATCGGCATCCATCGTGATCGAGACGCGGTGCGCCAGCACCTTGCGGCTGTGCCAGTCCATCACCGCCGTCAGGTACACGAAGCCGCGCGCCATCGGGATGTAGGTGATGTCCATGGACCAGACCCGATTGGCCCGCTCGATCGCCATGCCGCGCAGCAGGTACGGATACACCGGGTGCGCCGGATGTCTGCGACTCGTGTTTGGCTTGCGGTACAGCGCCTCGATGCCCATCCGGCGCATCAGCGTGGCCACGTGCCGGCGGCCGACCTCGAGGCCTTCCCGGCGCAGCATGTCGCGCAGCATGCGGCTGCCCGCGAACGGATGCTCCAGGTGCAACTCGTCGATCCGCCGCATCAGTGCCAGGTCGATATCGCTGATCGGCTCGGGTTGGTAGTACACGCTGCCGCGGCTGATGTTCAGCAACTCGGCCTGACGCTTGATCGGAAGCTCGTGGTTGCGGTCGATCATTTTCTTGCGCTCAGCATGCCCGCCTTGATGAGCGCGCCTTCTAAAAAATCGTTCTCCAGCGCGAGCTGCCCGATCTTGGCGTGCAGCACCTCGACGTCCACCGGCGGCTGCGCCGCCGCCGCTGTGCCGCCGAACACGTCGGCGGCGCGCTCGAGCAGCTGGCGCCGCCACTCCGTTACCTGGTTCGGATGGACATCGAAGCGCTGCGCGATCTCGGTCACGGTCCTCTCGCCCTTAATCGCCTCCAGCGCCACCTTGGCCTTCAACGCCGCTGTGTGGTTGCGGCGCGGTCTCTTGCTCATGCTTTCTGCTCCTGTTGCACCGGGCTCTATCCTTGCCCATCGGAGCAGCCTACTCACTTATCGCCCTGCCCAGTTTTCCGGCGCCACTTCTCAGAACCGCTTCCCACCCTAGCCTACAAAGCCTGACCCCCTCGGGTTCAAGTTCGTCTCGTTCGAAGGCCCCGTAGCGCGGAAAGCCGGAAGACACATCAAGCGGCTCGCCGTAGACGAGGGCATTCTGATTGAATTCGACCAGGCCCAGGATGCCATTACTTGAAGGTGCGCCCCGACGACTCGGTCCGGCCCAAACAATTCGGTCACCGGCAAACACTCGCCAGAGATTTGGGCCGTCGATCGGATCGCCCGGACCGTATCCCTCATCGAGCCGCTTCTTCATCCACCAAACGAGAGAGCCAGAAACCTCCAAGGGGTGGAGGTCAAACCACGCTGGCAAATCTGCAACACGGTTCGTCAGTGTGATGAAGTCGCCGTCGTGTAGCTTCCAGATATCTGCCACTCGGTACTCGGGGCCATGCGTCGCGAATGTGCCTTGGAGTCTCGCCCAAAACACGTAGTCACCCTGCCGACACGCCCACCGCAAGGTCATATCTGAGTCAAAGGTGATTTTCACGGTCATCTGCCAACCTTAAACTAGGGAAGCTGGACTCACGCCCCGGGGTAGCGGCCGGAATGGCGTCGGCTGCTGTGTGCGAGTGCAATCGCGCGCGGCAGTTCACGCTTCAAGGCAAAGGAGTTTAGAGATGCACGATCCGAACTCAAGCGAGGCGAGTTCGTCGCCGCTGACGGCCGAGTCCTTGGCGACGCGGATCTTGACGAGTTCGCTCGACGAACTCGCCAGGGATTTCGGCTGGCCGCCGCCGGAGAGCCTGTCGATTCTGCAAACGCTTCCGCCCTCGATGCAGCGCCGCCTGAGGGTCCGTTTGGCCGCGGCACGCTCAAAAGAGCGATTGTCCTCGCTTCCCTCCTACAACTTCCCGCGGAGCGACGAGGATCAGTATTGGCTGAACTGCTCCGAAGCCGGTTCGCGCGCCTACGCGGAACTGAATCGGCTACTACCGGGGGACTGAAGGAGCTCTTCTCGCGCTCGGCGCCGACCGCCGAAGCGAGCGCATCGCAGCACGCGCGCCAGATCGAGCGGGCCGTCACCGAGTTCGTGGCGCGCCTGCCGGGCGCGCAGGCGCTCGACATCCGCGTGGTGGACGCGCGCGAGGACTTGCCGGCCGCCGACCGCGAATCTCTGTCGGAGTTCGCCGAGGGCGCGATCAAGTTCAACGACGACGGTTCGGCCTCGGTGTACCTGGTCGCGGCGGCGCTGCCGACGGTCGAGCGCGCGCAACAGGTGCTGCTGCACGAGATCGTCGGCCACTACGGGATGCGCGCGCTGCTCGGCGAGCGCTTCGGCGAGGTGCTGGCGTCGGTCAAGGCGCAGACCCGGGCCCGGTCCGAGCGCATCCGCAGCGCCGCCGACGCCGCGGTCGCGGAGTTCGGGCGCAGCGGCCGGTTGCCGAGCGCGCCGCTGGCGCTCTGCAGGTAACGGCTGGCCACTGTGAGCGACGAGTGCCCCATCATGTCGCGGATCGTCGGGCCGTCCGTCCCCAGCTCGGCGAGCTAGGTGCCGAACGCATGGCGCAGGTCGTGGAAGCGCACCATCGGCATGCCTGCGGCCGTCCTGGCGGCGTTGAAGCGCTTGGTCAGTAGGGCGATGCCAATTGAGAACGGCAGGCGCCGGCGCGCGATCCTGGCGGCCTCTGGCGGCAGTGGCACGGTGCGGGCGTGGCCGGTCTTGCTCCGGGCGTCGACAATGACCGCGCCGCGGATGCGAAAGCGGCCGGCGGGCAACTCCACTTCGATGACGCCGCTGCCTGCGGTCATGCGTGCCGCCGTCGTCGGCCTTCAGAAACCCCAGAATCTGCTCCTCGGTGAAACGCTGCTTCTTCCTGTCCGTCCGCTCCTTCAGAAACGGACTGCACGAACTTCACCGCGGCACTGGATCTTGGGGCACATCACGCCATTGAAGCCAGTGGAGCCCCTCGTTCATCCGCTGGCCCTCCGATATGGACCCGACGGGTCGAAGATCACGACCGGGTGAATGTCGGAGAGATCGGCGGCCCACAAGCGCGCAATCTCTTCCGGAATCGAGCAACCGGCAACGAGCAAGGTGCCGAGCCGCTTGTCCTTCAGCGGAGTGCCGGTCGCCTCCTTCAGATCGACGCCGTCGGGCGCTGCAATCTTTGCATGGGTCGGGGCTTGTACCGAGTGGTGCACGACGCAACCCGAAGCAAAGCCAGGGCCCGCGGGCCCGCGACTTGCAATCGGCTCGTGTGCGGGATGCCTTGCGAGCAGCTGTGGTGCATCCGAGCACGCAATGGTGCGGCGCCGCCGGCATTCGGCACCTTTTTGGAACGTTGGTCAAACGAGTTTCCGATGACGAAAGCCGAAGAGGCATCCACCATCAGTGGGGGAGGGACGCGGGCGAAACCGCGTGCGAGGACCCGGGATGCGGCCAAAGGTGGACGCGCCCTGCGCGCGCCATCGGCTCGTCCGGCGCCTACGCCCGCGCCCGCGGCGGCCGCAGCCCCCGCCATTGGCGCGCGGCTGCGTCACGCACGGCTGGTGAAGGGCCTGCTGCTGAAAGAACTCGCCGCGCGCGTTGGCGTGTCGATCAGCCTCATCTCGAAGTACGAGAACGACAAGCTGCTGCCGCCGCTCACGGTACTGCATGCTCTGGTGTCGGAACTGGAAACCAACATCGGCGCGCTGTTCGAGCCGGACTGGTCGCTGGGCGGTTACGTCGCCCGTGCGGGCCAGCGGCCACGCATCACCGCCGGCGGCGACGGCGAGCACGACGGCGTCATCCTCGAGCGCCTCGTCGCCAATGGCCAAGGGCACCTGCTTCAGGCCAACATCCACATCGTCGCGCCGGGCGGCGGCAGCATGGGCCCTATGCGGCATGAGGGCGACGAAGTCGGCTACGTACTTGAGGGCCGGCTCGAGCTGCGCATCGGCGACCATGCCTACGAGCTGCTGCCCGGCGACAGTTTCTCGTTCCCCTCGACGCTGCCGCACGCGTACCGCAATCCGGGTGCCCAAGTCACCCGCGTGCTCTGGGTCAACACGCCGCCGACGTTCTGACGATCGTCCGCCTTGGCACGACGCTTGCAATGCCACTTTCATTCGATTCAAACGGAGGGAAGTGATGGTGCAGGCGGTGGCGCCGGTGCGCGTGGCATGCTGCCAGTTCGCACCGGCGGTGGGCGAGAAGCAGCGAAACTTGGCGCAGTGCGCCTCGTTCATTGAGCGCGCGGCGCAGGGCGGTGCGCAGGTCGTCGTGCTGCCGGAGCTGGCGAGTTCCGGGTATGTGTTCGAGACACGTGCCGAGGCGCAGGCCCTGGCCGATGCGTTTGACGGCGGCGAGACGATCGGGCTCTGGGCGCGCCTGGCGCGCGATCTGAAGCTGTACATCGTCGGCGGCTTCTGCGAGAAGGCTGGCTCCACGCTCTATAACGCGGCGACGGTGATCGGCCCCATGGGCCCGCTCGGCGTGTTCCGCAAAGTCCATCTGTGGGGCGACGAGAACCTCTTCTTCTCGCCTGGGAACCTCGGCTTCCCGGTGTTCGCTACGCCGCTTGGCACGCTAGGCGTCGCGATCTGCTACGACGGCTGGTTCCCAGAGACCTACCGCACGATGGCGCTTGCCGGAGCGGAGCTCGTCTGCGTGCCGACCAACTGGGTGCCGATCCCGGGGCAGGACCCGAACCGCGAGGCGATGGCCAACGTGCTGACGATGGCGGCCGCGCACAGCAATTCCATCTGCATTGCTGCGGCCGACCGCGTCGGCACCGAGCGTGGACAACCTTTCATCGGTCAGAGCCTGATCGTCTCGCACACCGGCTGGCCCGTCGGGGGGCCGGCATCTGCGACCGAAGAAGCAATCGTCTTCGCAGACCTTGACCTCGCTGCCGCCAAGCGTGCGCGCTGTTGGAACGACTTTAACCATCCGCTGCGCGACCGCCGCGCAGAAGCCTACCGACTTTGATTTCCCCCACCGCGAGGATGTAGCCCATGTATATCTTGTCCGTTACCCGTCGTTCGCTTCTAGCCTTGGCCGCCTTGGCGGCGTTGCAGGTGCAGGCTGCGGAAACCATCAAGATCGGCGTTCCAGTCGGCCTGTCGGGCGCGAACAGTGTCGTGGCGCCGTCGGTCGTGCAGTCGTCGGAACTGGCCGTCGCGGAGATCAACGCCGCCGGCGGCGTGCTTGGCCGCAAGCTCGAGCTGGTTGTCGCCGACGATGCCAGTGGTGCGGCCGGTGCGCAGAAGGCCTACGACTGGTTGATCTTCCAGAAGAAGGTCGACGCGATTATTGCGATGGAGACGAGCGCGGCGCGCAACGCTGGCCTACCGGTCGTCAACCGCGGCAAGACGCCCTTCATCTACACGTCGTTCTACGAGGGGCGTTCCTGCAGCAAGTACATGTACGTCAATGCCTGGGTGCCGGATCAGCAGGTGGCTCCCATCGTCGACTACTTCATGAAGACGAACAAGGCCAAGAATTTCTTCCTGATTGGCAGTGACTACGCATTCGGTCGCGGCATGCTCGAGTTCACCAAGGGCTACATCACCAAGAAGGGTGGCAAGGTCCTCGGCGAGGAGTACCTGCCGATCGACGCCAGCGATTGGACCGCGATCATCAACAAGCTGAAGGCCGCCAAGCCCGATGCAATCATCACTAGCACGGCCGGTGGCGCACCGAACGTTACGCTGACCAAGCAGCTGCGTGCTGCTGGCGTCACGCTGCCCTACGGCAACCTCGCCGTTGACGAAGGCACGGCGAAGGAGATGGGCCCGGATGCCGAGGGCATCGTGATCTCCGGCTCGTACTTAACAAGCATCAACAGCGCGAAGAACAAGGAGTTCCTCGCCGCGATGCAGAAGAAGTTCGGCGACAAGATGAAGACGCCGAACGACCTCTCCGTGCCGCAATACGAGGCGATCTACCTCTACAAGGCCGCGCTGGAGAAGGCGGGCAGCACCGACGCAGAGAAGGTCATCCCGGCGCTCGCGCAGGTGAAGTTCGAGGGCCCGCGAGGGATGCTGCAGATGAATAAGCAGCGCCACACGCCGCTAACGATGTACCTGGGCCAAGTCCAGAAGGACGGCAGCGTCAAGCTGCTCGAAACCTTCAAGGACGTGGACCCCGGCGCGCAGTGCCCGAACCTGAAGTGATTCGGTAGGAGCCCCCGTGTCCGTGTTGTTCGACGTGCTCAGCACGGCGGCGATCCTGTTCGTCGTCAGTTGCGGGCTCCTGCTCATCTTCGGCGTGATGAAGATCATCAACTTTGCCCACGGCGGCTTCCTGACGCTGGGCGGCTACGTGCCGCTGCTGGCGCAGCAGGCAGGCTTCGGGCCGTGGTGGAGCGCCCTCGCGGCACTCCTCGTCGGCCTAGTGTTCGGCGCGGTGGTGGAGCGCACTATCGTCAAGCCGTTGCACGCCCGCCCGCTGGACGCGATCTTGGCCACCTGGGGCCTGGGCATCGTGATCGGGCAGGTGATCACACTGGCGTTCGGTCGCGGCGTGCAGTTCGTCGAGAGCCCGCTTGCCGGTACGGTGCACGTGTTCGGCACCGAGACCTCCCTGTACCGCTTGGCGTTCGTCGGCATCGCGTTTGTCGTCGCCGCGGCGCTCGCCGGCCTGCTAAACGGAACTCGCCTGGGCTTGTTGACCAGGGCGGTCACGATGAACGAGACGCTGGCGCGAGCGCTCGGCGTCAACAGTGCGGTGGTGCGTCTGTCGGCCTTCGCGCTTGGTGCGGGCCTGGCCTGCCTCGCCGGCGCGCTGATTACGCCGCTGTCCAGCGTCGACCCGAACATGGGCGTGCCTTGGCTCACCAATGCCTTCATGCTGGCGATGGTCTCGGGCACCTCGTTCGCCGCGCTCGGCGTCGCCTGCGTGCTGCTCGGCGGCGCGCAGGTCCTCGTCAGCGTGCTCGTCAGCCCGATCCTCGGCTCGCTGACGATCGTCGTGCTCGGCGCAGTGGCGCTGCGCATCCGGCCGGCAGGGTTCGCACGTGGCTGAGCTTGCGATGCGCGTGGCACCGGTGCCGCTGCGGCGGAACTGGGGGAACGCGGTGCTGGCGGCTGCGATCGTGCTGATCGTGGCTGGCCCATGGGTGCTGCCCGAATTCGCCCAGAACACGCTCGTCCGCTCCTGCCTCTACGCCGTGGTGGCGATCACCGTGGACCTGCTGTGGGGATATGCCGGTGTGCTCACCTTTGGGCAGGCTACCTTTTTCGGCATCGGTGCCTATGCGGCCGGGCTGGTCTTCACGCATGTCGGCTTCTCGCCAGGGCTCGCGGCCCTTGCGCTCGCGGGCGGCATTTCGGTAAGCATGGTGCTCGCCGGACTGGTCGGCGCGCTTAGCTTTTACCCGGGCGCGACGCCGCTCTACGCATCGGTGATTTCGCTAGTGCTGCCGATCGTCGCGACGCAAGTCATCTTCGCCGGCGGCACCTTCACCGGGTCGTCGAGCGGGCTGTCGGGCTTCGAGAGCTTCGAGTTCGACCTGCGCACATGGTTCTGGCTGGCAGCGGGCTTGCTCGTCGTGGCCACGCTCGCGGCCCTTCGCTTCGTCCGCAGCGACACGGGCCGGCTGACGATGGCGATCCGCGAGAACGAATCGCGCTGCGAATACCTCGGCCTAAACACCTCGCGGGTGAAGGTGCTGTTGATGGTGGCGCTGGCGGGCGTCTGCGCGGTCGCGGGGTTCGTGTATGCCTGCTACGGCATGGTGGTCGCGCCGGAGATGGCGGGCTTTCAGTTCGGCACCGAGCTGATCACATGGGTCGCGCTCGGGGGCCGCGGCACCGTGCTCGGGCCGTTGTTTGGCACTCTGGTGATCGACGTGGGCTCGGCCTACCTGAGCGGTGACCTGCCGTTCGTCTGGAAGTTGATCCTCGGCGTCGCGTTCGTCGTCGTGATCGTGGTGATGCCCAAAGGTCTGTTGCCAGCGCTCGTCGGCCGGCTCCGAAAGGCGGGCGCCACAAGCTCGCCCGGCACGCTGGTGCCTGCGCCCGACGAGCCGCTCGCGGGCCTCGCGAGCCGGGGCCGGCTGGCATTGAAGGTGGCGCAGGTGGCGCGCAGCTTCGGCAGCCTGACGGTGCTGCGCAACGTCAGCTTCGAGGCGCGGCACGGCGAACTGCTGTCGCTCGTCGGCCCGAACGGTGCGGGCAAGACAACGCTAATGCGCTGCATCAGCGATGGCAGCGAGCGCAGCGCCGGCACGATCGCGCTCAATGACCACGACATCGGCCACCGGCCGCCGTTCGAGTGTGTGCGGCTAGGCATCGGCCGCAAGTTCCAGACGGCCAACGTGTTCGACGAACTGACGGTGCTGGATGCGCTCGCGGTGGCCCGCAGCCGCCTCGTGCGGCCGCGGCTGTGGTCGCGCACCACGACCGTGGCGCTGCCGAGCGCCTCGCTCGCGATCGTGCGGACCACTGGTCTAGACCAAGTGTTGGCCACGCCCTGCAGGCTGCTGTCGCACGGGCAGAAGCAGGCACTTGAGCTCGCTATGGTGCTCGCGCTCGAGCCGAACATCGTGCTGCTCGACGAGCCGACCGCGGGCCTTACCAAACCGGAGCGCACTCAGATCGGCGCGACGCTGCAGGCGCTCGCGCGGGAGCACCAGATGTGTGTCGTGCTAATCGAGCACGACCTCGACTTTGTCTGCGACATCAGCTCGCGGGTAATCGTGCTGCACCAGGGCGAGATCGTGCTCGATGGTTCGGTGCAGGACGTGATCTCCAGCGAACTGGTGCGCGACATCTATGCGGGCGCCGCAGCGCTGCCCGCCGGAGTACAGGCATGACGGTGCTGGCAGTCGAAGGCTTCAGCTGCGGCTACGGCCAGTCGACGGTGATCCGCGACCTCAGCCTGACGATTGAGGCCGGCGAGGCGCTCGCGCTGCTGGGGAAGAACGGCATGGGCAAGACGACGCTGCTCAAGGGCGTCCTCGGCTTCCTGCCGCCGATGACGGGCGGCGTGATCTTCGACGGCGAACGACTGCGGGCCGGCGTGCCGCACCAGCTCGCCGCGCGCGGTATCGCCTACTCGCCGCAGGAGAAGGCAGTCTTCCAGGACCTGACTGTTGACGAGAACCTCCGTGTCGCGGTGCGTGACCGTGCCAAGCTCAGGCGCGGGCTCGAGCGCATCGGCCAGTACTTCCCGTTCATCCCGCAGCGGCTGAAGCAAAAGGCCGGCACGCTCTCCGGTGGTGAGCAGAAGATGCTGATCCTCAGCCGCGCGCTGGTGGTCGAGCCGAAGCTGATGCTGATCGACGAAATCACGGAGGGGCTGCAGCCCTCGGTGATCGAGCGCATCGCCGGCGTGCTGCAGGCGGAGCGGCGGGGGTCGAAGATCGCGATGCTGGTCGTCGAACAGAACGTCGCCTTCGCGCTGAAGACGGCCGACCGGTATGCGATCCTCGATCGCGGCGAACTCGGCGAGCAAGGGCGCACCGACGAGGCGGGCGCACAGGCCCGCATCGTCGACCGGCTGGCGCTGTGACTGCGCTCGAGTTGAACACCTTCTCGATCGTCGCGCGCTGCGAGCGCACCGGCGAACTCGGCGTCGCAGTTGCGACCGCGGTGCCGGCTGTGGGGTCGATGTGCCCGTATGTCCTGGCCGGCGTCGGTGCCGCCTCCACACAGTCGTGGGTCAACCCGTACCTGGCCGTCGACGCGCTGGCGCGGATGGCGCAGGGCGAGTCGGCCCGAGCGGCACTCGCCGCGGTACTGGCGGAGGATCCCGAGTCGACTGTGCGACAGATCGGCCTCATCGGCGCCCGTGGACCGGGCGTCGCCTTCACCGGTGCGCGGTGTACGCCGTGGTGTGGCCAGTTCACCGGCGTTGACTTCGCCATCCAGGGCAACATGCTGACCGGCGAAGAAACCTTGATCGCGATGCGGGCCGTCTGGCTCGCGAATCCCTCTGCAGATCTCGCCGAGCGGTTGATGGCCGCGCTTGAGGCCGGTGATGCTGCCGGTGGCGACATGCGCGGCAAGCAGTCGGCCGCGCTGAAGATCGTCTCGACCGAGGCCTACCCTTTGCTCGATCTGCGCGTCGACGAACACGCCACGCCGGTCGCCGAACTCCGCCGCGTACTCGGCGTCGCGCGGCGCCAGTTGCTGCCATTCGTGGCGGGAATGCCGCGGCGCAGTAGCGCCGGCATTGCGCTATCTGGCGATGTGATGGCGATGTTGCTGAAGCCGCCCGCCGAGCGCATTTGAGAAGCAATGACCGTGGACGTCGAAAAACCTGACGCAGCAGCGGATGCGCATCCACGTTGTACGCAGCGGCGAGACAGCGTGAGTCGACTTCCTGGAGTCGTGGATCTGGGCCGCTGGGTGCTGCTGCACCCGCTTCGAATTCGCGCCCAGCCGGCGGTCGTCGCTTGGCGCGACGGGCCGACCCCGCTGTGCTTTACTGGCCACGTCGGCGTAGTGCCCGTCGTGCGGCGCGGTGGCGCCATGACCCGTTCGGCGCGGCGATCGACAGTGGTCGGGTATACGGGACTGGGCGAGCGACACGAAAGGCCGCGTGGCGGTGATCGCCTGCGCAGCGCTCGCCGTCGACGCGTTCCGCTTCAATGGCGCACCACATGCGCTGATGAGCGCGCCGACGGTCGATGTCGGCACCGTTGCCGGCGGCGCGAACATCAACGCGGTGCCCGATCACGCGGAGACGACGGTGGACGCACGCAGCATCGGTGGACAGGACCACGCCACGGTGCGCCTGCGACGGCATCAGGCGTGCGGTAGTCCAAGCTCTGGTGCGGCCGCCGCGTGTTGTACGTCGCAAAACTAGAAGATAGCCCGCGCCGCTCTTCGGTCAGCGAGTCGTAAAAGCCTTCAGGTAGATTTCTTCGCACTTGGCCGAGCGCCACAGCTGTTCGATGAATTGTCGGTCCAGCGGCCCCTTATGCTGATGGCGACGGCGTGGTTCTTGATTGAGTTGGTCGGTGCACCCGGCATCGGTGAATCGCGCTCCCGGGTCAGTGTGAAGGATCTCGGGCGTGCCGAACCGCGCCAGCGCGTCCTCCAGTGCCTCGAGGCAGAAGCCGTCGCGTTGGTCAGCACGTGCGCCAGCACCTTGCGCGAGAGCGCGTCGAGAATCGCCACCAGATAGCCGAGGCTTCCGACCATCGGGATGTGGGCGATGTCGGTGGCTCAGACTTGGCTCAACCGCTCGACGTCCTCGAGCGGGTACACGTAGATCTGGTACTGGCGAATTGGCTGCGAGGTACGCGGCTTGCGGTACAGCGCCTCGATACCTATGCCCTGCATCAGCGAAACCAGATGCCGGCGTCCGACGTCGATCGGCGCGAGGCTGCGCTGCGGAGCGCGAGGCGAATCTGAACCGGCGGCTGGGCGAACTGGCCGGCGCGCTCGAAGCCGCGCGCGCGACGGGCGGCCGCGGCTGAGCGTCAGGCGCTGGCGCGGCCTGCGGCGACTGCGACGCTCGGTCGAGGAGTGATGCAGCGACCAGCGGCGCTTGATAGACCGCGATCGTCGAGGGGGCGAGGTGGATGCAACGCTGCTAGGCAAGGGGATTTACTCGCTGCAGGCGGCCGCTCGTCTGATCCGGGCCGATCTTCGCGCCGTGCGCCGCTGGATGCTCGGGTACACGCGGCGGCGCAACGGCCTACCTCACTTCTATCCGCCGCTTTGGTGCACTCAGTTCGCCCGGGAGGAGTTGCGCGAGCCGGTGATCGGCTTCCGCGACCTGCTCGAACTGCGGATGGTCAATGCCTTTGCGCGCTACGGCGTGAGTCTGCACGTAATTCGTGCGACGATCGACGGAGCGCGGCAGATCTTCGGCACGGACTACCCTCTGACCACGCATCGGTTCAGGACCGACGGCCGACGGGTCTTCATGGAGGCCCTAGATAGGGCCGCGAACGAGCCGGCAGAGGACGAAGATCGGCTTCTCGACGTGCCGCTCCGCCAGTGGGTCTTTTCGCAGATTGTTCGCCCGGCGCTCTACGCGGGTATCGAGTTTGAGGGCCAGCATCCGCGCCGCTGGTTTCTAGACAAGCAGCGACCGATCGTCCTTGATCCGGCCCTGCAGTTCGGCTCGCCAACCGTCGAAGAGATCGGCATTCCGACGGACACGCTGTTGGCGGCCTATGTGGCCGAGGGCAACGATCGCAACGCCGTCGCCCGCATCTACGGCATCACGCCGCAGCAGGTCATGGCCGCGGTGAGGTTCGAAGAGAAACTGGCGGCTTGAAGTTCTTCTTCGACAACAATCTCTCGCTGCACTTGGCGCACGCCATCCGGGAGTTGTCGAAGTCGCTGCCCGAGGTCGAATCGGTAGTTCATCTTCGCGACCGCTTCAAGCCGAACGAGCGCGACCTCGTGTGGGCTCCGGAACTCGTCAAAGACGGTCCGTGGTCGATCATCTCGATGGATCACTTCACGAGGAACCACAACGCCGAGCGCGAGGCGCTACGCCGCGCCGGCCACACGGTCTTCGTTCTCGACCGGCAGTGGAGCAAGCACTTGTTCTGGGCTCAGGGCCAGCAGCTCATCGGCTGGTGGCCGAAGATCGTCGAGCAATCCACGCTCGTTTCTGGCGGCGCTTTCTCTGTGCCTTGGCGGCAGTCGGCCAAGCGCAAGTTCCTCGCGATGAAGCTGTAAGGCCGGCGGAAGTCCGGCGGTTCAGCGTCGAAGCACGCGCGCCGGCGTCAATGAGTTCGGCGGCGCGTTCGATCGACAACGCCCGCTGTACTCGCGCGGTCACGGTCGGGATCATCTTTCGGACCGCGCGCGTTATCGGTGCGGTCGAGTCGGCCGATCGGCGCGGGCAGTGTGCGAGAATTACGACGAAGCGTTGGTAGAAACCTGTCAGTCCATGGCGGGAGCCGCGTCGGTCAAGGGACTTGACATTTCCTAGGGGACGCCAGATAAAAGTGCCCGCTGAGCGCGGGCATTTTTGTCTGGCGGTTTTCAGGGTGCGGCACATGCCCTCCGGGTTCGACGGGCGCAGCGGAGGGACGAGCGGATCGCCGCAAGGCG
>JBFMFC010000076.1:0-13976 GCA_040752195.1 Pseudomonadota bacterium | reverse complement strand
CCGCTGCTGATCATCTGGGACGGACTCAAGGCGCACCGCTCCCGGCTGGTGCGGGACTACGTCGATGGCCTCGACGGCAAGATCGAACTGGCTTTCTTGCCGCCCTATGCGCCGGACCTTAACCCAGCCGAATACCTGTGGGCTTGGCTCAAACGCCATGCCTTGGCGAACTACTGTCCGAATTCCATAAATGAACCCGCCACCACCGCGCGCGGCAAGCTCCAATCGGCACAGCGACGCACCACACTCATCACCGCCTTCTGGAAACAGGCTGATCTGTTTTGATGTCACGAGATTACGTAATTCTCAATAACCCGGCTCAGATAGCCTAGTCCCTTGGCCACGGTCTCCATGCCGAGCTGAGCGATCTCATCCTGGGTGAAGCGGTCGAGCGGGTTCATGGGCGGATCGAGGGGGCGCACGCACGCAAGATTTGAAAGTTTACACGTTCCTGCGCGCGCAGTACGCCGGCAGGCGCCGATATCCCGGGGCAGTCGAACGAGGCGCAATCCGCATTTGCCGCTGGGCGCAGCCCGCGTCGCGGCGGTTCTTTGTGGACGCGGCGCATGCCGCAAGCCTTTCCTGCGGGCGTGCCCCCCGTCGCACCGGAGAGCACCATTCGTGCGATTGCCCGATGCCGATATCGGCGTAGGCGGGGGGCCGCGGTCTGCCCGGAGGCCGTTCCCGAACGTCCGGAAATCGGACTTCCATATCGATTTCGGTCGGCGGGTCGCTGCGCACCTTCATGTTGCGACGCAGTGTTCGACTGTCTACCGCACCGTGGAAATACACCCTGGAGGCGTGCTGCGACGCACAACCGCCGATGTGGCATGGCGGTTGCAATGAAGGCTTCGGTGCCAGGTGCACCAAGCGTTCATCCAACCAGAAGGAACGGAGACAACCATGCAAGTACAGACCGCAGCACGCGTACAGGTGATGGGCATCGATGCCGGCGGTACGATGACCGACACCTTCTTCGTGCGCGACGACGGCCGCTTCGTCGTCGGCAAGGCGCAGAGCAATCCCGACGACGAATCCCTGGCCATCTACAATTCCTCGGTGGACGCCCTCGCCCACTGGGGCCGCCAGGTGGACGAGGTCTATCCGGAACTGGTGACCTGCGTCTATTCCGGCACCGCGATGCTGAACCGCATCCTGATGCGCAAGGGACTCGCCGTCGGCCTGATCTGCAACCGCGGCTTCGAACAGGTGCATTCGATGGGCCGGGCGCTGCAGAGCTACCTGGGCTACGCGCTTGAGGACCGCATCCACCTAAACACCCACCGCTACGACGAGCCCTTGGTCCCGGTTTCGCGCACCCGCGGCGTCACCGAGCGCACGGACGTGCAAGGCAGGATCGTGATTCCGCTGCGCGAGGACGAAGTGCGCCAGGCGACGCGCGAGCTGGTGGAGGTTGGATCGCAGGCGATCGTCATCTGCCTGCTGCAGTCCCACAAGAACGAGACGAGCGAACAGCGGGCGCGGGACATCGTCAAGGAGGAATTGAAGAGGCTCAAGTCGGACATCCCGGTGTTCGCCTCGGTGGATTACTACCCGTCGCGCAAGGAAAGCCACCGCATGAACACGACCATCCTCGAGGCCTACGGCGCCGAGCCCTCGCGCCAGACGCTGAAGAAGGTCAGCGACCGCTTCAAGAAGCACGGCGCCAAGTTCGACCTGCGCGTCATGGCCACCCACGGCGGCACTATCAGCTGGAAGGCCAAGGAACTGGCGCGCACCATCGTCTCCGGACCGATTGGCGGCGTCATTGGCTCGAAGCTCCTGGGCGAGGCCTTGGGCGACGAGAACATCGCCTGCTCCGACATCGGCGGCACCAGCTTCGACGTGGCGCTGATCACCAAGGGCAACTTCACCATCAAGTCCGATCCGGACATGGCCCGCCTGGTGCTCTCGCTGCCGCTGGTGGCGATGGACTCGGTGGGCGCCGGCGCCGGCAGCTTCGTGCGCCTCGATCCCTACAGCAAGTCGATCAAGCTCGGCCCCGATTCGGCCGGCTACCGCGTCGGCACCTGCTGGCCGAACAGCGGCCTCGACACGGTCACCGTCTCCGACTGCCACGTGGTGCTCGGCTACCTGAACCCGGAGAACTTCCTCGGCGGCGCGATCAAGCTCGACGTGCAGCGCGCGCGTGACCACATCAAGGCGCAGATCGCCGATCCGCTGGGCCTTTCGGTCGAGGACGCGGCCGCCGGCGTGATCGAGCTGCTCGACCTGACGCTGTCCGAGTACCTGCGCGCGAACATCAGCGCGAAGGGCTACAACCCGGCCGAGTTCACGTGCTTCTCGTACGGCGGCGCCGGCCCGGTGCACACCTACGGCTACACGGAAGGGGTGGGCTTCAAGGATGTCGTCGTGCCCGCCTGGGCGGCCGGTTTCTCGGCTTTCGGCTGCGCCTGCGCCGACTTCGAGTACCGCTACGACAAGTCGGTCGACCTCGGCGTGGCGCAGTTCGCGCCGGATGCAGACAAGGTAGCCGCGTGCCGGACGCTGCAGGAAGCCTGGTCGGAACTGGCGGTGAAGGTCATCGACGAATTCGTCGGCAACGGCTTCAAGCCCGAGGACGTGATGCTGATCCCCGGCTACAAGATGCAGTACATGGGCCAGCTGAACGACCTCGAGATCGTCTCCCCGGTGGGGACTGCCTCCAGCGCCGCCGACTGGGATCGCATCGTCGAGGCCTTCGAGAACACTTACGGCCGCGTGTATGCCAGTTCGGCGCGCTCGCCGGAACTGGGCTTCTCGATTACCGGCGCGATCCTGCGCGGCACCGTCGCGACGCAAAAACCGGTGCTGCCCGAGGATCCGGACGCCGGCCCCACGCCGCCCAAGGAGGCCTACCTCGGCACCCGTCCGTTCTACCGCCACAAGAAGTGGGTTGATGCTGCGCTGTGGAAGATGGAAGCGCTGAAGGCTGGCAACCACATCGTCGGCCCAGCGATCATCGAATCCGACGCCACCACCTTCGTCGTGCCTGACGGTTTCGAGACCCGGCTCGACAAGCACCGCCTGTTCCATCTCAAAGAAGTGAAGTGAGGAGACCCGACATGAACATGATGACAAGCAAGGAAGCCGGCTTTGCCGACCTGCTGAAGAACGGCCAAACGCTCAAGCAGTACCGCGACGGCATCATCGCCCGCACCAAGGCCACCGGCCACTACAACGGCCTGGAGAAGCTCGAGTTCCGCGACAGCGATCCGATTGGCTACGAGAAGATGTTTTCCAAGCTGCGCGGCGGCCTGGTGCATGCGCGCGAAACCGCGAAGAAGATCGCGGCCAGCCCCATCGTCGAGCAGGAAGGCGAGCTCTGCTTCACCCTCTACAACGCCGTCGGCGACTGCGTGTTGACCTCCACCGGCATCATCATCCACGTCGGTACGATGGGCGCGGCGATCAAGTACATGATCGAGAACAACTGGGAAGCCAACCCCGGCATCAATCCCGGTGACATGTTCACGAACAACGACTGCTCGATCGGCAACGTGCACCCCTGCGACATCGCGACCATCGTGCCAATCTTCTGGGACGATCGCCTGATCGGCTGGGTCGGCGGCGTGACACATGTGATCGACACCGGTTCGGTGAGCCCGGGCTCGATGTCCACCGGGCAGACGCAGCGCTTCGGCGACGGCTACATGATCACCTGTCGCAAGACCGGCGCCAACGACGTGCCCTTTCGCGACTGGCTGCACGAGTCGCAGCGTTCGGTGCGCACGCCTAAGTACTGGATCCTCGACGAGCGTACCCGCATCGCCGGCTGCCACATGATCCGCGACCTGGTCGAGGAGGTGATCCGCGCCGACGGCATTGAGGCCTACGAGAAGTTCACGTACGAGGTCATCGAGGAAGGCCGTCGCGGCCTGCAGAACCGCATCAAGTCGATGACTCTGCCGGGCAAGTACCGCGTGGTGTCCTTCGTCGACGTGCCCTACAAGCACCCGGACGTGCAGGTCTCCAACGCCTTCGCCAAGCTCGACTCGATCATGCACTCGCCGTGCGAGATCACGATCAAGCCGGACGGCAAGTGGCGTCTCGATTTCGAAGGCTCAAGCCGCTGGGGCTGGCACACCTTCAATGCCCACCAGGTGGCCTTCACCTCGGGCATCTGGGTCATGATGTGCCAAACCCTGGTGCCGACCCAGCGCATCAACGACGGCGCCTACTACGCGACCGAATTCCGTCTACCCAAGGGCACCTGGTGTAACCCGGATGACCGCCGCACCGGCCACGCCTACGCCTGGCACTTCCTAGTGTCCGGCTGGGCGGGTCTGTGGCGCGGCCTGTCGCAGGCGTACTTCAGCCGCGGCTATCTGGAAGAAGTGAATGCCGGCAACGCCAACACCTCGAACTGGCTGCAGGGCGGCGGCATCAACCAGGACGGGGAAGTGCATGCAGTGAACAGCTTCGAAGCCAGCTCCTGCGGTACCGGCGCCTCGGCGATCAAGGACGGCCTTAACCACGCCGCCGCGATCTGGAACCCGGAAGGCGACATGGGCGACATAGAGATTTGGGAAATGGCCGAGCCGCTCC
This sequence comes from Pseudomonadota bacterium, assembly GCA_040752195.1. GTDB lineage: Bacteria > Pseudomonadota > Gammaproteobacteria > Burkholderiales > Burkholderiaceae_F > DSNY01. The sequence goes on along the minus strand of JBFMFC010000076.1, from coordinate 9,428 downwards.
TGTACCTGGGCCGCAACGTCAAGGCCAATTCCGGTGGCTACGGCAAGTACCGCGGGGGCTGCGGCTTTGAGACCCTGCGCATGGTCTGGAACGCCGAGGACTGGACCATGTACTTCATGGGCAATGGCTACATGAACAGCGACTGGGGCCTAATGGGCGGCTACCCCGCGGCCACCGGCTACCGCTTCGAAGCCCACAACACCGGCCTGAAGCAGCGCATCGCCATCGGCGACTCGCTGCCCCTGGGCGGGGATCTGGATCCGGCTAACCCGGACTACGAGCGCCACATCGACGCCACGGCGGTGGTGAAGCGCGACAAGCAGTGCATCACCACCGAGGACTGCTACGCCAACTACGACCTGTACCTGAACTACCTGCGCGGCGGTCCCGGCTTCGGCGACCCCATTGATCGCGATCCGAAAGCGGTCGAGGCGGATCTGAACCAGAAGTTCCTGCTGCCGGAATACGCGCAGAAGGTCTATGGCGCGGTCTTCACCCAGGACGCCAAGGGCGTGTTCACCGTCGATGTCGCGAAGACGCAGATCCGACGTGCCGAAATGCGCAAGGAGCGCCTTGCCCGTGCGGTGCCCACGCGCGAATGGATGAAGGAGGAACGCGAGCGCATCCTCAACAAGCACGCCTCCGTTCAGGTACGCCACATGTACGCCACCAGCTTCGCGCTTTCCGAGAAGTTCACCCGTCAGTTCAAGGACTTCTGGAACCTGCCGGACGACTGGCGACTGCTGGAGGAAGAGCTGGGCGTGCCGTCCTACGGCGCTAGGCACCGCATGGATCTCTCGCGGTTGCCCGACGTGACCACCGTCGTCCAGGTCGACGAGTAATCAACGAATCAAGGAGTCGAACCATGTCTACTTACACCAACGAGCAGATCGCCCACCTCGTGGAAGGCAGCCTCGACTGGAAAACCACCTTCCGCATGCTCTCCATGCCCAAGGATAACAGCCGCTTCGAGCAGTACCTGGCGGCACTGCAGGCCAAGGTGAGCTTCAAAGACCGCATCGTGCTGCCGCTGGGGCCGCACCTCTACATCGTGCAGTCGGCCCAGACCAAGCGGTGGGTTACCCAGTGCGACTGCGGCCACGTGTTCTGCGACTACCGCGAGAACTGGAAGCTCCACGCTGTCATCTACGTGCGCGACACCGAGGAGGCCATGACCGAGGTATATCCGAAGCTGATGGCGCCCGACACGCAGTGGCAGGTGTACCGCGAGTACTACTGCCCGAGCTGCGGCATGATGCACGCCGTCGAGGCGCCGACGCCGTGGTATCCAGTGATCCACGACTTCGAGCCCGATATCGAGACCTTCTATAAGGAATGGGTGGGCCTGCCGGTGCCGGAGCGCGCCAACTGAGGTCGACAGCGCGGCGCGGATCGCGCCGCGCTGTCCTCTCGCATACTTCAACTTCATACTGCAAGGGAACAGCATGGAAACCTTTGTTGCCAGCTGGCTCCGCTTCGAGGATACCGAGCTTGCCCGCTTTCTCGCCGCGCATGGCTACCCCTGCCTGGATGCGTTGCATGCCTGCGCCGCGACGCAGCCCGAGCGCTTCTGGGGCGAAGTCGAGCAGGCGCTTGGTCTGCGCTGGGTGACGCCCTACCTGCGCGTGTGCGACCTCGAGCGCGGGCCGGCGTGGCCGCGCTGGTTCGTCGGTGGCGAGATCGACCTGCACGACAACCTGGTCGGGCGCACCGCCCGCGAGGATCCGCAGCGCCCTGCGCTGCTGTGGGAAGGCGACGACGGCAGCGTGCGCGAGCATGACTACGCCGCCCTCGACGACGAAGTGCGCCGGCTCGCGGCCGGCCTCGCCGGGCTGGGTGTACGCAGCAGCGACCGGGTGGCGATGTATCTGCCGATGGTGCCCGAGGCGGCCGTCGTGCTGCTGGCCTGCGCCCGCCTCGGCGCCATCGGGTTGCCCCTGTTCTCGGGCTACGGCGCCGAGGCGGTAGCGAGCCGACTGCAGGACAGCGGTGCGAAGCTGCTGGTGTGTGCCGACGGCTACCTGCGCCGCGGCCGGCAGGTTGACATGCTCGGCGAGGCAAGGCGCGCCGCTGCACGCGCGCCGGCGCTGGAAGCGCTGGTCGTCGTGTCGCAGCTGGACGGCAGCCAATTGCCGGAGCAGGGCACCGCGCACTGGCGCGAGACCGCTTATCGAGACCTGGTCGAGCGCTGCGCGCCGCAGCAGGGCGCCGCGCCCCATAAGGCCGATGCGCCGCTGATGATCCTGTACACCTCCGGCACCACCGGGCGGCCGAAGGGCGTGGTCCATACCCACGCGGGATTTCCGCTGAAGGCGGCGCAGGACATGATGATGGCCTTCGACGTGAAGCCGCGCGACCGCATCGGCTGGATCACCGACATGGGCTGGATGATGGGGCCGTGGCTGGTTTTCGGCGGCCTGCTGCGCGGCGCGACTCTGATGCTGTTCGAAGGTACGCCCAACCATCCGCAGCCGGACCGGCTCTGGCAGCTTGCCCAGCGTCACCGCCTCACCCATCTCGGCCTGTCGCCGACCCTGGCGCGCCTGCTGATGGCCGAGGGCGAGGCTGGGCTGCCGGCGCCCGGCGCGCTCGCCAGCCTGCGCGTGTTCGGCTCCACTGGTGAGCCCTGGAACGAGACGCCGTGGCGCTGGCTCTTCGAGCGCGTCGGCGAAGGCCGCCGGCCGATCATCAACTATTCCGGCGGCACCGAGATCGGGGGTGGCATCCTCTCCTGCTTCGTCGGTCTTCCGCAAAAACCCTGCGGTTTTGTCGGCCCGATTCCGGGCATGGTGGCCGACGTGGTGGATGGCGCAGGGCAGAGCCTGCGCGCGCCGGTAGCGCGCCCGTCCGATGGCGGCACCGGCGGCGAAGCCGGCGTGGGCGAGTTGGTGCTGCGCGCGCCGTGGCCGGGCATGCCAGCCGGCTTCTGGCAGGACGAGGCGCGCTACCTCGACGCTTACTGGTCGCGCTTCCCCGGTGTCTGGGTGCATGGCGACTGGGCGCGCATCGATGAGGACGGGCACTGGTTCATCGAAGGCCGCAGCGACGACACGCTGAAGATCGCCGGCAAGCGCGTCGGCCCGGCCGAATACGAGTCGGCGCTGGTGAGCCATCCGCTGGTAAAGGAAGCGGTGGCGATAGGCGTGCCCGATCCGGTGAAGGGCGAGACGGCAGTCTGCTTCGTGACGTTGGCCGCGCCCGGCGCCGCTGCTGCGGCGGCGGAAAGATGGGCCGCGACCGAGCGCGCGCTGCGCGCCCATGTCGCCGAGTGCCTGGGCAAGGCCCTCGCGCCGTCCCGGGTGTATTGCACCGCGGCGCTCCCACGCACGCGCAACGGCAAGATCCTTCGCCGCCTGGTGCGGGCGGCCTACCTCGGCGAGCCTGTGGGCGACCTCACGGCGCTGGAGAACCCGGATGCGCTGGCGGCCATCCGCGCGTCCGCAGTGCACGCTTGCGGACGGGCGCCGCGGTGAATCGGTGTGGCAGTCGCCGGATTGCGGCCGGAGGGTGCATCACCCCGGACGGGGTAGCGGCTTCTGGCACTCCGTTTGCTATACTTTGAATAGAACTTGCGCCGCTCGCGTACGGGCACGAGGGGCTGTTCACTCCGGTGCCCGGCGACATCGAAGGCAGGCGCGGCAACCCGGCGCGGTAGAACGGACAGGGGATGCGAGCCCACCGCCGCATCAGGCGACTCACCGCGTCGCGTTTCAAGAGGAGGAGACAGTTGAACGCATCGCGCACGTCCGATGGGCGGATCTTTTCCGATCCCGGAAATGATGCCCGGGTCATGGCGGCATGGGAGCGCTTCCTCACCGGCGGAGGCGAGTTGACCGATGCGCTGCGCAGCCTGATTGTTGGTTCCTGGCAGCGTTGCCTGCAATACAACGTAAGCCCCTGGCAGCGCAGCGCGCCGCCCCCCGCGCCGGAGTCCACGCTCGAGGCGCTGTGCCAGCGCCATAGCGAACTGCTGCAGGCGAGCGCGCCCATCATGGCCTGCGCGCGCGATTTCCTCGCCGAAACCGGCACGGTGATGGCGCTTGCCGACACCAGTTCGACCATCCTGACGATGGAAGGCGACAACCGGACGCTGGGCTCGGCCGAATCCATCCACCTGCTGCCGGGCGTGACCTGGAGCGAGCGCATCTGCGGCACCAATGCCATCGGCACCGCGCTGGCGGTGGGGCAGCCGGTGCAGATCCATTCGGCCGAGCACTACTGCGCCGGCATCAAGCGCTGGACCTGCTCGGCCACCGTGATCCGCCATCCGCACGACGGCGAGATCCTCGGCGTGGTGGACGTCTCCGGCCTGTCGGAAACCTACAGCCGCCAGAGCCTGGCGCTGGTCGTCATCACCGCGAGCCGGATCGAGAGCCGACTCACCAAGCTCGAGATGGAGCGCCGCTACCGCCTGCTCGAGGCGGCCCTCCCGTATTGGGCCGGAGGCACCGACGGCATCGTGCTGTTCGACCGCCGCGGCTACCCGATCAAGGCCAACGAGAACGCGCAGGCGGCGATTGCCGCCTGCGGCGCCGATCTCGATCTTGCCGCGCCACGGCGTATCCCGGCGCTTGCCCTGGAGGGCGCGGGCCAGCCGCTGCCTGCATGGCTGCGCGCCGACTGGCTGGTGCCGGTGACCAGCCGCGGCGAGCGCCTGGGTACGCTGCTGATCGTCCCCCTGCCGCGGCTCGGCCGTGCGCAGGCGAACGAGCCGGTGCGCGACCTGGCAACCGAACCGGCCGTCGCGCGTGGCGTGCGCTCGGCGGAGGTGCCTGCCGGCTTCGCCTCGATCGTCACCGCGGACGCGGGCCTGTGCGAAGCGCTGCGCAAGGCGGATCAACTCGCGCGCTCGCGCGTGCCGGTGCTGCTGCTGGGTGAGACCGGTGTCGGCAAGGAGGAGTTCGCGCAAGGCATCCACAAAGCCAGCCCTTTCCGCGATGGCCCCTATGTGGCGCTAAACTGCGGCGGGCTGTCGCGCGAGCTGCTGGCGAGCGAGCTCTTCGGCTATGTCGATGGCGCCTTCACCGGTGCGCGCAAGGGCGGCCTGGTGGGCAAGATCGAATCGGCCAACGGCGGTACGCTGTTCCTCGACGAGCTCGGCGAGATGCCGCTCGACCTGCAGCCGCACCTGTTGCGCGTGCTGGAGCACGGCGAGATCTACCGCCTGGGCGAGAACGTGCCGCGCAAGGTTAATTTCCGCCTGATCGCGGCCACCCATCGCGACCTGCGGCAGGAAGTCGCGACCGGCCGCTTCCGCATGGATCTCTACTACCGCGTCGCGGTGACCTCGATCCGCATCCCTTCGCTGCGCGACCGCCGCGGCGACGTGCGCCTGCTCGCCACGCACTTCGTCGAGCTGTTCCGCGAGCGCCATGGGATCGGCCCGCGCCGGCTCGACGACGCGCTGCTGGCGGCCTTGGAGGCCTACGCCTGGCCGGGCAACGTGCGCGAACTGCGCAACGTGATCGAGAGCATGGTGCTGATGAGCGAAGGCGAACAGCTTGGCATCGAGGCCCTGCCGCCGGAACTGGTGGCGGAGCAGAGCGCGGCGGAGCCGGGCACAACCGGGTTCGTGGGCGCCGGGACTGCAGTGCGCAGCATTGCCACCTGCGAAGCGGAACTGATCCGCTGCGCCATTGCCGCGACGCGCGGCAATCTCACCCGCGCGGCGCGCGACCTCGACATCGCCAAAAGCACGCTGTACCAGAAGGTCAAGCAGTACGGCCTCGAGCAGGACATCAGCCGCGTGCGCGGGCGCTGACGGGACCGTGCGCGGTCGCGGCCCCGCCTGCGGGTATGACACACGAGCCGGGAACGGCAGCCGTGCCGCTGACGCGAGGGCGGCGCGGAACGTCCGGTTCGACCGCTGCGCTTGCACGTTGCGGTACGCCTCGGCACCGTTCCTGACGAACTCCACCGCCAAGCGCGCCCTGGGGGGCAGGAGACGGGCGTCTCTACCCGAGAACGCTGACTGCCGATGCGTTTTATTCTTATTTATGACCGGTCTGCGCGGATTCCGGAAAGTGCAACCAATGCCCATGGTGCACGGTGGTGGGGCGATGGCAGGATGAATGCGGGAGGGGTCTTCCCCTCCCGAATCAGGCACTGCGACCGGACTGGACGGTCGCAAACACGTCGATGAGGGCGCTCAGTTCGGCTTGATCGCCACCTTCAGCACGCCATCACGCTGGTTGGCGAACAACTCGTAGGCAGCGACGATGTCGTCGAGCTTGTAGGTGTGGGTCACCAGTACGCCCAGATCGTACCCGGTTGATGCGACCACGTTCATCAGCCGGCGCATGCGTTCCTTGCCGCCCGGGCACAGCGCGGTGTTGATCCGGTGGTCACCCAGGCCGGCGGCGAAGGCCGACAGCGGAATCGTCAGGTCGCTCGAATACACCCCGAGGCTGGACAGCGTGCCGCCGGGCTTGAGTACGCGCAGCGACTGTTCGAACGTGGCCTGGGTGCCGAGGGCTTCGATCGCGGAGTCGGCGCCGCGTCCGCCCGTGAGCTTCATGACCTCGCTGACGACGTCGCAGTTGTGGAAGTTCAGCGTCACGTCGGCGCCCATCACCTTGGAGATGCCGAGGCGGTGATCGTTGCCCTCGACCGCGATCACCGTCGTTGCGCCCATCAGCCGCGCGCCGGCGGTGGCGCACAGGCCGATCGGCCCCTGGGCAAACACCACCACCGTGTCGTCGAGCTTGATGTTGGCGTTCTCGGCACCCTTGAAGCCGGTCGACATGATGTCCGGGCACATCAGCACCGCTCGTCGGTGAGGCCGTCGGGAATTGGCGCGAGGTTGGCCTGGGCATCCGGTACCAGCACGTACTCGGCCTGGGTGCCGTCGATCAGGTTGCCGAAGCGCCAGCCCGCAGTGGCCTTGTAGCCGTGGCCGCCGCACTGTCCGGAGGGGATCAGGTAGCTGCCATCCTGCGAGGCGGCGCCGTCCTGCGCGGCATAGGAGTTGAACAGGCTGTTGAAATTCCCGTCGGCGCTTGCGGCTTATGCGGTTTGAGCGCGAAAAATTTTCTCTTCAGAACCCCGATGGCGCCTGGAATTCGGTTTTGAGCCGATTTTTACCGTTTTGGGCGGTTTCCAGGCCCCTTTCGGGGCTGTGCGGGCAGACTTCGCCCTATATCGTGTTCAATCGCCAGCCGAAGATCGTCGCCATCCGGGTCAGGTTGTAGGCGGCGAACTTGAAGACCGTCTGAGCCTTCACTTTACTCAAGCCGATAAAGCGCGTCTTGCGCAGCCCACCGACCGTCTTGGCCCAGCCAAAGACTTCTTCGATGCGCTTGCGCACCTTCAGGCTCACGCCATAGCCGGCATGCCGGGTGGTGCGCGCATCGATCGCGCTGCCGACTGCCTTCTGCGCCACATGGGGCGTGACACGGTGCGCGCGCATCGCCCGGACGAACTCCGCCACGTCGTACCCCTTGTCCGCCTCCAGCGTGCTGCCCGCCTTGACCGAGCGTGCGACCATCGCCTTGGCGGCCTCCCGTTCTGCCGTGCCGCTGGCCTGGGTCGCTTCGACATCGACCACCAGTCCGTTGCGGTTCTCCATCAGTGCATGCCCCATGTAGCACAGGCGGGACTTGTCGCCTTTGGACTTCTTGAACAGTTGCGCTTGTGGATCCGTCGTGGAGGCATGCGTGTCGTTCTTGCGCCGTTGGCCCTTGAAATCCACCGTCGGGTTGCGCCCGCCATCCTGCGGTGGCTTGCCCGATCCGTCCTTGGGCTTGAAACTCTTCATCGACGCCCACGCCTCGATCAGCGTGCCATCGACCGAGAAGTGCTCGGACGACACCAGCCCGTGCCACTTCGCCTGCCCCAGGATCTTCTGGAAGAACGTGCGAGACACCGCCTCGTTCAGCAGCCGCTCGCGGTTCTTGCTGAAGGTGCTGCGGTTGCAGACCGCATCATCCATATCCAGCCCGACGAACCAGCGGTAGAGTAGGTTGTATTCGATGTGATGCACCAAGATGAAGCATCCTTCCACGCCGCCCCGTGGTACCACCGCATCCGCTGCGCCTGGTGCGGCGACGATCCACTGTACCAGGCCTATCACGACAACGAATGGGGCGTGCCGGTGCACGACGATCGGCTGCTGTTCGAATTCCTCATCCTCGAAGGGGCCCAGGCGGGCCTGTCGTGGCTCACCATCCCGCGCAAGCGCGAGAACTACCGCCGCGCCTTCGTCGGCTCCACCATCTGCTACGCCTTCATGCAGGCGGTGGGCATGGTGAACGATCACACCATGGATTGCTTTCGCTACCATGAAATGGCAACCTGAGCTGCGGAGGTTGCACCCATGTCGAATCAATCCGGCGTAAGCAAGAGCGATTGCCACGGCCTTCCTGCCGTGCACCTGTTGTCGCCCGACGGCGCCAGTGGCGTCGTCACCCTGCATGGCGCCCAAGTGGTGTCCTGGATTCCCGCTGGCGGCGAGGAACGACTTTATCTCAGCGAGCGCTCGCACTTCGAGGCCGACGCCGCCATCCGCGGCGGCATTCCCGTGATCTTCCCCCAGTTCGCGGCCGAGGGCCCGCTGCCGCGCCACGGGTTCGCCCGCACCGCCGAGTGGACGCTGCAACAGAGCAGCAGCGGCGCCGACTTCGCCGGAGCCGTGCTGCGCTTCACCGATACGGCCCGGACGCGCAGCATCTGGCCCCACGCCTTTGCCGTCGAACTCACCGTGGCGGTCGGCGCCGATCGCCTCGACGTGGAGCTGGAGGTGGAGAACCGAGGCGGCGACGACTTGCGCTTCACCGCTGCCCTGCACACCTATCTGCGCGTTCAGGAGGGGGAGACCGTGCGGGTGGACGGCCTGCGCGGCCTGCATTACCGGGACCAGGTGGCGGGCGGGCGCGAGGACCAGGAGTCAGCCGAGGTCCTGACCATCGACCGGGAGATCGACCGCATCTATTTCGACGCCCCGCCCACGCTGCTGCTGCGCGAACCCGGGCGCAGCCTGTCGATCCACGGCGAGGGCTTTCCCGACGTGGTGGTGTGGAATCCCTGGGACGAGAAGTGCGCCCAGCTCGCCGACATGCCCGCCCTGGGCTTTCGCCGCATGCTGTGCATCGAGCACGCGGTCATCGGCCACCCGGTGCGGCTCAAGCCCGGCGCCGCCTGGTGGGGACGCCAGTCGCTCCAGGCCTTTTGATGGACCAGCCGCTGGACGGCCCGCTGCGCGCCCCCCTGTCGCGGCGCGCCTGGCTACGCCTGCTGGGCACCGGCGCCGTCAGCCTCTACCTGCGCCGCGCCTACGGCGCACCCGCGGTCGCCCCGGGCGATGCCCGCGCCAGCCCCATCGACCGCAGCCTGGGCGAGACGGCGCCGCGCGCTTTCTCCGGCGACCAGCCGGAGCGGCCGCACCGCGCCCTGTGGGACAAGCGCGCCTACCTGGCGGCGCGCGGTGGCCT
>JBFMFC010000075.1:0-14223 GCA_040752195.1 Pseudomonadota bacterium | reverse complement strand
GACGTGATCTACAACGGGGCCGCGGTCGAGCAGCTCGCCGAACGGGTCGTACGACTGCACGCGATGTACTGCCGCCTCGCATCGCTGCACCGCGACCAGGCACGGTCGCGCTGATCTCGTGTGATATCGTCGATCCGGCGCCAGGGACTCCGCGCATGCAGAGCAACGAACCCCGCCAGATCCTCTACGAGTACCCGTTCAACGAGCGGGTGCGCACGCTGCTGAGGCTCGAGGATCTGTTCGAAAAGCTCGCGTACTTCTGCGCGCAGACGCATCCCTTCTGCCATCACACGGCGCTGCTCACCCTGTTCGAAATCCTCGAAGTCACTTCGCGCGCGGACCTCAAGGGCGATCTGCTGCAGGAACTCGAGCGCCACAAACAGTCGCTGCTCGCGCTGCGCAACAACCCGCAGGTCTCCGAGTCCGCGCTGGCGACCGTGCTCGCGGACATCGAGCAGGCACAGCAGGCGCTGAACGCCACGCCGGGCAAGGCCGGCCAGCATCTGCGCGACAACGAATGGCTGACCAGCATCCGCAGCCGCGCCAGCATTCCGGGCGGCACCTGCGAATTCGACCTGCCTTCCTATCATGCGTGGCTGATGCGCGACGCGGCCGCACGGACGCAGGATCTCCACGCGTGGATCAAGCCGCTGTCGCAATTCAACCAGGGGCTTGCGATCGTGCTGAAGCTGCTGCGCGAAACCGCGCATCGCAGCCGCCAGACCGCCGTGCAGGGGTCGTTTCAGCAGACGCTGCAGGGGCGGACGTATGCGCTGCTGCAGGTGCGTGTGGCTGCCGACTCGCGAGCGATCCCCGAGATCAGCGCAAACAAGTACATGCTGTGGATTCGCTTCACCTCCGCGGACCGCGATCCAAAGCCGCGCGCCGTCGATCGCGACATCGCATTCGACTTGTCGCTTTGCGCCTTCTAGATGGCTACGGTCGTCAAGTGCCCCACGTGCGGGCGCGACGTGAACTGGACGGAGGCGTCGCGCTATCGGCCCTTCTGCTCGGAGCGCTGCAAGCTGATCGATCTCGGCGCGTGGGCGGCCGAGAAGTACGCGATCCCGGGCGCGCGCGACGAGCAGGCCGAGGAGACGCCGCCGTCGGAGACGCCGCCCAAGCACTGACGCAAGCGCGTCACCAGGCCGCCGACAGGAGCGCCACGCCGTGCGCGCCGTGCGCAATCGCCGCCGGCAGCGCTTCCTCGCGCATCCCGCCGATCGCGTACACCGGCAGCGCAGCACTGTCGATCAACGCCGCGAACGCCGGCCAGCCCAGCGCCGGCTGCGCGGGATGACTCGCCGTCGGCAGGACCGGGCCGGCAACGACGAAGTCCAGATCGAGCGCGGCGGCGCGATCGATCTGCGCGCGCGTATGCGTGGACGCGGCAACCAGCGGCAACCCCGGACGGCGATCGAGCTGCATCAACTGCGCAGCGGTGAAATGCACCCCGCCCGCGCGCTCCCAGAGCGCCGCGTCGTGCCGGCCGCTGACGAGCACCCGCGCGCCATACGCGCGCGCTCTGGCAAGCACTGCGTCGAGCAGTCGCCCCACCTGCGAAGCATCGAGCATCGGTTCACGCAGCTGGACCAGCCGCACCCCGCGCGCCAACGCCGCGTCGAGCCGCTCGAGGAACGCGTCGACGCCGAGCGTCGCCGCACGGGTCAGCGCGTAGACGTGGGGCAAGTCGAGCCAGCGCAGCACCGGCACGGTCGCCGGCAGCAGCGGGCCGTCGGGCAGCCGTGCCGTCGAGAAGAAGCCGAAGCGCTGACCTTCGCGAGCGTGCGCTTCGCCGCGCCAGTCGAACACGCGGCAGAAGTGCAGCCGAACGCGCGCGTGCGGGTAGTCGAACAGCCGCGTGACCCACGGATGCGTCGCGCCGATGTCGATGCCGAGTTCTTCATGAAGCTCGCGCGCCAGCGCCGCGGCGATCGACTCGCCGGGTTCGACTTTGCCGCCGGGGAACTCCCAGTATCCCGCGTACGGCTTGCCTTCCGGACGGCTGGCGAGAAGAAACGTGCCGTCGGACCGAACGAGGACGCCGACAGCGACGTCGACGGGCGTCCGCTCGGTCATCCGCGCCCGGCAGCGAGCCCGTGCCGGCCCGCGTAGTCGCGCGCGAACTGGAGCGCGACGCGACCGGAACGCGAGCCGCGCTGCAGCGCGAACTGCAGCGCCTCGGCGCGCGCCGCATCGATCAGCGTGCGGCTGGCGCCGAGTCGGGTGAGCCAGTGCGCGACGATGTCCAGGTAGTCGTCCTGCCGGAACGGATGGAACGACAGCCACAGCCCGAATCGTTCGGACAGCGAGATCTTTTCCTCGACCGTTTCGGCGGGATGGATCTCGCCGTCGGCCTCGTACTTCGTTTCCAGGTTCTCGCGCATGTACTCCGGCATCAGATGGCGCCGGTTCGACGTGGCATAGATCAGCACGTTGTCGGAGGGCGCCGCGACCGAGCCGTCGAGCTGTGCCTTCAGCGCTTTGTAGGAACTCTCGCCCTCCTCGAACGACAGGTCGTCGCAGAACACGACGAAGCGTTCGGGCCGGTCGGCCACCAGCGCGACGATGTCCGGGAGGTCGACCAGATCGCGCTTGTCGACCTCGATCAGACGCAGCCCGCGGTCGACGAAGCGAACCAGGCAGGCACGGATCAGCGACGACTTGCCGGTGCCGCGGGCGCCGGTGAGCAACACGTTGTTCGCCGGCAGCCCGCGGATGAACTGCTCGGTGTTGCGAAGGATCTGCTCCTTCTGCGCGTCGACGTGCTGCAGGTCGTCGGGGTCGATGCGGGCGATGCGGTGCACCGGCTCGAGGTGCCCCAGCTCGACCCCGAGGTAGCGGCGGCGGCGCCAGCGGAACGCCGGCGCGCTCCAGTCGATCCGCCGCGCGGGCGGCAGCAGGGGCTCGAGCCGCTCCAGGATCGCATCCAACCGCTGTGCGAGCGCAGCCGTCGTCTGGTCCGGATTCATGAACGGTAGTCGGCGTTGATCGATACGTATTCGTGCGACAGGTCGCAGGTCCAGACGGTGGTTCGCGCCTCGCCCCGGCCCAGCGCGACGCGCACGAGGATCTCCGCGCCTTTCATCACGCGCCGGCCGTCCTCCTCGCGGTAGGCAGGATGGCGGCCGCCGTTCCGCGCGACCCACACGTCGTTCAGGTAAAGCTGCACGCGAGCAGCGTCGAGATCGACGATGCCCGCGTTGCCGACCGCGGCAAGGATGCGACCGAGGTTCGGATCGGATGCGAAGAAGGCCGTCTTCACCAGCGGCGAATGCGCGATCGAGTAAGCGACGCGTGCGGCCTCGTCCTCGGTCGCCGCGCCTTCGACGGCGATCTCGATGAACTTGGTCGCTCCTTCGCCGTCGCGCACGATCGCCTGAGCCAGTTCGCGCGCGACCACGGCGATCGCTTCGGTGAGCTGAACCAGGCGTGGATCCTTGATCGATTCGATCCGCGGCGCCGGGCTCTTCCCGGTGGCGATGACGACGAACGAGTCGTTCGTCGACGTGTCGCCGTCGACGGTGATGCGATTGAAGGACCGGTCGGCCACCTGCCTCGTCAACCGGGGCAACAAGGCCGGATCGATGGCGGCGTCGGTCGCGATGAAGCCGAGCATCGTCGCCATGTCGGGCCGGATCATGCCGGCCCCCTTGGCGATTCCCGTGATCGTCACCGTGCGCCCGGCGAGGTCGGCGAGGCGCGAAGCGGCCTTCGGCACGGTGTCGGTCGTCATGATCGACTCGGCCGCCTGGAACCAGTGGCCGGGCGCCAGCCTGCCGATCGCCTGCGGCAGACCGGCGATCAGGCGTTCGACCGGAAGCGGCTCCATGATCACGCCGGTCGAGAACGGCAGCACCTGCGTCGAATCGCAGCCGAGCAGCCGAGCCGTCTCGAGACAGGTCCGGTGCGCGTCGGCGAGTCCGGCTTCGCCCGTCCCGGCGTTGGCGTTGCCGGTATTGACGACGAGCGCGCGCACGCCGCGGCCGACGTTCAGGTGCGCGCGGCAGACCTGGACGGGCGCCGCGCAGAAGCGGTTCTGCGTGAACACCCCCGCCACGCTCGCGCCCGGTGCGATCCGCATGACCAGCAGATCCTTGCGGTTGGCCTTGCGGATACCGGCCTCGGCCCAGCCGAGCTCGACACCGGTGACCGGCGCGAGTGAGGCGGGATCAGGCGCGGTCAGGTTGACCGGCATGGGCGCAATCCGCGGTCCGCCGTCCGGACAAGCCCGCTACGCCAGCTTGCCGTGGCACTGCTTGTACTTCTTCCCGCTGCCGCACGGGCACGGGTCGTTGCGTCCGATCTTGCCGCCGAAGCGCTTGAACGGCTGCGGCTTCGTCTCTTCTCGCTCGGGAAGGGTCAGCGTCTCGACGTCCGCCGCTTCTTCGGCAACTGCGGTGCCGAAGTCCGAGTGCTGCGCGCGTGCCTGATCGATGCGGCGCTCGGTTTCCGCCTCGATCTTCCGCTCGACGGCATCGATCTCTTCCTGCGACTGGATGCGAACGTTCATCAGGATGCGGACCACGTCGGCGCGCACTCGATCGATCAGCGTGCCGAACAGCTCGAAGGCCTCGCGCTTGTACTCCTGCTTCGGATTCTTCTGCGCGTAACCGCGCAGGTGGATGCCCTGGCGCAGGTGATCCAGCGCAGCCAGGTGTTCGCGCCAATGCTGGTCGAGCACCTGCAGCAGGATCGAGCGCTCGAAGCCCGAGAACGCGTCGGCGCCGACCTGCGAAACCTTCGCCGCGTAGGCGTCGTCGGCGGCCGTCAGCACGCGCTGCAGGATGTCCTCGTCGGTGATCTTCTCCTCGGTCTCGAGCCACTGCCTGATCGGCAGGTTGATCTGCCAGTCGTCGGCCAGCGTCTTCGTCAGTCCCTCGATGTCCCACTGCTCCTCGACCGACTCGGCCGGAACGTAGGTGCGGAACAGGTCCGTGAAGAAGCCGCGCCGCAGGTTGGCGACCATCTCCGAAATGTTGGTCGCCTCGAGGATGTCGTTGCGCAGCCGGTAGATTTCGCGCCGCTGGTCGTTGGCGACGTCGTCGTACTCGAGAAGCTGCTTGCGGATGTCGAAGTTGCGTGCCTCGACCTTGCGCTGCGCGCTCTCGATCGAGCGCGAAACCATGCCGGCCTCGATCGCTTCGCCCTCCGGCAGCTTCAGCCGATCCATGATCGCCTTCATGCGATCGCCGGCGAAGATCCGCAGCAGCGGGTCCTCCATCGACAGATAGAAGCGGGACGCACCCGGGTCGCCCTGCCGGCCGGCGCGGCCGCGCAACTGGTTGTCGATCCGGCGCGACTCGTGCCGTTCGGAGCCGATGATCTTCAGCCCCCCGGCAGCCACCACCTGGTCGTGCAACGACTGCCATTCGGCGCGCAGCTTGGCGATCTTCGCTTCCTTCTCGGCGTCCGAAAGATTCGGATCGGCGCGCACGAAGTCGACCTGCTTCTCGACGTTGCCGCCGAGCACGATGTCGGTACCGCGGCCGGCCATGTTGGTCGCGATCGTGATCATCTTCGGTCGGCCCGCCTGCGCGACGATCTCGGCCTCCCGCGCGTGCTGCTTGGCGTTGAGCACCTGGTGCGGCAGCCCTTCCTTCTTCAGCAGGTTCGACAGGATCTCCGAATTCTCGATCGACGTCGTTCCGACCAGCACCGGCTGTCCGCGCGCATAGCAGTCCTTGATGTCCGCGATGATCGCGTCGTACTTCTCGCGGACGGTGCGGTAGATCTTGTCCTGTTCGTCGGCGCGGATCATCGGCTTGTGCGTCGGGATCACGACCACTTCGAGGTGATAGATCTCCTGGAACTCGTACGCCTCGGTGTCGGCGGTGCCGGTCATCCCCGCGAGCTTTTCGTACATCCGGAAGTAGTTCTGGAAAGTGATCGACGCCAGCGTCTGGTTCTCCTGCTGGATCGGCACACCTTCCTTCGCCTCGACCGCCTGATGCAGCCCCTCGGACCAGCGGCGGCCGGGCATCAGGCGCCCGGTGAACTCGTCGACGATGATCACCTCGCCGTTCTGCACCACGTAGTGCTGGTCGCGGTGAAACAGGTGATGCGCACGCAGGGCCGCGTTCAGGTGATGCATCAGGATGATGTTCTGCGGCGCGTACAGGCTCTCGCCCTCGGCGAGCAACCCCATCTTGGTCAGGATCTGTTCGATCTTCTCGTGGCCCTGCTCCGAAATGTGGATCTGATGCTGCTTCTCGTCGACCCAGAAGTCGCCCTCGCCCTTTTCGTCGGTCTGCCGCGTCAGAAGCTTCGGCACCTCGTTCATGCGAACGTACAGCTCGGTGTGGTCCTCGGCCGGGCCGGAGATGATCAGCGGCGTGCGCGCCTCGTCGATCAGGATCGAATCGACTTCGTCGACGATCGCGTAGTGAAGACCGCGCTGGCGCTTGTCCTCGACGCGGTACTCCATGTTGTCGCGCAGGTAGTCGAAACCGAACTCGTTGTTCGTGCCGTACGTGATGTCGGCTGCATAGGCGGCGCGCTTGTCTTCGGTCGACTGCTGCGACACGATCACGCCGACCGACATGCCGAGGAACTTGTAGACCTTGCCCATCCACTCGGCATCGCGGCTGGCGAGGTAGTCGTTGACCGTGACCACATGGACGCCCCGGCCCGTCAGCGCGTTCAGGTAGGCGGGCAGCGTCGCGACCAGCGTCTTGCCTTCGCCGGTGCGCATCTCGGCGATCTTGCCGTCGTGCAGGACCATGCCGCCGATCAACTGCTCGTCGAAGTGCCGCATGCCGAGCGTGCGCTTGGCCGCCTCGCGCACGACCGCGAAGGCTTCCGGCAGCAGGGCGTCGAGCGTCTCGCCGCTCGCGTAGCGCGCGCGAAACGCTTCGGTCTTGGCGCGCAGCTGCTCGTCGGTCAGCGCCGCGATCTCCGGCTCGAGCGCGTTGACGCGCTCGACGATGCGCTGGTAGTGCTTGAGCAACCGCTGGTTGCGGCTGCCGAAGATGCGGGTCAGGATTCCGGAAATCATCGCGAGCGGGCGGTGTTTGATCGAGCCGTGCGGACGCCGCAAAGGCGTGCGCGCGCCGCGCACTGCGGCGCGGCGCAAAGCAACGCAATTATCTCACAGGGGGTCTGGCG
Source organism: Pseudomonadota bacterium (assembly GCA_040752195.1). Lineage (GTDB taxonomy): Bacteria > Pseudomonadota > Gammaproteobacteria > Burkholderiales > Burkholderiaceae_F > DSNY01. The sequence goes on along the minus strand of JBFMFC010000075.1, from coordinate 7,116 downwards.
AACTGGCGCGCGGCGGCGCTAGCGGCCGGCGCGAGCCGCCGCGGCCAGGCCCTTCACGTCGACCGGACGGCCGCGCGAATCGGCCGCCGCGAGCGCGGCGAACGGCGAGCCGGCCTTCTGCGCAAGCAGGAACTTCGACGGGTTCTGCGGCACGCCGTTGACGTGCACTTCGAAGTGCAGGTGCGGGCCGGTCGAGCGCCCGGTCGAACCGACTTCGGCGATCTTCTGCCCGCGCTTGACGATGTCGCCGGTCTTCACGACCAGCTTGCTTGCGTGCGCGTACAGGGTCGAAAGCCCGTTGCCGTGGTCGATCAGGACGCTGTTGCCGTAGACCGGGTTCGCCTCGGCGGTCGCAACCACCCCCCCGGCGGCAGCGAAGATCGGCGTTCCGGTGGGTGCCGCGAAGTCGACTCCCGCGTGCATCGCGAGCTGGCCCGTAAATGGGTCGGTCCGCATGCCGAAGCCCGATCCGACGAAACCTTCACTGACCGGCGTGTTCTGCGGGAGCAGCGCGCGCCGCACCTGCGCCGATACGAGCTCGGACTCGATCACGTCCATGTAGTCTGCGCGATCCTCGACGCCGCGCGCGATCCGCTGCAGCTCGTTCTGCAGCTCGGCGAGCGTCATCGCGCGCGCGCCGGCGGTGGGTTCCGCCCCGCCGCGGCCCGGCGGCTCCCGGAAGCTGAACTCCTCGGGCCGGATGCCGGACATCTTGGACACGCGCTCCCCAAGTGCGTCGAGCCGCATCAACTGCGCCTGCATTTCGCCCAGCTTGCGGGCCATCGCGGTGACGTTGTCGCGCACGAACTGCTCGTTGCGCGCGACCTCGTCACGCATGATGAACGTCACGATCTCATGAACCAGCGGGATGCGGACTTCGGCCGCCACGCGGAAGGTGACCGCATACAGCCCGATCACCGCCAGGAGCACCGCGGAAAGCAGGCCCGCGGCCGCGATCAGCAGCATGGGCTTGTCGACCGTGATCGTGCGGGCCCGCGACAAGCGTGGATCGACGACTATGATCTGCACCCTAAACCTCCAGCCTGTGCCAACCCTCCACCCCGAAGCGCTGCGCGAGTTGCTCCCCGTTCTGCAGCCCGACTGCCGATGACCCGCCGTGCCAAGACGCTCGCCGATGCGCTGGACGAAACGCCGGCCATTGCGCAGTTGCGGTCACGCCTGCGCGCCTCGCAGTCCGTCGCCCGGCTCTTGGCAGCTGCCTCGCCCCCGATCGGCGGCGGCTTCGATCCGCTCCGTCCTGGGGTCTGCGAGCTGCGCGGCGGGCTCCTTCTTCTTACCGCAACGTCATCGGCACAAGCGGCCAAATTGCGGCAGGAATGCCCGAGACTGCAGAAACTCCTGACGCAGCAGGGGCTTGACCTTAACGAAATCAAGGTGCGTATTCAACCCGCGCGCATGCCTTACCGCGAAGAGGCGACCTGCACGACTCAAGTTCACACCGTCGGCGAGGCCCCGCGGCAGGTCGCTGATCGGACCAAGGACATCTCGGCCCCGCTTCGGTTTGCAGATGAGCTTGCACTCACATTGAGCGACTCTCCGGTGCGGCAAGCCATCGAGCGGCTTCGTACCGCGCTGCGCGCCGGACTCACCAGAAGCCGCTAGGGCAGAACGGCGCCTTTGCCGGACGGCCGACTCAAACGATCCGCTCGAGCAGCAGCACCGCGAAGAACAGCAACGCCGCCGCCAAGGCGAGCCTGAACAGCAGCCAAGCCCAGCCAAGGTACTTGCGGTTGCCGGTGATGATGAACGCCGCCGCGCACAGGACGACGGCGATCGCGAAAATGACCAGCAGCGCGCGGAACAATGGCATCGCGCGCGCTCAGGCTGCGGCGCTCTGCAGCCGGAACGCCGCGGGCGCGGCCGCCGGATCGTCAAAAGTCACGACCTCGTAGGCGGTTGCGTCCGCCAGCAGCGCACGCAGCAGCCGATTGTTCAGCGCGTGGCCGGATTTGCGCGCGACGTAGGCGCCGATCAGCGGCCGCCCAAGCGTATACATGTCGCCGATCGCGTCGAGGATCTTGTGCTTGGCGAACTCGTCGCCCGAGCGCAATCCGTCGACGTTCAGCACGCGGTACTCGTCCATGACGATCGCGTTCTCGAAACTGCCGCCCATGCCGAGGCCGGCCGCGCGCAGCGCCTCGACCTCGTTGACGAAGCCGAAGGTGCGGGCGCGCGCCACCGATGCGACGTAGGGTTCGCGCGCGAAGTCGACCTCGACGTCCTGCTCGGTTGCATCGATCGCGGGATGGTTGAAGTCGATCGAGAACCGCAGTTTGAAGCCGAAGTGCGGCTCGAGCCGCGCCCACTTGTCGCTGTCGCGCGCCTCCACCGGCTTGAGCACGCGAACAAACCGCTTGGGCGCGTTCTGTTCGACGACACCCGCCGACTGGATCAGGAAAACGAAGCTCGCCGCGCTGCCGTCCATGATCGGAATCTCCGGCGCGTCGACATCGACGTAGCAGTTGTCGATGCCCAGCCCGGCGAGCGCGCTCATCAGGTGCTCGACCGTGGCGATCCGAACGCCGTCTCTGCCCAGCGTGGTCGCCATGCGCGTGTCGACCACCGCGTCCGCCGTCGCCCGGATGTCGAGCGGCGGTTCGACGTCGACTCGGCGGAACACGATGCCCGTGTCCGCAGCGGCCGGCCGCAGCACCAGTTCGACCTTGGTGCCACTGTGCATCCCGATGCCGACCGTGCGGGCGATCTGCTTGAGCGTTCGCTGCTTCAACATGGCGGCGCGATTGTAGCCCGCGCGTTGTGCAGTGCGTCGAGCGTTTGCCGCACGCGCCCCGCACAATGCGCGCGCTCCGGCCTGACGGTCGTAACACGGCCGACGAGGAAACCATGAGTGACTCCGCGGACACGGGGACCGCCGCGCGGCGCCCCGGGAATCCGTCGCCCTTTCCGAAGATCCGGCGCGTCAGCATGAGCGCGCCGCTGCGCTGGATCGCCGCGGGTTGGCGCGACTTCAGGCGCGCGCCGGCAGCGAGCGCCTTCTACGGTGCGGCCTTCGCGCTGATGGGCTGGTTGATCCATTTCGTCTTCAGCCACGCCTACGAGTACACGTCGGCGCTGACTGCCGGCTTCCTGCTGGTCGGCCCTTTCGTCGCCACCGGGTTGTACGACATCAGCCGGCGGCTCGCGCACGGCGAGCCCGTCGCGTTGCGGCCGACATTGACGGCGTGGAAGGCCAACGTCAGCGCGTTCAGCCTGTTCGCGCTCGTGCTGACGGTGATCCTGCTGGTGTGGGCGCGCGCTTCGCTCGTGACTTTCGCGCTGTTTTTCTCGACCGGTATGCCGACGCTGTCCGGATTCCTGCGGCAGATCGTCAGCCTCGAGCATCTCGACTTCGTCCTGGTCTATCTCGCCGTCGGGCTCGGCTTCGCCGCGATCGTGTTCGCCGTCGGCGTGGTGTCGGTGCCGATGATGCTCGATCGCGGCACCGACACGATCGTCGCCGCGCTGACCAGCGTGCGCGCACTCGCCGAAAACCCGGCCCCACTCCTTTTCTGGGCCGTGCTGATCGTGCTGCTGATCGGCGCGGGCTTCGCGACGCTGTTCGTCGGGCTCATCGTCACCGCGCCGATCGCCGGGCACGCCACCTGGCACGCGTACCGAGACCTGGTTGCGAGCGATACGTGATCCGCTGACCATTGCCGCTGCGACGGTCGGCGTCGCTTCGCCGACGCATATGGCGAAGTCCGGCCGGCGAACCCCTGTCTAGTCCGCCTGCTTGCGCAGGAACGCCGGGATGTCGTACCGATCGGTCCCGCTGTCCTCCATCGCGGCCACGCGCGCGGCGGCGCTCTCGCGTCCGGTGCGCCAGACGGCCGGCACCTCGAGATGTCCGTAGTCGGCCGTCTGCGGGGCCGGCGCGACCGCGACCGGCGCGTTGTCGGTGCCCGTCTTGACGACGGTGAACGGCGTCTTCTTCGACGCCGCACGCCCCAGTCCGGTCGCGACCACGGTGACTCGCAGGTCGTCGCCCATCGACTCGTCGCACACGGTGCCGAAGATCACCGTCGCGTCGTCGGCGGCAAAGGCGCGGATCGTGTTCATCACCTCGCGCGTCTCCTTCATCTTCAGTGAGCTGCTCGCCGTGATGTTGACCAGCACGCCGCGTGCGCCGGACAGATCCACGCCTTCGAGCAGCGGGCTCGCAACGGCCTGCTCGGCCGCCACGCGCGCGCGGTCCAGTCCGCCCGCGGTCGCGGTGCCCATCATCGCCTTGCCGTGCTCGCTCATCACGGTCTTGACGTCCTCGAAGTCGACGTTGACAAGCCCGGGAATGTTGATGATTTCGGCGATGCCCGCGCAGGCGTTGTGCAGCACGTCGTCGGCGGCGCGGAAGCACTCGCTCATTTCGGCGTCCTCGCCGAGCACTTCCTCGAGCTTGTTGTTCAGGATGACGATCAGCGAATGGACCTTGTCCTCGAGTTCCTGCAGCCCCAGCTCGGCGACACGCGCGCGCTTCGGTCCCTCGAATTCGAACGGCTTGGACACGACGGCGACGGTCAGGATGCCGAGCTCCTTGGCGACCTCGGCGACGACGGGCGCCGCCCCGGTCCCCGTGCCGCCGCCCATGCCCGCCGTGATGAACACCATGTGCGCGCCGCGCAGCGCGTCGGCGATGCGGTCGCGCGCTTCTTCGGCCGCTTGTCGGCCGGCCTCCGGCCGGCTGCCCGCCCCCAGCCCGGTCTTGCCGAGCTGGATGACGTTTTTCGCCAGCGAGCGCGCGAGCGCCTGATGGTCCGTGTTGGCGCAGATGAACTCCACGCCCTGCACGCCGCGGCGGATCATGTGGTCGACCGCGTTGCCGCCCGCGCCGCCGACTCCGATGACCTTGATGATCGTGCCCGTCGTTTCCGTCTCCAGAATCTCGAACGCCATGGTTGCCTCCTGAATCGATTGAACTCAATGCACCGATACCGAAACGCGCAATGTCAACGGTGAGGCGGGTGGTGCTTCTTCCTCGCCCTTGACAGTGCACGCTTCCCCTAAAAGTTGCCCACGATCCATTCCTTCATCCGCTTCAGCGTCTGCCGGAGCGACCCCGTCTGTGCCGCCACCTTGCGCCCGCGCAGCCGCTGCGAGTGCGCCTCGATCAGCAGCCCCATCACCGTCGCGAAACGCGGGTTCTTGACCACGTCGGCGAGCGCGGCGTCGTAGTGCGGCCAGCCGATCCGCGCCGGCTTCAGGAACACGTCCTCGGCCAGCTCGCCGATGCCCGGCAGCAGGCTCGTTCCGCCGGTGAGCACGACCCCCGACGACAGCAGCTCCTCGTAACCCGACTCGCGAATGACCTTCTGCGTCAGCGTGAACAGCTCCTCGACGCGCGGCTCGATCACCGCCGCGAGCGCCTGCCGCGACAGCAGCCGCGGCGCGCGATCGCCGATGCCGGGGATCTCGAGCTTCTCGTTCGGATCGGCGAGCACTTCCTTGGCGACGCCATAACGCAGCTTGATCTCCTCTGCGTCCGGGATCGGCGTTCGCAGCGCCATCGCGATGTCGTTGGTGATCTGGTCGCCGGCGATCGGGATCACCGCGGTGTGGCGGATCGCTCCGCCGGTGAAGATCGCGATGTCGGTCGTTCCGCCGCCGATGTCGACCAGCGCGACGCCGAGCTCCTTTTCGTCGGGGGTGAGCACCGCCATCGACGACGCGAGCGGCTGCAGCATCAGATCCTGCACCTCGAGCCCGCAGCGGCGCACGCACTTGATGATGTTCTGCGCGGCGCTGACGGCGCCGGTCACGATGTGCACGCGCACTTCGAGCCGTACCCCGCTCATGCCGAGCGGTTCGCGGATGTCCTCCTGGCCGTCGACGATGAACTCCTGCGTCAGCACGTGCAGCACCTGCTGGTCGGTCGGGATGTTCACCGCGCGCGCGGTTTCGATCACGCGCGCGACGTCGGCCGCCGAGACCTCGCGATCCTTGATCGCGACCATGCCGCTCGAATTGAAGCTCTTGATGTGGCTGCCGGCGATTCCCGTGTAGACCTCGCCGATGCGGCACGCCGCCATCAGCTCGGCTTCCTCGAGTGCGCGGCGGATCGACTGCACGGTCGCCTCGATGTTGACGACCACACCCTTGCGCAGGCCCTCGCTGGCGGACTGGCCGAGGCCGATCACCTGGAAGCGGCCGTCGGCGAGCAGCTCCGCGACCGCGACGACGACCTTCGAGGTGCCGATGTCGAGGCCGACGATCAGATCCTTTGTTTCCGTTCTCATCATCTCTTTTCGGCGGCGGCGGCGAAGCCGTTCGGATAGCGCGCGTCGATCCGTGCCGGCGGTCCGGCCAGCCGCGCGAGCACCAGCGGATAGTGGGCGACGATCGCGGCGACGCGCCTGGCCAGCAGTCCCGGCGGGTCGTCGCGCCCCAGCTCGAACCGCGGTCCGGCGACGTCGCCCGCGCTCGTCTCGATCGACCACGCGGCGCGCTCCGTGATGCGCACTGCGTCGACCGTCAACGCCAGCGGCGCGAGCCGCGCGCTGAACTCGTAGAAGCGCCGCGCGGCCTCGGCGGCGAACTCGGCCGGACCGTCGAATTGCGGCAGCGGTCCGTACAGCTCCGCCTCCGCCACGTTGGCGACGAAGAGCCGCCCGCGGTCGGACAGGATCCGGCCGTCGCCCCAGACGCCGAGCGCGCGGTGCTCGGTCAGCGTGACGACGAGCCGATCCGGCCAGGCACGGCGCACCGACGCGGCGGCGACCCACGGAACAGTCTCGAACACGCGCTGCGCCTCGTCGAGCCTCATCGTGAAGAAGTTGCCGCGCAGCCGCCCCGCGACCGCGGCGCGTATCGCCGCGCCGCTGACGTGCTGCAGGTCGCCGCGCACCTCGATGCGGCGCAGGTCGAACCACGGCCGCTGCGCGAGCCACAGCGCGGCGCCGCCGGCGGCCAGTGCGAGCGCCGCCGCAAACAGCGCCCGCGCGCCCAACTCCATTGCGCGCGCCGCGGTCATGCGCCCACCTCCAGCCGTGCCGCTGCGAGGACTTCGAGCACGAGGTCCTCGTAGCTCAGACCGACCGCGCGCGCGGCCATCGGCACCAGCGAGTGGCTCGTCATCCCCGGCGACGTGTTCAGCTCGAGCAG
>JBFMFC010000074.1:0-14260 GCA_040752195.1 Pseudomonadota bacterium | reverse complement strand
TGATGCTTGGCCGGCCGCACCGAATCCGCGTTCGCGTGAAGATCACCGCGGCCAGCCTGCTTTTCGAGGGGACCGATGGTCCCGAAGGTGCCCCGACGACTCAGGGAAAGTCGCCTGCCAAGGACTTCTCGACCTGAGCCGGACGCGCAGTGAACGGGAACAAAAAAGGGCTGCGTAAACGCAGCCCTTTGACAATTCTGGCTCCCCGACCTGGACTCGAACCAGGGACCTGCGGATTAACAGTCCGAAACAACTCCATCTGGCGATTTTCGGGTGGTCGTGCAAGTCATTGATTTGCTTGATGTCAGTTGTTAGGCGTTGATAGGAATTACTATTTGGACCTAAAATCGCGCTGTACAAAACCTGTACAGAACGCGGGGGCCAAGCATGCAGTCCGCAGCGAAATCCGAAGGCAAGGCTGTACAAGGCGCCGCGCGCGCGAAGTTGACGAACACGTTCGTCGCCAAGCTCCCGGTGCCCGCGGCCGGCCAAACGCTGTACTACGACTCGATCGTTCGCCAGTTCGCCGTGCGCGTGCTGCCATCCGGCAGCAAGGCGTACATCGTGAACGTCACGCACGACGGGCGGCTGTATCGGCGGACGCTGTGCAACATTGCCGACATGTCGGCCGACGAGGCGCGCGCGGAGGCGCAGCGCGTGATCGGCGAGATCAAGGCCGGCGTCGATAGGCTCGAAGTCGAGCGCCGCGCGCAGGAAGAACGGGCGGCGCGTGCACGGGCCGAGGCCGAGGCCGAGCAGATCCGCGTGCAAACCGCGGAGCAGACGTTGCGCCGGCTGTGTGAGCTCTACGTCGAGGACCTGAAACGCCGCGGGCGCAGCGCAGCGCGCGATGCGCTGTCACTGTTCAGGACGCACGTGTATGCGCAGCCTGAGGCGGACCGCCCGGCGCGAGAAATCACCCGCTCGGACATCGCCGCGATCCTGCGCCGGATCATCGACAAAGGTCACGGTCGGACAGCGGCGAAGGTGCGCAGCTACCTGCGGGCCGCGTACCAGCGCGCGCTCGCAGCCGAGGGGGACGCGACTGTGCACGCAGACCTTCTGGCGTTTCGCCTCGAAGCGAACCCGGCGGCGAACACGGCGAGCCTGGCGCAGTTCAGCAGGACGCGCAGCCGCAAGCTCAGCGACGACGAGCTCGCCGAGGTGCTGCGCCGCCTTGCGGCCGACGATCGTCTGGCCGCGCGCGCCGCGTACCTGGCCGTGCTGCTCGGCGGGCAACGGCCGGCGCAGCTTCTGCGCGCGAAGGCCAGCGACTACGACACGCAACGCAGACTGCTGGTGCTGTTCGACCCGAAGGGGCGGCGGCAGCAACCGCGGCGGCACATCGTGCCGGTGCTCGGCCCAGCGCTGCCGATCGTCAAGGCGCTGCACGCCACCGCGGCCGATTCGAAAGCCGGGTGGCTGTTCAGCGGCGACGGCAGGGCGCCGCTGCGTCCCGAGACGGTGAACGGTGCCGTTGTCGCGATCAGCGAAGCGCTGCGCACCGAGGCCCGCGCAGCGGGCGCGAAGGAACCCGAGCCGTTCAGCGCGCGCGACCTGCGCGCAGCGGTTGAGACGCAGCTGGCGGCGCTCGGCGTGAGCAAGGAAGTGCGCGCGCAACTGTTGTCACATGGTCTCGGCGGGGTGCAGGACCGGCACTACGACCGCCACGAGTACCTAACCGAGAAGAGCGAGGCGTTGAAGCTGCTGCACCAGCGGCTCGCAGCGCTGATGAGGCGTAAGCGCGCGCGCCGTCGCCGCGCGTAGCCCGAGCAAGCTCTCCGCCGTCGCCGGCACGCGCTTCGACGAAGCGCGGTGCACGCCGGCCGCAATCTGAACCCCGAACTTCTTCCGACCGCCGCGCCTGACCAGGCCGCCGGCGTTGGTGCTCGGCGCCTGTGTACCGCGCGCCAAGGCACACCGCTACCTCACGCACGTGGACCGCAGCTAAGGGGGCGTAGACGTAATGGACGACGCACGACGGATGATGCGCGCACCGACCGCGGCGACCAGCGCAGGATGGTCGCCAGACGGTGCGAGATGTTCATCGACACGGAGAGCGATATGCAGAACGAACTCTTGACTTTCGCGGAGATCGCAGCCCAATACAAGATCAAGGAGCCGACGCAACGGTCGTGGTACGCGTCGAACGCATTTGGTTGGCGTTCGATCACCTACAAGGTCGGCGCGCGGCTCATGGTGCGGCGCGCTGACCTGGAGGCGTGGCTGGAGTCCCGCAAGGGGTTGGTGCAAGAGCCGCGGCGCACGAAAGCGACCACCGCGCAGACGGGGGCGTGACATGGCCGCGATCGCCCGAACGGGTCGCGGCATGACGCGCTACCCATCGACGCATCTGCTCGGTTCGCGGTTCCGCTACGTGCCGAGCTACGCCACGGACATCGCCGCAACTTTTGCGCGCGTGCGTGCCGCGCAAGGTGCCGCGAGGCGATCGGCCCGTCGTCCCCGAGGTCGACGATGAAACCGCAGCAATCCCAGGGTGTTGTGCTCGATGTGCGGGACACCCGCGCCTGCCGGTTATGGCGACCTCTCGCGCAGGTCGCATCCGTCCGGGCGCTCGTCGATCTCGCGCGCGCGGTGTCACATCGATACGTGGTCATCGCGCTACACGGCGGCATGGTGGTGCACGCATCGACGGCGCGCGGGATCCACGAGGCGGCGCTATCGGTCCGCGCCGCGCATGCCGTGATCGACACGCGCAAGCCGGATGGCGGCACCACGCCGTGGCTGCTGGCCGTGCGGCCGTTGGTGCGCGATGTGTTGACGGGAGGGTTGCCGCGTGCGCAGTGATGATCAGATCGCGTTCACCCGGTTGACCAACGACGCCGGCGACCTAACGAAATGCTACCGGCTCGACGACGCGGGCGAGCTGACGAGTACGACGCGCGCATACCTTTCGCGCGGACGAGCCGAGCGCCTCGAAGTCGACGGACTCGATGTGGTCGCCAACGTGATCGAGGCCCTTGATCCGAACCAGGCCCTGACTTTCGGCGTGACACGCGAGACGCAGGCGACCATCGTGACCAAGGACGCGCTGCATCTGCATCTGGGCGCCATCGCGCGATCACGCGAATTTTTCGCGTGGCGCCGCGGCCCGGCGCTGCTGATGCTGGATTACGACGCCGCGCATGTCGCCGCGCGCGTCGAGACCGGCACCCAGTTGCGCGAGCTGATCTACGCGGCCGTCCCCGAGTTGATCGGCGCGCCGCAAATGTGGGGCCTGTCGGCGTCCAGCGAGATCTACGCCGGCGATGTGCGGTTGCGGGGCCTGACCGGACTGCGCGGTTATGTCGCCGTGGCCGATGGCTGCGACATCGAGCGCGCTGGCCGCGCGCTGTACGAACGCCTGTGGTTAGCCGGGCACGGACGATTCGTGGTGTCGGCTGCCGGCACACTACTCGATCGCAACCTGATCGACGGCGCTGTGTGGCAACCGGAACGGATCGACTTCGCGGCCGGCGCGCGATGTGTGCCGCCCGTCGAGCAGCGACGCCCCGCCCCGAAGCTGATCGGTGATCCCCGCGTGGTGTTCGATTCGTCGCGGATTGCGGAGTTGACCGCAGAGGAACGCGAGCATGTGCGGCGGAATCGTGCCCAGGCGCGGGAGGCCGCGGAGCCCGAGGCGCGACGCGCCAAAGAAACGTACATCGACGCCGAGGCAAAGACCGTAGCGGAGCAGCGCGGCATCAGCGTCGATTTCGCGCGCCACATCGTCACCGAGGCCATCAACCGAAGCCTGCTGTTCGCGGAGTACGTGCTGTATCCGCAGGACGGTGAGCCGGTCAGCGTCGGCGAGGTGCTGGATGACCCGACACGATGGCACGGTCGACGATTCGCGGACCCAATCGAGCCAACCTACCGGGCCGACCGGCGCATCGCCTACATCAACCTGCGCAGTGGCGGTCGACCCTACCTGTACAGCCACGCGCATGGCGGCCGACGTTTCGAGTTGGTGCGGCAACCGGCGACTTTGCGCGTGCAGGCGGGCGAACAGGCGCGACTCGCCGACGAGACTATCGCCGTCTTGCGCGAGAGGGGAGACTTGTTCGATCACGGCGGCGGCGCGATGGTGCGCGTTGCCGCGGGCGGTCGGGTGTTCCCAGTCACAGCGATGGGGCTAATCGACATTGTGAGCCAGTCGGTGCGATTCGAGAGATGGCAGAAGACCGCCGCCATCTGGACCGTTGTTGATGTGCCCGAGAAGTTGCCGGCGATAATCCTAGCGCGTGCAGGTACGCGCGATCTGCCGGTGCTCAACGGCGTTGTCACCGCGCCGACCATGCGCGCGGACGGATCGGTGATCGACCAACCCGGGTATGACGCGCCGACGGGTCTGATTTATGTTGCTGATGACCCGTCGCCGGTGCGCGTCCCCGCGGCGCCGACGATCGCGCAAGTCAATGCGGCGCTGGCGGAGCTGTGGCAACCGTTCGCGCAGTTTCCGTTCGATGGCGACCTGTCACGCGGGGTGATGCTCGCGGCGCTGCTCACCGCGGTCGTGCGGCGTGCGTTGCCGACGGCGCCCGCGGTCGCGTTCGACGCGCCGGCGGCCGGGACGGGCAAGACGCTGCTCGCCAAGTGCATCGCGGCGCTACTGGGTGATGAGCCCCAGGTGATGATGCCCCCGCGCGACGACGACGAGGCGCGCAAGACACTGTTCGCCGCGCTGCGCGAGGGCGCCGGGCACATCCTGTGGGACAACTGGGTGCGCCCGGTGGAGGGTGCAGCGGTCAATGCGTTCTTGACGGCGCCCGTGTTTCGCGATCGTGTGCTCGGCGTGTCGGAAACATCTACGCTGCCGAATCGCGCGATGTTGCTGTTGACTGGCAACAACCTGCGCCTCGTCGGCGACGTATGCCGCCGCGTGCTCATCTGCCGGATCGACGCCAAAACCGAGGTGCCATACCTGCGGAGGTTCGCTTTCGACCCTTTGGCGACCGTGCGCGACAGGCGCGGGCCGTTGGTGCGCGCGGCGCTGACGATCCTGCGCGGGTATGCGACACACGGCGTTCGGGCTGGGCAAGGATGCGTGGCGTCCTACGAAGAGTGGGACGAGAGGGTGCGGCAAGCGGTCGCCTGGATCGCATCGATCGAAACGCCAGCGGTACGTGTCGCTGACCCAGCCACCGCGCTGATCGAGAACAACGCCGCAGACCCCGCAAAGGACACGCTCGCGGCGTTGCTCGACGCCTGGCAGGCGACCTTCGGCAACCGAGCTGTCGCGGTGGGGGATGCGTGGCGGTCGGCATACGACGACCCGAGCGAGGGGGGCGGCGTGTTGCGCGAGGCGATCGATGCGATCGCAGACGGAGATCGGGGCTTCAGCCCGAAGCGGCTGGGGATGTTTCTTGCTCGGCACGCCGGGCAGATCGCTGGGAGGCTGCGCTTCAACGGAATGAGAAACGCGCGGACGAAGCAACGCCTCTGGCGGGTCGAGGTGTGCGGGTAGCGTGTGATGTTTGCGGGTACCTGCGGGTACTTACGGGTACTTCGCCAATCCTGAGAAGGAAAAATTTCAATGAGAAAAATACCATGTAAGGATGGGGAAAGTACCCGCAAGTACCCGCAGGTACCCGCAGACCGCCTTCCGCGGTGCGACCGGCCGCATGTGCGCCCTGTCCCGTTGGCCGGACCAACCAGCGCCCGCCCTGATGGCGCAAAGGCACGTCGCGGCCGGATTGGGCGCAAATCTTCGCGCGTACATACGCGCGCGCGTTGCCGCCAGCACTCGGCGCAGCCGTCTACGGCTCGCCCCGCGGCGCACCGGGATACCGGCCATCGCTCCCACGCGGACTGGTCAGCGCAACCGTGGGCCGCGCGGCGACGCAAGCGCCGGATTGGAAGTCCGCATGCGAAAGGTGGTGTCACCCTCTGTCTGTCCGACCTTTCACGGCCCGCTGGCGGACCTTGTACAGCCTCTTGTACAGGCGGCGCGCCCGAACTCGCAAAACTCGGCACGTTCGGCGCTCGCACCCGCATCGAGATGAGATGAGATGAAGTTCGACTCCGACGACATCACGCTGCTGGAGTACCCGCCGGTCCCTTGCGCTGGCAGCCGACTCGGCCGTGCTGCACACCCCGCGCAGCGCCCGCCTGCAGTCCAACCCCTCGCCCCGCGGCCGATCGCGGTGCCTGCGGGCTGTACGCGCGTCGCAGAGGGTGTCCTGACCCCGTGAAGATCACCGCCGACTGGGCAGCTCTGCGCGAGAAGATCCACCACGGCCGACCGTTGACCCTTGACGAGCGCGCCGCGGTGCTTTCGTGGCTCCCGAGCGACTTCTATCGCTTCGAGATCGTCGGCGTCGACGCCGGCGGGCGCCCCTTGTGGCGCGTGCAGGCGCCGTTGACCGTATCTATCGTCTTCGCGTCGCGCTCCGTCGGGCTGCACTATTTGCGCTACCTGGTCGCGCGCGGTGCCGCTGGCGAGCAACCGGCGAACCTTGATCCCGACAGCGCGAACCCGCGGCAAGCGGTCGACCGCGCATGCCGTACGGCGATCGAGCAGCTTCGCGCTTACTGCCCGCCGCTCGCCGACCTGCTCGACCGAGCGCTGACGGTCGGCACGGTCGCGCGCCTGCTGCTGCCGCCGCACGCCATCATCGAAACCGGCAACGACTTGGCAACGAAATCGGCCGGTTTTGCGGCCTGACGTGCGGTGCGTCGTTTTACCTGTGGCGGGGCGATGCGGCACAGTCGCGCCGTACCGACGAGGACACCATGCGATCCATCCAAGACATTGAAGCCGCGATCGAGCAAGTCGAGACGGAGCGCGACGAGACACTGGCCGATCTCGGCGAGCGCCCCGACGACAAGAAGCTGCGCGCCCGGCTGACCGAGATCCGCGACCGACTGACCGCGCTCGACGATGAACTCGCCATCGCGCACGCAGTGGCCAAGCGCGACGCGCAACGTGCAGCTGCAGCAGCGGAACAGCAAAAGATCGAAGAACAAGCCGCCCGCGACCGGAACGCCGACGACCTGTGCGCCAGCCTCAAAGAGGCTGACGCGCAACTTGAAGCGCTTGTTGCGACACTGGCCGAGCACCTGGTCGCGCGCAACGATCTTGCCCTCCGTGCGCGGCGCGCGTGTGCCGCGGCCGCGCGCCCGCGCTTCGGGCCGCACGAGTGGCACGAGTGGTGCAACTTCGCCAGCGTGGCACCTTGGCCCGACGCGCTGCCGGTGGATCGATTCGCGCTGCGGCTGCGCTTTAGCGTCGACAAAGTGCCGCGCCATCTCGTCCCCCGCGAGGCGTACTTCGCGCCGGGAGAACTCGCGGCGCCGATCGCCGAAAAACTGCGCGCTGCGCTCGGGGGGTGAGACATGGGCTACTTCGAAGAACTGCGCGCCATGTCCGCCGCTGGCGGCGTCACGCCGGCCGATGCGCATCACCCATTGGAACTCGCCGAGCGCTACGCCGAGCACATGGCGGCCGGCAGACCGGTGAAGCCCGCGGCGGAAACGCCGGCGCCCCTCGGCGTGCGTGAGGTTGCGCCACCGTCCGAAAAGCCGACCGCACGCAGCGCCGCGGAACTCGCCGAAGCCCTGTATGGGCAGACCGCGTTCGAAATCGCCGTCCCGGACGCGGTACGCCAGTGGCGCGAGCAGAACTACTCGGCGGCCGACCGCCTCTACGACGCGCCGCTCGGCGCAGTCGCCACCGCGGTGCGCACCGTTGCCGGGCTGCCCGAGGGCGCGCACGAACCGCTGGCGCGTGAGCTCAGCGCGATCGCCCGCGACACCGGCTTCGCCTTCGCGGAAGCGCTCGAAGACTTCGATCGCGCAGCGCGCGAAGTGCACGCGCTCGACGACACCGGCCGTGCGGCGTTGCGCGAGCGAGCGCTGGCGGCGCTGCGCACCGCGTTCGGCGATCGCGCCGACGCCGCGCTGCAAGCCGCGCAGGCGCTGGTGGCGCGCGATCCGCGCGTCGGCCGCATCCTCGACTCGACGGGCGCCGGCGATTCGCCGCGCCTCGTCATCCGCCTGGCGCGCGAAGCGCTCGCGCAGCGCGCGGCCGGCAAACTCAAGTAGGAGATCACGACATGTGCTTCGATCCCGCAACCGCATCCGTCGTCAGCGCTATCAGTGCCGCCGCCAGCGGCGCGGCCAGTCTGTACCAAGCGACGCAGAAGCCCGCGGCGCCACCGACACCGCTGCAATTGGCGAAGACGCCGGAAGAGTTCCGCCGGCAAAACCGCGCCGCCGGCTCGATCGGCTCGACGCTGCTCACCGGGCCAGGTGGCGTCAGCAGCATCAGCGTCGGCCGCACGCTGCTCGGCAGCTAGCGCATGGACGCGCTGCTTCTTTGCACGCTGGCCGCTGCCGCCGCGTACGCCGCCGGCCGCGGCTTGGCGCTGTTCACCGTCGCGCTGCTGAGGACACTGCGCCGATGACGCTGGCCGACTTGCTGCACGAAGCCCGCAACATCGCGGATGTGGAGCGCGCCCTCGCCGGCGTCGAGCGGCGCCAGTTGTCCTTCATCGAGCTGATGCGCGAAGCGCCCGACGCGAACCTGCTCGCCGAGTTCGCGCGCCGGTTTCCGACCGCGCACGCGCTCGCCGAGCGCGCGAACTTGGTGAGTTTCCCGCCGCTGCTCGACGCGGTGCGGCGCCTGGTGCAGCAATGAGCGTTGCCGTTCAGGCCGGCTGCACGAGCACCGAGCTGCCCGTCTTTCAGACGCGCGTAGTCGGCCGCGATGTTTGGGGCTTCGACTGCCCGCATTGCGGTATTACGCACTTTCACCGCGCACGCGCCGGCGAACACTGGTCGCACTGCACGCGCGGGCCGCTGCTCGATCAGCGCATCGTGCTGCTGGCGCCCGCTGAGTGCGCGCCGTGAGGATGGCCGCCGTTCAGGCCGCGGAGGATGCGCAGCGCGCGCTTGCAGCCGGCGCGCCAGTGGAGAGTGCCCAGCCGCAGCGGGCAGTCCTGCGCGACGAGCGTGGACGATGGATCGTCCCGCCGCGCTCGCCCGGTCATCCGCGCGGCCCCTCGCGCTCGGAGCGGCTGCGCGCGCTGGTCGAACCGCATGAGCGTGATCTGGTCGACCGGCTCATCACTCTGGCCAGGAGCGATGACGCGCGCGCCGCCACGCGCGCGATCGTGGCTGCGCTCGCCTACATCGCGCCGCCGGCGCGCCCCGATGCCGAACGCATCGCCGTCCCCGGCCTGGCCGACGCGAAGACGCTGCGCGACAAGGCCGCTGCCGTGATCGCGGCGGTCGCGAATGGGGATGTTTCGCCCGAAGCGGGACAAAAGGTCCTGGCGATGCTCGACGTGCTCAACCGTGTCGCCAAGCTTGAAGACATCGAAGCGCGCCTCGCAGCGCTCGAAGGGCGCAAGGCGCAGGCGATCGAGCACGACGACGGGCGCGACCTCGTATGAGGTGGCTTGAAACGCGCCTCGCGCGCATCGAAGAGCGGCGCGCGGAAAGCGCGAGCGAGGCAGACATCGCGCGTCAGATCGTCGCCCTGCGCCGGCAGCCACCGCGTGCCTACAACACTGAGCAGCTGCGCGAGCTTGCCGCCGGCGATGACTTGAGCGGGCGCGTTGCGCGCGGCCTGTTGCGGCTTGGCCGCCACGCGCCGGCGGTGAAGCTGGTCCCCTTCGACGGCGATGAGGAACGCGTGCGGCTGATCGCGAGCACGTATGCCGACCCGCTCGGCTTCGTCATGGCCGCCTTCGACTGGGACCGCGATGCTTCGTTGCGCGTCGTCCAGTTGCCCGAGCACTATCGGCTGACGCTGTTCGATTCCGAGCACGGCCCTGACGAGTGGGCGTGCCGGTTCCTCGAAGAGGTCGGGCGGCAGGTGCGCAGCCGTGCGTTCGACGGGCGTACGGCGGTCGAGCCGCTGCGCTTCGCCACCGCGAGCGGCCACGGCATCGGCAAGAGCGCACTGACCGCGTGGCTGACCCTGTGGGTCCTGGCGACACGACCCAACGCGCGCGGCACGGTGACGGCCAACACCGGGGCGCAGCTTTCCTCGAAGACGTGGGCGGAAATCGCGAAGTGGACCCGTCGCAGCCTCGTGGCCGACTGGTTCGAGGTCACGACGGGCAAAAGCTCGATGCGCATGGCGCACCGGGATGCACCGGAAGCCTGGCGCTGCGACGCGCAGACCTGCCGCGAAGAGAACTCCGAGTCGTTCGCCGGCCAGCACGCCGCGG
Organism: Pseudomonadota bacterium; assembly: GCA_040752195.1. Classification (GTDB taxonomy): domain Bacteria; phylum Pseudomonadota; class Gammaproteobacteria; order Burkholderiales; family Burkholderiaceae_F; genus DSNY01. The sequence goes on along the minus strand of JBFMFC010000074.1, from coordinate 4,079 downwards.
ATTCGACGAGCTTCTACATCTTCGACGAGGCCAGCGCGGTGCCCGCCGCGATCTGGCAAGTGGCCGAGGGCGGGCTGAGCGACGGCGAGCCGATGTTCTTCGCCTTCGGCAACCCGACGCGCAACACGGGCACCTTTTTCGAGTGCTTCAACAGCCAGCGGCACCGCTGGACCACGCGCCAGATCGACTCGCGCGAAGTCGCGATCACGAACAAGGCGCTGTTCATGCAGTGGGCCGACGATTTTGGCGAGGATTCCGACTTCTTCAAGGTGCGCGTGCGCGGCGTGTTCCCGTCGGCGTCGTCGTTGCAATTCATCCCGCGTGACCTGGTCGACGAGGCGATGCTGCGCGAAGTGCCTGAAATCCGCGGCGAGCCCGCCTGCATCGGTGTGGACGTGGCGCGCTTCGGCGACGATCAATCAGTCATCCGCACGCGCATCGGCCGCGACGCCCGGCAGTGGGCGCCGATCCGCCTGCGCGACGCCGACACGATGGTCGTCGCCGCGCAGGTCGCCGCGCACATCAACGCGCTGCGGCGAGGTGGCCTGCGCGTCTTCACGTTCGTCGACGGTGGGGGCGTCGGGGGCGGGGTGGTCGACCGCTTGCGGCAGCTCGGCTATGACGTGATCGAGGTGCAGTTCGGCAGCCGGGCCGACGACCCGAAGCGCTACGCGAACAAGCGCGCCGAGATGTGGGGGCGCCTGAAGGAGTGGCTCAAGGGCGGGGCGCTGCCGAATGACGAGCAACTGGCGACCGATCTTTGCGCGGTCGAGTATGGGTACGCGGCAAATGGCGATGCGATCCTGCTGGAGCGCAAAGAGTCGATGAAGGCGCGCGGACTCGCGAGCCCGGACGACGGTGATGCGCTCGCGCTCACCTTTGCACACCCGGTGCCGTATCTGCTCGACGACCTGCCACGCGTGTACTCGCGCAACCTGCGCCGCGAGTACGACCCGTACGAACAGATCGACCGCGAGCCCTATCACCCGCTCAGGGGACTTTGAGCGTGGCGCGCGCGCTCAACTTTCGCACGACTGCCTGGCTGCTGCGCGCGGACCCCCTCACCGTGGCCGCGGGTGCGCCGCATGCGCACGTGTCGATCCGGCGGCGCAAACCCCGCCCCGTGGCGTTCACGGGGGCAGCGCAGCGCGCGTGGCGCAAAGCCCTTGCGGCGCAGCTGCACGGCTCTGCGGTCGCCCGCGGCGAGGCGCCTGAGCGCTTCCTGCAGCCGCATCCGACCCTCGCGCGGCTGCTCGCGCCCTAGCGCCAGAGCGATCGACCAGATCGGCAGCGAGCTAGAATGGTTTCGTTCCCCGATCAATCGCCGATGAGCGGTCGGTGGGATCGCGGTTGTTGCATTTGTCACGGAACTCAGGCACTTTTCGGGCCGCCAACAGAAGGCGGCCAAGGCGACCATGGTTCATGGCCGCTTGGCGCGAAACGGACAAGACAAGGGGTCCGCATGAGCCAGAAGACAGAGCGAAACGTAGACCTGATCGCACAGCGCGAGTTACTGGATGCAGCCCAGCCAGAACTGCGCGGCAGTTTCGAGCAGTTCAAAGTCCAGTTCGCCCAGTATCTAGAGATGAACAAGCAGTTCCTACCCCCACCTGAAGGCGGCGGGCGGGCCGCCTCGGCCTATCGGACCGAATGACTGGGCCGGGCGAGGCACAGCCAAATCAACCCGCGCCTCAGGCGGGTGCAGGTCAAGTTCCGAGATCGCCGCTGTTCGAAGCGATCCATCAACCCCGCTACTATCGGCAAGGGCTCTTCCGTGAAGTCGAGGCCCTGACCGGCCGCCGTTTCATCGCCTACTTCGCCAACGTCGCGCACGTTGCGGCTTCGATCAACCCCGCCGACGTGACACCCTTTCAAGACCTCATCCTCGACTGTCAGGCCGAAAGCGACATTGACTTGCTTTTGCAGACGCCAGGAGGGGACATCGATGCAGCCGAAAAGCTCGTCTACATGCTGCGCGAGCGCGCGAATTCGCTGCGCGTGATCGTGACAGATCGGGCCAAGAGCGCGGGGACGCTAATCGCTCTCGCGTCGGACTGCATTCTGATGAGCGCGACATCAGAACTTGGTCCGATTGATCCTCAGATAACAATCTCGCAGCCGGACGGTCGTTCCATAACCCGGCCCGCGCAGTCCTTCCTCGATGGGCTTGAGCAGATCAAGGCCGACGTGGTCAGGAATGGCGGACAGTTGAATCCGGCCTTCTATCCTTTGCTGAACCAACTGGATCCGGCGCTTCTCGACTACTGCACCAAGGCAATCGAACGCTCACAGGAGTTCGCCGAGAAGTGGCTGCGGCGGTACATGCTGAAAGCGGATCCGGCCAAAGCAAAGGAAATCGCCGGCCAGCTTGCGGACGTAAAGAAGTACCGATCGCACGGCATGGTGATCGATTGCGCCGAGGCGAAGAGTTTCGGGCTGAACGTTGAGAAGCAGGATATCGAATCCACGCTGTGGCAATTGCTCTGGAAGCTGCACGCGGCCTATGACATGTACACGCGACAACACGGCATCGCTAAGGTCTTCGAGTCGCGACGCGTGTCGTTGTTGCTTTGACCGGCGCGTCGCCCCTTCGGAGCTACAATGTCGATGTTGCGACCCGCCGTCCACTCGGAGCGGTAACCAAGAACCCGCAGGTTGCAACACCCCTGATTCCCTATCTGCCCGGCGCCGATTGCCGGACGGCGCCCAGGCGGCCCGATCTGGTCGGCCAGGAAGGAAGGGGCACTGTGCCCTACGTCCTGCTGTTGGACGGACCGCGCCCGACGCGCTGGTTCTCCGGGGTGCGATTCACGCGGTCGCGCAGCACCGCCGTCGAGTTCGATGCGGCCGAAGTGGAGCAGCGGCGCGCGCAGCTTGCGGAGCAGCTCGGCCGCACGTTCCACACGATCGAGGTCGGCAGCGCCGAGGACGTGCAAACGTCTGCAGGCTCACCGATGGCCGAGGGCCTGATTCGCAACGTGCTCCGCAAGTACGCCGACTCGCGGTACGTGATCCGTAAGGAAGCAAGCGGCGAGCTCTACACGGGCGCCGGGTGGTCGCCCTACCGTGAAGACGCCGCGGTGTGCACGGGTGCCGACGTGCTCGATACGCGGCTGCGAACCGAGGCCGCCACCGGCCAAGACATTGCGTCTGACGAGATCACGTAACGAGGTCCGCGCGGCTCTGGAGAAGGAAAGAGAAAGTGGCCGAATCTCCGAAGAAACCTACCGTGGCTTTGCGGGTCCGCCCGCCGCTGCAGTTCGATCCGCAGACGAAGGCGAGACTGGACGCCTTCCGGAAGGATTTGGCCAAAGCGTTCGTCCAGGGACTGAACGAGGCGACGCAGGAGAATCCGACTCCGCCCGAACCCCCCGCGGGCAAATAGCTAGTTGCGGGTCACTCGCGACTTAGCAAACGGTCAACGCATCCGTTGACTGTTTGCTAAATGTTTGATTTTCTTGACTTTTCGTGAGGCCACGCGTACCGTTCGGACGTCGGTCGGGGTGCGCGAACACCCCGCCCGACTGACCACAGCGAACCTACACGGAGGTATCACCATGGCTGAACGCAATCCTACCGAGCCCGTCGAGCAGCGCGAACTTGCGGAAGTCGCAGCGCAACTTCGCTGGTTGCTCGGACGCGAGATCCAACAGGACCCCGAACTGCGGGCGTTGATCCGGCCCGCGAACGCGTAGCCGCTCAGCGGGCAGCGCAAAGGCCGCCGCGTGCGGCCCTGTTTCTTTTCGTCCTCTTCGCGTGTCGTCGCAGCGTTGATGCCGGCGGCGAACGCCTTGGCGATCGGTGCGCTGAGCGCGTCGAGCCTCGCCGGTCGTGCGGCGCACTAGGCCAGGGCCTGCCGCGCATCGGGTCGCGCGGCTGTACAAACTCTGTACATGGGCTGCCGATATGAAAAAGAGTTAGCAGGTCCTAACCGGCTAACCCTTGAATTGCTTGGCTCCCCGACCTGGACTCGAACCAGGGACCTGCGGATTAACAGTCCGTCGCTCTACCGACTGAGCTATCGGGGAAAGAGCGCGCGATTATATCGAGTGCACGCGCGCGTTCAAACCGCGACTCAG
>JBFMFC010000073.1:0-15170 GCA_040752195.1 Pseudomonadota bacterium | reverse complement strand
CGGCACCTGCCGCCTGAGCAGCACGTTGCGCGCGTTCCATTGCGCTTCGGGCGCCAGTTCTTCGAGGAAGCGCGTCTCGCCGGCGACGGCGAGCGCGATCGGTACGCCGTCGCGATACAGCACGCGGTTGCCGGTCAGCGCGGGCAGGCGCGCGCCGGGCGTGAGGATGCCGACGAGGTTCAACGGGTCTGCGCCGCTGACGGCGACCAGCGCGCCCGTGCGCTCGCGGCGGCGGATGTCGCGCAGCAGGCCCACGGCTTCGGGCGCGGCGAACTGCTCGCCGGCCATGCCGGCGACGAAGCGGCCGCCGCGGACCTCGCCGCGAGCCTCCAGCCGCCGATAGCAGCGCAGGAGGTTGCGCCACGACGGCAGCCAGTTCGCTTCGCGCGCCACCAGCCGCCAGAACACGACGCCGTATCTGCGCAGCAGCGTGCGCGCGACGTGCTCGGCGACTTCGGGATCGTCGGCCGCGTTGCCGCTGTCTGCCGCCGCCTTCCTGCGCGCGAGCGCCCAGCGTCCCGCGTCCTCGATGCCGAACAGCGCCGTGCGCCGCATGCGCCGGCCGCCGCCGTCGAAGCTGCGGCGGCGGTCCGAAGGCACCAGCAGCGCGCGCAGCCCGGCCACGCTGTCGGAGTTGACGAGCCCCTGCGCGACCAGTTCGGCGAGCGCTTCTTCGACCTGCGTGCGCAGCAGGCCCGCACCGTCGACGATCTCGTCGAAAAACGACGCGCCGTGCCCCGCGATGAACTGCAACACGCGCTCGGCGCGCGAAGTGAGCGGAACGTCGTGGCCGTTGCGCGCGAGCCGCGACCACACGCCGAGATGGCGGCGGCTGGCGAGCACGATCGGCGTGGTGCGCACCGGCGCCGGCGCGCGCTCGCCGGTTGCGTTCAACGGCGCGATGCGCGTCCACACGACGCGGCCGGCGCGCGAGAGGTCGTCGAGCCAGGCCGGGTCGTACTCGTTGACGCGCGCGGGCAGGATCTCGGTTTCCCACGCCGCCGCCGGCGCTTCGAAGCCTTCGAGCTGCGACACGATGCCGGCGACCGCATCGGCGCCTTCGACGCGAGCCTCGGGCGCGACGCGCTGCCACTCGAACAGGAAGTTCACGAAGTCGCGTGCTTCGACCGGCTCGATCTCGGCCCGCAGCCGGTTCACGGTGAGCCGATGGATGCGCGCGAGCAGGCGGCGTTCGCACCATTCGGTCGCGCTCGCCTGCGGCGTGAAGCGGCCGCGCATGATCGAGCCCTCGGCTTCGAGCGCGGCGAGCGCGGCTTCGATCCAGGCTTCGGGCAGACCGAGCGACGCGGCGAGTTCGGCGGCCGTGACCGGGCCGAGACCCTGCAGCCGGTCGCGCAGGATTTCGACGAGCGCGTCTTCGCGCGTCCACGGCTTGCGGTACTCGGGCGGGGCGTCGATGTCCGGCGTGCGCCGAGCGTCGGGGTGGAGCGCGGCGAACTCGGGGAGGCGTTCGGCGGCGATGGAGATTCCCGCGCCGTCATCCCGGCGCAGGCCGGGATCCAATTGGGCCCCGGCCTGCGCCGGGGCGACGGCAAAGGCCAATCGCGCGGCGCGGCTGGCCGCGGCAAGTTCGTCGAGCAGCGCTCGCCACTGCGGGCGCGCGTCGATCTCGGCGTCGGTCAGAAACGCCAGGCTCATCAGCGCGTCGTGCAGTTCATCCGCCGTGCGCGCTTCGGGCCACACTTCCTCGCGCACGCGTGCGATTGCCTCGGCGTCGAGCTTGCCCAGGTCGGCGGCGCTCGCCGCGTCGAGGAAGCGGCGCGCGAGCACCGCCTGTGTGCGCCGCTCTTCCAGCGGCGCGTCGTCGAGGAACGCGTACGGGCGCGCGGAAAGGATTTCGAGCGCGAGCGGCGACGGCTCGGTCAGGTCGCGCGCGACGACCTCGACCTCGCCTTTCTCGATCGCGGCAAGCAGCCGTTCGAGGCCGTCGATGTCCATCGCATCGTGCAGGCAGTCGGCGATCGTCTGCGCGACCAGCGGATGGTCCGGGATCTCGCGGTCGCCGACGACGTTCTCGAAGCACGCCACCTGATCGGGAAAGATCGTCGCCAGCAGATCCTCGGACAACATGCGCTGCAGTTGCGGCGCGACCTTGCGCCCGCCGCGAAAACGCGGCAAGGCGAGCGCCACCGTCGCGTTCCAGCGCCAGCGCGTCGGGAACATCGGCGCAGCGAGCAGCGCTTGAACGAGCAGCGGCCGCACCGTCGTCGCGTTCAGATAGCGGCCGACCTCTTCGAGCGGAAAGCTGTGCGCGGTCGAAAGCGACAGCACGATCGCGTCCTCGGTCGCCGCCGCCTGCAGCTCGAAGTCGAACTTGCGGCAGAAGCGTTTGCGCAGCGCCAGCCCCCACGCGCGATTGAGCCGGCTGCCGAACGGCGAATGCACGACGAGCTGCATGCCGCCGGCTTCGTCGAAGAAGCGTTCGAGCACGACGCTGCTGCGCGTCGGCAGCGTGCCGAGCGCCGCTTTCGCCGCGGCGAGATAGTCGGCGATCTGTTCGGCTGCGGCAGGCGCCAGCCCCACCGTTCCGGTGAGCCAGGAAAGCGCGGCGTCGCGCCCGCCGGCGTCGAGCCGTTGGCCGATCGTCGCGCGCAGCCGCGACACCGACTGCGACAGCTCGTCGCTGCGCCCCGGCGCCTCGCCGAGCCAGAACGGCACCGACGGCGGCTGCCCTTTCGCGTCTTCCACGCGCACGGTGCCGCGCTCGACACGCACGATGCGGTACGACTGGTTGCCGAGCTGGAAGACGTCGCCGGCGAGGCTTTCGACGGCGAAGTCCTCGTTGACGGTGCCGATCACTTGCGCCTGCGGCTCGAGCACTACCGTGTAGTCGGCCGTGTCCGGGATCGTTCCACCCGAAGTCACCGCGACGAGCGCAGCGCCGCGCCGGCCGCGCAGCACGCCGTTGACCGCGTCGCGATGCAGGTGCGCGCTGGTGCGGCCGCGCCGCGAGTGAAAGCCGTCGGCGAGCATGCGAACGACTTCGGTGAACTCCTCGCGCGCAAGCCGCGCGTACGGCGTGGCGCGCCGGTACAGCGCGAACAGCTCGTCCTCTTTCCACTCCTGCAGCGCGACCTCGGCGACGATCTGCTGCGCGAGCACGTCGAGCGGCTTGTCCGGCAGCGAAATGCGGTCGAGCTCACCGCGCCGCACCGCGTCGAGCAGCGCGGCGCATTCGACCAGCTCGTCGCGCGACAGCGGAAACAGCCGGCCCTTCGGCGTGCCGCCGACCGCGTGGCCCGAGCGGCCCACGCGCTGCAGGAACGCGGCGATCGAGCGCGTCGAGCCGATCTGGCAGACGAGATCGACGTCGCCGATGTCGATGCCCAGCTCCAGCGACGCGGTGGCCACGAGCGCGCGCAGCTCGCCGCGCTTCAGGCGCTGCTCGGCGTCGAGCCGCAGCTCGCGCGCGAGCGAGCCGTGGTGCGCGGTGACGTACCGCTCGCCGATGCGCTCGGAAAGGTGCCGCGCGACGCGCTCGGCGAGCCGGCGCGTGTTGACGAAGACGAGCGTCGTGCGGTGCTCGAGCGCGAGCTGCGCCACCCGGTCGTAGACCTGCGTCCAGACGTCGCCCGACATCACCGCTTCGAGCGGCGACGCGGGCAGCTCGATCGCCAGATCGCGTTCGCGCACGTGGCCGGTGTCGACGATCGTGCATTCGTCGCCCACACCGACCAGGAACCGGGCGACCGACTCGATCGGCTTCTGCGTCGCCGACAGCCCGATGCGCACCAGATCGCGCCCGGCCAACGCTTCCAGGCGCTGCAACGACAGCGCCAGATGCGCGCCGCGCTTGTTCGGTGCGAGCGCATGGATTTCGTCGACGATCACCGTACGCGTGGTCGCCAGCATCTTGCGTCCCGATTTGCTGGTGAGCAGGATGTACAGCGACTCCGGCGTGGTGACGACGATGTGCGGCGGCCGCCGGCGCATGCTTTCGCGCTCGGCGGCCGGCGTGTCTGCCGTGCGCACCAGCGTGCGGATCTCGACGTCCGGCAGACCCAGCGCTTCCATCTCGGCGCGGATACCGGCCAGCGGCGCTTCGAGGTTCTTGCGGATGTCGTTCGACAGCGCCTTCAGCGGCGAGACGTACACGACCTGCGTTTCGTCGCGCAGGCCGCGCTCGATGCCCTGGCGCACCAGAGAATCGATCGCGGCCAGGAACGCGGCGAGCGTCTTTCCCGCGCCGGTCGGCGCGGCGACCAGCGCGTGTCTGCCCGCCTTGATCGCCGGCCACGCTTCGACCTGCGCGGGCGTGGGCGCGGCGAAGGCGGACGCGAACCACGCGCGGACGGCGGGGTGGAACAGCTCGAGCACGCGGTCGGCGCTCACCTGGCCGTCGCCTCGGTTCGCTGCGCGAGCCACCAGCGGACGCAGGCGCGCGCGAGCGCAAGCGTCGAGTCCACGCAGCGCGCGCGCAGCGGCGATGCAATCGCGTCGAGCGCGAGCGGCGTTTCGGTACACGCAAGCACGACCGCGTCGGCACCGGCGTCGAGCAGCCCTTCGATCGCCGGCGCCAGCGTGCGCCCCGCCTCGGCGAGCGCGCCCTGCTTGACCCGCGCGATCGAAGGTAGCACGTGCCGCTGCATCTGCTCGGGCGATGGCCGCAGCAGCTCGCAGCCGAGCGCCGCGAGCCGCGCGTCGTACACCTGCCCGGCGAGCGTCGCTTCGGTGGCGATCAGACCGAGCCGCGCGCCGCTGCGCGCCCGCTCGCCCAGCTCGGCGACCGTCGCGTCGACGATGTGCAGGAAAGGCACCGGGCAGTCGATCGCCAGCTCGTCGTACCAGAAGTGCGCGGTATTGCACGGCATCGCGAGCGCGGTCGCGCCCGCGGCGAGCAACCGATCGCGCACCTGGCGCAACGCGGGCAACGGCGATTCGCCGTCCGCCAGGATCGCCGGCGGCCGGCGCGGGATCTGCGGCACCGAGTGAATCAGGACCGGCACGTGGTCTTCGTCGTTCGCGGCCGGGGTGGCGTCGACCAGCTTGCGGAAGAAGTCCGCGGTGGCGAGCGGCCCCATGCCGCCGATCACGCCGAGCATGTCAGCGCTCCGTGATACTCGACGAAGGAGGATGGTTCTCGTCCCCCTTCGGAAATGGGGGGACCCGAGTTGCGGCGGGTCGCGAGCATCGCTGCGCCGTTGTCACGCTTCGAGCAACGGGCCGAAGGCGTGCACGTAGCCGAACAGGCCGACCGCGCCGCCCGTGTGCACGAACACGACGTTCTGGCCGCGCTTGAAGTGACCCTTGCGGATCAGGTCGATCAGGCCCGCCATGCCCTTGCCCGAATACACCGGGTCGAGCGCGATGCCTTCGGCGCGCGCCACCATCGTCACCGCTTCGATCATGCCGGGGGTCGGCACGCCGTAGCCGGCGCCGACGTAGTCGCAGTTGGCCACCACGCTCGCGCGCGACACCGCGCCCGGGACGCCCAGCAGATCGGCGGTCGCGCACGCGAGCGCATAGACCTTCTCCTCCTGCGGCGCGCGCGCGGCGCGCACGCCGATGCCAAGGACCGGGATGCCGCTGCGCGAGCCCTCGAAACCCGCGACGAGCCCCGCCTGCGTGCCGCTGCTGCCGGTCGCGTGCACGACGCAGTCGATCGGAAGGTCGATCGCGTTGGCCTGCTCGACCAACTCCAGCGCGCAGGCGACGTAGCCCAGCGCGCCGACCGGGTTCGATCCGCCGCCCGGGATCACGTACGGCCGCCTGCCCTGCGCGCGCAGCTCGTCGGCGCGGCGCGCCATCGCGGCGTCCATGTCGGTGCCGCCCGCGAAGTGCTCGACGCGCGCGCCGAACAGCCGATCGAGCAGAACGTTGCCCGAACGGCGGTAGTCCTCATGCGCGTAGCCGGTGCGATCCTCGAGCAGGATCTCGCACGCCAGCCCGAGCTTGGCCGCGGCGGCCGCCGTCTGCCGCGCGTGGTTGGACTGTGTGGCGCCCTGCGTGATGACCACGTCGGCTTTGTGCGCGAGCGCTTCGGCCATCAGGAACTCCAGCTTGCGCGTCTTGTTGCCGCCCGTGGCGAGCCCCGTGCAGTCGTCGCGCTTGATCCAGAGGTTCGGCCCGCCGAGCGCTTCGGTGAGCCGCTTCATCGGTTCGAGCGGCGTCGGTGCATGGGCGAAACGGACGCGGGGAAAGCGGGCGAGTTTCATGGTGTCGCAACCGGCTCCGGTTTCTTGATCTGGAACACCTGGCGCAGATACGCGAGGTAGGCTTCGTCCTCGCACAGGTTCTTCTCGGGCGAGTCGGTCAGCTTGGCGACCGGCTGCCCGTTGCAGCGGACCATCTTGATGACGATCTGCAGCGGCGTGTAGCCGAGGTCGTTGGTCAGGTTGGTGCCGACGCCGAAAGCCACGCGCGCACGGTCCTTGAAGCGCTTGTACAGCTCCACGACCTTCGGGAAAGTCAGCGAGTCGGAGAACACCAGCGTCTTGGTCTTGGGGTCGACGCGGTTTTTCTCGTAGTGCGCGATCAGCCGCTCGCCCCACTGCACCGGATCGCCGGAGTCGTGCCGCGCGCCGTCGAACAGCTTGCAGAAGTACATGTCGAAGTCGCGCAGGAACGCGTCCATGCCGTAGACGTCGCTCAGCGCGATGCCGAGGTCGCCGCGGTACTCGCGCGCCCACGTCTCGAAGCCGAAGACCTGCGAGTCGCGCAGCCTGGGGCCGAGCGCCTGGCACGCCTGCAGATACTCGTGCGCCATCGTGCCGAGCGGCGTCAGGTTGTGCTTCGCCGCGTACATCACGTTGCTGGTTCCGGCGAACTTGTCCTTCAGCTCGTCCTTCAGCGTCAGCAGCACCTCCTCGTGCCACAGCCGCGAGAAGCGCCGCCGCGTTCCGTAGTCGGCGATGTGCACGCCTTCCATCTCCGGGTCGTCGCGCACCAGCGCGATCTTCTCGCGCAGCCGCCTGCGCCCCTCGGCGTAGTCCGGGATCGGCTGCGTGTTGTGGAAGTAGATCTCGTTGACGATCGCCAGCACCGGGATCTCGAACAGGATCGTGTGCAGCCACGGTCCCTTGACGACGATCTCGATGCCGCCGTTTTCCTTTTCCGAGCGTTCGATCGTGATGTACTTGGTGTTGAGCTGGAACAGCCCGAGGAAGTCGACGAAGTCGCTCTTGATGAAGCGCAGGCCGCGTAGGTAGTCGAGCTCGCGCTCGCGGAAGCGCAGCGTGCACAGCCACGCGACCTCCTCGCGGATCTCGTCGATGTACGGCGACAGATCCACGCCCTTGTTGCGGCAGTTGAAGCGGTATTCGACCTGCGCCCCCGGAAAGTGGTGCAGCACGACCTGCATCATCGTGAACTTGTACAGGTCGGTGTCGAGAAGGCTGGTGATGATCATGCTCGGGTTGCGGAATGCGGATCGCGCGCAGGTTATCACCGGACGAGCGAGGCCCGCCCCGCCCCGGCGCAGCGCGAGGCGGTCTGCCGCCGGCGCTCGGCGACCGGCGATCCGCGGCGCTTACATCAGCACGACCTGCCGGATCGCCCTGCCCTCGCGCAGCCGGTCGAAGCCCTCGTTGATCTCTTCGAGCTTGAGCGTCCCGGACAGCAGCCTGCGCACCGGCAGGCGCCCCTGGCGGTGCAGCGCGATGAAGCGCGGCAGGTCGCGCAGCGGCACGCAGGTGCCGATGTAGCTCCCCTTGACGGTGCGCTCTTCGGCGACGAGGTTGACCAGCGGCAGCGGCAGCGTGGCGGTCGGCGGCGGCAGCCCGCCGGTGACCGTCGTGCCGCCGCGGCGCGTGATCTTGTAGGCCAGCTCCATCGCCTTGGCCGCGCCGGCGAACTCGAACGCGTACTCCACGCCGCCGGCGGTGGCCGCGCGCACCGCATCGGCACAGTCGGCCGCGGCCGCGTCGAAGACATCGGTCGCGCCGAGCGAGCGCGCGGTCTGCAACTTCTCCGCCGACAGATCGACCGCGACGATGCGCGCAGCGCCCGCGGCGACGGCGCCGATCAGCGCCGCCAGGCCGACGCCGCCGAGGCCGACGACCGCCACGCTCGCCCCGGCGGGGACCTTTGCGGTATTGACCACCGCGCCCACGCCCGTCAGCACCGCGCAGCCGAACAGCGCGGCCTCTTCGAACGGCAGCGCCGGGTCGATCCTGACGACCGAATTGCGCGACACGACCGCCCGTTCGGCAAACGCCGAGCAGCCGAGGTGGTGGTGGATCGGCTGGCCGTTGCGGCTGAGTCGGCGCGCGCCCGACAGCAACGTGCCGGCGCCGTTGGCTGCAGCGGCCGGCTCGCACAGCGCGGGGCGGCCCTCGGCGCACGGCAGGCAGTGGCCGCAGCTCGGCACGAAGACCAGCACCACGTGATCGCCGACCGCGAGATCGGTGACACCCGGGCCGAGCGCCTCGACTTCACCGGCCGCCTCGTGGCCGAGCGCCATCGGCGTCGGCCGCGGCCGGCTGCCGTCGATGACCGAAAGATCCGAATGGCACAGCCCGGCCGCGCGGATCCGCACCAGCACTTCGCCCGCACCGGGCGGCTCGAGGTCGAGTTCCTGGATCGAAAGCGGTCTGGTCTGTGCGTACGGCGGCGGCACGCCCATCTTGTCGAGCACGGCAGCACGGGTTCTCATCGATCACCTCCCGGAATCCTGTCGTTGCGCGGAGCGCGCAGACGGCCGCTCCGCGCGCGCACTCGCCCGGCTCATGCTCCGCCAAACCGCGGTTTGCGTTTCGCGATGAAGGCGTCGACGCCTTCGGCGAAGTCGGCGGTCGCCGCGCACGCGAGAAAGGCCGCGCGCTCGGTGTCGAGCTGGCCGCGCAGGTCACGCTCGAACGAAGTCCGCATCAGCCGCTTCATCTGCGCGATCGACTCGGCCGGTCCTTCGGCCAGCCGCCGTGCGAGCGCAAGCGTCTGCGCTTCCAGTTCCGCGGCCGGCACGACGCGGTTCACGATGCCGATCCGCTGCGCTTCGGCGGCGTCGAAGACGTCGCCGAGCAGCGCGATCTCGAGCGCGCGGCGCAGCCCCACGAGCCGCGGCAGCGACCACGACGCCGAGACGTCGCAGCTCGCGCCGATGTTGACGTATGCGAGCGTGAATTTCGTTCCTTCGGCGGCGAGCGCAAAGTCGCACGCCATCGCCAGACTCAGCCCGGCGCCGGCGACCGCGCCGTGCAGGCTGGCGACGACCGGCGCGCGCATGCCGGCGAGCAGCGGCAGCGCCTCGTGCACCGGACCGATCAGCGCTTCGGCGGCGCCGACCGGATCGGCCTTCAGTTCCTCCAGGTCGCCGCCGGCCATGAACGCGCGCCCCTCGCCGCTCACGACGAGCACGCGCACCGAACGGTCCTCCGCGAGATCGCGGCAGACTTCGAGAAACGCGCGCGCGGCGGCGCGGTCGAGCGCGTTGAGCACCTGCGGGCGGTTGAAGCGGAGCCGGACGATGCCGCCTTCGCGACTGACGATCAGCGGGGACGAGGTGTCGCTCATGTGGGAAAGGTTACCCCGGTCGCCACCCGCTCGCGCAGCAGCCGTTTGAGCAGCTTGCCGTTGGCGTTGCGCGGCAGCGGCTCGCGGCTCAGCGTGAAGGTTTCGGGCACCTTGTAGTCGGACAGTCGCGCCGCGCAGTGCGCGCGCAGGTCGTCGGCGGTCGCGTCGGCGCGCAGGCAGACGAAAGCGTGCACGCGTTCGCCGAGCACGGGGCAGGGTTTCGCGACGACGGCGGCTTCGACCACGGCCGGGTGCGCGATCAGCACGCTCTCGACCTCGGCCGAATAGATCTTGTAGCCGCCGCGGTTGATCAGGTCCTTCTTGCGGTCCAACACGCGGACGAAACCGTCGGCATCGATCGATCCCGGGTCGCCCGAATGCCAGTAGCCCGCGGTGAACTCGCGCGCGGTCGCCTGCGGATCGTTCCAGTAACCGCGCACGACCATCGGCCCGCCGATCCAGAGCTCGCCCGTTTCGCCCGGCGCCACCTGTCTGCCCGCGTCGTCCATCACGACGATGTCGCCGCACGCGACCGTCAGTCCCACGCTGTCCGCGTGCGTCGCGCTGAAGTCAGCCGGCATGATCGTCGCCGGCGAGGTCGTTTCGGTCGCGCCATACAGGTTCATCAGCTCGAGCTTCGGCAGCATCTGCGCGCAGCGCTCGATCGTCGCCGGCGGCATCGGCGCGCCGCCGTAGCCGCCAATGCGCCACGCGGACAGATCGAAGCGGTCGAACTCGGGTGCGAGCAGGCACAGGTTGACCATCGCCGGCACAAGCACCGTATGCGTCATCCGCTCGCGCGCGGCGAGCTCGATGAAGTTCACGGCCTTGAATTCGCGCAGCAGGATCAGCGTGCCGGCGCAGCGCAGCATCGTCGCGACCAGCGCGACGACGCCGGTCACGTGCGACAGCGGCACCGCGGCGATCGAGCGATCGCGTTCCGTCAGGCGCATCGTCGACGCGTAGTGCAGCGCCGAGTGAACGATGCCGAGATGCGTCAGCATCGCGCCCTTGGGGCGGCCGGTCGTGCCCGACGTGTACAGGATCGCCGCGGTGTCCTCTTCGTCGCTGGCGGCCGCCGCGTCGACGCGATCTGCGCCGATCAGCGCCGCAAACGGCTCCGATCCGGCGCACTCGCCGACCGCAAGCCGGGTCCGCAGCGCGGGCGCGTCGGCGGACGACGGCAGCCGGTCGGCGAGCTGCGCTTCGTGGACGATCGCCGACGCTTCGCACTGCGCCAGCATGTACGCAAGCTCGGGCGCCTGCGCACGGATCGACAGCGGAACGACGATCGCACCGAGCCGCGCGGCGGCGAGCCACGCGATCACGAATTCCTTGCGGTTGCCGAGCAGTAGCGCGACACGGTCGCTGCGACCGATGCCGCGGCGAGCGAGCCCGGCCGCGACGCGGGCGACCGAGTCTTCGAGATCGCGCCAGGCGAGCCGCTCGGCGCCGTCGACCAGCGCTTCGCCGCCCGCGTTGCGCGCGACCGCCTGCGCGAACAGCGCATGGACGTCGCGCGGCCGGTCGGCGAAACAGCGCACGATGCGGTCGCCGAAGTGCGCCTCGGCGCGCATCGGCGGCGACGATTCACGCCACGACGGCATGCCGCCGACTCCCTTCAACCGACTCGATAGTACGGCGCCGTCGACCCGCGATTCGCCTTCGCCTTGGCCAGCTCCGCGCGCGCGACCGTACGCAGGTGCACTTCGTCGGGGCCGTCGATGAAGCGCAGCGCGCGCCCCCACGTCCACAGGTACGACAGCGGCACGTCGGGCGTGAGCCCCATCGCGCCGAAGACCTGCATCGCGCGGTCGACGACGCGCGTCTGCAGTTGCGCGGCGACGACCTTGATCGCGGAGACGTCCACGCGCGCCGCGGCGTTGCCCTGTTTGTCCATCAGCCACGCGGCGCGCAGCACCAGCAGCCGGGCCTGGTCGATTTCGATGCGCGAGGCCGCGATCCAGTCCTGCACGTTGGCGAAGTCGGCCAGATACTTGCCGAAGGTGCGGCGTTCGAGCGCGCGCTCGCACATCAGCTCGAGCGCCAGCTCGCACTGGCCGATCGTCCGCATGCAGTGGTGCACGCGGCCGGGGCCGAGCCGCGCCTGCGCGAGCTTGAAGCCCTGCCCTTCCTCGCCGAGCAGATTCGACACCGGCACGCGCACGTCGCGGAAGACGAGTTCGCAGTGCCCGTCGGGCGAGTGGTGGTGCATGATCGGGATGTTGCGAACGACGGTCAGTCCCGGCGTATCCATCGGCACGAGCACCATCGAGTGCCTGCGGTGCGGGTCGGCGTCGGGCCGCTCGTCGGTGACGCCGAGCACGATCGCGATCCGGCAGTTCGGATGCGCGGCGTTGGTGATGAACCATTTGCGGCCGTTGATCACGTACGAATCGCCGTCGCGGCGGATGCTGGTGCGGATGTTGGTCGCGTCCGACGAGGCCACGTCGGGCTCGGTCATCGCGAAGGCCGAGCGGATCTCGCCCGCGAGCAGAGGCTTCAGCCAGCGCTCGCGTTGCTCGGCGTTCGCGGCTAGGTGCAGCAGTTCGATGTTGCCGGTATCGGGCGCGTTGCAGTTGAACACCTCGGACGACCACGGAATGCGTCCCATGATCTCGGCCATCGGCGCGTAGTCGAGGTTCGACATCCGCGTGCCAGGCTCGTCGGGCTTGAGCCCCGGCAGGAACAGGTTCCACAGCCCGGCGGCCTTCGCCTTCGCTTTCAGCGGCTCGATGACCGCGAGCGGATAGGTGCCGGACTCCGCGAGCCGATGCCACTCGTTGTTCGCCGGCAGCACCTCGCGTTCGACGAAACGGCGCAGCGTCTGCTGCATCGCCTGCGCCTCGGGGGAAAACTCGAAATCCATGGTGTCGCTCCGCTGTACCGCTCCGACTACGGCGCCGCCGCGCGGCGCTGCCCCGCATTTTCCGCCACCGCGCCGCGATCGATCGCGAACACGCGGTCGAGCGGATGATGCGCGTGGGTCAGGCTCGATTCGGCGAGGATCGCACCGGCGTCGCGCCGAGGTCCGCATCGATGACCCTTCTCTCGAGAGAGACGGGCCGGGCCGTCCGATCCGCGGCGCTAGAATACGCGCCGTCATCGAACTCCTACGCGTTGAAGCCGCCGGCGCCATGACTCACGTCGTCACCGAGCCCTGCATCAAGTGCAAGTACACGGACTGCGTCGACGTGTGTCCGGTCGACTGCTTTCGCGAAGGGCCCAACTTCCTCGCGATCGATCCCGACGAGTGCATCGACTGCGCGGTGTGCATCCCCGAATGTCCCGTCAACGCCATCTACGCCGAAGAAGACGTCCCGGAAGACCAGCGGCAGTTCATCGCGCTGAATGCCGAGCTGGCCAAGAAGTGGCCGTCGATCACAAGGATGAAGCCGCACCCGCCCGACGCCGATCAGTGGAAGGACGTGCGCGACAAGCTGAAGTACCTCGAGCGCTGAGAGCTCGCCGGCAAGCTGCTCGCGCGCGCGACTTGCCGAGCGGCGGGCCCTGAGCCGCGAACTCCCCGCGCGCCCGCCACGACAATGGTTGCACCGGACAAGTACACCGCGGAGAAGATCCTCTGGATCCATCCGTGGGCACCGAACCTGTTTTCCTTCAGGCTGACCCGGCACCAGGGTTTCCGCTTCACGCCGGGCCAGTTCGCGCGGCTCGGCGTCAAGAAACCCGATCCGGACAACCCGAAGAACCCGTCGGGCGAGAAGATCGTCTGGCGCGCCTACTCGATTGTCTCGGCGAGCTACGACGAGCACCTCGAGTTCTACTCGATCGTCGTTCCGGGCGGGGAGTTCACCAGCGAGCTGGCACGGCTGAAGGTCGGCGACACGGTGTACGTCGAGAAGGCGAGCTACGGCTTCCTGACGACCGACCGCTTCGAGGGCGGCAAGGACCTGTGGATGCTGGCGACGGGAACCGGGCTTGCGCCGTTCCTCTCGATGCTGTGGGACATGAAGACCTGGGACGACTACGAGAACCTGATCGTCGTCCACAGCGTGCGCTATCCGAACGAGTTCGCCTACGCCGACACGATCGAGGCGTTTCGCACGCACGAGCACTTCCGTTCCCAGGGCCACAAGCTGCACTATGTGCGAACGGCCACGCGAGCGGCGGCGCCCGGTGCGCTCGCCAAGCGCATTCCGGCGTTGATCGAAAGCGGCGAGCTGGAGGCGTGCGTCGGCCTGAAGTTCGACCACGACCGCTCGCGCATCATGATCTGCGGCAATCCGGAAATGGTCGACGACACCCGCAAGCTGCTGCAGGCGAAGGGCTTCGTCACTTCGCGCCGCGGACAGCCCGGCCATCTCGCGGTCGAGAACTACTGGTAGCGCCCCGGGGAGAGCCGCGCGGCGAGCTCGGCCTGGCCGCACAGCCGCAACGCATTGGTCAGGCCACCGGATCACCCGTCGAGGGCGCAATTCAGGTACTTATCTGCCGATTTGATGCGGCCATGTCGCGCGAGCATAATCCGCCGTCGTCTGAATGCGCCGAGACGAGGAGGCAGCACGTTGACGGGAGCCGGGCATGCTCTATCACCTGCATGAACTGCAGCGCAAGTTCCTGAACCCGCTATCGGTGTGGGCGCAAGCCACATCGCAGTTGTTCTCCAGTCCGTACAGCCCGCTCGCGTACACGCCGTTTTCGCGCCGTATGGCGGCCGGCTACGACCTGCTGCACCGGATCGGCAAGCACTACGAAAAGCCCGAGTGGGGCCTGCCGACGACGACCATCGACGGCCGCGAAGTGCCGGTCACGATCGAAACCGTGATCGACAAACCGTTCTGCAAGCTGCTGCACTTCCGGCGCGGGCTGAAGAACGGACAGGCCAAGCGCGCAAACGATCCGGCCGTGCTGGTGGTGGCGCCGCTGTCGGGCCACCACGCGACCCTGCTGCGCGACACGGTGCGCGCGCTGCTGCCCGAGCACGACGTGTACATCACCGACTGGGTCGACGCGCGGCTCGTTCCGATCACGCACGGCCCGTTCCACCTCGACGATTACGTCGACTACGTGACGGAGTTCATCCGCCACCTCGGCCCCGACGTCCACCTGATCTCGGTGTGCCAGCCGACCGTGCCGGTGCTTGCCGCCGTGTCGCTGATGGCGTCGGCCGGCGATCCCAAGCTGCCCCGTTCGATGACGATGATGGGCGGGCCGATCGACACCCGCCGCAGCCCGACCGCGGTCAACGCGCTCGCTCAGCGCAAGAGCTACGAGTGGTTCGAGAACAACGTCATCTTCAAGGTGCCGTCGAACTATCCGGGCTACCTGCGCAGCGTCTATCCAGGCTTCCTGCAGCACGCCGGCTTCGTCGCGATGAACCCGGACCGGCACCTGAATTCGCACTGGGACTACTACATGGACCTGGTCAAGGGCGACATGGAAGACGTCGAGTCGCACCGCCGCTTCTACGACGAGTACAACGCGGTGCTCGACCTGCCGGCCGAGTACTACCTCGACACGATCAGGATCGTCTTCCAGGAGCACCGGCTGCCGAACGGGACGTGGCACGTCCGCGGGCGGCGCGTCGCGCCCGAAGACATCAAGACCGTCGCGCTGTTCACCATCGAAGGTGAACTGGACGACATCTCCGGCAGCGGCCAGACGCAGGCCGCGCACGACCTGTGCCGCAACATTCCGAAGTCGCGCCAGAAGCACCTGACCGCGCAAGGGGTAGGCCA
>JBFMFC010000072.1:0-15362 GCA_040752195.1 Pseudomonadota bacterium | reverse complement strand
GCAGAAAGCGCTCGAGAAACAGCACGCGCGCGTAGAACGCGTAATCGGCGTTCGCCTTCTTGGCGAAACCGTGGCCTTCGTCCTCGGCGATCAGGCTCCACACCGGCACGCCGTTGGCGCGCACGGTGCGCACGATCTGCTCGGCTTCCCGCACCGGCACGCGCGGATCGTTGCGGCCGTGCAGGACGAATAGCGGCACGCGGATCCGCGCGGCGTTCGTGAGCGGCGAGATGCGGTCGAGGAACGCGCGCATCGCCGGATCGCGCTCGTCGCCGTACTCGGAGCGGCGCAGGTCGCGCCGGTAGCTTTCGGTGCGCTCGAGGAAGGTGACGAAGTGCGAAATGCCGACCGTGCTGATCGCGGCACGGATGCGGTCGCCGTAGTGCACCGCGACCGCGAGCGTCATGTAGCCGCCGTAGCTGCCGCCCTGCACGGCGATGCGCCGCGCGTCGAGGTCGGGCTGCGCCGCGATCCAGTCGAGCAGCGCGCCGATGTCGCGCACGGCATCCTCGCGCCGCATGCCGTCGTCGAGCGCGACGAAGGTCTTGCCGAAGCCGGTCGAGCCGCGCACGTTCGGCTCGATCAGCACGATGCCCAGCTCGTTGATCAGGTAGTTGTTGCGTCCGTTGAAATCGAGCCGCGCCTGCACCGCCGGCCCGCCGTGGATGTCGATCAGGACCGGCCGCGGCCCCGCGAAGCGCGCCGGCGGCCGTGTGATCCAGCCGCTGATCCTGCGGCCGTCGAAGCTCGTCCACTCGACCAGCTCCGGCGGGCGGAAGGTTCGCGTGTCGATGCCCGCCGTGTCGGCCGGCGCCCACACGGTGCGCGTGCGCGCGGCGAGGTCGACGACTTCGACGCTCGAAGGCGACTGCGCGGAGACGACCGCCAGCGCGACCGCGCGCGCATCGGGCGCGAAGCGCAGCGCGGTGACGTTGCCGGGCGGCGCCGGCAGCGCGATCGGCTCGAGCGTGGCCGCGTCGTACACGCGCGGCACGCCGCGCCCGGCCTCGTTGACGACCACCGCGATGCGCGAGCGGTCGCGCGCGATCTCCACCGCGTTCACGTCCCACGCGACGCCGCGCGTCACGCGCTCGAAGGCGCCGCTCGCGGGGTCGTAGCGCTCGAGCTGGCGGAACTCGTCCGCGCGGTCGGTCGCGACGAAGATGCGCCGCCCGTCCGGCGCGTAGTGCGCCGACGCGAAGAACGCGGGCGCGTCGCCCGCGCGCGGCAGAAGCCTTGTGGGTCGCCCGCTCGCGATGTCGAGCGTCCAGACCTCGCTGTCGGCCGGCGAGCGATAGCGGACGAGCAGCACGCTGCGGTCGTCGTCGGAGACGTCCGACGCGAACCACCCCGTGCCCGGCAGCGTGGCGAGCACGCGCCGCGCGCCGCTCGCGGGTTCCAGCAGCGCGACCTCGGTCGTCACGCGTTCGCGCGTGCCGCCGGGCGCGGTGCGGTCCAGCGGCACCGAGGTCTGCACAAACGCGGTGCCGGCGCGGTTGAACGGTCCGAGCGTGTGCCGCCGGCCCGTGTCGCTGAGCTGCGTCTGCTGTCCGGTGGTGAGGTCCAGCCGGTAGATCTGTGTGGCTTCGTCGCCGCCGGCGTCGCGCAGGAACACGAGCAGGTTCAGGTGTCCGGGAACGAAGGCGCCGGTGCGCGTCGGCTCCTGCGAGCGCGTCAACGCTTCGAGCGGCCGGCCGGGGCGCGCGCGATGAAGCTGCACGGTGTTGCCGCTGCGGAAAGCGACCAGCAGCGATGCGCCGTCCGGCGACCAGTCGAGCAGCGCGGCGCCGCGGAACTCGCCGTACGGACCCACGCGGCGCACCAGCTCGGCCGGCACCGCGGGCACGCCGGACAGCGTCAACGCCGGCGGTGGCGCAAGCGCAGGTGTTACGGGTGGCGCGGCGCAGGCGGCGAGCAGGGCGGTCAGCGCGAGCGGCAGCAGGCGGAAATTCATGTCGATCGGATCACCAGGTATCGGGCGCGCGGATCATGCCCGATCGTTCGCCGTCTGCGGCGTCCAAACGAAAAACGGCGCGGAGCCCGCGCCGTTTCGGGTGGAAAGCCCAGCGGTTACGAGACCAACTGCCACTGCCCCTGCCCGTCGCGGCAGGCCTTTCGCAGTGCGCTTTCGCTCGCCGTGCCGCGCGTGGCGTTGAGGCGGAAGCTGCGGCAGTTCCTGCCGTCGCCTGCGAGCGGCACGAGCTCGTAGGCCACGCCGGTCTGCGCGTTGTTCCAGCGCACGACCTTGTTGTCGCCGGCCAGTTCGAGCGAGTGGCCGATGCAGGCCTGGTCGGCGCGATCCAGCTCGCGGCCGATCTTTGCGCCGATCACCGCGCCGATCGCGGTGCCGACGATCACCGCGACTGCGCGCGAATCGGGGTCCGAACTGCGCGCGCCGACGATGCCGCCGATCGCGCCGCCCGCGACCGCCAGCACGGCATCCGTGTTGCAGCGGCCGGAGACGACGCCGTAGTCCTTCTCCCAGACCTTGCCGGTGTAGCCGCGGTAGTTCGGGTCGTTCTTCTTGCGCCAGCCGTGCGCTTTCGCGTGCGGCGGCGGCTCGGCGGCCGCGGGCAGCGAGGTCGCGAAAGCGAGCACGGCCGCGGCGGCCGCGAGAACTCGCAGCGCGTTGACGTCGAGTCGCATCGGAAGGTCTCCGTCGAGTGAGGTCGACGGCAAGGCTAGCGCCGCGACCGCCGGCCGCGAGCCCGCAAAAGGACCCGATCCGCCCGGCTTTTCCGCGGCAGCGGCGCACCGCGTGCTCGGCGGCGTCGGGCGCACGCACGGCGGCCTGCGCCATGCCGATCGAGCCGCGCCACAAACCCGGGTCGTCGGGCGCGCGGTGCTCGCGGCGCGCTTGCCCTACTGCCGTTGGTACGCCGCGCGGATCGCTTCGACCCGCTTGCGGTTGACGCCGAAGTCCCTGCGGCCGACGCGCGAGGCGGAGCGGACGTGGATCGCGCCTTCGGCGGGAGCGGCCCAGAACTCCACGTCGTCGACGAACTTGAGCCACCGCGTCGTGAACTGCGCGTACAGGTAGTCCGAGCGCGCGTCCACGACGCGCGCGCCGGGCATCGACTCGACGATGCGTCGCACCCGCGCGATCGCCGCGGCCGGATCGCCGGTGAACTTCAGCGGCGCGATCGCCGCATCGTCCCTCTGCGGCGCGTCGGGATAAAGATGCGCCTGGCTCGAGACGCTGTTGGGTGTGCGCGAAGGCGGCTTGAGCCGTCCGTCGCGCACGCCGAGGTCCGTCGGCTGCCGCCCCGAGAGCAGGCCGAGCTGGCCGGCGACAAAGGTGACCGCGACCAGCGCGAACGCGATCCACAGGGCGACGGTGAGGAGTTTCATCGCGGCATCTTTGTCGCCGGCCGCGCCGGGCCGCGCGCGTGCGGATTTGAGCACGAGCCGCGCCGGCCTTCCGGCACCGGGACCATGACGCGGCGCACGGCCTTTACGGCGCGTAGCGCGCGACGAAGCGGCGGTCGATGCGGTCCTTCCAACGCCAGACCCAGCGACCCTCGGTGCTCAAGCCGTCCCAGTTTGCGACCGCGTATTGCGGGCCGGTCGAGATCAGGTACAGCGCGACTCGCTGCGGGTGCCAGCGGCGCAGCCGCTTGCCGGCGAGATGGCGCAGCAGATTGCGCGCCAACGGCGGGCCGGCGCGCACCGCGTAGACGCCGGACTTCGGACGCGGGTGGCCGACGATCGACGCGCAGTCGCCGGCGGCGAAGACGAACGGGTGCGAGATCGACTGCAGCCGCGCGTCGACCGCGATGAAACCGCGCTCGTCGACGGCGAGCCCCGCCTCGCGCGGCCAGTCGGCCGCGGCCGTGCCGATCGCGGCGATCGTCACGTCGGAGGCGATCTCGCCGCCGTCGGCGAGCAGCACCGTGTGGCGCGTGATCTCGACGGCATCGTCCTCGATCAGCCGCACGCCGCGCGCGGGAAGCAGCCGCGCGATGCGCCGGCGCACGCCGGCGGCGAGCGTGGGCAGCAGGCCGGGCTTGCCGGTGACGAGCTGCACGCGCACGGGCACGCACGCCATCTGCGCGCGGTACGCGATCGCGAACGCCAGCTCGACGCCGCCGGCGCCGCCGCCGAGCACAGTGAGGGTGGCGGCGTTCTGGTCGGCTTCGGCCAGCGCGACGAGTTGCGCGAACAGCCGGGGCCAAGCCCGGATCAGCGATTCGATCGGCCGCACCGGGACTGCATGCTCGCGCAGCCCCGGGATCGCGTCGAGGTCCATCACCGGCCCGGTCGCGATCGAGATCGCGTCGAACGGCAGCGGCTCGGATGCCTCGGTGTACGCGACGCGCGCGGCCAGATCGAGCCGCGCCACGTGCGCCTGCACGAAGCGCGCGTTGGCCCGCTGCGCCAGCGGCGCGAGCGGGATCACGCACTGCTCGATGGCGTAGTGGCCGGCGATCCAGCCCGGCAGCATGCCCGAGTAGAC
The DNA here is from genome assembly GCA_040752195.1 of Pseudomonadota bacterium. Classification (GTDB taxonomy): domain Bacteria; phylum Pseudomonadota; class Gammaproteobacteria; order Burkholderiales; family Burkholderiaceae_F; genus DSNY01. The sequence continues at coordinate 10,906 of JBFMFC010000072.1, read as the reverse complement.
CTGCCGGTCGAACGGCGACACCAGCGTGACCTCGACATCGGAAAGCGGCGCGCGCGCGAGCGCGTCCAGCACGAACACGTGCGAATGGCCGCCGCCGGCCAGCAGCAGCCGCTTCACTCGGTTTCCAGCACGACGTCGCCGAAGTACGACAGCGCGTGCCCTCCCGTGTCGTCCGCGTCGGCGGACAGCGCGACCGCGGCGAGCGGCGGCAGGCCGCCTTTGCTCTCGTCGGGAAAGGCTGCGGCGAAGTCGGCGCGCAGATCGCGCGACTCGTCGAACCAGCGGCCGGTCACCCCCTGCCGCAGCACCAGCATGCGGACGCGCTCCGTGTACGCGTTGGCGAGCCACGTGCCGGCGGCGAGCTTCGCGTCCCACACGTAGCAGATCGCCGCGGGGGGCAGCCTGGGATCGAACAGCAGGCGGCCGAGCCGGATGCGGAGGCGGTCGCCGGCCGTGAGGCGCTCGAGCGGCAGATCGAACAGCGCGCACACGCGCGCCGGCACGTCGTCGCCCGCCTTGCGCGAGAGGTCCGCGCCTTCGACCGGCTGATCGACGCGCCAGCGCCACGCCAGCCGCGTCGCGATCGTCGCCGGCGGCAGCTCGTAAACAAGGTTCGCGTACGACGCGTCGGCGCGTGCGCGCAGCACGTGCGCGCCGTCGAGCGCGACGACTTCGTAGCGCGTGTGGTGCGCGATCTTCGGCGAGGTCGCGACCTTCCACGGCGCGGGCGGCGCGCCGGTCGGCGCTCTGGAAAACGGCGCCAGCTCGAGCGTCGCGGCCGCCGCCGGCACGCCGAGCGCGAACGACGCCAGCGCGAGTGCCGCTGCGCGCCTCACGCGGTGAGCCAGCCGGCGGCGAGCGCGCGCTCGTAGTCCTGCGGCGTGTCGAGATCCGGCAGCGGCGGGCGTTCGCACCAGCGCAACCCGAGCCGCGCCATGCGCTCGCGCGTTGCCTGCATCACCGTCGATCCGCCCCATTCGATTCCTTCGAACAACTGCGCGTGCGGTGCACGCAATCCGATCAGCACGTAGCCGCCGTCCTCGGCCGGCTGCACGACCGCGTCGTTCGCGGCGAGCGCTTGCGCGGCCGCCGCGAGATCCGCGGTCGTCAGCGCCGGGCAATCGGTGCCGATCAGCAGGCACCGATCGCCGCGGCCGGGCGCGAGTGTATCGGCGAACGCGTGCCGCATCCGTGCGCCGAGGTCGTGCCCCTGCTGAAACCGGACCGCAACGCCGACGCGTTGCGCGCACGCGGCGACGAACGGATGCCGCGCGTCGCCTGCGACCCACAGCGTGACGCGCGCGCCGGTGAGCGCGACGGACTTCGCGAGCGCGCTTTCGATCAGGCGTTCCTGCAGCCGCGCCGCGCCCTCGGCGCCGAGCCGCGGGATGAGCCGCGTCTTCGCTTCGCCCGGTACCGGCGCCTTGGCGAAGACGGCGATGTCGATGCAAGGTGGCGGCATCGTCAGCGCGCGTCGCGATAGCGGCGCGCGAGCTCGGCCGGGTCGGCGCCGAAGAAGTACGCGAGCCGCAGACGCCACATCAGCAGGATCGTGCGCCACACGCCGTGCTTTTCCCAGCGGCGGCCCGAGGTCGTCACGCGAGCGGCCAACGCGAGCGGCGGCGAAATGCGCTTGGCGCGCTTGCTGAACTCGATGTCCTCCATCAGCGGGATCGGCGCAAAGCCTTCGAGCGCGACGAACGCGCCGCGCTCGACGAAGATCGCCTGGTCGCCGGTGGCGATTCCCGTGAGCCGCGAGCGCCAGTTCATCAGCGCCTCGACCACCGGCAGCCAGCGCGAACGGCCATCGATCGACACGTCGAAGCGGCCCCAGCAGCGGTCCGAGTTGGCGAGCGTGCGGAAGATGATCCGGTCCGCGTCGGGCGGCAGCGCCGTGTCGGCGTGCAGGAACAGCAGCACGTCGGCGTCGGCGGCCTCCGGCGCGCGCGCGCCGGCGTTCATCTGCAGCGCGCGGCCGCGCGGCGCCTCGATCACGCGATCGGCGAGCGGCGCGGCGCGCCGCACCGTGTCGTCGCCGCTGCCGCCGTCGACGACGATCACGCGCGCGCCGCGCGCGCGCAACGGCGCCAGCCGCGCCAGCGCCGCCTCGATGCCGCGCGCTTCGTTCAGTACCGGGACGATGATCGCCAGCCGCATGCCCGTGTCATCGCAACTTGCCGCGCTTCGGCGCCAGCTCGGGCCACTTCGCCTGGACGATCGCGAGCAGGTCGCGCGCGCCGAGAACGGTGACGCCGGGACGCGCGCTGCGCGCCGCTTCCAGGATCGCGCGCGCCGCCGTCCTGGCCGACAGCGCGCGCGCATACGTCGGCAGCATGATGTCGGCGAGCGCGCGGCCGGCAGCGCGGACGAGCGCCGGCAGCCAGCGCCCGCCGGAGCGGGTGTCGTCGGCCGCGGTCGGCCGCACGATCAGCACGGACTCGAAACCCATGCGCGCCAGCTCGATCTCGTCGGCGCTGGCGATCGTCGCGGCCGCCGCGCTCATCTGCAGCAGCGCATCGAGCGGTGCGACGACGACGAGCCGGCGCGCGCCGCAGTCGCGCGCGATGCGCGCGGCGTCGAGCAGCTCGCCCGGCGCGAACGCGCGCAGCGGCGAGCCGGCGGGGACGAAGGTTTCGGGCCCCGCGAGGCAGACGTAGGCGTCGTCGGCGAGCACGACGCCCTGGCCGACGACCCACGGATGGAAGCGCGCGGTGGCCGAGCCGATCGGGTGCGTGACGGCGACGTGCACGAGCCGGTAGTCGCTCGACGCGACCAGCAGCGCGAGAAGTTCTTCGCCGAGCGCGCCGACCAGGCCGAGCGCGAGCGCGGTACGCGCGGCATCGTCGGCGCGCGCGTTGCGTGCGCGGTGGTCGGCGACTGCGGACTCGAGCGAAGGTGCATCCGGCATGGCGGCGCGAGGTTAGCAGCCGCGCGTGCCGGCTTGCCGGGAACGGTGCGCCGCCCGTACGCTGCGCCGTGTGCGATGCGGTGGCAGACTTGCGGCGTGCCGCGGGCGATGCGTCGGCGCGGATCGGAAGGAGTCGCAATGAAACGTCGAACCCTGCTTGTCGCGTGCGGCGCGTTTGCCTGGGCTGGCGCGAAGGTATCGGCACAGCCCGCGGGTGCGCAGCAGCAGCGCCATCCCGATGTCGTCGCGGTCAAGGTGCGAGCGCGCGGCCGTGATCGCTTCGACTTCGACGTCACGATCTCGTCGCCGTACGACACGCCGCAGCGCTACGCCGACGGCTTCCGCGTCGCCGGCGGCGGCGGCGAGATCTACGGCGAGCGCAAGTTGCTGCACGATCACGCCGACGAGCAGCCGTTCACGCGCGAGCTGTACGGCGTGACCATCCCCCCGGGGGTGCGGTCCGTCCTCGTCCAGGCGCGCGATCTGAGGTATGGCTACGGCGGCAGAAGCGTCGAGGTCGCGCTGCCGGGGCGTTGAGGCTGCCGGCGGCGCGGTGCGGGTCAACGCGCGTCGTTCAATGACCAGTCGTACTCGACGAACCGGATCGGCGCACTGCCCGCGCGCAGCGCGGCGCGGTCCGCATCGGTGTCGGCGAGCTGATCGGCATAGCGCGCGCCAAGCTCGGCGAGCGACGCGAATCCCGGATACCCGAGGAAGCTCACGCCGCCCTTCCTGAAGTCGTCGGCATACCAGTCGAACAGTTGCGACAGCTCGAGCGTCTTCGCCCGCGGGTCGTAGCGGTTGCGCGTGCGGTCGGACAGGAAGCGCCGCATCAGATCTTCGAGCTGCGCGTCGAGCTTCTCGGCGGTGAACGCCTCGCGGTCCAGCATCGGGCAGCCGATCGACGCGCAGTTGACCGCAACGTGTACGCGCGGATCGTCGAAGACGCCGGGCGCGCGCATCCATTCGTGCTCGATGCCGTCCAGATGCTGCGGTCTTCCGAGCAGCGTGAAGAAGCGGTCCGTCCACGGATTGCCGAACACGAGGCCGAAGTCGCGGATCGACTTCAGGTTCGGGTAGCGCGTCAGGATCTTCTCGACCGTGAACGCGTTGTAGGTGTTGGCGAGGAACGCGAACTGCTGCGGCTTGCTCCAGCTCGCGTAGTCGTCCGCGCCGACCGCGGACAGCGTCTTCAGAAACGCGTGCAACCGCGCACGGTCGGCGGCGAATCCCCTGTAGTCGACGCGCGAGCTGTTGCCGTCGGCGGCGACGCGCACGTGCTTGCGCAGCAGCGCGGTCCACGCCGCGTAGCCGTGGTCGTGCCGGTTCTGCGCCGGCGCCGGCCGCGCCAGCGCGAGCGCCGGCAGCGCGATCAGGAACGTCCGCCGACCGGTCTTCACGCTTCACCGCGCGCCGGGTAGTCGTTCTTCACGACGAAATCGATCGCGCGCAGCAGCTCGTCAAAGTGCGGGCGCGCGAACGGCATCGTCTGCACGGCCGCGAAGTACAGCGTGCGATCGGGACGAACGACGAAGACACCCGGTTCGGTGAACAGGGATGGCTCCTCGATTCCGGCCGATGTCGGACCCCGACTCCTCGACACGTACAGGCCCCAGTTGCGCGCCACGTCGATCGGAAGGCTGTGGCCGACCGCGAGGCTCTGCAATCCCCATTGGGCGACGGCCCGCTCGGCGCGACCGCCATCGTCGGCGGAGACGGCGAGGACGTCGACGCCGCGCGCGACGAATTGCGAATGCAGGCGATCGAGCTCCGACAGATAGGCGCGGCAGATCGGGCAGTGCAGGCCGCGGTAGGCGACGATCATCGCGAAGCGCTGCGGCGCGCGCTCGCTCAACGTCCAGTGGCCGCCGTCGACGACCGGGACGGACAACTCGGGTACGGGCGGACGCGGTTTGATCAAGGGACGCTCTCCAGTAAGAACGGGTCGGCGCGATGCGCCTTGGTCGCTTGCAGGCCGGAAAACTTACGCGCTGCACGGCGGGCGTTCGGACGGCGGCCGCGGCCGGACCGCTCTACCCGGATGGCATCATGCGTGTAAGAACCCGCCGGTCGGTTCCGAATACGGAACCGGATCGGCGCAGGCAGGCTGCGCCGACCGTGAACCATTCAATCTCGAGGAGCCATACCATGAACCGTCGTCAGAGTCTCGGTGTGTCCGCGCTCGCGCTCGCCGCCGTCCTGTCGGGCGCAGCGCTCGCGCAGGACAAGGGTGCGTCGATCAAGGGCGAAAAGGAAAGGTGCTACGGCGTGGCCAAGGCCGGCCAGAACGACTGCGCGGCCGGCCCGGGCACGACGTGCGCCGGCACGGCCAAGACCGACTATCAGGGCAACGCGTGGAAGTACGTGCCGAAAGGCACGTGCACGAAGATCGACACGCCCAAGGGCAAGGGGTCGCTGACGCCGATCAAGAGCTGACGACGGCGACGCGTGCGGCCGAGGCGCCGGCGCGGTGCCTTGGCCGCAACGTCCGGCGACAACGCAAGGCTGTAGCGATGCCTGGACTGACGGCGGGCCTCGGGCTGAAGCCGCAGCACTTCGCGCAGGCGCACGCCTGCCGGAGCGCGGGGCTGTGGTTCGAGGTGCATCCCGAGAACTACATGGTCGATGGCGGCCCGCGCCTGGCGTGGCTCGATCGGATCCGCGCCGAACACCCGCTGTCGCTGCACGGCGTGGCGCTGTCGCTCGCCGCGGCGCAGGCACCGGATGCCGCGCATCTGGCGCGGCTCGCGTCGCTCGTCGATCGCGTTGCGCCGACGCTCGTTTCCGAGCACCTCGCGTGGAGCACTTGGCGCGGCGCATACCGGCCCGACCTGCTGCCGGTGCCGCGCACGCGCGAGGCACTCGGATGGATCGTCGCCAACGTCGGCCGCGTGCAGGACCGGCTGCGGCGGCGCATCGCGCTCGAGAACCCGTCGCACTACCTCGCGTTCGACGAGCACGAATACGACGAAGTCGGCTTCCTGACCGAGATCGCGCAGCGCAGCGGCTGCGCGTTGCTGGTCGATGTCAACAACGTCTACGTCAGCGCGCGCAATCTGGGCACCGATGCGCAGGCGTGGATCGACGCGGTGCCCGCGGTGCTCGTCGCCGAGATCCACCTGGCGGGTCACAGCGCCGACCCTGCGCTGGGCGAGACGCTGCTCGTCGACAGCCACGATGCGCCGATCGCACCGGCCGTCTGGGCGCTGTACGAGCGGCTCGTCGCGCGCATCGGGCCGCGGCCGACGCTCGTCGAACGCGACGACAACATCCCGCCGTTCGACGAACTGCTGGCCGAGCGCGACCGCGCGCACGCGCTGCTCGGCGCAGCGCGCACCGGCGTCGCCCAGCGCGAGGCCGCCTGATGGCGCCGACGCTCGCGGCGTACCAGGACGCGTTCGCGCGCGCCGTGCTGGCCGCCGCGCCTGCGGTCGAACGCGGCGACGCCGCGGCCGACGCGGTCGCGCGGCTGGCCGCGCAGCCGGGTTTCGCCGTCTACCGGAACACGGTGCTGCGCGGGTGCATCGACGCGCTGCAGGCGAACTTCCCTGCGGTCGCGCGCCTGGTCGGCGATGAGTGGTTCCGCGCGGCGGCTGCCGTGTTCGCGCGCGCATCGCTGCCGGCGCATCCGACGCTGCTCGACTACGGCGCCGGCTTTTCCGATTTTCTCGCCCGTTTCGAACCTGCCGCCGAGCTGCCTTATCTCGCGGAAGTGGCGCGGCTCGACCGGCTGTGGACCGAGGCGCACGTTGCGGCGGATGCGCCGCCGCTGGACCCGGCCGAACTCGCGGCGCTGTCGGTGGCAGAGCTGTCGCGCACCGCCCTGCGGGTCCATCCGGCGGCGCGCTGGTTCGAGTCGGACACGCTGCCCGTCTACACGATCTGGCGCCGCAACCGGTACGACGATGCCGAGTGCGGCGAGATCGAATGGCGCGGCGAAGGCGCCCTGCTGACGCGCCCGCACGGCGAGGTCCTGCACGGCGGGCTCGATGCGGCCGGTGTCGCGTTCGTCGCGGCCTGCGCGCGCGGTGCGAGCATCGCCGTGGCGGTCTCGCACGCGCTCGCGCGCGATCCGCGCGTCGATCTCGCCGCGCTGACCCATCGACTGTTGCAGGCGGGCGCGTTCAGCGGCCTGCATCGCATCGACCACGAGGAGGCGCAACCATGAACGTTCGGTCGCAGGCGCTTGGCAGCCGCGCAGCGCAGGGCGCGTACAACCGGATCGCCGAGCGGATCGGCGCGCTGATCGGGCACGACGTCATTGCGCTCGCCGCGCGCTTCGGCATCGCCGGCGTGTTCTGGCTGTCGGGCCGCACGAAGGTCGATGGGCTGCTCGCGGTCAGCGACGAGGCGATCGCCCTGTTCGCCGACGAGTACCGTCTGCCGCTCGTGCCGCCGGAGATCGCCGCACACGCCGCCGCGTATGCGGAGCACCTGTTCCCGCTGCTGCTCGTGCTCGGGCTGGCGACGCGCGCTTCGGCGCTGGCGCTGCTGGCGATGACCGCGGTGATCCAAGTCTTCGTCTATCCGCTGGCGTGGCCGACGCATCTGGTGTGGGCGACGGCGCTGCTGTATCTGCTCGGCCGCGGCGCGGGAAGGCTCTCGCTGGACGCGCGGCTCGGGCTGCGCTGAAGGCGACGGCCGCAGCGGTGCTCATCCGTCCAACGCGGACGAGCCACCGCGGGCGCCGGCGTTCGCGGGCGGCCCGATCCGCGCTTCGGCTCGTGCGACGTCGTCGTCTTGCGCCCAGCGCAGGCGGCGGTCGTCGAAGCCGCGTTCGAGCGTCGGCTTGAAGATGCGGAAGTACGGCGAGATGTCGAAATCGCGCGGCGCGAACAGGCGGTGATAGCGGATGCGCAGGTGTTCGCGGTCGCAGTGGCCGCAATGCGGATCGGCGAGCGCGTGCGCGTCGCTCGTGGTCGTGCTCGAGGCGCCGACCGGCCGCGCCAGGTCATCGGCGAGCTTGCGACCGATCCAGCGGGCGATCGCGGGTTCATCGCGGCGAGTGATTCACCTCGCGCGCATAGGCGGGGCGCTTGTCCGTGAGCAGCGCGCCGACCCGGCGCAGCACCGCGCCGAGGCCGGACTCGCCGCGCTGCCACGCCTGCAGCGCGGCGAGAAACGCCCACTGACCCTGCGTGACGGTCGCGCGCTTCCAGGCGCCGGCGGCGTACTTGTTCGCCTCGGCGAGCGTCGGGTAGATGTGGATCGTGCCGAGGATCTTGTTCATGCCGAGGCCGTGCGTCATCGCGAACACGTACTCGGCGAGCAGGTCGGCGGCGTGCTCGCCGACGATGGTCGCGCCGAGGATGCGGTCGGTGCCGGGCCGGGTCAACACTTTGACGAAGCCGTACGCCTCGCCGTCGGCGATCGCGCGGTCCAGATCGTCGATGCCGTAGACCGTCACCGTGTGCGGGATGTTCTTCTCTTTCGCCTCCTGTTCGTTCAGGCCGACGCGCGCGACTTCGGGATCGGTGAACGTCGCCCACGGGATCACGCGATTGTCCGCCTTGAACTTTCGGAAGCGGCCGAACAGCGCGTTGACGGTCGCGTACCACGCTTGGTGCGACGCGGTGTGCGTGAACTGGTACGGCCCGGCGACGTCGCCGCACGCGGTGATGTTCGGGTAGATCGTCTGCAGGTACTCGTCGGTCTCGATGGTGCGCGCGCGGGTCGTCCCGATGCCGAGCTCTTCGAGCCCGTAACCGTCGGTATTGGCGATGCGGCCGACGGCGACCAGCAGCGCGTCGAAGGGGATGCGAACGTCGCGCCCCTCGCGCTCGGCGAGCAGGATCTTCTCGCCGCCTTCGACGGTGAAGCGCTTGGCCTTGTGGCCGACCAGCACGCGGATGCCTTCGGCCTCGAAGCGGCGCTGCACGATCTGCGAAACCTCGGGGTCCTCGCGGATCAGGATGCGCGGCAGCATCTCGACTTGCGTGACCTGGCTGCCCAGCCGCGCGAACGCCTGTGCCAGCTCCGAACCGATCGGCCCGCCGCCCAGCACCACCAGCCGCCGCGGCAGCGCACGCAGGTTCCACACGGTGTCCGACGTGAGGTAGCCAACTTCCTCGATGCCGGGGATCGGCGGAACGAACGGCCGCGCGCCGGCGGCGATGACGATCGCTTTCGTCGTCAGCGTCTTCGTGCCGGCGGCGGTCGCCGCCTCGACGGTCCACGGCGACGTGATCTTCGCGCTGCCGATCAGGCACTCGACGCCGAGCGCCGTATAGCGCTCGACCGAATCGTGCGGCTCGACCGTCTTGACGACGCGCGCCACACGCTCCATCACCTCGGCGAAGTCGAACCGCGCGGAGGCTTCGCGGATGCCGAACTCCCGGCTGCGCGCGATGTGCGACAGCAGCTTGGCCGAGCGGATCAACGCCTTGCTCGGCACGCAGCCGGTGTTCAGACAGTCGCCGCCCATTTTGTGCTTCTCGATGAGCGCGACCTTCGCTTTCGTCGCCGCGGCGATGTACGCCGAAACGAGCCCGGCCGAACCCGCGCCGATCACGACCAGGTTGTAGTCGTACTTCGCCGGCCGCATGTCCTTCCACTTCGCGTAGACGCGGCGCGACTCGATCGCCGCCAGCAGCCGCTTGGCGGCGAGCGGGAAGACGCCCAGCAGCACGAACGCGACGATCAGCCCGGCGGACAGGCGGAACTGCCCGAGCTGCGTGCCCGCGTAGACGTAGACGACCGTTCCGGCGAGCATGCCGACCTGGCTGACCCAGTAGAAGGTCCGCGCCCGGATCGGGGTGAGCGCCATCGCGAGGTTGATCAGCCAGAACGGAAAGAGCGGCACCAGCCGCAGCGCGAAGAGGTAAAACGCGCCTTCCTTCGCTACCCCTTCGTTGATCGCTCTGAGCCGCTCGCCGAAGCGGCGCTGCACCCAGTCGCGCAGCAGGAAGCGCGCCGCGAGGAAGGCCAGCGTGGCGCCGATGCTGGAGGCGAACGAAACGACGACGGTGCCGACGACGAGCCCGAAGATCGCGCCGCCGGCGAGCGTCATGATCGCCGCGCCCGGCAGCGACAGCGCGGTGACCGCGACGTAGATCGCGAAGTAGGCCGCGATCGTCTGCAGCGGACGCGCGGCGTAGAAGGCATCGATCTTCGCCCGGCTCGCCTGGAAGAACTCGATCGTCAGGTACTGCTTCAGGTCGAAGACGACGAACGCCGCGATCGCCGCGGCGAGCACAACGAGCAGCGCCAGTTTCTTCTTGTCCATCGGGTCTCCTTGCGCGTCGCGGGCCGGCGCGCGAACCCGGCAGCGGTCGACGCCTCGGCGCCGATCTTACGCAGCGGCGGGGCGGCACGCGGCCGGCGCGCGGCCGAGCGCCTGGTCGATCGTGAACGCGGGCCCCTCGACGATGCGGCGGCGATATGAGATCGCGGCCGGCGAATCGGCCGGCCAGATCGCGTCGAAGCGCGCGAGCCACGTCGCGAGATCGAATTCGATCTTCAGCGCGTCGACGAAGCAGCCCGCGTCGACGAGCCCGTACAGCCGTGCGCGTTCGAGCGCGCGCGAAAGCCCCCGCGTCGAGATCCGCGTCAGCACGCCGTAGGACGTGCCGGCGAAATTGGCCATGCCCGCTGCGCCGTTGTTGATCACGAAGCCGCGTTCGAAGGCTTTCAGCGCCGGCGCGCAGGTATGGCTGCACGCGTAGCCGTCGACCGCGCCGAGTGCGAGCGCGCCGGCGAGCTGCGCGGCGCGCGCGTCGTCGTGCACGCTGTCGTGCGCGAAGCGCCAGCCGGCCAGCGCCCAGGCGTCGCCGTGCACGATCGCGATGCGCGCGTCCCCGACCTGCGCGACCGCGTGCATCGGTAGCTCGCCCAGCCGCCGGCGATCGTCCGCGCCCGCTTTGCGCGCGACCGCGCGCAGCCGCGCCAGGATCGCGTTGCTGCGTTCGACGTCGTCGTCGGGCACCGACTCCGGATACGCGCAGCCGCAGCCGGCCGCATCGTCGTCGGCCGCGATCTCGGTCTCGACGTTGCCGCGCA